>NZ_JBIWFK010000002.1:0-845061 GCF_044763015.1 Streptomyces sp. NPDC096324 | reverse complement strand
GGTTGATAGGCCAGATCTGGAAGCCCGGTAACGGGTGGAGGTGACTGGTACTAATAGGCCGAGGGCTTGTCCTCAGTTGCTCGCGTCCACTGTGTTGGTTCTGAAACCACGAACAACCGTCGTAGCCGTATTGGCCTCGGCTCCGGTTGACAGTTTCATAGTGTTTCGGTGGTCATAGCGTGAGGGAAACGCCCGGTTACATTCCGAACCCGGAAGCTAAGCCTCACAGCGCCGATGGTACTGCAGGGGGGACCCTGTGGGAGAGTAGGACGCCGCCGAACAAATTTTAGAGCTCCGGCTCTCGGGATTTATCCCGAGAGCCGGAGCTTTTTTGTTTTCCGGCAGAGTCACCGGAAGACGTTCTCGCTTCTGCCTCCCCCTCTGCGCTGGGGCGCCGGGGCTGCGGGTAAGGTCAGGGGGCATCGTTGGCTCGTTTCCCACAGGAGGCCCCCGGGTGGAGGTCCAGGAGACCCGCGTTCAGACGGACCGGGTCCTCACCATCCCGAACATCCTCAGCATGGCGCGCCTCGCCGGCGTGCCCCTCTTCCTGTGGTTGATCCTCAGGCCGGAGTTCGGTGGCCCCAACAGCGACGGTTGGGCTCTGCTCGTTCTCATGCTGAGCGGTATCAGCGACTATCTGGACGGCAAGCTCGCCCGGCGCTGGAACCAGATCAGCAACCTCGGCCGGCTGCTGGATCCCGCGGCCGACCGGCTCTACATTCTGTCGACGCTCGTCGGACTCACCTGGCGCGAGATTCTTCCGATCTGGCTCACGGCCGCTCTCGTCGCACGCGAGCTGGTTCTGCTGGTGATGGTGTGGATCCTTCGGCGCCACGGCTATCCGCCTCCGCAGGTGAACTTCCTCGGGAAGGCGGCCACCTTCAACCTGATGTACGCCTTCCCGTTGTTGCTGCTCAGTGACGCCAGCGGCTGGATCGCGACAATCGGCGCTATTTTCGGATGGGCGTTCGCCGGATGGGGTACAACCCTCTACTGGTGGGCAGGAGTCCTCTACGTGGTGCAGGTCCGCCGGTTGATCCGGGCGGACACGATGACCGATTGAGCTCGGCCCGATTGGGCGGGAGTGGTGCCCCGATGGCCCCCGCCCGAAATCTGCGGGACAATCAGGACGGGTGAAGTCGGCTGTACCGTCGTCTCTTCAAGGAGGACGCTTCCGACATGAAGGCCGTCGTGATGGCCGGAGGCGAAGGCACACGCCTTCGCCCGATGACCTCGAGCATGCCCAAGCCGCTCCTGCCGGTGGTGAACCGCCCGATCATGGAGCATGTGCTCAGGCTGCTGAAAAGGCATGGGCTCAACGAAACAGTCGTCACTGTCCAGTTCCTGGCCTCCATGGTCAAGAACTACTTCGGTGACGGTGAAGAGCTCGGCATGGAGCTCACCTATGCCAATGAGGAGAAGCCACTCGGTACTGCCGGCAGCGTCAAGAATGCCGAGGAGGCGTTGAAGGACGACGCTTTCCTCGTCATCTCCGGTGATGCCCTCACCGACTTCGACCTCACGGAACTCATCAACTTCCACAAGGAGAAGGGCGCGCTCGTCACTGTCTGTCTGACGCGCGTCCCCAATCCGCTGGAATTCGGCATCACCATCGTGGACGAGGAAGGCAAGGTCGAACGCTTCCTGGAGAAGCCGACCTGGGGCCAGGTCTTCTCGGACACCGTGAACACGGGCATCTACGTCATGGAGCCCGAAGTCTTCGACTATGTCGAGGCAGACACTTCCGTTGACTGGTCCGGCGACGTCTTCCCCCAGCTCATGAAGGAAGGCAAGCCCGTCTACGGCTACATCGCCGAGGGCTACTGGGAGGACGTCGGCACGCACGAGAGTTATGTGAAGGCCCAGGCGGACGTCCTGGAGGGCAAGGTCGACGTCGAACTCGACGGGTTCGAGATCTCCCCGGGCGTCTGGGTGGCAGAGGGCGCCGAGGTGCACCCCGACGCCGTGCTGCGCGGGCCGCTCTACATCGGTGACTACGCCAAGGTCGAGGCGAACGCCGAGATCCGCGAGCACACCGTCGTGGGCTCCAACGTCGTCGTCAAGAATGGCGCGTTCCTGCACCGGGCCGTCGTGCACGACAACGTGTACATCGGTCAGCACAGCAATCTGCGCGGCTGCGTGGTGGGAAAGAACACCGACATCATGCGCGCCGCTCGCATCGAGGACGGCGCCGTGATCGGCGACGAATGCCTCGTCGGTGAAGAATCGATCATTCAGGGCAACGTCCGCGTCTATCCCTTCAAGACCATCGAGGCCGGCGCCTTCGTCAACACCTCGGTGATCTGGGAGTCGCGCGGTCAGGCCCATCTCTTCGGCGCCCGCGGCGTCTCCGGGATCCTGAACGTCGAGATCACCCCTGAACTGGTAGTGCGCCTGGCGGGGGCCTACGCGACGACCCTCAAGAAGGGCTCCACCGTCACCACGGCCCGCGACCACTCCCGAGGTGCCCGCGCACTGAAGCGAGCGGTGATCTCTGCGTTGCAGACCAGCGCCATCGACGTACGCGACCTGGAGAACGTACCGCTGCCCGTGGCGCGGCAGCAGACGGCCCGGGGCAGTGCCGGTGGAATCATGATCCGGACGACTCCGGGAGTGCCCGACTCCGTCGACATCATGTTCTTCGACGGGCAGGGCGCCGACCTGTCGCAGGGCGGGCAGCGGAAGCTGGACCGGGTGTTCGCGCGACAGGAGTACCGGCGCGCCTTCCCCGGCGAGATCGGCGATCTGCACTTCCCCGGCAGTGTCTTCGACTCGTACACGGGATCGCTGCTTCGGAATGTCGACACCACCGGTATCGCGGATTCCGGTCTGAAGGTGGTCGTCGACGCCTCCAACGGCAGTGCCGGACTGGTGCTGCCCAGCCTGCTGGGCAAGCTCGGTGTGGACTCCCTGACCATCAATCCCGGCCTCGACGAGTCCAGGCCGACCGAGACGGCCGAGACACGGCGGGCCGGCCTGGTGCGGCTGGGCGAGATCGTCGCGTCCGCGCGGGCCGCGTTCGGAGTGCGCTTCGACCCGGTGGGCGAGCGGCTCTCCCTCGTCGACGAGAAGGGACGGATCGTCGAGGACGACCGGGCCCTGCTCGTGATGCTCGACCTGGTGGCCGCGGAGCGGCGCAGCGGGCGGGTGGCGCTGCCGGTCACGACCACACGGATCGCCGAACAGGTGGCGGCGTACCACGGCACGCAGGTGGAGTGGACGACCACGTCACCGGACGACCTGACCAGGGTCGGCCGCGAGGAGTCGACGATCTTCGGTGGCGACGCGCGCGGCGGCTTCATCATTCCCGAGTTCAGCGGCGTCTTCGACGGCGCCGCGGCCTTCGTACGGCTCATCGGTCTGGTCGCGCGGACACAGCTCACGCTCAGCCAGATCGACGCCCGGATTCCGCGGGCGCACGTCCTCAAGCGGGATCTCGCGACTCCGTGGGCCGTGAAGGGTCTGGTCATGCGCCGGGTCGTGGAGGAGGCGGGTGACCGCTTCGTGGACACGACGGACGGCGTCCGTGTCGTGGAGACGGACGGGCGCTGGGTGATGGTGCTGCCGGACCCCGCCGAGGCCGTCACCCATCTGTGGGCGGAAGGACCGGACGACGCCTCCGCGGAGGCTCTGCTCGACGAGTGGGCGGCCGTCGTGGACAGCGCGGGCCGCTGAACCCTTCTTCACGGCCGCTGAAACCTTCTTCACCCGTACGTGTCGGACAAGTGCCCCCAAGGGGGCCTGTCCGGCACGTTGGTGGGGCCATTCGGAGGTAGCACCCGCGACGTGCGACGATGTGCGGCATGCCGCAGCAGCCCCCCGTTCGGAGCAGCGCTCCGCGCCCCTCGCGCCCGGACGCCTCCATGTCGCTGCTCACCAATGTCATGGACCACAGCCTCGACGAGGGGTACGCCGAAGCGGCCGCCCGCAAGGAAGCCGAGGGCGCCGGCGGTCTGCCGAAGACGCTCAGGGCCAAGGCGGGTCTCGCCGCGGGTCTGGTGCTCGCCGCGCTCGTGGTCACCCTGGGAGCGGCGAACGCCCGGCTCGCCGCCCCCGTCGTGGCCAAGGAGCGCCAGGAGCTCATCGACCGCATCGAGCGCGAGACGACGGCCGCGGACAAGCTGGAGAGCGGTGTCGACACGCTGCGGGCCGATGTCGGCGCCCGCCAGCGAGCGGCGCTGAAGAAGGACGGCGATGAGCAGGCCGACCTGGTGAGCGTCCTGTCCGGTGCCACGGATGTGCACGGACCGGGCGTGAAACTTGTCGTCAACGACGCCAAGGAAGCCAGCACGGGCGGTGACGGCACGAATCCGCGGGAGACCTCGGGCTTCTCCGACACCGGACGGGTGCGGGACCGTGACATGCAGCGCGTGGTCAACGGACTGTGGGAGTCGGGCGCCGAGGCCATCTCCGTCAATGGGCAGCGGCTGACAGCTCTGTCGGCCATCAGGGCCGCGGGTGACGCGATACTGGTCGACAACAAGCCGCTGGTGCCGCCGTACACGGTGCTCGCGGTGGGGGACGGCCAACGGCTCAGCACCAGGTTCCAGAACAGCGCCGACGGGCTGTATCTGCATGCCCTGCAGGAGAACTACGGCATCAGGACCGGCATCTCCGTCGAGGGGGACGTCCGCTTGTCCGCCGCACCGAGTGTGATCGTACGTACAGCAGAGCCGAGAACAGAGAAGGGCACACCGTGATCGCCGTACTGGGCCTCGTCGTGGGAGTCGTGGCTGGACTGTTGGTCCGGCCCGAGGTTCCGGCGGTCGTCGAGCCTTATCTTCCGATCGCCGTCGTGGCGGCGCTCGACGCCGTGTTCGGCGGTCTGCGCGCGATGCTGGACGGCATCTTCGACGACAAGGTCTTCGTGGTCTCGTTCCTGTCGAACGTGGTCGTCGCCGCGCTGATCGTTTTCCTGGGCGACAAGTTGGGTGTGGGTGCCCAGCTCTCCACGGGTGTCGTGGTCGTCCTCGGCATCCGGATCTTCTCCAATGCCGCGGCCATCCGCCGGCACGTGTTCCGGGCGTGAGGCCGATGAGCGACGAGAACGAATCCCGGACCCCCGAGAACCCACTGCGCAGGGAGCTGCCGGAAGAGGTCCCGGCGGCCGCGGAGGAGCCTGAGCCGCAGGCGGCCGAGGAGAGTGGCGTGCCGTCGCTGTCCGGCCGTCAGCGGCTGGTCAAGGGGTTGTGGCCGCCGCGGGTGTCGCGCGCCCAACTCATCGTCGCGGTGCTGCTGTTCGGGCTGGGATTCGGCCTGGCCGTCCAGGTGGCGTCCAACAGCGACGGCGACAGCGCGCTGCGCGGTGCGCGCCAGGAAGATCTCGTGCGCATTCTCGATGAACTCGACAGCCGGACTCAGCGTCTTGAGGACGAGAAGCAGGGTCTCGAGGATCAGCGCACCGAGCTGGAGAACAGCTCGGACCAGGCCGAGGAGGCCCGCAAGCAGACGGTCGAGAAGGAGAAGCAACTCGGCATTCTGGCGGGCACCGTGGCCGCTCAGGGGCCCGGCATCACGTTGACCATCGACGACCCGAAGGGGACGGTCAAGGCGGACATGCTGCTCGACGCGATCCAGGAACTGCGCGCCGCCGGTGCGGAGGCGATCCAGGTGAACGGGGTGCGCGTGGTCGCCGGTACCTATCTGTCCGACTCCGGGAGCGGAGTGAAGGTCGACGGGAACAAGATCACCCAGCCCTATCGTTTCAAGGTCATCGGCAAGCCGCAGGACCTTGAGCCGGCGCTGAACATCCCGGGAGGCGTGGTGCAGACACTGGAGAAGGAGCAGGCCACCGTCACGGTGGACCGCTCGACGAAGATCGTCGTAGATGCCTTGCGAGCGGCGGAGCGGCCTGACTACGCTCGGTCGTCCTCCCGGTGAACGGCGGTCGGATGCCGGCCGTCGGGCGAGGGCAGGAGGTTGCGGGGGGTCGGCGCACCGAATGGGTGGTGCGTGGTGGAAACTGTCTGGTGGATACGGACGTTGTGAGGATGTCCGGGTCGACCGGTGTGTTCAATCAGGGTTCGTCCTGCCCCACGGGCGGGTCTGTTTCGGTCAAGGGGAATCGCCCGTGAAGTTGTTTGCGAAGTTGTTCGGCAAGAGCTCGCGAGAGGACAGCGGCGACAACGCGGCTGCCCGCCATCGCGCACCGCGCCAAGGGGACGCGGAGTCCCAGAGCGGCGACCGTCCGCTGTTCCGGGACCAGGTCGGCGGTCCCGCTGGTCAGGGCGCGTCGTCTGTTGACCCTGGCCAGCCCGGCCGCATAGGTTTCGGAGAACCGTCAGCCTCGAGCGCGGGCGGAGGGTACGCCTCCGACCCGTATGCGTCCCATGCCCCAGGTGGGCAGCCGCGGCAGGAGGATCCGTCCATGTCGGCCCAGGTGTGTACGAGGTGCGGGAACCGCAACGCGGAGAACAGCCGGTTCTGTTCCAACTGCGGTGCGCCGCTGCGGGGCGGACCGGAGCGTCCGTCGGAGACGACGTCCACGATCTCCATCTCCGGCATCGAGGCCTACGACGCCGAGGTGACGGGCCAGACGCCCTCGCCGATGCTCTCCCCGGAGGCACAGGCGGCCGTGGACGCGCTGCCGGTCGGTTCGGCGCTCCTGGTGGTGCGCCGTGGCCCCAACTCGGGCAGCCGCTTCCTGCTGGACGGTGAGCTGACCACGGCGGGGCGTCATCCGCAGAGCGACATCTTCCTCGACGACGTGACGGTGTCGCGCCGCCACGTGGAGTTCCGTCGCGTCGCGGACGGTTCGTTCACGGTCGCCGATGTCGGCAGCCTGAACGGCACGTACGTCAACCGGGAGCGGATCGACCAGGTCCCTCTGTCGAACGGTGACGAGGTGCAGATCGGCAAGTACCGGCTGGTCTTCTACGCGAGCCAGCGGGGCATCTGACCCTCCCCCAACTCCGTCCGGGGGGCCACCGAGGGAATGTCCATGCTTCAAACACCGAGCGGCGGTGCCGGCAGCGGCACCGCCGCCGCGGACAGTGGGCTGATGAGCATCGGCGCGGTGCTGAGTCTGCTGCGCGACGAGTTCCCCGAAGTCACCATCTCCAAGATCAGGTTCCTGGAGTCGGAGGGGCTCGTCGAGCCGCAGCGGACCCCGTCGGGGTATCGCAAGTTCAGCCCGGACGATGTCGAGCGCCTCGGCCATGTGCTGAGGATGCAGCGCGACCACTACCTCCCGCTGAAGGTGATCCGCGAGCATCTGGACGCGATGGCGCGCGGTGAGCAGGTGCGTCTGCCCTCCGTCGGCCGCCAGCGTGACGCGGGGGAGCAGGAACCCGTCAAGGAGCTCTACGGCGAGCCCGAGGGCCCCACAGTGGCCCGGGTGGGCCGTGAGGAGCTGCTGGCCGCCGCGGAGATCGGTGAGCAGCAGCTCCAGGAGTGGGAGTCCTACGGACTGATCGGCCCCCTGCCCGACGGTGTCTACGACGCGGAGGCGGTGACCGTCGCCGCGCTCGTCGTCGAGCTGGGACGCTTCGGGATCGAGCCGCGCCATCTCAGGGCGATGAAGGCCGCGGCGGAACGGGACGCGGGACTGGTGGACCAGGTGGTCGCCCCTCTGCGGCGCCATCGCAATCCGCAGACCCGGGCGCACGCGGAGGCCCGTACGAAGGAACTGGCGGGCCTGACGGTGAAGCTGCACGCGGCGCTCGTGCAGACCGCGCTGGGCGTGCGTCTGCGCTGATGCGCGCCACCGGCGCGGGCTGTGGATCGTCCACCCGTTCTGTGCCCGACTACCCAAACGTCCCGGGCACGGCCTAGGGTTGCTGTGTGAACGAGCTCGATGTCGTAGGTGTCCGGGTCGAAATGCCCTCCAACCAACCGATCGTGCTTCTGCGTGAAGTGGGAGGCGACCGCTACCTCCCCATCTGGATCGGACCGGGGGAGGCGACGGCGATCGCCTTCGCTCAGCAGGGCATGGCCCCCGCCCGACCGCTGACCCACGACCTGTTCAAGGACGTGCTGGAGGCCGTCGGCCAGGAACTCACCGAAGTACGCATCACCGACCTGCGTGAGGGCGTCTTCTACGCCGAGCTCGTCTTCGCCAGCGGGGTCGAGGTGAGTGCCAGACCGTCCGACGCCATAGCGCTGGCGCTGCGTACCGGAACGCCCATCTACGGCAGCGACGGCGTCCTCGACGACGCGGGAATCGCGATCCCGGACGAGCAGGAGGACGAGGTGGAGAAGTTCCGCGAGTTCCTCGACCAGATCTCGCCCGAGGACTTCGGCACCAACAGCCAGTGAGCCGGTCGGGCGGAGACCTGCTTCGGGCGGCATTTGCCCGCGGCGAGTGTGGTGTGCCGCGGCCCGCGCCGAGAGCATTCGGCTAGCCTTTCCCCGCGGTAGGGCACGGGAAACCACTCTTAGGGTGATAATCACTCGGCGTGCCGAGTGTGGCGATCGTTGACGCGCCCCTGGTGACTGCCTACCGTCGAGAAGGCAGGTCAAGGACGGAGGTCGGCGTGAGAAGCAGCGGCGACGGTACGGCTGGGGGTGCTCCCGGACACGGTCCGGGAGAGAGCGGCCCGTACCCTCCCCCAAGCTCTCGGCTCGGCTCGAGCAGGGGGCGCCCCCATCACGGCAGCGCGGCCGAACATGTTCCGCTGCGGTCGGCAGCAGTGCCCGACGAGGGAGGGACGGTTCCCGAGGAGGTCGGTTACCGGGGACCCACGGCGTGTGCAGCCGCGGGCATCACCTACCGGCAGCTCGACTACTGGGCGCGGACCGGACTGGTCGAGCCCAGCGTGCGTCCCGCCTACGGGTCGGGGACGCAGCGTCTCTACAGCTTCCGGGACGTGGTGGTCCTGAAGATCGTCAAGCGGTTCCTCGACACCGGGGTGTCGCTGCAGAACATCCGCACCACGGTCCAGCACCTCAGGGAGCGCGGCTTCCAGGATCTGGAGCGCATGACGCTCATGAGCGACGGCGCGACGGTCTACGAGTGCACCTCCCCGGACGAGGTCCACGCGCTGCTCCAGGGCGGCCAGGGCATCTTCGGCATCGCCGTGGGCGTGGTGTGGCGGGATGTCGAGGGCGCCCTGTCCCAGTTGCACGGAGAACGCGTGGACACCGGTGAGACACTCCTCGCGCACAATCCGGCGGACGAACTGGCGCGCAGGCGCAACCGTGCGGTGTGAGCCCCGTCCGATGACGCGATGCCCCGGTGACCCGGGGCATTGTCAGTGGCGTAGGGCAGCATCGGAGATGTGAGAACCGCGCCCACGATCCTGCATCTCGACATGGACGCCTTCTTCGCCTCCGCGGAGCAGGCGTCCAAGCCGAGCCTGCGCGGGAAGGCCGTCGTCGTGGGCGGACTCGGACCCCGTGGAGTCGTCGCCACGGCGTCCTACGAGGCACGCGTCTTCGGGGTGAACTCCGCGATGCCCATGGCCCAGGCCCGTAGGCGCGCACCGAACGCCGCCTATCTCGTGCCGCGCTTCGGGCTGTACCGCGAGGTCAGCGAGCAGGTGATGGGGCTGCTGCGGGCCCTGTCGCCGCTGGTGGAGCCGCTGAGCCTGGACGAGGCGTTCGTGGACCTGGAGGCGGGCGGGGCGGCGTGGGACGAGGCGTCGGCGCGGCTGGCCGGCGTCAAGCTGCGCGCGGACATCCGGGCCGTCACCGGACTCACGGGATCGGTGGGTCTGGCGGCCTCCAAGATGGTGGCGAAGATCGCCTCGGAGCAGGCCAAGCCCGACGGTCTCGTCCTGATCGAGCCGGGCACCGAGCGGGCGCTGCTGGGGCCGATGTCGGTGCGGACGCTGCCGGGTGTGGGGCCGGCCACCGGCGACCATCTGCGCAGGGCCGGCATCACCAGCGTCGAGGAGCTCGCCGAGGCGGGCGAGGACGAGCTCGTACGGCTCGTGGGGAAGGCTCACGGGCACGCGCTGTTCGCGATGGCGCTGGCCCACGACGAGCGGCCCGTGGTGGCCGAGCGGGAGACCAAGTCCGTGTCGGTCGAGGACACGTACGACGTGGACATCCACGAACGGGTCCGGGTGGAGCTCGAGGTGCAGCGACTCGCGGACCGGTGCGTGCGGCGGCTGCGCCGGGCCGGCCTGTCGGGGCGGACCATCGTGCTGAAGGTCCGCCGCTACGACTTCTCGACGCTGACGCGGTCCGAGACGCTGCGGGGGCCCACGGACGACCCCGGCGTCGTCCGGGAGGCCGCCGCCCGGCTGCTGGAGGGCGTGGACACGACCGGCGGCGTCCGGCTGCTGGGGGTCGGCGTGTCCGGGCTCGCCGACTACACGCAGGAGGACCTGTTCGCGCAGGCGCAGGCCGCGGCCGTGGGGGAGCCGGTGGCCGAGGAGCATGCCGGGGACGAGTCGGCCGAGGTGACCGCCGCGGCCGATGTGGCGGCGCCCGCCGAGCGGAGATGGCCCTCCGGTCACGACGTGTGTCACGCCGAGTACGGGCACGGCTGGGTGCAGGGGAGCGGGCTGGGGCGGGTCACGGTGCGGTTCGAGACGCCGTACTCCGAGCCCGGCCGGGTGCGGACCTTCCGGACGGACGATCCGCGGCTCGAACCGGCCGACCCGTTGCCGCTGGTGGAGCGAAGACCCGAGGGCGCCGACGGGCCGTCGGCCGGCCCCGGGGCTTCCCTGTCAGCGGCCGGGACGCGCGGTCCCGGTGCGGGGGCTCAGGTGTCCTCCGAGCCCGCGAGCCGGCCGAAGTCGCGGTCCGGTGGGGGCGGGGACGCCACGTCGAGGCCGTAGTGGTGGTAGAGCTGGAGCTCCTGTTCGGGGGAGAGATGGCGCCCGACGCCGAAGTCGGGGGCGTCCTTGATCAGGGCCCGGTCGAAGGGGATGCGCAGGGTCCCCTCGACGATCTCGCTGGGCTCCAGGGGCACGAATGCGTCCCTGCTGAACAGCCCGGTGCGTATGGCCGCCCACTCCGGGACGCCGGTCGCGTCGTCGAGGTACACCTCGTCGATCGTGCCGATCTTGGTGCCGTTGCTGTCGAACGCCTTGCGGCCGATCAGGTTGCGCGGATCGATGTCGGTCTGCACGGTCCCTCCAGTGGTCGCAAACTCATCCGTAAGTACTACAAAAGAGCACATTTGTGAAGGCGGCCACTCGAAGGCTGTCGCCTTGTCCTCGCTGGTAGGCTGGCAAGCGGCTGCTGATCCCGTGCGGGAGAGTTCTCCGGGTTTCACCGGAGGCGCCGAAGGAGCAACTCCTCCCCGGAATCTCTCAGGCTCACGTACCGCACGGACGAGGTCACTCTGGAAAGCAGAGCGGGTGTCGATGGCCTCCGCTCTCACCGACGGTGAAAGCCGGATCGTCCACGGGACCATCCGGTGAAACTCTCAGGTTGAGATGACAGAGGGGGAGGCCGTCGGGGTACCCGTGCCGGGGTGCCCCTCGAAGGTCGCGTCAGACCAGGAGGCCTCCGCCATGACCGCCCCTCGCATTCCGCTCTCCGAGCTCGAACAGGGAATTCCCTTCGAGCAGCGCCACATCGGACCCGACTCCGAAGCACGGGCCAAGATGCTCGCGCAGGTCGGATACGGCTCGCTCGACGAGCTGACGGCCGCCGCGGTGCCGGACGTGATCAAGAACGTCGAGGCCCTGAACCTGCCGGCCGCGCGCACCGAGGCCGAGGTACTGGCCGAACTCCGCTCCCTCGCGGACCGCAACCAGGTGCTCGGCTCCATGATCGGCCTCGGTTACTACGGCACGTTCACGCCGCCGGTGATCCTGCGCAACGTCATGGAGAACCCGTCCTGGTACACCGCGTACACGCCGTACCAGCCGGAGATCTCGCAGGGCCGTCTCGAGGCGCTGCTGAACTTCCAGACCGTCGTCGCCGAGCTGTCCGGGCTGCCGACCTCCGGCGCCTCCCTCCTGGACGAGGGCACCGCCGCCGCCGAGGCCATGGCGCTGTCCCGCCGCATGGGCAAGAACAAGAAGGGCCTCTTCCTGGTCGACGCGGACGCGCTGCCGCAGACCATCGCCGTCATAGAGACCCGTGCGGAGCCGACCGGTGTCGAGATCGTCGTCGCCGACCTCGCCGACGGCATCCCGGCCGACCTCGCCGGGCGTGAGATCAACGGCGTGCTGATCCAGTACCCCGGCGCCTCCGGTGCCGTACGCGACATCAAGCCGATCGTCGAGCAGGCGCACGAGCTGGGCGCGGTCGTCACCGTCGCCGCCGACCTGCTCGCCCTGACCCTGCTGACCTCGCCCGGCGAGCTCGGCGCGGACATCGCGGTCGGTACGACGCAGCGCTTCGGCGTGCCGATGGGCTTCGGCGGTCCGCACGCCGGTTACATGGCGGTCCGCGAGCAGTTCGCGCGCAGCCTTCCCGGCCGCCTGGTCGGCGTGTCCGTGGACGCCGACGGGCACAAGGCGTACCGCCTCGCCCTGCAGACGCGTGAGCAGCACATCCGCCGGGAGAAGGCGACCAGCAACATCTGCACCGCTCAGGTGCTGCTCGCCGTGATGGCCGGCATGTACGCCGTCTACCACGGCCCCGAGGGCCTGCGGACCATCGCACGGCGTACCCACCGCTACGCCACGGTGCTGGCCGCCGGGCTCACCGCCGGCGGTGTCGAGGTCGTCCACGCTGGCTACTTCGACACGCTCACCGTGCGGGTCCCGGGCCGTGCCGACGCGATCGTGGCCGCCGCCCGCGCCAACGGCGTCAACCTCCACCCCGTCGACGCCGACCAGGTGTCGATCTCGTGCGACGAGACGACCACGCGCGAGCACCTCGCCGCCGTGTGGAGCGCGTTCGGTGTCGAGGGCGACATCGAGGCGCTGGACGCGAGCACCGAGGACACCCTGCCGGCCGCGCTCCTGCGCACCGACGCGTACCTCACGCACCCCGTGTTCCACGACCACCGCTCCGAGACGGCGATGCTGCGCTACCTGCGCAAACTCTCCGACCGCGACTACGCGCTCGACCGCGGCATGATCCCGCTGGGCTCCTGCACCATGAAGCTCAACGCGACCACCGAGATGGAGTCGGTCACCTGGCCCGAGTTCGGGCAGCTCCACCCCTTCGTGCCCGCGGAGCAGGCGCAGGGCTACCTGACGCTGATCCACGAGCTGGAGGACCAGCTCGCCGAGGTCACCGGCTATGACAAGGTGTCGCTCCAGCCCAACGCCGGTTCGCAGGGCGAGCTGGCCGGTCTGCTGGCCGTCCGCGGCTACCACCGTGCCAACGGCGACGACCAGCGCACCGTCTGCCTCATCCCGTCCTCCGCGCACGGCACCAACGCCGCCAGCGCCGTGATGGCCGGTATGAAGGTCGTCGTCGTGAAGACCGCGGACGACGGCGAGATCGACGTCCAGGACCTGCGCGCCAAGATCGAGCAGTACCGCGACGAACTGTCGGTGCTGATGATCACGTACCCCTCGACGCACGGTGTGTTCGAGGAGCACGTCGCCGACATCTGCGCCCAGGTGCACGAGGCCGGCGGTCAGGTCTACGTCGACGGTGCCAACCTCAACGCCCTGGTGGGTCTCGCCAAGCCGGGTCACTTCGGCGGCGACGTCTCGCACCTGAACCTGCACAAGACCTTCTGCATCCCGCACGGCGGCGGCGGCCCCGGCGTCGGCCCGGTCGGTGTGCGCGCGCACCTGGCGCCGTACCTCCCGAACCACCCGCTCCAGCCCGAGGCCGGTCCCGAGACCGGCGTCGGCCCGATCTCGGCCGCTCCCTGGGGCTCCGCGGGCATCCTGCCCATCTCCTGGTCGTACGTCCGGCTGATGGGCGGCGAGGGCCTCAAGCGCGCCACGCAGGTGGCCGTGCTCTCCGCCAACTACATCGCCAAGCGCCTGGAGCCGCACTACCCGGTGCTGTACACGGGCCCCGGCGGTCTGGTCGCGCACGAGTGCATCATCGACCTGCGTCCGCTCACCAAGGCGACCGGCGTCAGCGTCGACGACATCGCCAAGCGTCTGATCGACTACGGCTTCCACGCGCCGACGATGTCGTTCCCGGTGGCCGGCACGCTGATGATCGAGCCGACCGAGTCCGAGGACCTGGGCGAGGTCGACCGGTTCTGCGACGCGATGATCGCGATCCGCGCGGAGATCGAGAAGGTCGGCGGCGGCGAGTGGCCCGTGGACGACAACCCGCTGCGCGGGGCGCCGCACACGGCCGCCGCACTCGGCGGCGACTGGGAGCACCCGTACAGCCGCGAGGTGGCCGTTTTCCCGGCCGGTGTCTCGGCCGCCGACAAGTACTGGCCGCCGGTGCGCCGCATCGACCAGGCGTACGGCGACCGGAACCTCGTCTGCTCCTGCCCGCCGCTGGACGCCTACGAGGACTGATCAGCGCTCGGCACGTGGACGCCTACGGGGAGTGATCGTCCTCGGACATGCGTCGGGGCCGGTTCGGAGAGTACGTCTCCGGGCCGGCCCCTCGTGTGTCCGGGCGGCCTGTCACGGCCGCCCCGGGTCGTGCGGCTCAGGCGGCCGTCATCACCTGCGCGCCGCCCAGCGGGCGGTGCGGGGCGATGATCTGACCGTCCGGCAGGAGCTCACCGGTGTCCTCGAAGAGCAGAACGCCGTTGCACAGCAGGCTCCATCCCTGCTCCGGGTGATGCGCCACAAGGCGGGCGGACTCCCGGTCGGCTGATTCGGCTGCGGGACACAGTGGCTGGTGCTGGCACATGGATGGGATCTTTCGCTGGGTCGAGCTGTGAGTGATGGCTGTGGTGTCAGTCTTGCGGCTCGAGGTACTCATCGCCGCCCCCCGTTTGATGTGTGGTCTGGAACCCAGTGTTGCCCCACGGGCGCCGATCCGCAGGGATTTGAGGGCACCGCTTCTCACAGGTTGATGACGCATCACCCGTGCGGAGGGTTCACCCCAACTGCGCTGTCCTTTCGGGTGGTTCGAGGTAGCCGGATCGGGCTAGTCCGGTTGGGCGTGGAGCGCGTTTCTCCTCGTACGAGCGGTCTTCAGCGCTAACGAGCGAGCCGCCCTCCGGGTTCGTGACAGCGCCGTGCCCCGCGGCAGGTTTACCCGTGTGGGGCACGGCTGCGGGGCACGGACGCGTGGATCGGAGGTTCAGGCGGGCGAGCTGAGGAGCGGTGCCGGGGTGACCCGGTGGGTGAGGACCGGCAGCAGTTCGGCGACGAGGTGCGGCCGGTGCGCGGCGATGCCGGGCGGGGCGGGTGCGAGCGGGACCAGGAGATCGGTGGCGGCCGGATGGCCGGTGGCACCGTCCGCGGCGCAGTCGCCGTGCAGCCAGAGCGTCAGCATGTACAGCTCCGGCACGGACAGCAGCCGTGCCTGGTAGGGCTGTTGCATGGTCTCGGCCTGCCGCAGGGCGCGTTCGGTCGCCGCGATGTACGGGCCCTCGAAGAAGCGTGAGAAGGCCCAGCCGTCCGGGGTCAGCATGGTGTCGGCGGCGGCCACCGCGCGGTCGCCGCAACGGATCAGGAAACGCCAGCCGGCGAGCCGGGTGGCGGAGGCGCCCTCGGGAGTGATGCGGTCCAGGACGTGGACGGGCAGCGGGAGTTCGGGGGTGACGGGTCCCTGTGCCAGGCGCAGGGACGGGGTACGGGCTTCGCGGACAGCGGTGGGGGAACCGAGTGCCGTGAGTACGGTGCGCAGGGCGGGCGCGGGAGCCGGGGGTAGGTGCAGCGGCATGGTGGGTCGCCTCTCATTCGACAGGCACAGTGGCGCGAGGGCGGGGGCGGACGGCGCTGTCAGCTCTCGGGTCAGAGGGGCGAGGGGTCTGGATCTGCCGACAGGGTGTCGCCTGCCGTCGTCACCGCGACGACAGGACCTAGGACCGCGAGCGCCAACTCTCTGCCTCGGTAGCGGAGTTTATACGACGCGTGTTCAGGCGGTGTTTCGTCTAGTCGCCCCGAATTCGAAGAACAAGTCGATATCCGGTCGGCGAAATGCGGGATTCATCCCGGTTCTGCGCGGTCGAATCGCGGTGACCTCGGAATGCTTCGCCCGAGCGGTCGGCCGATTCTCGTCGGCGTTTTTCACGAGATCGTTCCGGCCGGTAAACGTGCTGAATGCTCCATGCCCGGTGAATGTGCCCGGGGCCGATGTCCAGACTAGCGGTCGAAGAGCTCGCGCGGGACGTTATGGATCGTGTTGCCTGGGCATCATCCCCCGTGACCCGGGACGCCAGGGCCGGAAGCCGGCCTGCCCATCCGAGGAGGGACACTTCGATGGGGGAGAAGGTCGTGGCAGGGACGTTCGGCCTGTCCGATCGGCAGCGCCACCGCGACAAGCTCCGACAGTGTCTGACGGGGCTGGAGCGACTGCTGGAGGAGAAGAGGTTCGACCGCCCGAAGAACCTGATGGGCCTGGAGATCGAATTGAATCTCGCGGGGCCCGACGGCATGCCCAGAATGATGAACGGGCAAGTGCTCGAAAGGATTGCGAGCCGCGATTTCCAAACAGAACTCGCCATGTTCAACCTGGAAGTCAACATAGCCCCACACCGGCTGGGTGGTCGCGTATTCGACCGGCTCGCCGAGGAGATCCGCACCTCGCTCGCCTATGCCCACCGGAAAGCCAGTGAGGTCGACGCCGGAATCGTCATGATCGGTATTCTGCCGACGCTCGGGCAGGACGATCTGGTGTCTTCCAACCTGTCGGAGGCCGACCGCTACACGCTGCTCAACGACCAGATCGTGGCCGCGCGCGGAGAGGATTTCGCGCTCGACATCGACGGAGTGGAGCGGCTGGTCTGCAGGTCGGCGTCCATCGCGCCCGAAGCCGCCTGCACCTCCGTGCAGTTGCACCTCCAGGTCACACCGGGCCGGTTCGCGGACGTGTGGAACGCGGCGCAGGCGGTCGCGGCCGCGCAGGTCGCCATCGGCGCCAACTCGCCCTTCCTGTTCGGGCGCGAGCTGTGGCGGGAGTCGAGGCCCCCGCTCTTCCAGCAGTCCACCGACACCCGGCCGCCGGAGCTCCAGGCGCAGGGGGTCAGGCCGCGCACCTGGTTCGGCGAACGGTGGGTCACCTCGGCGTACGACCTCTTCGAGGAGAACCTGCGGTTCTTCCCGCCCCTGCTGCCCTTCTGCGACGAGGAGGACCCGCTCGGCGTCCTCGATGCCGGGGGCGTGCCCAAGCTGGCCGAACTGGTGCTGCACAACGGCACGGTGTACCGCTGGAACCGGCCCGTGTACGGGATCGCCGACGGCGTCCCGCATCTGCGCGTCGAGAACCGGGTGCTGCCCGCGGGACCGACCGTCACCGACGTCATCGCCAACGCGGCCTTCTACTACGGCCTGGTCCGCGCGCTCGCCGAGGAGCAGCGTCCGGTGTGGACGCGGATGTCCTTCGAGGCGGCCGCGGCCAACTTCGACGCGGCCTGCCGGTACGGCATCGACGCGCGCCTGGAGTGGCCGCGGCGTGGCCGCTACGGCGGGACCACGCAGGTGGACGCGGCGAACCTGGTGCGCGACGAGCTGCTGCCGCTGGCCGCCGCGGGCCTGGACGCGTGGGGCATCGAGCCCGCCGACCGTGACCTCTACCTGGGCGTGATCGAGGACCGGTGCCGGCTGCGCGTCAACGGCGCGACCTGGCAGGCGGCCACCTTCCACCGGGCCCTGGAGAAGGGGCTCGGCCGGGAGGCCGCGCTGGCCGCGACGACGCGGCGCTACGGCGAGCTGATGCATCTCGGTGAGCCCGTGCACACATGGCCGGTCGGACTGCCGGAGCCGGTTCCGCTGGGGTGAGACTCCGGGTGGGCCGTGGTCAGTCCGGACTGCCCGCGCCCGCCGCCGTGATCGCCTTGAGCATCGCCGCGTGGATCTGCGACGGCTCGTTCACCCGCTGGCCGGAGCCGCCGGTCGCCCTGGCGATCTCGTCGACCTCCCGTCGGTCGCTGTCGGGGCCCACCGCGATGGCGATGAGCGGCACCGGGCGCTCCGGGTCGGCCAGCTTCTGCAGTTCGGTGATGAGTTCGGACCGGGAGATGCTGCCGGGATCCCGGTTGACCCCGTCCGTGAGGACGACCAGCGCGTTGAACCGGCCCTTCGTATAGGAGGCGACGGCCGCCTTGTACGCGGCGAGCGTGGTGTCGTACAGACCGGTCTCTCCGTGCGGGACCGGCTTGAGGGACTTGAAGGCGGCGGCCAGTTTCGCGCGCTGGCCGCCCTTCTTCACGCTCTCGCCGAGCCGCTCGGTCGGTACGAGGACGCGGTAGTCCTTGTCGCCGTCGAGCTTGGTGGAGAACGTCCACAGCCCGATCTCGTCCTCGGCGGTGAAGGTGGCGAGGGCCTGGAGCAGGGACTCCTTGGTGACGTCCATACGGGACCGGCCGTCGTCCGGCAGCGTCACGCCCATGGAGGAGGAGGCGTCGACGACCGTGGTGATCCGGGCGCTCTCCACGGTGATCGTCCACATGCCGAGGGCCTCCTGGAGCGCGCCCTTCGACGTGGAGTCGGCCAGAACGCGCGCGTACGGCTGCGGCGGCCTGCCGCCGGCCTGGGCGACGAGTGTGGCCGCGGGGCTCTCCGCGTCGGTGCGGAACCCGAACACCCGCAGGAACTGCCGGGGTGCCGCCTCGCCGAGCAGCGTCATGAACCGCAGCGCCGCACGGCCCTCGTCCGTGCTCAGCGCCGGCTCGTCGACCAGCGTGTAGGGGTAGTCGAGCAGCGGCGAGCCGTCCTTGGGGTAGAACATGTCGAGGTCCTGAGCGCCGTCCTGAGCGCTGTTGTGCGCGAACGCGGCCTGCTCCGAGAGGATCAGGGCCTGATTGCCGTCGGCGCTGCTCCGCCCGTTGTCCGAGCCGTCGTGGGGCAGGGTCTCCAGGAGCTCGGTGTCGCTGTCGGACGTGCGCCGTGAGAGCGTCTTGGCCAGGGTCGCCGCCCGGACGTCGCCGTCCTTGAGGCCCGCGGTGGCCGCGCTGATCCTCGCCAGCGCGAGCAGTCCCGTCGAGCTGCGGGCGGGATCCACCGCGCCCAGCCTGAGCTTCTCGGCCCGCGGCGTGTCCCCGGCCAGCTCGCTCCAGGTGTACGTCTTGTCGGGCCAGCCCAGTGCCTTGGCGGCCGAGGGGACGACGGCGACGCCGACGGGCGAGGAGGCGACGTTGCCCAGGCTGGTGACCTGCGTGGCGGAGCTGGTGCCGGTGACCCGCTCCACCCACGCGTCGGAGTCCGGCACCCACACCTGCACGCCGGACTTCTCGCCCGCGCCGAGGGAGGCGGCGACCTCGGAGGACTCGCGCGCGGTCACGCCGACGTCGAGACAGCGGCCGTCGGAGGTGACGTTCTTCTCGCGGGCGTCCTCGGCGACGGCCCTGAGCGCGGGCGCGATGTCCGGGGAGGCGGCCACCTCGATGTGCACCACGTCGTCCTCGCAGGAGCTCGCGAGGGAGAACAGGCCCCCGTGGATCGCGGCGGCCGTACCTCCGACGACTGTGAGGACGAGTGCCGTCGCGAGGGCCGTGTTGCGGCGGCGTGCGCGGATCCGGGGGTCGGCGGAGCCCGCCCGTCGAACATCGGGCAAGCTGTGTCGTCCCATGACGGTGAGGTCCTCCCGGGTGAGCCTGAGCCGTGAGACAGCCGCGGAACAGGGGAAGGGGGACGTGGGCCCCGTACGGTGCCCGCCCCCCGACGGCCTGTCGCGCACGATCTTCGTAACTTCTTTCGAGACCCTAGCGGGGCGCGGACGGGGATGCGGCGGGAATACCCAACTGGAGGCGGGAGTGCAGGTGGAGGCGGGACCGATGGCCGATTCTTTTCCGGCCGAGAGGCTGACCCGACGGATTCTGCGGGACGAGACGCTGCTCGTCCTGGCGCTGTCGCTCGGCGCGAGCGGAGTGTCCGCGCTGATCAGTTTCGTCGGATCGGTCACGAAACCCGGCGGGCTCAAGGACCAGGCGGCCACCCTCAACGCCTCGGCGGCGCCGGGCCGTCCCTGGCTCGACCTGGCCTGGCAGCTCTTCGGCATCGCGTCCGCCCTGGTGCCGGTCGCGCTCGTCGCGCATCTGCTGATCCGCGAGGGCCAGGGGCTGCGCGTGATCGGCTTCGACCGTACGCGTCCCTGGCCGGACCTCGGACGCGGTGCCATGGTCGCGGCGGTGATCGGCAGCGCGGGCATCGCCTTCTATCTGGCGGCGCGCGCGTTCGGCGCCAACCTCACGGTGGTGCCCGAGGCGTTGCCCGACGTCTGGTGGAAGTTCCCGGTGCTGATCCTCTCGGCCGTGCAGAACGCCGTGCTCGAGGAGGTCATCGTCGTCGGGTATCTGCTGCGCCGGCTGGGGCAGTTGGGCTGGACGCCGGGGACGGCGCTGATGGCGAGTGCGGTGCTGCGCGGTTCGTACCACCTCTACCAGGGCATCGGCGGGTTCGTCGGCAACATGGTGATGGGTGTGGTCTTCGTCCTTCTGTACCGGCGTTGGGGCCGGGTCGGGCCGCTCGTGGTCGCCCACTCGCTGCTCGACATCGGCGCTTTCGTGGGGTACGCGCTGCTCGCGGGCAAGGTGGGATGGCTCCCGACGGCGTGATCGTCGGGCGAGCGGGTCCGTCAGACGAGCAGGTCGCCCTCGATGACCGTGACCGCGTGGCCCGAGAGCAGGGTGCGCTCGCCGCGCACCTCGGTGCGGACCAGGCCGGAGCGCGGGGAGGCCTGCAGGCCGGTGAGGACGGGGCGGCCGAGGCGTTGTGACCAGAACGGGGCCAGGGCCGTGTGGGCGCTGCCGGTGACCGGGTCCTCGTCGATGCCGACGTTCGGGAAGAAGCCGCGGGAGACGAAGTCGTAGCCCCGTGAGGGGTCTTCGGCGCGGGCCGTCGCGATGATGCCGCGCTCGGAGTGGCGGGCGAGCGCCTTGTGGTCCGGGGCGAGGGCGCGGACCGTCTTCTCGTCGGCGACCTCGACCAGCAGGTCACCGGTGTTCGGGCCGGTGTCGAAGGTGCGCAGCGGTTCGGCGCCGAGCGCCCCGGCGACACCGTCGGGAATCTCGACCGGGGTGAGGGGCGCGGTCGGGAAGTCGAGGGTGATCGAGCCGTCGGCTTCGGGGGTGGCGATCAGGACACCGCTGCGCGTGGCGAAGCGCACCGGGCCCCGGTGGGCGCCGGTGGTGACGAGGACGTGCGCCGCGGCGAGGGTCGCGTGTCCGCACAGGGCCACCTCGGTGGCGGGGGTGAACCAGCGCAGCGCCCAGTCGGCCTCGCCGCCCTCCGGGAGACGGTGCGTGAACGCCGTCTCCGCGTGATTGACCTCCATCGCCACGTTCTGGAGCCGGGCGTCGTCGGGGAAGGCGTCGAGGAGGAGGACCCCGGCCGGGTTGCCGGCGAAGGGGCGGTCGGTGAAGGCGTCGACGATACGAATCCGCATGTCCCGAAGCTAGTGGTCCTGGTCGGCCACCGGCCAAGGCCAATCGGGGGTGTCTGGCCCCTGCCGACACGGTGGGGTTTTCGGCAAGGGGTTGTCACGTCCACCCTTCCGATATATCGTTGACGCATCGCGACCGATCAACGATGGAGTGGAGTGATGGCGATGCGTTCCCGTGGAGAAGACTTCGGATACGAGCACGAACACGGACAGGGGCACCATGGCGGACCCGGCCGTCGGGGCCGGGGCGGCTTCGAGGGGCTGCGGGGGGCTTTCGGGCCCTTCGGTCCGGGTGGTCCCGGCGGCGGTCCCGGCTTCGGCTTCGGCGGACCCGGCTTCGGCCCGGGCCCCTGGGGCGGGCGCGGCGGCCGGGGCGGACCGCGGGGGAGGGCACGGCGTGGCGACGTCCGCGCGTCGATCCTCGCCCTGCTCAAGGACCGGCCCATGCACGGTTACGAGATGATCCAGGAGATCGCCGAGCGCAGCGGCGGGGCGTGGAAGCCCAGCCCGGGTTCGGTGTACCCGACCCTTCAGATGCTGGAGGACGAGGGCCTGATCGTCAGTGAGGCCGAGGGCGGCAAGAAGTTGTTCTCGCTCACCGAGCCGGGCCGCAGCGCGGCCGACGAGGGCCCCGAGGCGCCCTGGGAGGACGCCGGGCGCGGGGTCGACTGGGAGACGCTGCACGAGATCCGGCAGGCCGGCTTCGGCCTCATGGAAGCCTTCGGCCAGGTCTGGAAGACCGGCAGCAAGGGCCAGCGCGAGAAGGCGCTGGCGGTCATCAACGAGGCCCGCAAGAAGCTGTACCTGATCCTCGCCGACGAGGACTGACGGCGTGCTGTGGTACCTGCCGGCGCCCCGTGGAAGTGTTTCCGCGGGGCGCCTGTCCGTGTACGGGGAGCCGGGCGCCGCTTCGGGCCGCGCGAGGGCGCGCGAGGCTCAGGCCACCAGTCCGGCCAGTTTGCGCAGCGACTCGTCGAGGGCGGCGGTCGCCGAGTCCTTGAGCTTGCCGGCCATCAACGAGACGGCCGCGCCCGTGAACTCCCCGTCGATCCGCACCGAGGTGGCGTCGCCGTCGGGGGCGAGCGTGTAGCGCGTGGAGACGTTCACCGACATCGGGCCCTTGCCGCGGATGGCCAGGGCGCGGCCGGGCTCCAGTTCCTCGATCGTCCAGGTCACCTCGGCCGGGAAGCCCATGAGCTTCATGTTCTCCGCGAAGGTGCCGCCCACCTCGAACTTCTCCGGGCCGCCCTGCGGAAAGTTCGTGTGCGTCGCGTTCCATTCGCCGTAGGCGGACCAGTCCGTGAGCTGGGCCCAGATCTTCTCGGCGGGCGCCTCGATCCGTGCCTCCGCGCTGACTTCGGCCATGCGACCACCCCTTCGTGTCGGGCGCTGCGCCCGGCGCAGCTACGGTGTCGCGGAACGTAGCTCCAGGCCCCGGAACATTCAATACTGATGAACCGTCAGGAATTGTGGAGGCGGCGGACCGGCACCGCCCGATGGCGGCCAGGCGAGTGCCGGCCGCGGGAAGGTGAGGCAAGGCGGCGCGCGCCGACGGGGGGAAATCGGCGGGAAGTCATCCGCGAGGAGGAGGAACCGTACAGGGATGCCCACCCTGCGTCGGATCCGAAGATGCTGCCCGCCGCCGATGACCCCGGGCCGCGAGGCTGATGAGGTGGAGGTTGTGCCGCCCCGTATTCCCGAGCAGTCCGCCGCCGCGAGCGGACCGAAGCATGCCGGCATCGAGGCCGGACTCGGCGCGGAGCTGGCCCCGGTGGTCTCCGGCGCGCGCAGGAGAGCGCTGCGCGACGGAGACCGGCGGATCGACACGGCTCATCTGCTGCACTCCCTGCTGGAGTGCGATCCCGAGGTGCGGGCCGTCTTCGAGGGCGGTCCGCAGCTCGCCCGGCTGCTCGGCTATCTCGTGCAGCGCAGCATCGGCTACGGACTCCGCTGGCGGAGCGCCGACGAGAACTCCGGCGCGGTACCCGCCCCGGCCAGGGGGAGCTGGTCCCCCGTGGCGGCCGACGCGATGGGGGAGGCGTACGAGCGTGCCGTGCTGCGCGGCGACGAGCGCGCCCGCGGTCTCGATCTGCTCGCGGCCGTCGTCGCCGACCCCCGCTCGCGGGCCGTCGAGGTCCTCGGACGGGCCGGTGTCGACCTCCCGCGGCTGCGGGAGCGCGTCGAGAACGGACACGAGGAGTGCGTCGCCGGGGGCGACGCGGGCTGACGGATCAGGCCGGCGGGCGAGGCGGGTCGACGGGCGGCGCGGGCCGACGGGGCGACGCGGGCCCACAGTGGAGGCGGGCCGTCAGGTGACTCGGGCCGGCGGCGGAGGCGGGCCGGCAGGGGACGCGGGCTGACGAGGGTTCGGAGGGCGCCGGTCTGCCGCCCTGCGTCCCGCCGGGAGCGGGCCGGTCCGCGGTCCAGACGTTGAGACAGGTGTCTTCGGGGGTGACGGTCATGTCGTCGCCTGTCATCATGTGGCCGTGCATACGTCTCAGGGCAGTCAGGACAACCAGGGGAGAGGCGTCGGTCTGGGCCTGGCGCTCGTGTCGGCGGTCGCTTTCGGCGGGTCCGGTGTCGCGGCCAAGCCGCTGATCGAGGCCGGGCTCGACCCGCTCCACGTGGTGTGGCTGCGTGTCGCCGGAGCTGCCCTCGTCATGCTGCCGCTCGCCGTGCGGCACCGGGCGCTGGTCAAGCGACGCCCCGCGCTGCTCGCCGGATTCGGTCTCCTCGGCGTGGCCGGTGTCCAGGCCTGCTACTTCGCCGCGATCTCCCGTGTCCCCGTCGGGGTCGCCCTCCTCGTCGAGTACCTCGCCCCCGCGCTGGTCCTCGGCTGGGTGCGCTTCGTGCAGCGTCGGCCCGTCACACGCGCCGCAGCGCTCGGAGTCGTCCTCGCGGTCGGCGGACTCGCCTGCGTGGTGGAGGTGTGGTCGGGGCTCGGCTTCGATGCCGTCGGACTCCTGCTCGCGCTGGGCGCCGCCTGCTGCCAGGTCGGCTACTTCGTCCTGTCCGACCAGGGCAGCGACGCGGGCGACGAGGCACCCGACCCGCTGGGCGTGATCGCGTACGGACTTCTCGTCGGCACCCTCGTCCTGACCGTGGTCGCGCGCCCCTGGACCATGCACTGGTCCGTTCTCGGGGGCGGCGCGGACATGAACGGGACGTCCGTGCCCGCCTGGCTGCTCCTCGGCTGGATCGTCCTCATCGCCACCGTCGTCGCCTACGCCACCGGAGTCCTCTCCGTGCGCAGGCTCTCCCCGCAGGTCGCGGGCGTGGTGGCGTGTCTCGAAGCGGTGATCGCCACGGTCCTGGCGTGGGTGCTGCTGGGCGAACACCTCTCTGCGCCCCAGATCGCGGGCGGTGCCGTGGTGCTGCTCGGCGCCTTCATCGCGCAGTCGTCGGCCCCGGCGAAACCCTCGCGGGAGCCGGTCGCGAGCGGTCCGGGCGACTCCGAGCGGGAGTTGTCGGCCCACGGAACGGCCGTCTAAGGTGCTGATCATGCCTGCGACGCTCGTTCTTCCGCCTCCGGCCGCCTGAGGCGGGAGCACCGGAACACCGCCCGGCCCCGTGCCGGGCAGAACGGCGCTGCCCGCAGAAGAAGTCCTAGGACCTTCCGTACGCCCCTGCCCCCGCGGCACGGGCTGCGACGCGGTCCCTTCCCGACCTTCTGCGGAACTGCGGAGAGAACACGTGTCGAACACCGCTGTCGGCCTGCCCGTCGGGCGAGGCCTGCTCTATCTGATCGTCGCCGGTGCCGCCTGGGGCACCGCGGGCGCCGCCGCCTCCCTGGTCTACCGGGCCAGTGACATGGGGCCGGTCGCCCTCTCCTTCTGGCGCTGCGCGGGCGGACTCGCCCTGCTGCTCGCCGTACGCCTGCGCGGCGGCCTGCGCCTTCGCCCGCGCCTTCCTTCCGAACGGCAAGGAGAGCGCCGCGCCCTGCGGGAGCCCCTCGGCCGCAAGGCGCTCCGGATCGGTCTGACCGGCCTGGGGCTGGCGCTCTTCCAGACCGCCTACTTCGCCGCCGTCGAGGCGACCGGCCTCGCCGTGGCGACGGTCGTGACCCTGGGCGCGGGGCCCGTCCTCATCGCGCTCGGCGCCCGGCTGACCATGGGGGAGCGGCTCGGCCGGGGCGGCAGTGCCGCCGTCGCCGGGGCGCTGACCGGACTCGGCGTGCTGGTCCTCGGCGGCGGGGACGCCACCGTGCGCCCCTGGGGCGTCCTGCTCGCGGTGCTCTCCGCGGCCGGATACTCCGCGATGACGCTGCTCACCCGGTGGTGGGGGCGCGACGGCCGTGTCGACGGGTCGAGCACGACCGTGTGGGCGTTCGCCGTCACCACCGTGTGCCTGCTGCCGCTCGGGCTCGCCGAGGGGCTGTTCCCGCACGCCACCCGGCCCGCGCATCTGCTGGCCCTGCTGGCGTACATCGCCGCCGTCCCCACCGCGCTGGCCTACGCGCTCTTCTTCGCCGGTGCCGCCGTGGTCCGCTCAGCCACCGTGTCCGTGATCATGCTCCTGGAGCCGGTCTGCGCGTCCGTGCTGGCCGTCGGCCTGCTCGGCGAGCGGCTCACCGCGCCGACCCTCGTCGGCACCCTGCTGATGCTCGGCTCGGTCGCCGGTCTCGCGGTGGCGGAGGCGCGTGCCGCGGGCGCGGAACGGCTCGCCGCGCCCGAGGAGGCGCTTCTCGTGTGACCCCCGCGGGGCGGGCCGCGCCCGGGCGGCCGGGGACCAGCACCGGTTCCGTCGGGGGCGGGTGCTGGTTCCCGGTACAGGGCGGGCCGGGGCCTGGTCGTTCGAGACGGGTGTCGTGACCGGCCGCGGGGTCTACAGGGCCTTCAGGTAGTCGGGCAGTCCGATGCCCGGTGCCAGGGTGTCCGCCGGGACCGGGACGCCGTGGCCCTTGGTCAACGGGACCACGCCGGTCCAGTGGGGGAGGGAGAGGTCCTCGGGGTCGTCGCTCGGGCCGCCGGTGCGCAGCTTGGCGGAGACCTCGTCGAGGTCCAGGCTGATCACGGCCGTGGCGGCGAGTTCCTTGGCGTTGGCGGGGCGGGAGTCGGCCGAGCGGCCCGGGACGGCGTGGTCGACCAGCGCGTCCAGGGCCAGCCGCTTCTCCTCGGGGTCCGTCACCTGATGGGCGACGCCGTGCACGACCACGGAGCGGTAGTTGATCGAGTGGTGGAAGGCCGAGCGGGCCAGCACGAGTCCGTCGACGTGGCTCACGGTGAGACAGACGGCCAGGCCGGGATCGGTCCCGCCCGTCATGCGCAGGGGGCGCGAACCCGTGGATCCGTGCACGTAGAGCCGCTCGCCGACCCGTGCGTACAGCGTGGGCAGGACGACGGGCGCGCCGTCGCGGACGAATCCGAGGTGGCAGATGTATCCCTCGTCGAGTATCGAGTGCACCATCTCCCGGTCGTACGCGGCGCGTTCCTTGGAACGGGTGGGGACAGTGCGGTCGGTCGGGGTGTAGGCAGCGGACGCCGTCGTCCTCGGCTGCTGGGTGCTCGTCTCCGACATTGCCATCTCCATTGCACTAGTGCATAATCTCTTTTGTGCTAGGAGAGTATCGGATCGAAGGGCGTCGCGCAGCCGAGATCGCCGCCGACGTCGAGCGGGCGGTGGGTGCGGGGGAGCTGGAGCCCGGCCGACTCCTGCCGCCCATGCGTGAGCTGGCCGAGGAGCTCGGGGTCAACCCGAACACGGTCGCGGCGGCCTACCGCACGCTGCGCGAGCGCGGGGTCATCGAGACCGCCGGGCGTCGGGGCAGCCGCGTACGCCCCAAGCCGGCCACCACGGGACGGGAACACCTGCGTGTCGAGGTGCCCGAGGGGGTGCGGGACCTGGGCGAGGGCAATCCCGATCCGGCCCTGCTGCCGGCGCTCGCCGAGGCCTTCGCGGTGGCGGCCGCGGAGTCGGACCGGCATCCCGTGCAGTACGGGCAGGACCCCGTCGAGCCGGAGCTGGAGCGGCTGGCCCGCGCCGGGCTCGACGCGGACGGCGTGCCCGAGGGGCCCGTCGTCGTCACCTCGGGATCGCTCGACGCGATCGAGCGCGTCCTGATGGCCCACCTCAGGCCCGGCGACACCGTGGCCGTCGAGGACCCCGGCTGGGGCAGCCTGTTCGACCTGCTTCCGGCGCTCGGGCTGCGTACGGCCGGGGTCGGCGTCGACGACGAGGGCCCGCTTCCCTCCGACGTACGGCGGGCGCTGGCGGCCGGGGCGCGGGCCCTGATCGTCACCGACCGGGCACAGAATCCCACCGGGGCCGCGGTCACCGCCGAGCGCGCGCGTGACCTGCGCTCCGTGCTCCGCGAGTACCCCCGGACCCTGCTCGTCGAGGACGACCACGGCCATCAGATCGTCGACCTGCCCCTGCACCCCCTGGCCGGAGTCACGCAGAGCTGGGCCTTCGTGCGTTCCGTCGCCAAGGCGTACGGGCCCGATCTGCGGCTCGCCGTGCTCACCGGGGACCCCGTCACCGTCGACCGTGTGCACGGGCGGCAGCGGGTCGGCCCCGGCTGGGTGAGCCGCCTGCTCCAGAAGGCCGTGGTCCACCTGTGGACCTCCGGCGCGCTCGACGTGCCGGCCGTGGCGGCGGAGTACGGGGCGCGCCGCGACATGCTGATCGAGGCCCTGCGGGAGCGCGGCGTCGAGGCGCGCGGACGCAGTGGGATGAACGTCTGGATCGCCGTCCCGGACGAGACCGGGGCCGTCTCCCGGCTGTTGCAGCGCGGCTGGGCGGTCGCGCCCGGCGCCCGCTTCAGGATGAGTTCGCCGCCCGGCGTCCGGATCACCGTCTCGACGCTTAAGCCCGAGGACGCCGGGCCGCTCGCGGACGCCGTCGCGTCCGCCGTGGGACCGGCCCCCGCGCGCCGTTACGTCTGAGCCGCGCCGCCCGGGTCGCCGGGCCGCGGCTCCGGGCGGGCCGCGGGTGTCACCGGCGCGGCTTCGCCTGGGTGAGGAACGCGCCCGCGAGGACGATCACCGCGCCCACCGGTGTCGACCAGGCAAGCGACTCGCCGAGGATCGCGACACCGGCGGCGGTGGCGATGACCGGGATGAAGTATGTGACCATCTGGGCCGTCGTCGGGCCGACCTCGGCGACGATGCCGTACTGGAGGAGCATGGCCAGTCCGGTGCCCAGGGCTCCGAGGGCCGCGATCGCGAGCAGCGGGACCCACGCGACATGGCTCGGGAACGTGGTGAACAGCGGTGTGACGAAGGCGAGCTGCGCGGTGGCCAGGAGCAGCTGGGCGCCGGTCATCGACAGATGGGAGTCGCCGGTGCCCGCCAGGGTCCGGCGGACGTATATCCAGCCGACCGGATAGCTCAGCGACGCCAGCAGGGCCATGGCCGTGCCCGTGGCATCCAGGCCGTGGAAGCCCTGCCAGACACCGAGCACCGTCAGGACGCCCAGGAAGCCGATGCCGAGACCGGCCACTCTGCGCCGGGTCGGCCGGTCCTCGGAGAGGGCGACCAGGGACAGGGCCATGCCCCACAGCGGCGATGTCGCGTTGCAGATGCCGGCGAGAGTCGAGGGGATCGTCAGCTCGGAGTAGGCGAAGAGGGAGAACGGCAGCGCGTTCAGCAGGAAGGCCGCGACCGTGAGGTGCCCCCATGTGCGCGCCCCGCGCGGCAGCCGCTCGCGCTTCACCGCCATGGCCGCCACGAGCACCGCGCTTCCGAACAGCAGCCGGCCGAACGTGACCTGGAACGGCGCGTAGCCGTGCGTGCCGACCTTGATGAGCAGAAAGCTGAAGCCCCAGATCAGGGACAGGACGCCGAAGCGGATCCGCCAGTCGAGGGCGGCGCGGCGGCGGGGTGCGACGCCGTTCGGGGTGACGGGGCGGGGAGAGGCGACGGTGCTCATGGGAGCAAGAATGCGGCACGACAATCTCGTAGCACAAGCGAGAATACTCAAGCGATATCTCGTAGTATTGCTTACATGTTGAATCTGGAGCGCCTGCGCACCCTCGACGCCCTCGCCCGGCACGGCTCGGTGAGCGGTGCGGCCGAGGGACTGCACGTGACCACGTCGGCCGTCTCCCAGCAGATGTCGAAGCTGGAGCGCGAGGTGGGACAGCAACTGCTCGCCAAGAACGGCCGGGGCGTGCGGCTGACGGACGCCGGACGGCTCCTCGCCGAGCACGCGGCCCGCATCCTGTCCCAGGTCGAGCTCGCGCAGTCCGACCTGGAGGCCCAGCGCGGGCAGGTGGCGGGCGAGCTCAGGCTGTCCGCGTTCCCGACCGCCGCACGCGGACTGTTCCCGGCGGCGCTCGCGGAGCTGCGTGCCGAGCACCCCGGACTGCGGGTGCGCTCCAGCGAGCTGGAGCCGGAGGCGGGGGTCGCGGGCGTGGTGCGCGGGGACCTGGACCTCGCGGTCGTGCTCGACTGGTACAACAAGCCGATGCCCCTGCCCGAGGGACTGGTGAAGGCGTCGATCCTGGACGACCCCGCCGATGTGGCGATGCCGGCCGGCCATCGGCTCGCGGGCCGCGCCGAGGTCGACCTCGGGGACTTCGCGGACGACGAGTGGATCACCTGGGCCGAGGGCGAGTTCTGCCACGAATGGCTGATGTTCACGCTGCGCTCCCAGGGCGTCGAGCCGCGCATCGGGCACCGCGCCGGGGAGACGCACACCCAGCTCGGACTCGTCGCAGCGGGACTCGGCGTGTGCGTGGCCCCGCTCCTCGGCCGCCGTCCGATGCCCGAGGGGGTCGTCACGGTGCCGGTCCGGCAGCGGGTGCGCCGCCATGTCTACGTCGTGTGGCGGGCCGACGCCGACCGCCGGCCCTCGATCAGGGCGGCGGTGGACGCCTTGCGCAGGGCCGGAGCGGCCGTCGAGTGACGGGCGGCGAAGGGCGGTTCGGCTCCGGCGGCATCGACGGAAGACGCACCTCCGGCCGCACCGATGGAAGGCCCGGCGCCGGCCGCGTCGACGGAAGGATCGGCTCCGGCTGCATCAAGGATCGGCTCCGGCTACATCGGGGGGAGCTTGCGGAAGTCCCACGAGGCGATCGCGGACGGTGTCAACCGCATCCACGCGTGCCGGCCGTCGTGCGGCATCTCCTCCAGGCCGAAGTTCTTGCGGGCGAACAGGATCTCGGGGACGTCGAGTTCGGCGCACAGCTCCCCGGTGCGGGGGAACTCGCCGACGAACTCCACCGTGCCGGACAGCTCGACGCCCCGCAGCTCCCCGTACTCCTCGCCGGAGTCGATCACCACCGCGACCCGGGGGTCGTTCCGCAGTTGCACCCACCGCTTGCTGCGCACCACGGAGTACAACCACAGCGAGGTGCCGTCCCAGGCGAACCACAGGGCGCTCACATGCGGGACTCCGTCCTTCGACACGGAGGCGACGCGGCAGGTGCGCTGGGTGGTGAGGAACTCGTCCAGTTCACCGGGGGTCATCATGATCTTCCGGCCCCTGCGCTGAGTGGCGGTCATACGGTCCCCTCGTGTTCTGCGTATCGGTATGTATCGAGATTCTGACGTTCCGTCAGAAAATAATGAGCCGTCTTCCGTCCTCGCGCAACGGTCGCTACGCTCCGCCGTCCCGACCCGGGACGACAAGGAGAGCCATGCCCTCGTTCGAGCACCTCAGCGAACTCCTCGACCCCGTCGGCACGGTACTGCTCACCGTGGAGTGCCAACAGGGCGTCGTGGGCCCGGACAGCGCGCTGCCCGAACTCGCCCAGGAGGCACGGTCGTCCGGAGCGCTCGACCGGATCGCCCGGCTGGTGGCCGCCGCGCACGAGAGCGGGGTGCAGGTGATCCACGCGGTCGCCGAGCGCCGCCCGGACGGCCGCGGCGCCAACCACAACGCCCGGCTGTTCCGGGCCGCCGAGCGACTGCCCGTACGGCAGACGACCGGCACGGCGGCGGTGCGGATCGCACCGCCCGTCGAGGTCGCCGACGAGGATCTCGTCGTGCGGCGGCTGCACGGTCTGTCGCCGATCTCGGGCACCGACGTCGACCCGCTGCTGCGCAACCTGGGCTGCCGCACCCTCGTCGTGACGGGCGTCTCTGCCAACATCGCCGTTCCCAACGCCGTGTTCGACGCGGTGAACCGCGGTTACACCGTGGTCGTTCCCGCGGACGCCGTCGCGGGGGTGCCCTCCGAGTACACCCCCGCGATGGTCCGGAACACGCTCGCGCTGGTCGCCACCATCACCACCACCGAGGACGTGCTGGCCTGCTTCGCACGCAAGCGGCCCTGACGTCGGCGTCGCGAGGAGACCGGCCACCGCGAGGAGACCGGCGGCGCGAGGGGGCGGCGACCGGTGCCGGCGGTCAGGCGAGCTTGATGGCGTCCCCTTCGACGGTGATGTTCGCGGTGGCGAGGCCGGTCGTCGCGGGCCCTTTCTTCACACTGCCGTCGGTTGCGGAGAACTGGCTGTTGTGACAGGGGCAGGTGATGACGTTGTTCGCGATGCCCTTGACCGCACAACCCTGGTGGGTGCACTTCGAGGAGAAGGCCTTGAACGTGCCCGCCGTCGGCTGGGTCACCACGACCCCCTGATCGGCGAAGACCTTGCCGCCGCCCTCCGGGATGTCGCTCGTCTTGGCGAGCTCCGTGCCGGCCGCGCCGTTGCCCGAGCCCACACTGTCCGAGGCCTTGTCGTCCGCCCCGCACGCGGTCAGCGCGACGGCGAGTCCAGCCGCGCCGACCGCCGCCACGACGGTGCGCCGGGCCGGTGCCTGTGCGGAGTGAAGTGATTCGCTGGTCATGCTGGCTTTCCCTTCAGCGGACATGATCTGCATCTGTCGAGAGGTACGGTCCACCAGCACGCGCTGTTCAGGCAATGGCGACTTCTTGACCTGATCCACAGCGTGCCGACAGCCGGGTGTGCGGCGGCCCGGGTCCCTCCGGCCCCGGACACAGGGCACCGCTTCCGGCGCCGTCACCGGGTCGCGTCCCCTGGGCGGGACCACCCCAGTAACCTGGGGCGATGCTCAAGGAAGTGAACGCCTCCCGCTACATCACGCCGTTGCGCGAGGGCGGCTCGCTGCCGGGACTCGTCGAGGCCGACGACCTCGGGACGTACGTCATGAAGTTCACCGGCGCCGGACAGGGACGCAAGACGCTCGTCGCGGAGGTCGTCTGCGGTGAACTCGCCCGCCGGCTCGGCCTGCGGGTGCCCGGCCTGGTCACGATCGGCCTCGACCCGGTCCTCGGGCTCGGCGAACCGGACCAGGAGGTCCAGGAGCTGCTGAAGTCTAGCGGCGGCCCGAATCTCGGGATGGACTTCCTTCCCCGTGCCATCGGCTTCGACCCGCTCGCCTTCGAGGTGAGCGCGGAGGACGCCGGCCGGATCGTCTGGTTCGACGCGCTCGTCAACAACGTCGACCGCTCCTGGCGCAACCCCAACCTGCTGATGTGGCACGGCGATCTGTGGCTCATCGACCACGGCGCCACGATGATCTGGCACCACCACTGGCCCGGAGCCGAGACCTCCGCCGCCAAGCCTTACGACATCTCCGACCACGCGCTCGCCCCCTTCCGACCCGACATCGCCTCGGCCGCCGCCGAACTGGCCCCGCTGGTCACCGAGGAACTGCTCGCCGAGGTCGCGGCAGAGATCCCCGAGGCCTGGCTGGCCGGCGAACCGGGCTTCGACACGGTCGACGCGCTCCGGCGCGCCTACGCACGGCCGCTGCTGGCACGCGCCGCGGTCATCCACGAGCGGATCAAGGGCCTCGACGGCACCGAGGGGGACAAGTGAACGGGCGGGACGTCTTCGAGTACGCGCTGCTGCGCGTGGTGCCGCGGGTCGAGCGCGGCGAGTGCTTCAACGCGGGCGTGCTGGTGTACTGCCGCGCCCACTCCTTCGTCGCGGCCCGTACCCATCTGGACGAGACCAAGCTGTTCGCGCTCGACCCGGACGCCGACGTGCAGGGCGTACGGGCCGCGCTGCGCGCCGTCGAGGGAGTCTGCGCCGGTGGACAAGCCGCTGGTCAGGCGGCGGGCGACGATGCCGGGCGGCGTTTTCGCTGGCTGATCGCGCCGCGTTCGACGGTGGTCCAGCCGGGGCCCGTGCACACGGGTCTGACGGCCGATCCCGCGGCCGAGACCGAGCGGTTGCTCCAGCTCCTGGTCAGGTAATGGATCACATGCGCGCGGTGCGCCGTTGACACCGGGTGCCAGGGCTTCTAGCGTCACGTCTGCTGAAGGTACTAAGCGGTCGCTCACCTGACGGGCGTACCGTGTGAGCCGCGGGTCCTCGGAGACCCCGAAGACTCCGCAAGGTTGTCGAGACAGCTTGGCCGGGCTTGAGCCGGCTTTTCCAAGGGCGAGGAGAACCAGCAATGTCCACCACTGAGCAGCGCGTCGCCGTAGTCACCGGTGCCGCGCGCGGCATCGGTGCCGCGACCGCCGTACGACTGGCCGCGGAGGGCCGCGCCGTCGCGGTGATCGACCTCGACGAGGCCGCGTGCAAGGACACCGTCGAGAAGATCACGGCCGCCGGCGGCAAGGCTCTCGCGGTCGGCTGCGACGTCTCCGACGAGGCCCAGGTGGAGGCCGCCGTCGCGCGGATCGCCGAGGAGCTCGGCGCGCCTACCATCCTCGTGAACAACGCGGGTGTCCTCCGTGACAACCTGCTGTTCAAGATGAGCGCGTCCGACTGGGACACCGTCATGAACGTGCACCTGCGCGGCGCCTTCCTGATGGCGAAGGCCGTCCAGAAGTACATGGTCGAGGCCAAGTTCGGCCGCATCGTCAACCTGTCGTCCTCGTCGGCGCTGGGCAACCGCGGCCAGGCCAACTACTCCACCGCCAAGGCCGGTCTCCAGGGCCTCACCAAGACCCTGGCCATCGAGCTCGGCAAGTTCGGCGTGACCGCGAACGCCGTGGCGCCCGGCTTCATCGTCACCGACATGACCGCCGCCACCGCCGCCCGCGTCGGGATGGACTTCGACGACTTCCAGGCCGCCGCCGCGACCCAGATCCCCGTGCAGCGCGTCGGCAACCCCGACGACATCGCCAACTCCATCGCCTTCTTCACCGGCGAGGCCGCCGGATTCGTCTCGGGCCAGGTGCTGTACGTGGCCGGCGGACCGCTCAACTAGACGCAGGGGAGACGCACATGACCACGCTTCCCGAACTCTCGGGCAACGTCGCGCTCATCACGGGCGCGAGCCGCGGCATCGGCTACGGCGTCGCGGAGGCCCTGATCGCCCGCGGCGACCGGGTCTGCATCACGGGCCGCAACGAGGACGCCCTCAAGGAGGCCGTCGAGACGCTCGGCGCCGACCGCGTCATCGCCGTGGCCGGCAAGGCCCACGACGAGGCCCACCAGGCCGTCGCCGTCGAGCGCACCATGGAGGCGTTCGGCCGCGTCGACTTCCTGGTCAACAACGCCGGTACGAACCCGGTGTTCGGGCCGATCGCCGAACTGGACCTCAACGTGGCGCGGAAGGTCTTCGAGACCAACGTCGTCTCGGCGCTCGGCTTCGCCCAGCAGACCTGGAAGGCCTGGCAGGGCGAGAACGGCGGCGCGATCGTCAACATCGCCTCGGTCGCCGGCCTCGCGCCCTCGCCGTTCATCGGCGCGTACGGCATCAGCAAGGCCGCGATGATCAACCTGACCGTGCAGCTCGCGCACGAGTTCGCGCCCAAGGTCCGGGTCAACGCCATCGCGCCCGCGGTGGTGAAGACGAAATTTGCGGCCGCACTCTACGAGGGCCGCGAGGCGGAGGCCGCCGCGGCCTACCCGCTCGGCCGGCTCGGCGTGCCCTCCGACATCGGAGGCGCCGCCGCTTTCCTGACCTCGCAGCAGTCGGACTGGGTCACCGGTCAGACGCTCGTGGTCGACGGCGGGATGTTCCTCAACGCCGGAGTCGAGTGACACGAGGACCGGTGGGACGTTCCCCGCGCGCGGGGAACGTCCCACCGGTCTTTTGTTGAAAGTTGACAAACAGTCTGCCCGCCCCGGGTCGCCCGGAGTTCGCTGTACGGAGTGTCGACGCGTTCACAACATGCTGACAACGTAGTCACATACATGCTGATCAAGTGCCCTGCCGGGGAAACACCGTTCCCCCGGCAGGGCACTGCGATATGGTCTGCCGACCCTTGGCACGGCAGATCCAGGAGCGTGTGCGTGTTCAACTGGAACCGATACCTGCGACAGCTCGCGGCGATCACGTCCATATCCCTGGTGGCCGCGTGCGGCGCCGTCTCCAAGGGATCACCGGCCGACGAGGGGCCGATCGTCGTGGGCACCACCAGCGCCCCCAGCACCCTGGACCCGGCGGCCTCCTGGGACGGATCGTGGGAGTTGTTCCGCAACATCTACCAGACGCTGCTGAGCTATCCGACCGGCGCGGTGTCCCCGCAGCCCGACGCCGCCGGGAAGTGCGGGTTCACGGATGGAACCAACACGGTCTACCGCTGCGAACTGCGCCCGGACATGAAGTTCTCCGACGGCGACCCGCTCGACGCCTCGGCCGTCAAGTACTCCATCGACCGGATCAGGAAGATCGGTGTGCGCGGCGGCCCCGCCGGTCTGCTCGGCAGTCTCGACCGGGTGCAGGCCCTGGGCGAGCGTGACGTCGTCTTCCACCTCAACAAGCCGGACGCCATCTTCCCGTTGGTGCTGGCCACGCCGGCGATGTCGATCGTCGACCCCGACCACTACCCGGCCGACGCCCTGCGGAAGGACGGCAAGGTCTTCGGCTCCGGGCCCTACACACTGCGCTCCTACACGGAGGACAGGCAGGCCGAACTCGTCGGGAACGAGCACTACGAGGGCTTCGCCAAGCGCAAGAACAGCGCGGTGACGATCCGCTACTTCCCGGACTCGGCCCAGATGGTCGGAGCTCTGAAGGCCGGGAAGATCGACGTCACCTACCGCGGCCTCGCCTCCTCGGACATCGTCGCCCTCCAGGGGCAGGGCGACCGGAAGGGCATCCAGCTCGTCGACGGAGCGGGCACCGAGATCAGCTATCTGGTCTTCAACCCCGAGGACCCGTGGGCCGGGAAGCCCGCCGTCCGCCACGCGATCGCCCAGATCGTCGACCGCTCGGCCATCGCCCACAAGGTCTACCAGGGCACCGTCGACCCGCTCTACTCGATGGTCCCCGCGGGACTGGCCGGCCACACCACCGGCTACTTCGACGAGTACGGCAGCCCCAGCCCTGCCAAGGCACGCAAGATCCTGCGCGACGCGCGCATCGACCAGCGCGTCCCGCTCACCCTCTGGTACACCACCGACCGCTACGGCTCCGAGACCGCCCCGGAGTTCGCCGAGATCAAGCGCCAGCTCGACGCTTCCGGCCTGTTCAGCGTCACGCTCAGGAGCCGCCCCTGGAAGACGTACGAGGAGGGCTACCGCAACGGCGAGTACCCGGTGTTCGGCCGCGGCTGGTTCCCCGACTTCCCCGACGCCGAGAACTTCATCGCGCCGTTCGTGGGGGAGCGGAACGCCCTCGGGACGCCCTATCCGACTCCGCGGATCACCGACGTCCTGCTGCCCGAGTCGCGCGGCGTGCGCGATCGCGGGGCGGTGGCCAAGCAGTTCGAGGAGGCCCAGAAGATCCTCCTCGACGACGCCCGGCTGCTGCCCCTGTGGCAGGGCAGGCAGTATGTGGCCGCGAACGAGGAGATCTCGGGCGGGGAACGGGCCCTGGACCCCTCGACGATCATGATGATGTGGGAGTTCGACCGCAAGACGAGCTGGTAGCGGGCCCGCCGGACCGGGTGGCGGAGGGGTCGGCCGTGTGCCTCCGCGGTGCGTCGCGGGGGCACACCGTACCCGTCCTTCGGCCGCGACGAGGGCCAGGAACCGATTGTCAGTGGGCGACGGTAGGTTCTTGTTCCGGAAGTCACCGCACATCGAAGGAAGTTGACGTGACCGATATCGCCATGTTGCCCGAGTCCTGGCGCGGCGTCCTGGGCGACGAGCTTCAGCAGCCCTACTTCAAGGAACTCACCGAGTTCGTCGAGGAGGAGCGCGCGAAGGGTCCCGTCTACCCGCCCCGGGAGGAGGTCTTCGCCGCGCTCGACGCCACCCCGTACGAGCGCGTGAAGGTCCTGATCCTCGGCCAGGACCCGTACCACGGCGAGGGCCAGGGGCACGGCCTGTGCTTCTCGGTCCGTCCTGGAGTCAAGACCCCGCCGTCGCTGCGGAACATCTACAAGGAGATGAAGGAGGAGCTGGGCACCCCGATCCCGGACAACGGCTATCTGATGCCGTGGGCCGAGCAGGGTGTGCTGCTGCTCAACGCGGTGCTCACCGTCCGCTCCGGCGAGGCGAACTCGCACAAGGGCAAGGGCTGGGAGAAGTTCACCGACGCGGTCATCCGCGCGGTGGCCGACCGCCCCGACCCGGCCGTCTTCGTCCTGTGGGGCAACTACGCGCAGAAGAAGCTCCCGCTGATCGACGAGGAGCGGCACGTGGTGGTGAAGGGGGCGCACCCGTCCCCGCTGTCCGCCAAGAAGTTCTTCGGCTCGCACCCGTTCACGCAGATCAATGAAGCCGTGGCCGCCCAGGGCCATGAGCCGATCGACTGGAGCGTCCCGGACCTCGGCTGACGGCCGGCCGCCGGCCAGGCCCGTCACCGGCCTGGCCCAGCGGCCCACGGGGGCGCCTGAGCGCGATTGTCACCGGCTCCGGTTAGCTTCGTGAGGGACAGTGACGAGCCTGGAGGACGCGGTGGCGGAGCAACAGGAGCAGGCGGCGCCGGACGCCATGACGACCCGGATCGGACAGGCCGTCATGCTGCACCACGCCGGGGACCGCGAGGAGGCCCGGGGCCGCTTCCTGGATCTGTGGCGAGAGATCGGGGACGGCGGCGACGCGCTGCACCGCTGCACGCTGGCGCACTACATGGCCGACACCCAGGACGACCCCGCCGACGAACTCGCCTGGGACCTGCGGGCTCTCGCGGCGGCCGAGGAACTGAGCGACGGCCGCGTCGCCGAGCCCCACCAGTCGCTCGCCGTCCGCGCGTTCTACCCCTCGCTGCACCTGAACCTCGCCGCCGACTACGCGAAGCTCGGTCGCTCCGAGGCCGCCCGGACCCATCTGCGCCGGGCTCGCGGCGCGGCCGGCGCCCTCGCCGACGACCGGTACGGCGACGGTGTCCGCGCGGCGATCGGCCGCCTGGAACTGAGGCTCCGGGACACCGGCGCCCCGGCGGAGGCCGGTGGATCCGACCGCTTCGAGGGACCCGGGGGCGAGACCCTGGGCCCGCCGAGACAGCGCCCCTGACGCCCGCGCCCCGTGGCGGGGCCGCTGTCAGTTTCCGTACGTCTTCGCGCAGAGGACCGCCTCCGGGCTGTTCGCGTTCCAGCCCCCGTACTTCCGGCCGAGGGCGCACACGTCCGGATGCTTCGGCACGACCGGGGCGGCGGGCGGAACGGCCGTACGGTGCCCCGGGCGCCGTGGCTCGGGACGCGGGGCCGGGGGGAGGTGGCGCGGAGGGGCCGGGGGTGCCACCGCCTGCGGCGGGGGAGTCACGCGGTGTCGGGCCGCCGTGTCGGGTGAGGGCTCCGGCGAGGGGCCGACGCGCTCCAGCGCCTCCCGGGCCGGTGCCTGCGCGATCCGGGACCCCTGCTTGTCGTCCGCATGCGGCGCGGTGCGCCCCGCCGGGGCGGCGGGCGGGGCGGAGGCGGACGGCCGCTGGACGGTCACACAGCCGGAGAGGGCGGTGACTGCCACGGCGACCAGGAGCGTTGCGGTCGTCGTCGTTCGATGCACCCGCGCAACTCTGCTGGTTCCAGAGGACTTCCGGGAAGCGGAGAAGCCCGGGATGCCCCACACGGGTGATCCTTCCGCTCCTCTGGTGGGCACGGGCATCGGCGAGCTGACAGGCTGCCGGGGCGTACGCCGCTCGGAAACCGGCACCACCCGCCGACCGTCGCCCCCGGGGGCCGACCGCCCAGGGACGGCGCGGCCGTATGCTTCCGACGGAACCCGCGTCGGCGAGTGAAGGAGACCCCTGTGAAGGTCGGCTGCATCGGACTCGGCGACATCGCGCAGAAGGCGTATCTGCCGGTGCTCGGCGTGCAGCCAGGGATCGAACTGCATCTGCAGACGCGGACACCCGCCACGCTCGACCGGGTCGCGGACAGTCTTCACCTGCCGCCGGGCCGGCGGCACGGCGATCTGGACGCCCTGCTTTCCCAGGACCTCGACGCGGCGTTCGTGCACGCGCCCACCGGGGCCCACCCGGAGATCGTCACCCGGCTCCTGGAGGCGGGCGTACCGACGTACGTCGACAAGCCGCTCGCGTACGAGCTGGGGGAGTCGGAGCGGCTGGTGCGGCTCGCGGAGGAGCGGAACGTCAGCCTCGCGGTCGGTTTCAACCGGCGCCACGCACCCGCGTACGCGCAGTGCGTCGAACACCCCCGCGAGCTGATCCTGATGCAGAAGAACCGCACGGGGCTGCCCGAGGAGCCGCGCACCATGGTTCTCGACGACTTCATCCACGTCGTCGACACCCTGCGCTTCCTGGTGCCGGGTCCGGTCGACGACGTGACGGTGCGGGCCCGGGCCGAGGACGGGCTGCTGCACCATGTCGTCCTCCAGCTCGCCGGGCACGGGTTCACGGCACTCGGGGTGATGAACCGGCTGAGCGGTTCGAGCGAGGAGATCCTCGAGGTCTCGGGCCAGGACACCAAGCGCCAGGTGGTCAATCTCGCCGAGGTGATCGACCACAAGGGCCAGCCGACCGTGCGCCGGCGCGGCGACTGGGTCCCCGTGGCCCGGCAGCGCGGCATCGAGCAGGCCGTCCTCGCGTTCCTCGACGCCGTGCGCACCGGAAAGGTGCTCAGCGCCCGGGACGCGCTGGCGACTCACGAGTTGTGCGAGCGGGTGGTACGAGCGGTTCAGGAGCGGTCCGCCGCAGTCTGAACGTGCGCGCGCCCTCCGCCACGCACAGCGCCGCCATCACCAGCAGCGCGCCGTGCACCGGCCAGTCGCCGAACCGGACGTACGGGGTGACGCCCCGGGCCAGCGGCACGTCGTACATCATCGCGTCGCTCGTGTCCGTGCCGAGCCAGGAGCCGATGCGCGCGCCGTCCGGGCCGTAGACGGCGGAGACTCCCGTGAGCGTCGCGTGCACCATGGGCCGGCCGGTCTCGGCGGCGCGCAGCGCGGCGAGCGAGGCATGCTGCTCGGGGGCCCAGCTCCGCTGGAACGACGACGTCGAGGACTGGGCCACCAGCACCTCGGCGCCGTCCTTGACGAGGTGGCGGCTCATGTCGGGGAACGCCGTCTCGAAGCAGATCATGGGGCCCACGCGCAGCCCGTGCCCGACGTTCATCACCACCTGTTCGGTGCCCCGCATACGGTCCTCGCCCGCGGCCTTGCCGACGGAGGTGGCCCAGCCGAGCAGGGAGCGCGCGGGCACGTACTCGCCGAACGGGACCAGCCGCATCTTGTCGTAGCGGTCGCCGGTCGGACCGTGCGGTCCCACCAGGACGGAACTCTTGTAGATGCCCGGCCGGTCCGAGCGGCGCGCGTCGACGTTCACCAGGATGTCGGCGCCGACCTCGCGGGACAACGCCGCGACGCGCAGCGCCAGATCGGGCCGGTCGGCCAGGTCGAAGCCGACGCTGCTCTCGCCCCAGACGACCAGGTCGGCGCCCTGGCCCACGAGTTGACGGGTCAGCGCCTCCTCGCGCGCGAAGCGCCGGTCACCGCTCGTGCTCCCGTCCACGACACCGGGCTGCACGACCGCGATCCGCACCCGGCCGTCGACGTCCGGGCGCGGCGACCACACCCAGGCCGCCGAGGTCGCGGCGGCCGTGGCGACCAGTCCGGCCACCGCGGGCATACGGGACTCCCGCACCGAGACCAGCACGGCGACCGCGATGTTGACCGCGACGACCAGGAAGCTGAGCAGCCACACCCCGCCGACCGAGGCCAGCCTCAGCGCTGGCTCCACCTGCCACTGACTCGACCCGAGCAGACCCCAGGGACCGCCCAGGCCCTGCCAGGACCGGGCGAGTTCGACCATCAGCCACCCGGACGGAAGGACGAGGAGGGCGGCACCGACCCGGCCCGGTGACGGCAGCCCGGCCAGGAACCGCCGGACGAGCCAGCCCCACGGAGCCCACAGCGCGCCGAGCAGCGCCGCTATGACCACCGTGAACACGTGCAGGCTCGGCAGCAGCCAGTGGTGCACGGCGAGCATGAACCCGAACCCGCCGAACCAGCCGTCGTACGCGGCACGCCTGGCCGTGGGGGCCGAGCGCGCGAGGAGGATCCAGGGCACCAGGGCCACGTACGCGAACCACCACCACGACAGGGCGGGGAACGCGAGCATCGGCAGCGCGCCCGCCAGCGCGGCGACGACATCGCGCCGCCAGGGGGAGACCAGCCATGGGCCGAACGCTCGGTCGGGCCTGTTCATCCTTCGCCTCCCTGCCCCGGGGTGTCTCCAGTGTGCGCGTCGGCGGCGATCTACGACAGGGGGCGTGGTGATCAGAAGGGGGCGCGTCGGCGGGTGGGCGCTCCCGGGCCGCCGGGGCCGATGGACCCCGGGGCGCGAGAGCTGGGCGGAAGGGCGGAGGGGGCGGAAGGGGGGGGCAGGCCGGCGCGGGTGCCGGTGGCTCAGGTCCGGGCGGGTGTCTGGCGGGGCTGCGGCATGCGGCGCCATTTCTCCTGGACGGTCACCTGGCGCAGCCGCCAGCCGTCCCCGGTGCGCAGCAGGCCGAACGCGTACCGGCCGCCGCACACGAGGTCGGGCGCGGTCGAGTCGCCGTCCTGCCCCGCGAACCGCATCGGATTGATGTAGTCCGCCCGCACCTCGGCCGTGTCGCCGGTGTCCTGGTCCAGGACGCCGAACCGCACGCGCCGGTTGACGATCAGATGCTGGCGCATCGCGAACAGGTCGAGGCTCCGCGCGAGCCACTCGGCGACCTCGGCGGCGTCGCCCTCGATGCCCCCGGCCGAGCGGTAGTCGGCGCGGCCCTTCGGTGCGTACAGCCCCCGGTATCCCTCCCAGTCGCCGTCGTCCACGGCCACCGCGTACGCGGTGACGATCTCGTCCACGGAGAACCGGTCCAGCACGGTCGCGAGCTCCACACGCTGCGTCATCGGCTCAGTGTTGGCCACTCCGCCTGCCACGCCAAGGGGCCAGGCGGGGATATTCGGTGTCCGGAAGGGGCGGGGACCCCGTACCGGGGTCCGTGCGGGTCTGCGATCGTGGGTGATTCATGATCGATCCGTGTTCCCCGACCCCGGGGATCGCAGTGGGCTCGTCTCGTCCAGGAGGCTCGTATGGTACGTCCGGTCACGATCGTCACGGGGGGCAGCCGAGGCATCGGCGCCGCGACCTGTACACGGCTTGCCGCGGACGGGCACGACGTGGTCGTCGGCTACGTGAGCGACGGCGCGGCCGCCGAGCGCACCGCGGCCGCCGTCCGTGAGGCCGGGGCGAACTGTGTCACCGTACGCGTGGACACCTCCGACGAGGCCGCCGTCGAGCGGCTCTTCGACACGGCCGAGGACCGGCTGGGTCCGGTGACGGGGCTGGTGAACAGTGCCGGGGTGACCGGACCGCTCGGGCGGCTCGTGGACGCGGACGCCGCGGATCTGCGCCGCGTGGTCGAGGTCAACCTGCTCGGCACGCTGCTCTGTTCGCGCCGTGCCGCCCGGTCCATGACCGTACGGGGAGGGGGCGCCATCGTGAACGTGTCCTCGGCGGCCGCCACACTGGGCAGTCCGGGCGAGTTCGTGCACTACGCGGCGAGCAAGGCGGGCGTGGACGCGCTGACCGTGGGGCTCGCCAAGGAACTCGGTCCCGACGGCATCCGTGTCAACGCGGTCGCGCCCGGCATGATCGACACCGAGATGCACGCGACCATGGGTGATCCGGGCCGCGCCGAACGGGCCGCCTCGGCGATTCCCCTGCGTCGCGTCGGTGCCGCGGCGGAGATCGCCGCGGCCGTCGCGTGGTTGCTGTCGCCCGAGGCGTCGTACACGACGGGGGCGGTGCTTCGGGTGTCGGGCGGGCGGTGAGTCCGTGTGCGGCGGAGTGTGAACGCTGCTACGCCGCCTCGATGATCTCGCCGCGGATCGCCTCGGCCCACTTCACGATCAACAGCTCGTACTCCGCCCGCTCCTGTGCGGACAGGGAGCCGCCCGTCCGCGTCCACAGGGCGCGGATCTGTTCGTTCAACGCGGCGGCAGACCGCACGGAACCAGGCGGAGTGACTTCGGGGGACATGCGGACCAGCCTAGGCGCAAGGACTGACACTGCGCTACCGGGCGGCTACTCAGGTCGTATGTGCTGCGTCACGGTACTCACGAGAAAGGCCCCTCTGGTGGCCGAACTCCGCTTTCAGTGGCTGGAGTTGGTCCTGTGGTGGTCGGAACGGCGGCGGCGCGCGAGCGGTCAGCCGTTGGGCACGCCCGTCTCCGCCCGTTCCGCCCAGACCCGCGCCGCGAGCGTCTCCGCCTCCTCCTGAGGGATACCCGCCCGCACGAGGATGACCCCGCGGCTGCCATCCGGGAACTTCACACTGCGCGCTTCGGTACCCAACCTGCCCTGCGCGGGATCGTTCGGCATGCTCCACCTCCAGTCGGAGAGACCACGCTAAGGCTCCGCAACCCGGTCCGCAGAACGGTTCGGCCAGACGGCCCACAGCGCCCACCTGCGAGAACGTCAGCCGTCGGGGTGGGCGTCGCCCATGGCTCAGCCGGAGGACTCGGCCGCGTGCGGGCTGAGGACGTCGGTGCCGACCAGGCCGATGATGACGAATCCGAGGGCGATCCGGTACCAGACGAACGGCATGAAGCTCTTGTGGGAGATGAACTTCATGAACCAGAGACTCGGTCGACCCCTTCGGCCGCTTTGACCTGCCGGTTCCACCACTCGGCCAGGCCATCTGGGAGAGAACTGGGAGAAGTTGTCGCCCTCTCCCACCCCGTCTGCCGCGCGAAGCCCACGAAGCGCTCCTGTAGCGAATCCATCATCCGCTTCTCCATCACCGTTGTCACGTTCGAGTAGAGGCCCTCAACGCCCGCGACCTCGTGCCCCATCCGCGTCTCCACGGCGATCCGCGAGTGCACTCCGCCCGCCTCGTCGATCCACTCCTTGTGGCCATGCCGCAGCAGGTACAACCGCTTGCCCGAGTAGACCGTCTCCGGCAGCTCGGCAACCGGCCGGTGCGGCGCCACCGTCTGCCGCTGCCCGAGCCGCACCCGCTCGAACGCCTCGGAGGCCTTCCGGCCGTCGGCGATCGGCCGCCAGTAGTGGTAGGTGAAGTTCGCGTTCGCCAGCAGCCCGCCCCGGATCGACCGGAACACGAACTCACCGTCGTGACTGGCCAGCAGAAGCTCCAGCAGCTCGGCGAGGAACGGCGGCACGACGAGCGTCCGGCGGGACTCGTACTTCGGCGGGAACAGCTTCAGCTCCCCGCCCTCGCGCTGATGCTGCCACTGCACCCGCACCGCGGGCATCAGGTGGGGGCCGTAGCGCTCGACGTCTTCCACGTGCCGCTCGACGCGATCCTCGTCGTCGGGATCGTCGAGAGGGTCGGACGCCGGCCAGGCCGGGTGGGAGTAGACGCGGCGGAGCGCGTACAGCTCGGCGGGCCGCATGCCCGTCGTGGTCATCGTCCACACGAAGACGAAGCCGTCGAGGCCCCAGAAGCCGAGCGCGTTGCACGCCAGCTGGTGGACGTCCTCGATGTGCATCTCCCGCTTCCGCTCGCGCGGCTTCTTCTTGTACCGGCCGCGGCGCCCCTTGCCTCCCTTGGGGACGGGGGAGGACTTGCGGAGCTCGTCGTCGACGACGTCGTCCATCAGCATGGAGAACACGGTGAGGATCTCCTCGCCGTACTTCTCGCCGATGTTGGGCAGTGCCTTGAGCTGCTTCTTCCAGGCCCGGTAGAGGGTGGGCGTCACGTCCGCGACAGCGGTGTCTTCCCATCGGGGCAGGATGTACAGCCGCAGCATGGAGCGGATCGCCTTGTCCCGCAGGTGTCCGACGTCGAGAGTGTCCACCCAGGTCTTGGCGTACTCGCCAACGGTGACGGCGCCGTCGCGGCGGGAGTAGTAGGCGTCGTTGCGGATCTCGGCTTCGCGGTCCAGGCCGTACCTCTTGGCCGTCGCCTCGTCGGCGAACCCGCCCTGCTGATCGTAGATCCACTTGCCGCGTTCGTCCTTCTTCCGGGTGTTCCAGACGACCCGGCAGGTCTTCCCGCGCCACTCGACATAGGCCATGATCCGCCCCCTGCGGTGGTGGTTGCGGGTGGCCGGCTGGCACCCCTACCTGCCGGCCCCTCCGCTGCGGCTACTCGTGCGTGCCGATGATGCAGTTCCGGCAGGCCGAGCAGTCGCCTCCTTGACGCTTGATCAGGTCTCGCACGGCGCGGCGTGCTTGTGCGTCGTACTCGACCCGAGGCGTCGCGACACACACGATTCTCCCAGCTACCAGGCCGTGGAATCCGGAGAAGGCAGGGCCAAGGTCGACAGTGAGCAGTTCGTGCATGGGCTCCCCCTTTCGGGTGAGAGGGAACCTCCCAAGTACTCGTAGATGCTGCCACGATCACGAACTGTTGTGACCATGCTTGCCCCAAGTGACCACGGTTGAACATGTAACAAAAAGGTAACCGCAAAAGGTTGTGCTCAAGAAGCGATCAATCTCGATCAGTCGGTGGAATTTTGCCCCGTTTGATGAGCTCTTCGACTACAAGACGCTTCATCTCGCGGATCTCGCCGGAGGTGAGGGAGTCGCTGACAACGATGGCAGCGTTCTGCACGGCCGCAGCGACGTCTGCTGCGAGGTCCCCGCTCTGTACGGGTGAGATGACGGCGCCAGGGGCGGCGCCCTCGATCAGGGTTGCGGCGACTGCTCCGCCGAGGACGTCCAGGCAGCTGCCGGGGGCCCAGCCAAGGACTTCCTCAATCTTCCCGTAGGTCACGGATCGCACGGGCTTGCCGTCTTCGACCTTGCTGTACGTGTTGATCTGGATTTCCGCAGCACGCGCCACGTCGATCTTGTGCATCTTGAGGTCGACGCGCCGTTGCGCGACCTGAGTGGCGAGCCTCTGAAGTGCGGATTCGTCATGTGGGGGTGCCATGCGGCACATCATCGCAGGAGCTCTCAGGAACAGCTAGGAACAGCCAGGTTTCTGGCCGGATCCGTGACCTTAACTCAGCCTTAAACGGCTTTCGCCCCGACGCGATCTTGCGAGTATGTGCATGTTACTGCGTGGTATTGGTAGCGCAGGCTCGTAGAAACGCGTAGATTCTCTGCATGGCAAGAACCCCAGCCACCTACACGGTGCATGGGCCATCGCTCCGCGAAGAGCGCATGCGCCAAGGCCTCTCCATACAGGGCGTAGCCGCAGCCGCACGCATCAGCCGCAGCTACCTCCAGCGCCTGGAGACCGGCACCAGGGAGCGCATGGGAGCACCCCGCTACATACGGCTCCGCACAGCCCTGAAGTCCACAAACACCAAACTCCTCGCCCCATCCGAGGACCCCTGAGAAGAGAGGTGGTCATGTCCACCCCCAGCACCCCCACCCCCGCCGAAGACGCCGAGACGATGATGCGGCGCGACGGCTACCTGCCCCCCAGGGAAGCGGCCGTGGACCTCGGTTGCGGCCACCGATGGCTCCTCGACGGACTGAACCAGCACGGCTTCCCCCACACCCGAATGGGCCGGGCGAAGTGGCTCAGCCCCGAAGACCGCGCCGAGATCCGCAAGCTCTGCCGCGTGCCGGCCGAACCGGCCAAGATCTCGCGCCTCCGCCGCTCGACGCGCAAGCCGGCCCGCGCCGCCGCCTGACGGCGAAAGGCCCCTTCGCCGGATCGCACTCCAGCAGCCGGGGCCCCGCGACCCACGGGTCGCCACGTTCCACCCCTCACGAACCTCACGAAACGAAAGGGGCTTCACGTGCCTCAATCCTCTCAGACCACCGGGACTTTGACAGTCCGCGTGTGTGACCGGGGCGCCGGCCGCGAGTACGTGGGCGTCCGGATCCAGAAGGTCACGATCTCGGACCGCTGCCCGACGTGCGGCGGCCCCCGCGGCGTGACGGACGACGGCGAGAGCACCGTCCGCAACCACAACTTCCACGAGGACGGCGACTGGCTGTCCGTGGACACCTGGAAGAACCCCTGCGGCCACGTCGACATGTACTCCGCCGTGCTTCGCGAGGACCGCGACAGGGCTGCCGCCGAGCGCGACGCCGCCGACATCCGCGACATGGTCGAGGGTGGCGAACACCCGTGACCGACTACCCCGGGACCGTTGCCCGGTTCGCCCGCGAGACCGCCTGCGGCTGGAACCCGGCCGAGGCCACAACGGACTGCGACTGGGACCGCGACTGCCCGATCCACGGCGCAGAGCCGGACCTGGACGCCACGGTCGCAGCAGTCGGGGCCCTGCCCATGCCGGTCGGTGACGAGGAGCCGGTCCGGTGACCCGCCGAATCGCCGACCTGGACGTAACGCTGCCGACCCTCCGCGAGCGGATGGCAGCCCTGGTCGAGAAGCAGCGGCAGGCCGCGGCAGACGAGCGGCGCCGGCAGAAGCGGGATGAGTCGGTCGCCCGCCTGCGACTCATCCTCGCCGAGCAGCCCCACGTGAAGGCCACGCCCGGCGAGGCGGCCGAACTGCGGCACCTGCTGCACGACGCCGACCCCGACGCCACCGTCCCTGCCTTCCCCTACCCGACCTCGCTGGAGGCGTCGTGAGCAACACCCGCGTATCGCAGGCGATCGTGTTCGTGGGCGACAACACCGACGACATCGTCCTCGACGCCACGAACGGTGCACTCACCGTCGGCCTCGGTCTCGCGGTCGCCCTCAACCTCGATGGTGCCGACCAGAACACCCTGGACAAGCTGGCCGTCGTCTTCGCCCATGCCGCAGCCGTCAGCCGCAACCGCAGCCTCCGGCAGGTGGCGTAATGACCATCCTCCTCGACGGCACGGAGATCGACCTCGACCGGGTTCAGATCGCCTTGGACGGCACGCGCTGGCTGTGGACGTGCGAGCACACCGAGTCCGGCGACCCGCTGATGCTCCGCACCGGCAAAGCCAGCGCCGGGATCCTGCCGCTGCCCGACGTGTACGCCGCCCACGGCCCGCTCGTACCCGTACCGCAGCCGACGACCGCCGCCCTGTACCGGCAAGCCCTGGAAGCCGCGCCGTGACCGCCCCGCTGCCGTCGTCGCGCCTGTCGCCGACCGCTGGCTTCACCAACGCGCTCTACCGCCTCTACATCCGCCGGGCAGCCGCCCGCATCACCGCACAGCGGGCCGAACTCGCCGCCCTCACCGCCCAGCAGGAACGCCTGAAAGGAGCCCGGTCGTGACCGCCGTCGACACCGTCCGCAGCGTCGTCTCCCACCGCGGCCTGTCCTGCCTCGACCTGCACCGCCTCCTTGGCGAGGCCGAGCGGCAGGTGCAGGAGCTGGCCCCGCGCGCCGAGCAGGCGACCGCTCTGGCGGCCCGCTTCGACGGGCAGGCCCGCACGATCCGCAGCCTCCGCGAGCAGCTGGCGAAGGCGAGGGAGATCCGTGCCGAGGTGAATGCCAAGGCCGGACGCTGCGACGAAGCCGAAGCGCGGGCCGAAGGCTTGGAGCGGCAGCTCGCCCGGCAGGCGGCCGAGCTGGTGGCGTTGCGCGCCTTCAAGGCGAACGTCAACTCCGTCATCCCGCTGGCCTACCAGGCGCCCGCCGCCCCGCCGGCTGGCCGCTTCGAGAGCGGCAGCCCGGTCCGGCTCGGCGCCTCTCCGCTGGCCGTCACCGACCCGGGCCACGTACCGGACGGCTCCAACGCCGACACCCAGCAGATCCCCACCCTAACCGCCGATGAGCCCGCTAAGGAGGTGGCATAGATGCTCGACCTCGCAACCGTCACAGACCCGGACGCCGCCGCGTTCTTCGCAGACGCCAAAGCCGCCCTGACGAGCAACCAGCCCGACACCACGACCGCACCCAAGCCTGTAGCCCTCATCCTTGCCGACCTGCAGGGCATGCCCAACGGTCCCCTGCCGGACCGGGACTCGATCAATGACTGGTCCATGAAGTCGTTCGACGACTACTTCACCGCCACCGCCCGGCACAGCGCCCGCACGTTCGCCCAGCGGGCAGCCGAATGCGAAGCGACCGGGCGCTGGGCGAAGGACTGGCACAGGCACCGGGGAGCCTCGGTGCTCTCCCTGCTGGCCGCGGCCGAGACCTCGGCGCCGGTCGAGGATCGGTCATGGCATGCGGCCCGCCTCGACGCCTACGTCGAACTCCACGGACTGCGCGGCTGGCACCGCTACACCGATCGGCACGGCAAGCACTGCATCCAGATCAACCTGATTCGCAAGCGTGAGGACGGCGAACACGGCCGGCACTACGTGCACGCCGCTGACCACATGCACGGGCCGTGCCGCTTCTGGGTCGTCGACCGGGACACCCATCGCACCGTCTACCGGTCCTTTGCGAGCCGCATCGCACAGCAGTGGATCGACGAGCGGGAGGCCGCCACCTGATCGTCCGGCTGGCCGGTGCCGCGTCTCCCGGCCAGCCGGCGCCCAAGAAGAACCCCCGAGCGCTAGAGACGCCCGGGGATCCGACACCAGCATCGCATGGAGGAATCCCATGATCGGTGAGACCACCGACTACACGATGATCGTGCACGGTCAGCAGAAGCACACCGTTCCCGGAGCCGTTCAGGCTGCGCCCGGACTGGTCGTCTTCCGAATGCCCGCCAACCAGACCCTGAACGACCCGGCCCGCTGGCGGATCGGCCACCACGAAGGCCTCGCCATCGCCGAAGCCATGCGCCGCGAAGACGCGTTCAAAGGCGTCGCCATCCTCGTCGACTCCGGCATCGACTGGACACAGGACACGGCCGCCATCAAGGAAGCAGTCAGCGACCAGGCCGCCCGCGACCTCTACGCCAAGCTCAGCTTCGCCTGGTGCGACGAGCCCGGCAGCAACTACATGCCTGGCGACGTCAGCAGCAACGGCACCTACAGCGACGCCGACATCGAAGCCGCAGCAGCCGAGGCCAAGGCGGAGGGCTTCAACGCCCTCGACGTCCTCGTCGCCATGACGGACGCCGTGCCGTGGATGGGCCTCGACACCGAGGACTTCAACGAAGCCCACAACCGGATCGCCGAAGCGGCGGGTGCCAACTGATGGCCCGCTTCCTCCTCGGCCTGATCGTCGGCGTCGCCTCATCCGGCATCGCATGGGCTCTCACGCACAGCCTGCACTGGACCGCGATCGTCGGCCTGGTCGTCCTGGCCCTGGCCTGGTTCGGCGAGTTCATCCTCGACGACCTCCTCTGATCCACAACTCCACCAGCCGGCGCGTCGAGTCTTCCCCCTAGCTCCGCGCCTCCCAGGGCGTCTCGCCCCGCACCACCCCCCCCCGGTCGGGGCGAGACGCCCGCCCAACCGCACGCCCGAAAGGGAATCCCATGAGCACCCCAAACAGCATCGTTCCCTCCGAAACCGCGCGTCACGTCCTGTGGATGTTCGGACGCGAAGGCGGCTACAGGCCCGGAAGCTTCACGCAGCGCCTGCTCGAGCTGCTCGCCCACGCCGACAACGTCAACATGGCCAAGCTCGCCCTGAGCTACCCGGCCGAAGCCGAAGCCGTCCGCATGGCGCAGTACGACGAGGACGGCGTCGCCAGGCTGTACGCGATCGCCAGCGGCGAGGTGGCCGCGTGAGCACCCTCACCTATCCCTCCGGGGCCACCGTCGTCCTCGGCCCGGACCCCGACCCTTCGGAGTGGCACGCCGTCCGCGCCACCGGCATCGGCGGATCCGACATCGCCGCGATCTGCGGCCTCAACCCGTACACCAGCCCGCTGGAAATCTGGTTCAAGAAGATCGGCCAGGCCATCCCCCGCCGCAACGACGAAGTCCTCTCGGAGGCCGCCGAGATGGGGCACGAACTCGAGCCCGTCGTCGCCCGCCGCTTCACCAAGGCGACCGGACTGCCAGCCCTCAGCAACCCGGGCACCCTGCGCCTGCCGGACATCCCCTGGGCTCTGGTCAACCTCGACAGGGCGACCGTCGAGGACAGCCAGATGGGCGCCCTCGAGCTCAAGACCCGCAGCTCCTACGCCCTCAACGAGTGGCTGGAGGAGACCCCGGTCGACGTGCAAGTGCAAGTCCAGTGGCAGCTGATGGTCACCGGCTGGAGCTTCGGCTACACCGCGGCCCTGATCGGCGGACAACGCACCATCGTCCACCGCATCGAGCGCGACGAGAAGCTCATCGACGACCTCCTCGCCATCGCCGCCGAGTTCTGGGGCCAGGTCGAGACCGGCACCCAGCCAGCCCTCGACGGCAGCGTCGCCACCGGCCAGCTCCTCGACCGCCTGCACGCCAACCCGACCCGCAAGGACGTCATCGCAGACGCCGCCGAGGTCGAGAAGTGGCTGAACATCCGGCGCACCGCCAAAGAGCAGCTCGAGGCCGCCGAGATCGCTGCGACCGAGGCAGACAACCACCTCAAGGCGATAGCAGGCGACGGCACCGACGTCTACATCCGCGGCGAACTCGCCTACACCTGGCGTCCCCGTAAGGGCCAGATCAGCTGGAAGACCGCCGCCCTCGACCTCGAGCCCGACCTGGATCCCGAGCCGTACCGCGGCGAAGACACGCGCGCTCTCAACATCGTGATGGAGAACCTGTGACCGACAACGCCCGCAACGCTGTGGCCCGCCGCGCCGAGAACGTCGGCCAGCTCGAGCAGAACGGTCAGCAGCAGAAGCCGACCATGGCGCAGCAGATCGAGCGAATGAAGCCGGAGCTCGCCCGCGCTCTCCCGAAGCACATGGACGCGGACCGCATGGCCCGTATCGCCCTGACGCTGATCCGTAAGAACCCCGACCTGGCCGACTGCACCACGGAGTCCTTCCTCGGCGCGCTGATGACCTGCAGCCAGCTCGGCTTCGAGCCGGGCTCTCCGACCGGGGAGGCGTACATCATTCCCCGCAAGGGAGAGGCCGAGTTCCAGCTCGGCTACCAGGGCATGGTGACGCTCTTCTACCAGCACCCGATGGCGTCCTCGGTGAAGGTCGAGACCGTCCGGGAGAACGACTACTTCGAGCACGAGGAAGGCCTCGAGGAGAAGCTCGTTCACCGGCCCTGCAAGACCGGACCGCGCGGCAAGGCAGTGGCCTACTACTCCGTCGCCCGCCTGATCAACGGCGGACGGACGTTCAAGGTCATGTACCCGGCGGAGATCGAAGAGCGGCGCCAGAAGATGCAGTCCGGCAACAGCCCGGCCTGGCGCAACCACTACGACGAGCAGGCCAAGAAGACCGTCCTGCGGAACCACTTCAAGGCCCTGCCGAAGAGCGCGTCACTCGCCCGCGCCATGGCCCACGACGGCACCGTGCGCACCGATCTTGCGCCGGACGCCATCGACGTACCTCCCGAGTACCTCAGCGAGCCGCAGCGCCCCGAACTCGGCGCCAGCAGCGGCAACTAGCCCGCACACGCCAAGGACCGGCCGCGGGCAATGCGGCCGGTCCCTGAACCCAGGAGACCACGACGTGACTGACAACTCGACCACCACCCCCGCCGACGACTTGATCGGCACCGCCCGCCGCTCCCCGAACGGGACCCGCCTCGCCATCCTCTGGCCGTCCCCGCCGCACCCCGCCCGCTGGATGGTCACCGACCGCTGGGGCTCCACCGGCTACGAGACCGACGACGTCGTCGCCGACTGGCCCGTCGTCGGCTCCGTCCCCTACAGCCCGGCCGCAGGCATGGAACTCACCGAGATCGAGGTGGCCCGATGACCCGCCGCCTGTCTCTCGCCGAGCGCCTCGCCGCCGACGGCAAGGACCTGCTCCTCGACGAGATCGTGAAGCAGTCCGAGTGGTCCCTGTTCCTGGTCGAGCAGGCTGTCCTTCACTTCGGCAGCCAGCAGGACGAGTTCTCCTGCAACGACCTCCGCGACCTTCTGCCGGACCTCGGGCACGGCTTCCTCGGCGCCGCTATCAACGCGATGCGTGCCGGCGGACTCATCGCCCACACCGGCCGGATGGTGCCGTCCACGCAGGCCAACACCCACGCCCACCGCATCGCCGTCTGGCAGCTCACCGCCAAGGGCCGCGGTATCGCCGCCGCCCGCAAGACCGCCGCCCGCATCAAGGCCGGCATCGAGCAGCGGACGGAGGCTGCCTGATGGACCGTCTCCAGCACCTCAACCTCGGCTGGCTGTACGTCGCCCTCATCGCCGCCGGAGCCATCGGCGGCGCACTGGGTGCCGCCCTGTCCCTCCTCGCCGACCGCAAGCCCGGGAGGCGGACGTGAGCCCCATCGCCGACTGGCTCCTCAACGAGGCGATCGTCTTCGTCCCCGGCGTCCTGCTCGTCCTCGTCTGCCGGCAGGTGTGGCGGGCCCTCGCAGCCGCCGGGCGGCTGATCGACAACATCCTCGCCGAACAGGCAGCCCGCGACACCAGCACCGGAGAGGAGACGCCGTGACCACCGCCGCCATCCCCGCCGAAGCCCTCGAACACGGAGACCCGCGCCGCTACCGCCGCGGCTGCAAGTGCGCGAAGTGCAAGGCCGGCGCCAACGCGCAGAACATCCGCAACCGCTACCTGCGCCAGACCGGCCGCGGCATCCAGCGCCGACCCGAACGGGCCGCCAACCACGTCCTGCTCCTGCGGGCTGCAGGCCTCGACGACAAGACCATCCGCAAGCAGTCAGGCGTCTGCCCCGACGTCCTCTACCGGATCATGCGGCGCGAAGGCACCGTCCACGTCGCCACCGAGAAGCGCATCCTCTCCGTGCCGATCCCGCGAGGGAAGACCGGCCCGACCGAATCCCGCGCCTACATCCCCGGCCTCGGCACCCAGCGCCGCCTGCGCGCCCTCGTCGCGGCCGGCTGGTACTCCGCCGAACTCGCCCGCCGCCTGGGCAAAGACCGCGAGAACATCAACCAACTGATCAAGGGCCGATCGGGCGGCCGGGTCGCCATGTTCCAGGCCGACCAGATCCGCGACCTCTACGCGGAACTCTGCGACCAGAAGCCCGAAGAGCACGGCCTGCCCAGTTACTACGCCGAACGCGCCCGGAAGATGGCCGCCGACCGCGGCTGGGCGCCGCCGCCCTACTGGGACGAAGACGACTTCGACAACCCGGACTTCACGCCGGCCCTCCGCGACGACCAGCTCGGCATGCACCAGCTGGGCGCCCTCCGCCGCGCCGAGATCGCCCACCTCATCACGTTCAACCTCTCCCACGCCGACATCGCCGCGCGCCTCGGCATGGCCGAGGGCTACGTCCGCGACATCGCCCGCGAGATCAACACCGGCCAGCGGCGCATCCGGCCCGCCGAAGGCCCCGCGGCCAGCCCGTACCTCAAGGCCGCCTAGCCCGCACACGACAAAGCCCCGCCGAAAGGCGGGGCCCGGAGGAAGGGACCGGAGAGCGTGCTGAACAACCAGATCGTCATCACAGACGGTGCCGTCTGTCCCCGCGCCGTGCGGAATGACAAGGGCGTTGTCGACGCGAACGAGCTGACCGCTGATGAGTGGACGCAGCTGCGCGCCCGGAACGTGAACTCGCCGAAGGCCAAGCTCGTGCAGTGCGCGAAGTGCTGGGAGCTGTACCGCGAGGTGCAGTGGATGAGGACGTACAGCACAGGCCGTGGCACCCGAGTCGTCAGCCACCAGCCGGGCGAGTCACGGCCCGACCACGACTACGAGCCGGTCGAGTCGGAAGAACACCGCGCATTCAACGATCGCGCATTCATGATCGGTGACGCCGAGGGCTACAACCCGAGGCGAGAAGCGTGGGCGCCGAACATGAAGACCCGCGCCGACGTTCTCCTGACCGGCACGCTCACGATCGCCTACGAGCACCAGCACTCCCCGTTCAGCGCCACCGGCCGCTACAGCGCACCCGAGCGGACACGCCTCGCCGCGACCGTCGGCCGCACCGCTATGTGGCACTCGACCAGCGACAAGGTGCGGGGCCAGGTTCCCATCCTGCGTACCGATGGCGGTCTCCCAGCAAAGGTGATCGCGAATCCGAACTATCGGCACGAGTTCCGCGGCGGTATCTACCGCATAGAGGTCTACACCTGCACCGTCCGTAACGGCTACGAGTGCCCGAACGGCAAGTTCAGCGGCTGCGGCAAGCCGCACGCCCGCGGGCAGGTCACGGCCGGCCAGCTGGATGACGTGCTCCGCGGCGCGCCCGTCGGCGCGTACATGCCGGTTATGGATGCCCAGGTGCTTCGGGCGCCGCGGTTCTTCTGGACCGACATGGCGTCCTACGGCCAGTACCTCGCTTACATAGCCAGCCCGGCTGTTTCACAGTCCGGCGGTTCACCGGCGCCGGGGGAGCGGACTCGGAAGGGCGGGCGCGCGGGGCACTCCCGCGCCAAGGAAGCCCAGCTCGAAGCGATGCGCCTCCAGGCCGTCGACCTGTCGACGTCGCCGCGGGAAGCCGGCCCGGCTTCGCATCTGGTCGCGCCTGCCATTCCGAGCCCGGTGCCCGGGGTGTGCGACACCGGCCGGCCGAAGTGCGGCGGCCCGGCGCGCTTCTACCCGGCCGGATGGCGCTGCGACGACCACCGGCCCACGACGCCCTGGCGCTCGGCCAGCTGACACGACGAAGGCCCCGTCGTCGCGGGGCCATGGAGAGGAGGAGGGATGCGATCAGTCGGATTCGGCAGCGTCAGATGCTGCTTCCCTCTGCGCCTCGATGGCTTCGGCGTCGGGCACCGGAACGATCGCAGCAACGCGCCGTCCGCGGCTGGTCACGTAGGTGATCCGGCTGTACACGGCGGTCTCGTTGACGACATCGGACAGCGACGCCCGCAGTTCGCGGATGCCGATCTCGGCGCTTGTGTTCGCAGGCATGCACCCATGGTAGCTGATGTACGCTCGCGTACCCAAGTGTACACTTATGGCTGCAAGGTGATCGCAAGAAAGCCGCCCTAGAGGGCCTGGTTCCGCGCGCCCAAAGCCCCCAACCAGCACTCTCCGAAAGAAGACCTACTCATGGCCCGTGGCCACGGCCGGATCCTCACCAGCGTCTGGGAGGACACCGACTTCCTGGATCTCGATGAGCGAGAGCAGCGCCTCTACCTGTTCCTGATCTCCCAGCCGAACCTGAACCACGCCGGCCTGCTCGACCTCACCCTGCGACGGTGGTCCCGCAAGGCCCGCGGCCTCACCTCGGCGGACCTGGAGAAACTCCTCCAGAGCCTGGAGACCTCCCACTTCATCGTCATGGACGACGACACCGAGGAGCTCCTCATCCGCTCCTTCGTCCGCAACGACGGCGTGTGGCGCATGCCCAAGGTCATGGGCGCCATGGTGTCCGGCGCCATGGAGATCTCCTCGCCCCGTCTTCAGGCAGCGCTGCTCGCCGAGATGGACCGCATCCCGCTCGACGAACTCAGCGACGAACCGACCAAGTTGAAGGGGCAGGACGGCCCCTCCATCCGCCAGCAGATCGCCAATCACATCGAGACCCTTCGGAAGGCGTTCGGCACCCCCGACCCCGACCCCTCCCGAATGGGTTCACGAACCCCCTCCACACCCCCTTCGGGAACCCCCTCCGATACCCCTGCCGAAGGGGATAGCGAGGGGGGTCCGAAAGGCTCTACGCGCGGGCGCGCGGGCGCATCACGCGCGCATTCCCCTGCCCCTGCCCCTGCCCCTACCCCTGCCCCTGCCCCAAACCCCGTGGTGGTTGAGGTGGGGGAGAAGACCTCAGGTAGTAGCGCGCCGGGCGCTGAACGGCCTGACGGCCTCCCCCTCGCCCCGATCGATGTTGACGGCTTCGTCGTCACCGACGTGATGCGCGCCTGGGCTCTGCGCACCTACGGCACGGCCGTCGACATCGAGTACTCCACCGCCCAATTCGTCAGCCACTACCGCTCCACTGGCGCCCGCCGATCCTCGTGGCCCGACGCCTGGCAGAAGTGGATCCGGGACGACGCCAAGCGGGCCGCCGAGCGTCGCAGCAACCGGCCCCTGCACTCCGTCGGGGGCACCGGGTCCCGCGCCGACACGCACACCGCCGACGACTACACGAACTCGAAAGTCGAGGACCTGTTCGCATCATGACTCTCACCGACCACGAAGCCTGGCTGGCCGAGGCCCAGGCCGAAGCCGTTGCCAACCGCCTCCAAGCCTTCCTCGACCGTCGCCCCGCCGCCTTCAACGAGCCGGGCGACCTCAGGGCTGACGTTCGCTCCTGGGTGGACGGCTACCTCGCCGGCCGCCACGGATCGCTGATCCTCACCGGCGAGATCGGCACCACCAAGACGTGGCACCTGTGGAAGCTCAACGAAACTCTCATCCGCCGCGGCTGGCAGGGCCTGTTCCGTATCGCCACCACCTACGACGTCAAGGTCGCCACCGACCGGCCCGTCGACCACGAGGCCCTCACCCGATGGCGCGAGGCCGACCTGTACGCCATCGACGACCTCGGCGCCCGCGCCGTCAACGACTGGACCGCCGACGCCATCAGCGAGCTCATCGACAGCCGCTGGCAGAACCGTCGCCCGACAGTCATCGCCACGAACCTGACCACCGGCGAACTCCGCAACGTCCTCGGCGACCGTGCCGCCTCCCGCATCGGAGACGGCGCCACCGTCGCCCGCTTCACCGGCGACGACCTCAGGAAAGGCAACACCCAGTGAGCCGCGACGACTACGAGCCCGAGCCGCAGCGCGAGACCCTGCCCCCGCACGACTTGGCCGCCGAAATGGCCACCCTCTCCTCGATGCTCCTGTCGCGCGACGCGATCGCTGACGTCACCGAGATCATCAAGAACCCGGCCGACTTCTACCGGCCCGCCCACCAGACGATCTTCGCTGCGATCGTTGCGCGCTACCTCGACGGCGCACCCGTCGACCCGATCGTCCTCGCCGACGACCTGGCCAAGACCGGCGACATCAGCCGCATCGGCGGCGCCAACTACCTCCACCACTTGGTCCAGCAGGCGCCAAGCGCCACTAGCGGCGAGTACTACGCCGGCATCGTCCGCGAGAAGGCCGTACTGCGGAACCTTCAATCCGCCTGCACCCGCACCCTGCACGTCATCGCCGACGGCACGGGCGAGACCGGCGAACTCCTCGACGACCTGCGAGCCGAAGTCGACAGCATCGTGGACGACACCAGCCGCGGCGACGAAGACACCCTCATCGGCTCCGACGGCGAAGACTTCCTGGAGCAACTGGAAGAACTGCAGAAGAACGGCCCGGCCCGCGGCGTGAAGACCGGGTTCACCGACTTCGACTCGCTGACCAACGGCCTCCAGCCCGGACAGCTGATCGTCATCGCAGCCCGGCCCGCCATCGGCAAGTCCACCCTCGGCACCGACATCGTCCGCCACGCCACGATCGTCGAAGGCCTCCCTGCCGTGTTCTTCAGCCTGGAGATGTCCCGGACCGAGCTGAAGATGAAGATCGCGTCCGCTCAGGCGCGGGTCGCTCTGCATCACCTGCAGAGCCAGAACGGCATGACGGACGACGACTGGACCCGCCTTGCCAGGGCCTGGCCGGTGATCAACGCTGCCCCGCTCGACATCGTCGACGACGCCGGGCTGACGCTGATGAAAATTCGCTCTCACTGCCGGCGCATCAAGCGCAAGCGGGACCTGCGGCTCGTCGTCATCGACTACCTCCAGCTGATGGAGGGGGAGATGTCAGGGCGCAGCGAGAACCGGCAGCAGGAAGTGGCGAAGATCAGCCGCGGTCTGAAGAAGCTTGCCGCTGAACTCCATGTCCCTGTGATCGCGATGTCGCAGCTCAATCGGGGTGCGGAACAGCGCACCGACAAGAAGCCCCTGCTGTCCGACCTCCGCGAGTCCGGGGCCATCGAGCAGGACGCCAACATGGTGATCCTCCTCCACCGCGAGGACGCCTACGACCGCGAGAGCCCCCGGGCCGGTGAAGCCGACTTCATCGTCGCGAAGAACCGAGGCGGGCCGACCGCGACGATCACGACAGCGTTCCAGGGGCACTACAGCCGCTTCGTCGACATGGCGCAGACATGACGGACTCCTGCCCCAACTGCTGCAAGCGCGGCATAACCCCGGCCGCAGAGAAGCGCCGCGGCGACTCGATCGTCCACGGCTACCAGTGCCCCGAGTGCGGCCACCGCTGGGCGACCAGCCGGATGCTCTCCGCCTACTCCGAGATCCATCGCCGCAAGCAGCATCACCGGCGCGCCGCCTGACCCCGCCGCCGCCACGCAGACGCCACCCACCACCCCACCAGCAGCGATACCGAAGGACGGACCACATGACCAGCCCGGCCGCCATCCCCGAACCGACCATCCAGCCCACCCGCTACGTCATCAGCTGCCTCCCCGAAGACCACGACGAACGCTTCCTGTTCACCGTCCAAGTCGACTACCGGGGCGACGGCAAGTGGGCGGTCGCCAGCCGCAGTCGTCTCCTCGGCTACGACGGCCAGTGGTCCTTCGGCTTCGACTGGCGCGACGGCGCCGAACCCTCCACCGAAGCCGAGTGCGACGAGTTCGAGAAGCAGCACGGCGAATGGATCGCCGCCCACCGCTTCGACGAAGCCACCGCACTGGAGCTGGCGAAGCAGGCCGCGAAGTCCCTGTCGTACCGCGGCCACACCGTCGCCGACGCCCTCGCGTGGCCTGACGCGACGACCGCCGCCTCTGCCTGATTCCGCCGCGAACAACACCCACACCACACCAACTACCTGACCCGGGAGTAAGCAACCATGACCAGCCGCCGCCACCTCAACCTCATGGCCCTCATGCGCGAGATCGAGGAGCCCTCCAAGGTCTACAACCGCAGCGTCCGCCAGGCCTCCGCAGCCTTCACCGACAGCCCCGAGTGGGACCGCGCCGTCGGCCGGGGCAACGCCGCCCTCGACGAGGTCGAGAAGGCCGTCCGCGCCTGGGTCGCCAAACACCCCGAGTCCAGCACCATGCCCGACGGGTTCGAGCAGAAGGCGTGCGTCACCGTCGGCTGCGCCGTCTGCGGCTACCGGTACGACGAGGCCGAGTTCGTCATGCACTTCCCGTCCATCGCCGAAGCCAGCGGCCACACGGTCGGAGACGGCTGGGACGAGCTGAAGGACAGCCGGGTCCTGTGCATGCGCGGCGACGAGAAGCACGACGAACTGCGCGCCTCGATCGGCGTCGTCGACCCCGTCTGACCCCGCGCCCCGCAGCCCAGCACACCACCCGACCCGAACACCGAACGACAGGAACCCCGATGACCCACCTCGACCCGACGCTCGCCGAGTCCGTGCACTACGCCACCGACCCCCGCATCCGGCACTTGGCTGAGGCCGCCTGGCGGATGCGCACCGGAGGCAGCCGCAGCGACTGGCTGTGGCTCGGCAAGAACAACCCCGACGCGCTGATCGCCGAGGCCCGCGAGTGGGTGCGCGCTGCCGTCGCCGCGGGACTGCTCCCGGCACCCAGCGACGACCCGCAGTGGAAGACGGCCGCCCATCGTGCTGCCGAAGCCGACGACTCCGTCTGACCGCAGGCCGCCCCGCTGCGGATATCAGCGGGGCGGCCGTGTCACCGATCCTCTCAAACCCAGGAGCCACCATGACCGACCGCCTCGCCCTCGACCTCGCCCCACCCCCCGGCGGGCAGATCCTCCACCACACCGACCGCGCCACGATCATCTGGGGCGACTGCCGCGACCCGCAGATCATCGCCTCCGTGCCCGACGGATACGGCCTCCTGTGCACCGACCCGCCTTACGGGGTGCGCTACAACTCCGGGCGCAGCGACCGCTTCCAGGAGATCCCCGGCGACGACGGGTCGGTGGACTGGCCGGGCGTGCTCGCCCAATGGGTCGGTACCACCGGCACCACCCGCGGCCTCGCCCCGTCCCGGCACGTGTACGTGTTCGGCTACATGCCTGACCAGCTCACCGGACCGCTGCGGCTCGGCAGTGCTGCGGAACTGGTGTGGGACAAGCTCGACATCGGCAGCGGCGATCTCACCCTGCCATGGGGGCCGGGACATGAGCTGTTCACGTTCGGCGTTCACGTGAAGCGGGCCAGCGACCGGGCCAAGAGCGCCGGGGCCCTGTCGGCCCGGCTGCGCCGCGGATCGGTACTCCGCTACCCGAGGCCGGGCCGGGGTCGCGCCCGGCATTCCAACGAAAAACCGATCCCTCTGATGCGGGACTTGATCGAGTCGTCGACGTCCCGTGCTCACCGGATCGAGGACTCGGACCTGGTTGTCGACCCATGTGCCGGGTCCGGCAGCACCGGTGTTGCCGCGGTCCTGTCCGGCCGGCGTTGCTTCCTCGTCGAAATCACCCGCACGGACGCCGAGCTCGCCGTGCAGCGCGTGCAAGCCGCGGAGCGCATCGCCGACCTGATGACCGCCGCCTGACCGCCCGTCTGTTGGGGCCGTCTGCCGGGCGGCCCCACCCCAACCCCCAGGAGCAGCAACCGTGACCGAGACCACCGAGACCGCAGCCGAGGCCGACGCAGACACCGTTGTCAACCGAGCCGCCCAAGTGATCAGCAGCATGGGCGCTGAGATCCGAGCCCTGACCCACCAGCGCGACCGGTACCGCTCGGCGTGGTGCAGCGCTCGGGAACGGGCTCAGGCCTACGGCGAGGGGATCCTCCGCGTCGTCAAGGACCGCGAGGCCTACCAGGAGTGGCTGCGACAGGCGGAGGCGCGCACCGCCGTCGTGTCCCCGCCTGCCGCCGACCAGGCCGACCTCCGCGCCGCCGTTGTGGCCGCGATCAAGCGCGCCCCGTTCAGGGAGCTGAGCAACGACGGCGTCCCGAACGGGCCGCTGCTGATCACCGCGTTCGTTGACGACCTCGCCCGCTGGATCCTGCCGGTGTTGCCCGACCCGGCCACCACCCGCGCCGCCGCACTCCGCAGCGCAGCCGACGCCTACGACGCCCTCATCGACAAAGCCACCGGCAAGGAGGCCGACCCCCGCTACTGGCAAGGCGTCCACGACGTCGCTGTCGGACTACGCGCCATGGCCGACGAGGCGCAGCAGCCCGAGACCCGACGCTGCGTCTGCCCGCACCCGGCCGACGAGCACAGCATCTACGGCTGCGCGGACGGCTGCCCCTGCGAGTGGATGCCGAAGCGGCGTGCCACCCGCCCCCGCTGCCCGCACTGCCGGATGCCGCACGACCTCGACCCGGCCAGCGGCATCCCCGCCATCTGCGCATCGATCAGGGCCAGCCTCCAGGCCGACGAGCCAGCCGCCGAAGCGGAGGACGTTGAGCGCTGCGTCCGATGCGGGCACACGCCGGCCGCGCACAACATCAGCGGCTGCCTCGAATGCCCTGGCGGCTGGCCTGCGGATCACCAGTACGCGCCCGCCGCCGTGTCTGGTGCTGCTGCCACACCCGACACGGAGGCCGAGCCGGTCGTCACAGTGCACGCCATCCCGCTGCCGGGCTCCAACGGCATCAGCTCCTGCTGTGGTCGCCCGCCCTGCGAGTTCGTCGGCGAGCGCCTGACCCGCGACCCGAGCGACGTCACGTGCCCCGGACTCGCCTCGTGACTGCGGTGCTCCTCGTCGACGTGATCGACACCGCCGCAGTGCTGGCCGACGCGATCCTCGCCTGGATCGTGGCCGCCGCCGTGGTCGTCACGATCGTGCTGGTTGCGCTCGCGGTCGCCGGGGTGGGGGCGTGGCGGGCCATCAGGCGGGGCCTCAGCGCCCGCCTCCCGGCCCCTGACGCCCCGGAGGCCCCTCGCTCACTCCCGACCCCGGAGAGGCGTCCTACGCCCCGCTGGGCGCAGCCGCCCGACGAGAAGCCACAGAAAGCCGCCTGACGCGACGGCAGGGGATCCGACCGACAGATCCCCGCCGACGCCACCACAACCCGCCAGACGACCGCACAGACCCCAAGGAGGCACCGTCATGACCAACCGCCCCGAGCGCCCGCACCAGCACGACAGCACCGAAACCCTCAAGTCCGCACTCGCCCGCGCAAGCACCGACGCCCAGAGCTACGCCCAAACCGGCCCGAAGCAGCATGAAGACATCTGCCACACCCTCGCCGATGAATACCTCGACGAACTCCGGATCCGAGGCGAACTGTGACCGCCCACCCCTACCGAATCCTCGTCACCGGCAGCCGCGACTGGCAGGCCATCGGCATCGTGCGCCACGCCCTCACCGAAGTCCTCGCCGTCCGCCCACACGATCAACCGATCGTCGTCGTCCACGGCGACTGCCCCACCGGCGCCGACATCATGGCCAAAGCCTGGGCCCTGACCACGTTCACCCCCGCGTGCACCGACGACTACGAGCGGATCACCGAGGAAGCCCACCCCGCGAACTGGCGCCTCAACGGCAAGGCTGCCGGGCCGATCCGCAACAAGGCCATGGTCGACAAGGGCGCGGACGTCTGCCTCGCCTTCATCCGCAACGGCAGCCGGGGCGCCTCCCACACCGCAGCCCTCGCCGAGCAGGCCGGGATCCCGGTCCGCCGTTTCACCGCCTGACCCCGCCCCGTTGCCGTCCGGTTCCCGGCCGGACGGCACCCAACCACCAGGAGCAACACCGTGAGGCCCAGCCGCAGAGGCGAGCCGCTCACCGCCCGCGAACTCCAGATCCTCAAAGCCATCGCCGACGGCAGCCGCTACGCCCAGATCGCCGCCCAACTCCAACTCGCCTTCTCCTCCGTCAAGAACTACGCCCAAAGCGCGATCACAAAGCTGGGCGCCAAGAGCCTGCCCCACGCCGTGAACCTGGCCTGGGAGCAAGGACTGATCCGCCGCGAACGCCACGGCGACCACGCCGGCTACGCCGCCCACCTCTACCGAGACGAACCCGCCTGCGACCTGTGCAAAGCCGGGGAACGCGCCTACCGCAACGCACGCCGCAACCAGCAGCAGGAGAACGCCGCATGACCGACCTCCCCGCATCCACCGCCCCCGCCGCCGCAGCGCACCCCATCGTCCGAGGCCGCTGCCCCGCCTGCGGATGGGCCTCACTGTTCCTCGGCTCCGGCGGCCACGTCACCTGCGCCCGACTCGACTGCCCCGACCCCTGCCTCGCCGACAAGCAGCTCCACGGCGAGCAGACCGCGCCGATCTGCGAACCGCCGCACCGGACGATCGCCGAGGAGGACGAGTGCGAGCGGCAGCGCCTCACCACCGTGCCCACCGCCAGCCCGTGTCCCGCGTGCCGGCGCGCCGACCAAGCCGGACTCGCACCCGGCGAGATGCACGACGACTGCGTGCCGGCCGAGCCCGCCCACGACAGCGGCCCCGACGTCGCCGAATGCGCCGCAGCCGATCGCGCCCACTGGAACGACAAGTACGACCGCATCTGACCCGCCCGCACCGCCGCAAGGAGCACCGCCGTGACCTGCACCGTCTGCCACCGCGACCTCTACGCCGACGAACTCGGCCACCAGGCCTGCCGCCCCTGCACCGACCGCGTCGACCTCAACCTCCGCGCCCTCGCCGGAGCCGACGGCCTGTACGCCCGCCTCAGCGACTCCCTGCACCCCGGCAGCAGCAGCGGCGGCCCCGCCGTGTCAGGAAGCCGCACCGCCCCGCTCCCGCTCCGCCTTGCTCCACTTTCCCTCGCGGCCCGCGGAGGCATCGTCACCATCCTGCAGACCTGGCTAGTCGATTGGCACGACCTGCTCGGCTACCGGCACCCCCGCTGGGACGGCGACCTCCAGCAGCAGTGCGACCAGGCGGTGAAGCGGCTGCGGGTCCTGCTGCCCTGGGCGGCCGAACGGCACGGAGCGTTCGACGAATTCGCGGGCGAAGTCTCCAGCTTGAGGCGCCAAGCCGAATCGGCGACAGGCGGGGAGCGAGGACCGCGCTGGTTCGGAGTGACCTGCACATGCAGTGCCACCCTGAAAATCACCATTGAGAGTCCCGGCAAACACTGCGACGCCTGCGGGGCGCAGTACGACCGGCAGGCACTCTTCGACCTGCACCTCGCTGAACGACGAGCCGCATGACGAACGCCCCCGCCCGGATCAACTCCGGTGCGGGGGCGTCATGCTGTTCGCCTACGCGCCAGCCAGGGGAGTCAACTGATACGGCGCCGGCAACTCCGGCAACGGCACACCGAGTACATCACCAAGCAGAGCGCGGGCCACACAGTCCCGCTCGAAGGCGGGCTGTCCGCGCCGCATCGCCAGCAGTAGCCGGCCACCCTCCTGGTGTGCGTAGCCGGTGAAGCCGTGCTCTGTGATCGACGACTCGACCAGGGTCGCGCCGGCGTCGGCGAGCAGCTGAGGGAGTGGTGCAGTCAACAGGCGCTCGGTCGTGATTGCGCTTCGTGCGGGCACGCGTGTGGCGGTACTCTGCATGGCAGGTCCCCTTTGACGAGACGGACTGATGATCGGCGAGTTAGCGCTCGCCGGTTCGAAGCGGCCCGGTGTTAGCGCACCGGGCCGTTCGCTGTTTCTTCCCTCAGGTGTCCAACGGTGACCACCTGAAAAATGTCACGCGAGCTGGTGCGGCAGCGCGCCGTCGAGGTACTCCTGTACCGGCCCGAACAGCCCGTAGGGCACGTAGTCGGCGATCTCCGCGTGCGTGATCCATGCGACCGCGTCGAGCTCCTCGTCGTCAGCGACCCGAGCCTCACCGCCGACTAGCTGGACGGCGACGTAGTGCATCGGCACGCCGGACTTCGGGTGCACGCGGTCGCCGAGCACCTTGACCGCCTCCACCTTCAGACCGGTCTCCTCATCGACTTCGCGGACCGCGGCCTGCTCCGGGGATTCGCCGGCCTCGATCGCGCCGCCTGGGAACACCCAGGAGATCTCGCCCTCGCTCGCCCTGCGGCGCGCCATCAGGACGCGGCCCTGGTCGACGATGATGGCGACCGACACCGGCGGCTTCTCGGTCTTCTGCTCGGTAGTCGTCTCGGTCGTCATGCAGCTACCTCCAGGGCGTCCAGGATGGGCGGGTAGATCTGGTCCTGCGGGATGAAGCGAGTGAGCGCCGCGCGCGGCACCCAGGTGACGTCGACGTTTTCCAGCGGGTCGAGGTTCGCGGCCTCGCCCGCCAGGTGATCGGCCAGGTAGTAGGAGGCCACCACGCCGGTCACCGGGTGGATGCGCTCGCCGAGCGGTTCCCGGATCGTGCAGTGAACGCCGGTCTCGCCGTGCGTCTCCTGCACCGCCACCGACTCCGGGGCGGCACCCGGTTTGACCATGCCGGCCGGGAACTGCCAGCGCAGTGCACCGTCCCCGCGCCGGCACACGAGCAGAATGTCGTCACCCCGCAGCACGACGGCTATCGCCACCCGCAGCGCCTGCGCTTCCAAGCGCGGCTCGGGCGGGCGCATCAGGAGCGCGAACCGCCGCTGCACCGCATCACCCGCCCTCTCGTATGCCAGATCGAGGATCTGCTGAACCTCGGTGCGATGCGTCATCTCCGGACTGGCGTGCCATCGCGAGATGGTCCGCGCGGAGATGCCGAGGCGTTCCGCGAACGCCTCGTTGGTCATCCGCATGGCCTCCTGGAGGAGGCAGGCCGTGCGGCCGGTCCACGTACCGACGAGGTCCACTGTGAGGCTCCCGTGCTCGCTGCGCTCGGGTCTGGCGGGGCGACGGCTAGGTGATGTCGCCGCCGTGTCTACCTACGGCTGTTCTGGCGTGCTCGTGTCCGGGGCGTGTCCTTCTGCCGCGCCTGCGCGAGGCGTTGACTCGGCGGCATGACGAAGTGGCCCTCGCCCCTTGGCGATCTGCTCGGCGCGAGAGCCGGAGACTCCCAGGAGCTCCCCGACCTCGCGCCATGGTCGACCTTCCTTGAGCTCACTGACGACGGCCTGCTCCAACTCCTTGCCGCTGCGGTCGCCGCGCGCCAGTTTCTGCCGGAACTCGCGGACCGCGTGGAAGCGCTCGACGGGGTCGGTGATTCCTGCGAGCCGACCCGCCTCGGACTCGATGGCGGAGGTGAGCGCTTCTGTCATGGACGTAGCGTATGGGCCATTTGCCGACACTTCAAGAGACCCCTTGACAGTCGTCGTCGCGTCACTGCAAGCTATCTCTCAGCGGCTCCAAGGACCCCCTTGAAGGCGCTAGTCGTCCACTCCTACCGGACCCAGTCCGCGGACGGCACACAAAAGAAGACGGGCCGGACACCGCGACTCCTACATCGCAGGCCGGCCCTCACCACGAGGAATCTCTGAAGGGTCCCCTCATGGCTACGCAGATCGTACCGGCGCTCACGAGCGCCGATCGCCAGGCCCCGATGTCGGTGGCCGACCGCGCCGCTCACGACGCCGCGTCCTACGTTCGCGCTCCGGCCGACGCCACGACCCGCTACGACTCCGTCGCCGCCCACTACCAGGAGCTCGCCGCGGCCGGCGACTACGAAGGCTGCCTGGACGCCGCGGACGAGATGGCGATGCGACTCCGTCAGCAGGCCATGGCCGACCGCGCCGACCTGATCCGAGTCGCGTGATGGCCCGCGACATCCTCGCCGCCACCCCGGCCGGCCACCCGCGCGGCTCCTGGCCCGCGGAGGAGCAGGCGCAGGAGTTCCGCGACCAGGGCATCCCGGTCACCGTCGTACAGGACATCGACTCCGACCGCTTCCTCGTCGTCCGGGGCGAGCGGTGAGCCCCGCCGAGCAGGGCGCGCAGGCGAAGGCGCTTGCGGAGCAGACCCGGCAGCACATGGAAGCCGCGAAGGCCGCAGCCGCTGCCGCCGAAGCCGCTCGACTGGCCGCCGCGCAGCAGCAGCGCTAACCCCCTGACCGACCGTGGCGCGGTCCGACACCCCCGTCCCGCGCCACGGTCTCCCACCCCGCACGACCACTGTCCATTCCGTTGATCCACGTGAAAGGCACGGCACCCCCATGTCTCTGCGCCTCATTTCGTCCGCCCCTTCCTCGGACGCGGCCTATCGGACCGGCCTCATCGCGAGCTACCTGAACGCCCGTAGCAGCCAGGAGCGACTGGCGATCCGTAACGAGGCCCTGATCTACGACAAGACCAACCCGGGCGCGTCCCTGATGGACGAGCTGCTCGATGCCCGCCTCGGTGACGTCGCCTGATGGCCGCTGTCGACTACGAGCGGTCCTTCGCTCGCTGCTCGCAGCGCTGGGCCACCGGAACCAGCTGGCGCCGCTACGCCAACGGCTGGGATCCCCGGCCCGCCTTCCGGCCGCGATTCGTAGATCGCCTCCGCCGCACCCGCTGACCCCGTGGGTGGCGGGCGTCGCGGCTCCCCTCCGTGCCGCCACCCACGGCCCTCTGTCCCTGTACCGCCCCAACCGAGTCCTGGAAGGACACCTGATGAGCAGCGGATACCGTTCCTGGGAGGAGCGTGAAGCTGACGTAGCGAAGACGAAGGCCGAGACGGCCCGGGCCGCCGCCGAGGCACAGGTCGCCGCACAAGCCGTGGAGTCCGGCGCTGCAGTCACGCAGACAGCGAAGCTTGCCGAGCAGGTCAAGCAGGCCAAGCTCCTCAAGCAGCTCGGCGACGTCAAGGACACCGCCAAGGACGATCAGGCGGCCCGTAAGGCGAAGCGGCGCGAGCAGCGAGATGAGAACGGCGCCACGTTCAAGGCGCTCGTCAACGTCGTTATGGCGCTCGGCCTGCTCGCCGCCCTCCCTGCACAGATCAGCTACTTCCTCGGCCTGCACCGCAAGGACGACAAGGACCCCGGCCCGGCGTGGACGCTGGCCCCGATCCCGTTCTTCCTCGAACTTCTCGCCTGGGTTGGGGTCATGGGCACGCGGTGGGCGCACCGCAAGGGCCTGCCCCGCTGGCCGTTCTGGCTGATGACCGCGGCGCTCGCCTCGGTCGCCGGCTACATCAACCTGGCACACGGCATGACCGAGTACGGCACGGTCGCCGGTATCGCCCTGGCCGCGACGTCAGTGATCGGCCCGCTGCTTGCCGAAGTCCGTCAGTTCCTGGAGACGAAGGCTGCCGAGGACGGGCGCGATCTGAAGCAGCGCGCCCAGGACCGCCGCGCCGCCCGCGAGGCGGCCAAGGTGGAGCAGGCTCGGCAGCTGGTCGAGAAGGCCGAGGACGAGCGTCGCCGGAAGCTGTTCAAGGACGAGTTCGCCGAGTTCGAGCGGATCATCGCCGCGCACCCGACGGGCGCCATCGACCGCGAGACGGCGTGGGCTCAGGCGTGGGACACGATGCACGGCCTCCCGCTGTCCGTGACGGCCGAATCGCTCGCCTCCAAGGAGGCGGCCCGCGAGGCCATCGAGTCCGTGATGAACGACTACGGGCGCACTCCCGAGAGCGTTGCCGTCGACCTCTGGCTGGCCGAGGTATTCGGTTCGAACCGCGGCGACGACGGACCCGCCGGAACGCCCACAGGGGGGCCCTCCGACGGCCCCGTGGGGGGAGGGTCACGGGCCCGCTCCGAGAGGCGCACCGAGACCCGTACACCCCTTGGGGGTAAAGGGAAGCAGCCCTCTCGGCGCCCCGTCGATTCGGACACGGAACGGCCCCTCGAAGAAGCCGACTTGACCGCCGTCCGCAAGCTCGCCGAAGCCCTCGGCGGCAAGGACCGACTCTCCGCGCGCAACGTCCGCGAAGCCGTCGGCTGCCGCACCAAATACGCCATCCGCCTCCGCGACGCGGTAACGGCGGAACCCGAGAACACCGACTGATCCACAACCCGAATCAGGAGCATCGAAATGAACGCCACCATCCGCCGGATCGCCGTCTCGGGCAGCGCGGCCGTCGCCCTCCTCGGAGGCGCCGCCGCCATCACCGCCGCAACAGCGAACACCGCATCCGCGGCCGAGATTCAGGTCCACGTCGACCGTGCCACCGGAGCCCCGGTGAAGCTGCCCGACGGCCGCGTCGTCCACATCCGCGGCCTCGACACCGCCGGCTACAAGGCCACCCCCGAGCACACGTCCACGATCGTGCTCGCCGCCGCCAAGACCGACGGCACCGACCCGGCCGGCATCAGCAACGGGCTCACCGCCGACGGCGGCCAGGGCGCCGCTCTCACCAACCCCAACAGCCCGGCCACCGTGCAGACCGGCTACAACCAGCAGGTCACCACCCAGGCCGGTGGCGGCACCATCGCCGTTGGGATCGTCGCCATCCTCGTCCTCGGCCTCATCGTCTTCTTCCGGGTTAAGCACAACCACTTGAAGGTCGGGGACGCGGTCGTCGTCACCCTCCTTGGCGTCGCCCTGTCCGGCACCGTCATCGGCGCCATGGCCACTCAGATGACCAACTCGGGTGTCGGTTCCCTCGGTGGCATCCTCGGCGGCCTCGGCTAGTCGCTCGCCCACGGGGCCCGCATGCCGCGGGCCCCGCCCCTACCCGCGAAAGGAACCCGGCAGTGGCCACCGAAGTACAGCCCGACGTCGAGCAGCAGCCCACCGACATCGTCACCCCGCCTAGCCGCACCGATCGAGCGAAGGCCGCCTTCGCCGTACAGCGGAGCCACGCCGGCGCCCGCATCAAGGACTGGCTGGCCACCGCCGACCTCGACGACGCCGAGACCTTCCAGCTGGCCGACAGGCGCAAGCAGGCCAAGCACGACGAGAAGGTCACCCAGCAGCAGCGCAGCGTCGCCGAAGCCTACGGCCGGTTCACCCATGCCAAAGTCAGCGGAGCCAGCGGCGGCGGCCTGGCCGCACTCGGTGGCCGCGTCGCCGCCGAAGAGTCCAAGCTCGCCGCCCTGCAGAACACAGTCATTCCGCCGGCGACCGAGCGGGAAGCGAACAGCGTCCGCCACGGAAAGAAGGCAGGCCGGGCCGCGATCCTCGCAGCGGGCGGCCTCGCCACGCTGCCCGCGACCGGCGCTGCTATCGAGCAGGCCGCGAACGGACAGCCCATCCTCCTTGCCGTCCTCGGTACCGCCGCGGGCTACGGCTGGTACCTCGTGTCGCGCCCTTTCGTCGCCGGCCAGCCTGCGCCTGCCCCGCTCATCCCGGAGCAGCTGGCCACCCGCGTCGACATGACCAAGCCGGAACTCCAGCCTGGACAGCGTGAGTTCAACGCCCCACCCCCGCCCGCGCTGACCGTCGAGGAGCTCGACCAGGCGCTGCGCAACATCGGCGAGGTCAAGAAGGGCGAGCAGATCCAGATCCTGGCCGTTCCGCAGCGCGACAAGGACGGCAACACGACCGTCGTGTTCGACCTGCCGCCGCGCACCACGGTCGCCAACCTGAAGAAGAAGATCGCCGAACTCGCAGGGGCGCTCGGCCGCGATGCCGCGATGGTCGACATCGAGAAGGTCGGCAGCGAGGTCCGCACCTCGCTGTGGCTCACCGACACCGATGCCTTCGAAACGACCAGGCCCTCCCCGCTGATCAAGAACCCGAGCCAGATCGACGCCTGGAAAGACGGAGTGCCCGTCGCCTGGAACAAGCGGGGCATCGCCATCCGGCTCGCGATTAACAACCAGTCGTTCCTGATCGCAGGCATGACCCGCTCCGGCAAGGGTGTTGGAGCCTCCAACTTGGTCGTCGGTGCGGCCTTCGATCCCCGGATCAACCTGCGGATCGTCGCCGGGAAGAACAACGGCGAGTGGGATCCCTACGCCAAGACCGGGGTCGCCAGCACCTACTTCAAGCCCAGCCCGGAACGCCTCCTCGCCCTGCTCAAGGGCCTGCTGGCGGACAAGGACCGGCGTGAAGCCGACCTCGGGAAGCTCGGGAAGAGCAAGATGGTCGGGCCCGTCATCGAGCAGGTCGGCGGCCTGGAGGTTGTCGTCATTGACGAGCTCGCCACTTACACCCGGCCTGGCAAGCGGCTGCGCGAAGAGATCCTTGAGGCGCTGATCGAGCTGTCCGCCGTGGCCGCAGGCGCGGGCATCCTCCTCGTCCTGATCACCCAGTACCCGGAGGCGGACGTCATCCCCGGCGCGCTCGCTTTGAACTGTGGCGCTCGCTGGGCGATGCGCGTCGAGAACGGCCAGCAGTCGAACGCCATTCTCGGCGGCGGTCAGGCGGGCGCAGGCCGCGACGCGAGCAAGTTCGATCCGCCGCGGCCCGGCTTCGGCTGGCTCGTGAACCCGTTCGCCGGGGTCACCGACCTGGCCCGATCCTTCGACCTGGACGAGGACGAGCGCGGCGAGATCACCACGCTGCTGGAGAAGGCGGCGAAGATCCGCAAAGGCGCAGGCCGGCTGGCCGGGCAGTGGGACGACCCGATCGAGAAGCACCTCCTCAACGCCACTGGTCTGTCCTCCGCTGCAGGCGGCCCCAAGCGTGACGGCATCCCGGGCCGGAACGTGCTGAACCACACGGCGGAGCAGAAGCATCAACTCGCCTGCTGCGGTGAGGCCCTGGCGGCCATGGAACAGCTCGGCCGGGACGTGGCGCAGCTGGAGGAGATGGCGCAGATCATCGGCGGCATCACAGGAGACGAGCTCGGCAAGGCGCTGCGCGCGGCCGGTGCGGGCGGTGTCGTGAAGATCGTCATCGAGGGCCGCGGGCGCGTGAACGGCTACCAGAAGGCCGACATCGCGGAGGCTCTGGCCCTCCTCGAAGGCAACTGAACGGCTAGCAATATGCGGCGTTTGCCCCGGACTGGCACCCGGACATCACCCAATATGCCCCGGACTGTCCTCCTGGGCAGCGTGGACGGCACCCGGACACCGTCCGGACGGTGTCCGGGTGCCGTCCAGCCTCACGAGGGGTGCAGTCCAGGGCAAAACGTGCCATGTCCACCCGAACAAACCGCTATAAACCGGATCGGAACCCGCCTGTGCCTCAGAACCTGAACGACCAGATCATCAGCGAGTACCAGACCCTCGTCGAGCCCTACGCCGCCCGCGGTCGACGCGACATCGCCAACAACGGCCTCGCCCACCTGATCGCCACCTACGGCGCCCAGAACGTCCGCAACGCCCTCGCCGGCCACGTCGCCAGCTACGAAGCCCTCGGCCACTGACCCCCGAAAGGATCCCGACCATGCCCAGGACCTGGAAGAACAACCGCCGCGACATCGCCGACCTGAAGCGCCGCCTCCGCAAGGGTGACGTCGTCTACACCGTCCGCAAGATCTCCCCGCACGTCGCCCCTTACGATGATTCGCGGCTCTACGCCGCCCACGAGTTCACGTGGAGCAGCCCCGTCACCGGCAACTTGATGACCGGCCACCTCTCGATCGAGGGCCTCCTCGCCCAGGAGGGCGAGATCCACGAACAGCCGCCCCGCGGCATGCGCAACATCGCCGACCCCTCACCCCAGGTCGGCGCCCCGCTCGGCCGCGACTACTCCGCCGAACTGGACGACGCCGAACTCCGCGGCCTGCGCAAGCGCATCCGCGACGCCAGCCACCCCAACACCCGCCGCCGCTAACTACGCCGGGGCGCCCCTCCCAGCCTGGCAGCAGTCAGGGGCGCCCCATCCACCCACCACGCGTGAACGCGCAGACAGGTACCAGGAGATGACCACGCCCACCCTCACCCCCGCAAGTTCGCCCACCGCAGCGCCCGAACTCGACCTGGAAGCCCGCCTGGCGATCACACTCGCCGAGATGGACGGCCGCTGCCGTACCGCGGTCCTCGCCGTCGACGTCAACAGCGCCCACATCGCCGTCGACGTCCCCGAGTTCACGGCGCCGCTCCCGCTCACCCCCACCCTGGCGCCCGCCCCGGCCGCTACCCCGATCGCCGACCTCCTCGGCCGGGCCCGGCAGCGGATCATCACCGACGGCTGGTGCCGCGACGCGATCTTCGACGACCAGGGCGCCGTCTGCCCGATCCGTGCCATCCGCCTCGAAGCCCCGGGTAACCGGCGCCTCGCCGACGATGCCTGCGTGCTACTCCTCGAATCCATCCTGCAGGCCTTCCCTCAGGCGGAGACGATCCCGTCATGGAATGCGGGACAGTCCAGTGCCCTGCCCGTCCTGCTCCAGTTCGACCGGGCTGCCGAACTCGCCCACGCCCGCGGCATCTGAGGCCCGTCTAGATCCGGTGAACCTGGAGCAGACCCGCCCGTAACCAGCGCACCCGCCGATAGCATCCCGACTCCGTACCGTCCTTGGGGGGACCATGACCAACCTGCCGCCAATGCCCACAGCGCCGCCCACCGTGAAGCCGGCCAGCAGACGCACCGGCTGGATCATCGTTGCCGGAATCGCCGCAGTGCTCCTCATCGTCACCGCCGTCGTGTGGATGAACGGAGACTCGTACCAAGACACCGTCGCCGCCTGCAAGAAGGCGCTCAACTCGACGTCGACGAAGACCAACCGGCCCGACGCCTGCGAAGACGTGAAAGCGGACGACTACGACGCGCTCCTCATCTCCTACTCACTGCAGCACGCCTTCGACGACATGCCACAGTCCGACCAAGACCTGCTCGACTACTACGACGACGGGTCGATCAACGGCAGCCTCGGCTGAGGGCTGGCGTGCAGCGGCCCCGCTCCAGCTTCGGCTGAGGCGGGGTTTTCGCACGTCAACTGCCATGCACAGTGAGATAATTGAAGTCATGCCAGACCCCGGCGAGTGCGGCGAACACTCCCGGGGCGTGGCCGATCCCAAGGAGATCGACATGGCGCAGCCTCGCAGAATCCGTTCGAGCAAGCGAGATCCGTACTCCACCAAGCACTCGGCGAACATCGGGGACCGCATTCCCCACGCGGACAAGGTGGCCTCGGACGATCCCGACCGAAGCGGGATCCTCATCACCCTCCACCGGTTCGAGCTCGCCGGGGTCGAGATAGACGACCGCGCGGTCGAGATCGCAACCAAGCTCACGCGCTGGCACGTCGCCAACGCTGATGAACGTGAACGGGTCAGTGCCGAGGAAAGGGATCTCCGGCTCGCGGAGGCGCAGGCTCGTGACTGCTGGGTCTACTACATCCGGTGCGGACACCTGATCAAGATCGGCATGACGACCAACCTGCCGGGTCGGTTCGCGTCACTCCGCCCCAACGAGGTTCTCGCGATCGAACCGGGCGGCCTGGAACGCGAAGGCCAACTGCACCGACAGTTCGAGGAACTGCGGGCAGGGGGCGAATACTTCCATCCCGGGCCGCTGCTTCAGCAGCACATCGTCCAACTGCGCGAGCTGGCAGGCTCGCCGAAGTGGACCGCCTCCGTGGTCCCCGACGGGCAGGACTGGTTCCCGGCAGACACAGAACCCTCAGGCGCACCTTGACAAGCTGACCAGGACCGAAGGAAACTGCGATCAATGTAGTACACCTGTCTTCAGGGCCATCGCGCGCGCGATGGCCCTTTGTCGTTCCCGGGGGAGGTGCACGATGCCCCCAGGGCTCGTAACAGCCGCCGACGCCGCCTACTACGCCGGAGTCCCCGTCGGAACGATCTGGCGCTGGGCATCCGAAGGACGGATCGGCCGGCACGGACACGGCAAAGCCACCCGCTACAGCGTGTTCGACCTCAACAAAGCCCATCGTGACGAGTGGACACGCGAACTCATCGAGCCCGGAAGCGCGCCTGCGCTGCCCGAGGGCGCCAAGGCCGCGTAACCCATCAACGCCCGCAGTTGATCCCTGCGGGAAGGAAGCCCCGAGTCTCCTGGCTCGGGGCTTCCGCACATCCAGGAGACGAAATGACTGAATCGACTGAGCAGAGGCACGGACGTCGCGCTGTGGAGTTCGGCCCGACTGGCGGGACTGTGGCTATGAACATCGCCCGGCTCCGGAAAACCCGCGGGTTTACTACGCGCGGACTGTCGGCTGAACTCCGCAAGTACGGCCGCGTCATCCCGCCGTCCGCAATCTCCCGGATGGAGTCCGAGCGGCGACACGTCACGGTCGACGACCTGACTGCCCTCGCTTCGATCTTCGACGTGTCACCCTCTGCGCTTCTGCTTCCTCCCACGGACGATCCGGCTAACGCAGTGGAGATCACCGGAGTCGGCCCCGTCGCCGCCAACGAAGCATGGGACTGGATGGACGGACGTCGCCGACTCGACCAGCCGTGCGCAGATCCCGCTACGGCCGCACTGGAGTACGCGCTGTACTCCCGGCCGCCGATCCGCCGCAGCCGCGAACTCGGCGCCGCCTGAACTCGGGACCTGCCGCTCATCAGGCCCCGACCCCGCCGCCCGGCCGCCCCTGGACGGGCGGCGGGACCCCGATCAACCCGCGGAGGCATCCATGCCCGACGAGTACGTGCTGCGGCTGGAGGCCTCCGGCGAGGTCACCCCGGCCCCGACCGCCGACGACACCACCCAGCCCGAGGCCGAGGAGGCTGAGCAGTGACCGCAGGACTCGCACCCAGCCTCGTCTCCGGCTGGCTCAACACCCTCAGGACCACAGGCAACGGCGGCGCCGCCTACAGCGCGGTCGCTGGCACCTTCGTGCAACTGCACACCGGAGACCCGGGCGCGGCTGGCACCAGCAACGTGTCCGTCGGCTCCACCACGCGGAATTCCTTCATCTTCTCCAGCTCGTCGTCGGGGTCGGCGCTGTCGCTGGGCACCCCGCCATCGGCGTGGACGAACGGCGGCACGTCGGAGACGCTGACGCACATCTCCGTTTGGACAGCGTCAACATCCGGGACGTTCCTGGGTTCGGTGGCACTGACGGTGTCGCGCGCCTGGGCGTCGACTGACACCTTCACGCTCGCCACGCTGACGGCCGCCCTTACTCCGCAAGCGGCGTGACGCCCTGACGGGGAGGGCTCATGACGACCTTCACCGACGACTTCAACAGGTCGGACAACACGAGCCTCGGCGCGTCGTGGGTCGAGGTAAGCGGCGACTGGTCGATCATTTCCAACCGGCTCTCATCGGGCAACGCGGGCGGGACCGTCATCCTGCGCGCAGCGGGCGCCATGGCCAGCAACGATCACAGCGTTCAGGTCACGATCGCCGCCACCGCAGCCGTCAGCCACGGCATCTGGGCCAGAGGCAACTCGAACATTTCGCAGGGCTACCTTTTCAGAAATGACGGGTCGTCCTGGAACGTCTTCTCTGTCGTGGGCGGCAGCTTCACCTCGATCGGAAGCTATGCCGCGGCAGCTGTCGCGGGTGACGTCGCGAAACTCGAAGTCGTCGGGTCGGCGATCAAGGGCTACGTCAACGGCACCCTCCGCGTATCCGTCACCGACACCGCCGTCACCACCGGCCTCAACGTCGGCCTCCGAGCGGAATCCACTTCGTCGCTCCGCTTCGACGATTTCAGCGCGGCGGACGTCACCAGCGGTGTCACGGGTGATGCGGCGCTCTCAGGCGCTGCCACACTGTCCGCTACTGGCCTGCGGGCGACGGCGGGATCCTCCACCCTGGCAGCGACGGCCGCCCTGTCTGCGTCCGGTCTCCGCGGTGCGGCAGGCAATGCGGCGGTGGCCGCCACAGCCAGTCTCACCGCCGGCGGACTACGGGCCACCAGCAGCAGCGCAAGCCTGGCCGTGACGGCCGGACTCACTGCCGATGGCACCCGCACCACAGCCGGATCCGCCAGCCTCGCCGCATCGGCTGCACTCACCGCCGACGGCGTCGTATCCGGTGCACGAGACGCCACGATCACGGCAACCGCGACCCTGACCGCAGACGGCCAGCGGGCAACAACAGGGAACGCAGCGCTCGCCGCTGCCGCAGCCCTTACGGCCGACGGCCAACGGTCCACCACCGCCAGCTCGGACCTCGCCGCCACCGCAGACCTGACCGCGCAAGGCCAGATCGCCCACAGCGCCGACGCAGCCCTGGCAGTCACCGCCGCGCTGACAGCCGACGGAGTCACGGGCACGCCACCCGTACTCGGCAACGCCAACCTGAGTGCGGCCATCAGTCTGACCGCAGCCGGCCAGCGCTCGACGACCGCAGCATCCGATCTCGCTGTCACGGCGGCCCTCTCGGCTGCAGGGGCGAAGGCAACCGCCAGCGCAGGCATGCTCACCGTCGCTGCTGTGCTCACAGCCAGCGGAACCGTGCTCGGCACCCACGACGACGTCGACGTCACCGTCGGCGTCCCGTACACGCCATGGTCCGTAGGCCCGCCCCACGCTCCCGCTTGGACCGTACAGACGCCCCAGGCCGTCGACTGGGAGGTGGGAGCGCCTTGCTGATCCCGTCCACCAGCACGGAATACCTGCACATCCCCGCTACCGCCCCGACCGGAGTCGACCTCACCGGAGCACCGGTCAGGATCGCCGTTGTCGCGCACCGCGACAACCCGGACGACACCGAATGGCGCACCGCGGACTGGAACGACGGCAACGCGCGAATCCTCATTGGGCCAGACGGAGACCTCGAACTTGCCGCGGGCGACTACAACGTGTGGATCAACATCGACCCGCCCGGCAGCGAGAACATCGTCCGCAGAGCGGGAACGCTCGGTATCTCCTAGCCAGGCAACGAAATCGTCACAGCCCTGACAGTCGCAACCAAGTTGGACACGATGATCCGATCCGCGACGACAGGGAGCCGCCATGTTCGGAAGCAAGAAGAGCGACGAGGAAAAGGCCGCGGCGAAGCGGCAGCGGCAGATCACAGCAGCTGCCGCATCGGCCGGACTCACCGTCATGGGCGGCAAGTTCCGGGCGCCCAACCAAGAACCGATCCCGTTTGACGGCGCACGCGTCACCATCGAGCGTGGCGAGGACGCAGGCAAGCGAGTCACGGCAACGCGCGTGCTGCTGGCCGGCCCCTTCGCCCTGCTGATGAAGAAGGATCAGAACCAGCTCTTCATCACCATCGAGAACGACAGCCAGGTCATGCTCTGCCCGGTGCCGGTCAAGAAGGAAGGCGCCGCACGGATCCTCGCCACCATGGTCAACGGTGCGGCCACAGGCGTCGACAAGGCCGAGTAGCGTGCCAGCCCCGTCCTGACCGACCCCACCCCCGGGTCAGGGCGGCCCACTCCGGCGGATGGAGGCGCCCATGCGCATCCGTATCACCGACGGAACAAACCAAGTAGAGATCAAAGCCAAGGGCTACAGCAGACGCCGACTCGACGACGCCGAGCATGCGGCACTGCGCATGCTCGACGCACTGCGCGACAACGCGACGCCAGCCGATACGACAACCCGCTTCGGGTTCAATCCCGATCACACACTCGACGGCGTCGGCCTCGACAGCGTTACCGAACGGGCCGAACCGTTCGACGACCGTCGAGACGACGAGGGCGACGACGCATGAGCGGCGGATGGGTCGGCAGCAACAGGCGGTCTGAGCTGCCGGCCGACTGGTACACGCGAGTGCGCCCGTTCGTCCTCGCGCGCGACGAGTACCGCTGCCGGAACCGGATCAACGGAGCTCTCTGCGGGCGTCCCGCGAACCAGGTTGACCACGTCGGCGACAAGGGCGACCATCGGCCCGAAATGCTGCAGGCGCTGTGCGAGTGGTGCCATGGCCGCAAGAGCAGCGCGCAGGGAAACCAGTCGCCGAACCGGGCGAAGAGCACGGAAGCCCGGCCGGGCGAGCAGCATCCCGGATTGATCTGATCAGGGAACTTCTGAACCGCCCAGATCTTTTGATCTTGAATCCCTGGCCATCCCTCCCTCCCCCCCACCCCCTGGGAGCCCGGGGAGGTGCTGCGGCTGAGGCTGGCTACGGGTCTGGCCGATCCGGGGCCGGCATGCCGCCTGGGCTGGCCCGTGAGGCTCCGGGCGGGGCGGCCTGGGGTGAATCGATGACTGGCGCCGACGCCGCTCTGACGGCCGTCTGAGCTCTCCGGCCTATGGTCGCTGTTTGGTATCAGTGCAGGTCAGAGCATAGATTGCCGTTACATCGCCCTCTATGATGGGGGTATGAACACTCGGCGATGCGAGAACGGGCGGTGCAGGCAGCACCTCGGTGCGCGGCATGCGCACAACGCCCGCTTCTGCTCGACGCGTTGCCGGGTTGCTGCTCACCGGGCCCGTCGCATCACCCCGGCAGAGCTGACGAGCCGGCCGCGGTGGATCCGCCGTACTGGGTCGAAGGTGCCGGTCACTGTCGGCGGTGGGGCTGCGAGCAGCACCGACCCGATGACGTGGTCTCGGCATCGTGACGCCGTAGCGAGCAGGGCGGGCGCCGGTCTCGGCTTCGTCCTGAACGGGGATGGCGTCGCCTGCGTCGACCTGGACCACTGCCTGGTTGGCGGGGAGCTGGCGCCGTGGGCGCGCCGGATTGTGGATTTGGCGCCGGGCTGCTGGATTGAGCGCTCGGTGTCGGGGGACGGCCTGCACGTCTGGGGCTTTGGCCGTCTGGAGCGGGGCCGCCGGCTGTCCGTGGAGGGCGGCTCGGTGGAGTTGTACGCGGATGGCCGTTACATCGCGGTCACTGGGGACACGTGGGGCGACACGCCTCGGCGCCTGGGTGACCTTTCCGTTTTGATCGACACCTTGCTGTAGCTGCTGCCCGACACGGGTGCGCTGCGGCGTACCCGACACGGGAGGTACAGCACATGGCACGCTTGCAGATTCTCGAACTGCCCGACGGTCCGGACGACACCCGGCCACCGTTCGCCCTCGTCGTCGACGAGTGCGAGCCCGAGCGCGTCATCCTCGGCATGGATCACACCGCCGTCTACAGCGACCGATGGACCATGCTCGGCGCACAGATCGGCGCGCGCGGCGTAGTGGTCACGCCCGAGACGGTCGCGATCCCGGCGAACGAGCTGCTGCTGCCCGAGGCGATTGAGATGCGCGCCGACGGCGACGGCGAGACCGAGTGGCAGGTGCGGCAGGCCGAGGGCAAGTTGAAGGAGTTCGCCGCGGCGCAGCGCGAGCGCGACTTGCACCTCATGGACCAGATGACAGAGGCGCTCGGCCTTGACCGGCTGCGTGACTGGGACGAGATCGTCCGGGCCGCCAGGACGGTGCGGGGCGCGGCCGATGAGGGAGGCCACCGGTTCGGCGGCCCCGGCGCCAACGACCCTGTCGTCTGCTCGGTCTGCAGGCTTGACAAGACGGCGTGGCTCAACGGCGACGTCCGAACCTGCGAGACCGTGCGGATCGACACGGCGGCTGGCCACAGGTTCAACAGGACGGGGCTCGGCGGTCAACTCCGGTGCTACCTGTGCGGTGCCGACCGGATTGCTTGGGCGGCCAGCAGGGATGCGCAACCGTGTGAGGCTGTTCGGTCACAGAAGGGGGAGGGCTGATGGCTGGCGTTGGTCCCCCGCCGAAGGACCCGAAGCGCAGGGCGCGGGCGAACAAGGACCCGGTGGCGCAGACGATTCTGCGGTTCGAGCAGGCTGAGGCGCCGGAGCTGCCGGACTTCCGGATCGATTCCGGTGGCGAGGACGGCATCGTCGAGTTCGTCTGGCCGGAGCGCACCCGCGAGTGGTGGGCGACCTGGGTGGCTTCACCGCAGGCTGAGCACTTCTCGTCCACGGACTGGGAGTTCCTCCTGGACACAGCGCTGATCCACGCGAAGGTGTGGGCCGGAGATCTGTCGGCGGCGCCGGAACTCCGTCTGCGGGTCGCGAAGTTCGGGGCCACGATGGAGGACAGGGCCAGGCTTCGCATGCAGTTCGCTGCGGCTGACGAGGCGGACGCGAAGAGGCCCGAGCCCGGGTCGAGCGCGCGGGCACGATATGGCACGCTGCACGCCCTGCCGACACCTGAGGACAAGAAGGCGTCCGGGGATTCCTGATGCCGTGGCGCGGTCCGCAGTTCGAGAATGAGCTGCCGACGCTGGGCTACGCGGTCCTGGACTGGATCCTGGAGATGCTCGCCGCGCCGGACCGCCCGGACTATGAGCCGTTCGTCCCTACCCGCGAGCAGGGTGAGTTCATCCTCCGCTTCTACGAGCTGCACCCCGGTACGGGAAAGCGGCGGATCCGTCGCGGCGTACTGTCTCGCCCGCGCGGCTGGGGCAAGTCGCCGCTGCTGGCGGCGCTGGCGTGCGCGGAGGCGCTGGGGCCGGTGGTCCCGGCAGGCTGGGATGCGAACGGTGAGCCGGTCGGCATGCCGTGGTCGGAGATCCGCACTCCGCTGGTGCAGGTGGCCGCGGTCAGCGAGGACCAGACGAAGAACACCTGGGACCCGCTGCTGGAGATGCTCCGCCTCGGTCCGGTGATCGACGAGTATCCGGGCCTGGAGCCGCTGGACACTTTCGTCAACCTGCCGCGAGGGAAGATCGACCAGGTGACGAGCTCGGCCACGTCCCGCAAGGGAAACAAGGCCGTGTTCGCAGTGCTGGACCAGACCGAGGAGTGGACGGCCAGCAACGGCGGGAAGCGTCTGGCGCAGGTCATGCGCTCGAACGCCGCGAAGATCAACGGCACGACGCTGGAGTCCCCGAACGCCTACATCCCCGGCATGGGGTCGGTAGCGGAGGACACCGCCGCTTTCGCCAAGGCCATCTCTGAGGGCCGCACGCGCGAGGACGGCCTGCTGTGGGATCACCGTGAAGCGCCGCCGGAGACTGATCCGACCGAGCGTGAGTCGCTGGTGGCCGGACTGCGGTACGCCTACGGCGACAGCTCGGACCACGAGGACGGGTGCCTGCTGCACACGCCGCCGTGCCCGCCCGGCTGGTCGCCGATCGACCGGCTGGTGGGGGACTTCTGGGATACGTCGAACGATCCGCAGGTGATGCGGTCGGACTTCCTGAACCAGATCACCCACGCGACCGACTCGTGGCTGTCGCAGCCGGAATGGGCGGGGTGTGCGGACGCGGCCCGGGTGGTCGCGGACGGCGACACGGTCGTCCTCGGATTCGACGGCTCCCGAGCCAGGGCCCGTGGCGTCACGGACGCCACGGCTCTGGTGGGCTGCCGCGTCTCGGACGGTCACGTGTTCCTGCTGGGCTGCTGGGAGCAGCCGGAGGGCCCGGCGGGAGAGGGCTGGCGGGTGCCGGTCCTGGAAGTGTTGGCCACGGTCGACGAGGCGTTCTCTCGCTACCGGGTGGTCGGCATGTATGCCGACCCGGCGAAGTGGGAGGGGCACGTCGCCGACTGGGAGGCCCGGTGGGGTGCCGGCCTGGCGGTGAAGGCGACCCGTGATCATCCGATCGAATGGTGGATGACGGGTGGCCGATCGAATCTGATCGTCCGCGCGCTGGAGAAATTCCACTCCGCGGTGCTCGACAAGGAGCTGTCGCACGACGGGGCGAGCGCACTGGCCCGGCACGTTCTCAATGCCCGCCGCCGCAAGGGACGTTCCGGCATCCAGATCATGAAGGAGCATCCGGACTCCGCCCGAAAGATCGACGCAGCGGTGGCGAGCGTGCTGGCCTGGCAGGCCCGCCTCGATGCGGTCGCCAAGGGGCTGGCTGAAGAGGAAGAGCCGATGGCCGGCTTCACATTCTGAGAGACGGGGTGATGCCGTGCTGGACGACACCCCTCGGACGCCGGACTGGTGGCTGCTGCGCCTGGGACGGCGCAAGCGGGACCGGCGCAAGGAGCTTGACCGCTGGTGGGACTACTACCGCGGCCACCACCCGCTGCCGTCGCTCCCGAAGAACGCAGCCGCGGCGTTCGCGGATTTCCAGCGAAAGTCCCGGACGAACTTCTGCCGGCCGGTGGCGGACGCTCCGGTGCACCGGTTGCAGGTGCTGGGTGTCACGGACGCGGACGGCCGGGCGGACGATGACGCTTTGCGGTGGTGGCAGGCGAACCGGCTGGATTCCCGGCAGAAGCAGCTGTACCGCACGGTGATGGCGCAGGCGCAGGGCTATGTGATCGTGGGCCCGCATCCGGTTCGAGTGGAGCCGGACGGTGGTGCGCCTTCCCCTCTGATCACGGCGGAGCATCCGCGGCAGGTGATTGTCGAGCACGATCCGGCGACCGGGGAGCGGGCTGCCGCGCTGAAGGCGTGGTGGGACGACACCGAGCGGGTCGGCCGGGCCACGGTCTACCTTCCGGACGGGCTGCAGCGCTACGTCACGCCGCGCCGGGCGGGCGGGGTGCTGCCGTGGGGGCGTGAGTCTTGGGAGCCGGACGGGGAGTTCGAGGAGCATGACCTGGGCGCTGTCCCGGTGGTGCCCTTCGAGTGCCGGCCGGATCTGATGGAGGATCCGCAGCCCGAGTTCGCGGGCGTGCTGGACATCCAGGACCGCATCAATCTGGGCGTTCTGAACCGGATGACAGCGGCCCGCTACTCGGCGTTCCGGCAGAAGTTCATCACCGGGCACAAGTTCCGTAAGCGCACCGATCCGGCAACGGGCCTTGAGGTGGTGGAGCAGCCGTTCGTTCCGTCGCCGTCGGCGATCTGGGCGTCGGAAGGCGAGAACGCCCGCTTCGGCCAGCTGGACGCCACCGATCTTTCGGGTTTCCTCAAGGAGCACGAGTCGGATGTGCGGGACATGCTCGTACTCAGCCATACCCCGGCCTACTACTTCGCCTCCGACCTGGTGAACATCAGTGCGGACACGGTGAACGCCCTGGACGTCAACCACCTGGCCAAGGTGGGAGAGCACCAGGCGACGTTCGGCGAATCATGGGAGGACGTCCTCTCTCTGTGTGCTGCGCAGGCGGGGATCGACCGGGACTACTCGCAGTCCGAGGTCCGGTGGGCCGACCCGCGGCGCCTCAACCCAAGCGTCATCGCGGACGCGGCGACGAAGAAGTCTTCGATCGGATATCCGCTCGCGATCCTCGCCGAGGACATGGGCGAGTCCCCGCAGCGGGTGCGCCGCATCACCTCCGAGGCGGCCGGGGCGGCGCTGCTCGCCAGCACCGGCCTCACGCCGGCAGCCGGCACGGCACCGGCCGCGGCTGCACCTGACCGGACCGGGCTGTGAGCGAAGCAACCCAGGCGGCACTGGATGCCCGCTACACGTCGGTGTCTGTCGCCCTACGGCAGCGCCTCATCGAGGTGGTGCTGCAGGCGTTCGGCAGCCGGGGCGCGTACCGGGGCGCGGATGCGGACGCTTTCGTCGAGCAGGTTCTGCCCATTGTGCTCGGAGCGCAGCAGCAGATGGGCGCGCTGACGGACGCCTACCTGTCGGGCATGGTCGGTGACATGTTCGGCGGAACGGCTGCTGCTCGCGGGGTGCAGATCCCGCAGAGTATCCGGGGCGTGCCGCCGGAAGAGGTCTACCGCCGCCCTTTCGTCACGGTCTGGACGTCCCTGTCGCAGGGCAAGTCGCTGACCGAGGCGGTACGGCAGGGCGAGAGCAGACTGGTGTCCGTCACCGGCACCGACCTGCAGCTGGTCAGGACCGAGGCGACACGCCAAGTCCTGGGCGGAGACAGCCGGGTGCAGTTCTACCGGCGGGTCCTGCGCGGCTCCTACAACTGCGCGATGTGCGTGATCGCGTCGACGCAGCGGTACCGCAAAGAGAAGCTGATGCCCATCCACCCGGGCTGCGACTGCGGCACCCGCCCCCTTCCTGCCGGGCAGGACCCCGGGCAGGTCATCGAACCGGATCTGCTGGAGGCCGCGCACGAGGCGGTCGCCAAAGGCACCGGACAGACAGACCGCGGCGGCCGGCTGCCCGACTACCGGGACATCATCATCGACCGCCAGCACGGCGAACTCGGGCCGCTCATGGCCCTGCGCCGCGACAACTTCACCGGACCGTCGGACATTCCGGGCCGGTGACCAGCGGAGCCGACACGGCTGCGCCCTTTCACACATCACCCCGACACGGGAGCACTACTCATGCGCGCACGCACCTTCGCACCTCTTCCGGCGATCCATTCCGCGACTGCCTGGGCCCACCCCTACGGGCATGCCCCGTTCTCCCCGTTCCTGTACGCGGACGGCGGAGACGGAGATGCCGCCGGGGGCGCCAGCACGGCAGCCGACAGCGCCAAGCCCGACACGGGCGACACCGCGGCGGACAAGGACACGGCCGCCCAGGAGGACACGACCGACTGGAAGGCCGAGGCCGAGAAGTACAAGGCCCTCAGCCGCAAGCACGAGGCCCGCGCGAAGGACAACGCCACCGCGGCCAAGGAACGCGACGACCTCAAGCGGCAGTCCATGTCCGACCAGGAACGGGCTGTCGAGGAGGCATCCGCGAAGGCTCGCGCCGAAGAGCGCGTCCGCCTGGCCGGCAAGCTCGCCCGCCAGGGCTTCCTCGCCGCGGCAGCCGGCCGCCTGGCCAACGCCGCCTCTGTCGCCGACGACCTGAACCTCTCCAAGTACGTGGGCGAGGACGGCGACATCGACGAGAAGGGCCTCGGAGAGCTCGTCGACCGCCTCGCCCCGGCCAAGCCGCAGGCGAAGGCCGATGCGGAGCCCGATCCGGGACCGAAGAAGACCGGCCGCGGCTTCGACCAGGGGCCGCGCGGAACCGGCGGCGGAGACAAGGCCACCACGGTCTCGGCAGGCCGCGATCTGTACGCGTCGCGCAAGAAGACCACCACCATCTGACTCCCAAGGACGGGATATGAACCTCAATCCTGTAACCGAGTCGTTCGGGCAGGACGACCAGTCATGGCTGGCGTCCGCGCAGGGAACTGACACGGCACGCAGCATCACGCTCGACACGTCCGCGTTCACCAGCGGAACCCACTACCCCAACGGCTACTTCCCCTCCGGCCTGCCGCTCGGCGTCATCACCGCCACCGGCAAGTACGGGCCGTACAACAACTCCGCATCCGACGGCACCGAGGTTCTCGCCGGCCTGCTCTTCACGGCCATCGATGCCCCCTCGGTGAACACCATCGACCCGCAGGGCGCCCTGTTCTGGAACGGTGCCGTCCTCGCCGCCAAGCTCCCGATCGCCGTCGACTCGGCCGGCAAGACCGACGTCGCCGGCTACATCAAGTTCTTCTAGGAAGGGGTGACCCATCATGCTGATCAACACCGACTACGTCGCCCCGGCCGAACTGACCGGCTACGTCCGCGCAGCCCTGGCGGACATGCAGCAGAACCGGTTCCGGCTCGCCGCGTGGCTGCCGAACAGCACCATCGACGACCTGCAGTACCGGTTCGACCGCGGCGGAGCCGAGGGCCTGACCGAGGCGGCCACGTTCCGCAGCTACGACACCGAGTCCCCGATCGGCTCGCGGCCCGGTATCACCAGGGTGACCGGTGAACTGCCGCCGGTCTCGCGGAAGATCCGGCTCGGCGAGTACGACCGGCTGCGCCAGCGCCGTCTGAACAACCGGGTTCGCAGCCAGATCCTGACCGACGCCGAGCGCATGGCGCGCGCGGTCGCGGCCCGGATCGAGATGGCCCGGGGCGAGGCCCTGTACAAGGGCAAGATCGACCTCGCCGAGAACGGCGTCATCGCGTCCGTCGACTTCGGCCGCTCTGCCGGTCACACCGTCAACGCGGCCGTGGCCTGGACGGACATCGCCAACGCGGTGCCGCTCACGGACCTGATCGCCTGGAGCGAGACCTACCGGGCGTCCAACGGCGTGGCCCCTGGCGTCGTGCTGATGTCCTCGGCCGCGCTGGGCCTGCTGATCCGCAACGCGGAGATCCGGGCCCTGGCCGCCACCGTCGTCGGTACCCCGAACGTGGTGCCGCAGGCGACGCTGCAGGGCATCTTCCAGGCGCACGGTCTGCCCCCGTTCGAGGTGTACGACGCGCAGGTCCGCGTTTCTGGGGCCAGCCAGTACGTCATCCCGCGGGACAAGGTGCTGCTCCTGCCTGCGGCCGGAGACCCGAACGATCCCGGATCCTCGGAGATGGGCGCCACGCTGTGGGGCACCACCGCCGAGAGCCTGGAGCCGGAGTTTGGTATGGAGGACGGTGAGGAGCCCGGGATCGTGGCGGGCGCCTACTCGACGAAGGACCCGGTCGCGGTGTGGACGAAGGCGGCGGCCGTCTCGCTGCCGATCCTCGCCAACCCCGACATGTCGTTCGCCGCCGACATCGGGACGATCGCGTGACGGCCCGATCCGCCGTACACGCCTACGTCAGCAGCAAGGACGGCACGCAGCGGAAGTGGCTGCAGCCGGGCGACGAGGTCCCCTCCTGGGCCCGCCTGGACGACCGGAACCTGCTGGCATCCGGCGGCACGTCGGACCAGACCGGATCGGACGGCGACGTGGCAGAGCCGGCCCGGTCCGGGAAGGGCTCCGGCGCCGAGGCCTGGAGGTCCTTCGCCGAGGCCAAGGGTGTCGGTGTCGACTCGGGCATGACCCGGGACGACATCATCGCCGCCTGCGAACAGGCCGGCGTTCTCGCCGCGGAGGGCTGATCGATGGCGGCCTACGCGACGGTCGCCGACTACGAGGCCCGCGCCGCCGTCACGCTGACAGAACCCCAGCTGAGCCAGGTCAAGGCACTGCTGGAGGACATTGCCGCCCTGATCCGCACCAGCATTCCGGCCGGAACGGTGCCGGATGGCGATGTGGCCAGAGCGGTCAGCGTGGCGGTCGCCCGCCGCACCATGGCCAACCCGGGCGGCTACCGGCAGCGCACGGTTGGCGCGTACTCGGAAACCCTCGGTGAGACCGGCGGCATGTACCTCACCGACGCCGAACTGGAAGCCCTCACCGCCAACAGTGACGCCAGCAGCGGTGACGCCGCCTACTCGGTGGGGCTGCGCGACGAGGGGCCGGTGTGGGTTGCGGACTGCGGCCCGTGGCCGATGCGTCCCTGGTGAAGGGCGGCCCATGTTCCATCAGACCATCGTCCGTGTCAGGGCGGGAACGAAGCTGGACCGGGGCGGCAACAGCGTCCCCGACTGGTCACCCGACCAGGTGCTTCGCCTTTCTGTGAGCAGTGTCAGCGTGCAGCCCGCCACGCAGACCGAACAGACCGACGACACCAGGTCGGCGGTCGTCACCGGCTGGCAGGTCATCTCGGCCCCCGGCGTCGATGCGGACATCCTGTCGGGAGACCGCATCGAGTGGGGCGGGATGACGCTGGACGTCATCGGCGAGGTGGGCCGCTATCTGGAGTTCGGTGACGGCTCGACGCATCACATCGAGTTCGTGATGCGACGGGCCACCGGATAGGAGGAGGCGCCGATGCCACAGGTCAGTTTCCGGCTCGACCGTGCCGGAGTGCGGGAGATTCTCAAAAGCCAGGACGTTCGCGAGGTCATCGACCAGTACGCGGGCGTAATCGCCGCCAGCGTCGGCTCGCTCGTCCCGGGGACGTCGATCCAGGTGTACAGCTACACCACCGACCGGGCTTCGGCGTCGGTCGTGGTCGAGGATGTCCGCGCCATGGGCTGGCAGGCCCGCGACGGCATCCTCACCCGGGCCGCAGCGTCCGCCGGCCTCGAAGTGAAGGCGTGGCAGCGGTGAAGCCGCTGATCGTGTTCGGGGATGTCCAGTCGGCGGGCGCGGAGGTTCTGCGAACGGCGCTGTCCGGGCGACCGGAGCCGTTCGCGACGGGTGCCACGGTGGGAACGCGCGTGCCTGTGATCCGCTCGCCGGAGGACGACCGGCTGCCGTTCGTCCTGGTCCGCAAGGACTCCGACAGCCCCCACTCCTCGATGGCCAACTCCCGCTGCACGCTGCGCTGCACGGTGTGGCACCAGGACGCCGACCAGGCCCACGATCTGGCAATGCTGTGCCAGGGCCTGTGGATCGTGCACTCGGGTGCGGTCATCCGCGGCTTCCGTCCCGGCACGGGGCCGCTGCCGGCAACCGATCCCGACTCCGGTGTCGACCTGTGCACCTTCACCTCGATCGCCAACGTCAAGCCGCAGCCCATCACGGCGTGACCTCTCTGCCGAACCGCGACACCACCCCCTGAACTGATATGAGGAGGACGCCGTGGCCGGCGACCCGCTGAAGGCAAATCTGTGGACGGACGCGGACGTCTACGTCTCCACCAATCTCTCCGCGACCCTGCCCGCCAACGCCGACACGCCGTTCGGCGTGGACTGGGACCTGGTCGGGCTCCTGGACGGCGACGAGGGCTTCCCCGAGTCCCGCGACGAGGACACCGACGACAAGTTCGCGTGGGGCGGCATCCTCGTCCGCACCTCGCGCAACCACTTCAAGCTGACCAAGGGGTTCACAGCCCTGGAGGACAACGAGACGACCTACGGCCTGCTGTGGCCAGGCTCGTCCGCCTCGCAGATCGTCGTTCCCCGGCCCGCGAAGGTACTCGTCGCCTTCGAGACCCGCGAGGGCGACAAGGTGCGCCGCCTGATCTCCGCGAACTACGCGGAGATCAGCCTGGACGGGGACCACGGCGAGAACGAGACCGACCTGGAGTCGATGACGTTCGTCGCCACGATCTACCCGACCGGCGGCGGCGTTCTGTTCAACCGGCAGACCACCCCGATCCTGGCGTCCCTGGACGTCTCTCCGGCGACCAAGAGCCTGACGGTCGGGCAGATCGGCGCGCTCACCGCGACCGCCACCTACGACGACGCCTCCACGGCGGATGTGACCGCTTCGGCGGCATGGTCGTCCAGTGCCACTTCCAAGGCCACCGTCGCGTCCGGCTACGTGACCGGTGTCGCCGCCGGATCGGCAACGGTGACGGCGTCCTACCAGGGCCAGACCGACACCTGCGCGGTCACCGTCTCGTAACCCCTGACCGCCGGGGTGCGGCAGTTCGTCGCGGTTCGGCCGCGCCCCGGTGCATCTCCTGACCCGCGAAGGGAACCGCGACATGGCCATCCAATGCACGGATGAAGAGATCACCGCGAAGGCGGCACAGCTCGGCCTGATCACCGAAGGCGAGGATCTGCCGCGCCACCTGCGTAGCCGGGTTGTCGCAGCCCTGATGGGCGAGCAGGCGGGCCAGCAGGCGTCCAAGCAGCCCCAGTTGGCGCGCGAGGTGGTCGTCCAGCCGGGCGGCACCATCCTCGTCGACGGGGAGCCGTTCCCCTGGCTGGTCGCTCAGCAGCCAATGGAGATCAGCCTCAACCCCGACGGCATTAGCGCAGTCCGCCTGACCTTGCTCGCCAAAGCCGTCCAGATCATCAAGTCCGAACCGAAAGAGGAACCGCGATGACCACCCGAACCGCGACCAGCAAGGCGCCCGACGACAAGCCGTTCGACTTCAACCTCGACGCCGTCCAGGCGGAGGTCGACCTGACCCCGTGGCGCGTTCACTGGGACGGGCGCCGCTGGGAGTTCGCCCACCTGCAGGACCTCGACGTGTGGGGACTGATGGAGGCCGCCGAGGGCGGCGAGGTCAAGGCAATGACCGGGGTGTTCCGGGCGGCGCTGGGCGACAAGGACTGGGACGCGTTCCGCAAGGTCCGCCTTCCGCAATACAAGCTCGAAGCTCTCTTCAAGGCCTACCAGAAGCACTGCGGCGTGGGTCAGGGGGAATCGGAGGCCTCGTCCGACTCCTGAGGGAGCACGGCGAGGCCGTCCAAGCCGACCTGCAGGAGCACTACGGAGTGCGGCTCTCCGACCTGTTCGCCCGTGACGCCACAGGCCGCCCACTCCTGACGTGGCGCGAGCTGGGCGGCTACATCCGCCAGCTCCCCCCGCACGCCCGCACCCGGATCGTCATGGGCGACGAGGACAGCATCTGGGGTCTACAGGAGCACTTGACGGCGATCCTCATCGACGAGACCCGGGCGGCGAACTGGCAGCGCGCCAACGAGGGCGCCGCCAAGGGTAAGCAGTCCCCCCGCCCCAAGCCGTTCCCCCGACCCGGTGCGGGTGGGAAACGCAATGCGCAGGACAAGACCAGCCCGCAGCGGCAAGAGGCCCGCCAACGGGCACTGAAGCGCGCCGCGGACCGCAGGCAGGCCATGGCGGCAGGCAACATCACGTAGACCCGACAGGGGGTGTTCGGTGCCCTCTGTCGGATACGCAACTCTGCAGGTCATTCCCAGCGTCCGCGGCATCTCTGACGAGATCCGCCGCCAGCTCGTGGGACCTGCCGGTGACGCGGGCGGTCAGGCCGGGCAGGCGGCAGGCAGCGGCCTGCTGGACAAGCTGAAGGTCGGAGCTGCCGCAGCCGGTGTTGCCGCAGGCGCCCTGCTCGTCAAGGGCCTCACCGACGCGGTCGACCAGGCCAACGTGACCTCCAGGCTGCAGGCCCAGCTGGGAACGTCGAACAAGGTCGCCGCGCAGCAGGGCAAGCTCGCCGGCAAGCTGTACAGCTCCGGCGTCACCGACTCCTTCGAGTCGGCAGCCGACGCCATCAAGTCCGTGATGCAGTCCGGTCTCGCCCCTCCCGGCGCGACCACGAAACAGCTGCAGTCGCTGGCCACCAAGGCCTCCGACGTGGCGAATGTCTTCGACCAGGACCTGGGCGGCGTCACCAGCGCGATCGCCCAGATGATGCGGACCGGACTGGCGAAGAACTCGACGGAGGCGTTCGACCTCATCACGAAGGGGTTCCAGTCCGGCGCCGACAAGGCGGGGGACCTCCTCGACACCGTCAACGAGTACGGCACCCAGTTCCGCAAGGCCGGACTCGACGGCGCCACCTCGATCGGCCTGATCAACCAGGGGTTGAAGGCAGGTGCCCGCGACGGCGACCTGGTCGCCGACTCCATCAAGGAATTCTCGATCCGGGCGATCGACGGCTCCAAGTCGACGTCTGCCGGATTCAAAACGCTCGGCCTCAACGCGGAGAGCATGGCCGCCAAGTTCGGCAAGGGCGGGCAGAGCGCGTCGGCTGCCCTGGACACGACGCTGGACAGGCTCCGGAACATCAAAGACCCGGTGAAGCAGTCGCAGACTGCCGTCGCCCTGTTCGGAACCCAGGCCGAAGACCTCGGCAAAGCCCTGTTCGCACTGGACCCGTCCAAGGCGGCTCAGGGGCTAGGGCAGGTCGGGGGAGCGGCACAGAAGGTCGGCGACACGATCCGCTCCGGCCCCAGCCACGAGATCCAGGTCTTCACCCGCACCTTGCAGCAGGGATTCGTCGAGTTCCTGGGCGGCAAAGTCCTTCCGATCGTCTCGCAGGTCGCGCACGGCTTCAACGCCACGCTGCTGCCCCCGCTCCGCACCGCGGGGACGGTGGTCGCGGCGACGCTCATCCCTGCCCTGAAGGCGCTGTGGGAGGGCGGCGCCGCAGTCATCAAATGGCTGCAGGACATGGGCACTTGGCTGATCCCGATCGGCATCGCCGTTGTCGGTTTCACTGCCGCGATCCTCGCCCAGCAGATCGCCACCGCGGCGACTACGGCGGTGTTCTCCATCTACCGTGGGGCGATTCTCGCCTGGACTGCCGTCCAGCGCGTCGCGACGATCGCACAGGCCGCGTTCAACGCGGTCATGGAAGCGAACCCCGTGATCCTAGTGATCACGGCGATCCTCGCCCTGGCGGCGGCCTTCTACGTGGCCTACCAGCGCAGCGAGACCTTCCGGTCGATCGTGCAGGCGGCCTGGGCGGGCATCCAGACCGCGGCCATGTTCGTCTGGACCTCGGTCCTCAAGCCCATGTTCGCCGCCCTGATGGCCGGCCTGTCGGCCGTAGGCGCCGCATTCACGTGGCTCTGGTCGGCGGTCAAGGCGGCGTTCAACTTCATCATGGTGGCCGGCAAGGTGCTGGCCGTCGCCCTGGCGCTCACGGTGTTCCTGCCGATCACGCTCGGCGTGATCGCCCTGTCCTACATCTTCCCCTGGCTGTGGACGCACGCGATCAAGCCCGCGTTCTCGGCGATCGCGGCCGGCGCGATGTCGCTCTGGTCCGGCGTGCAGGTGGCCTTCGGGTACATCATGGCCGGGCTGCGTGCTGTCGGCCGGGGAGCGACCTGGCTGTGGACGAACGCGATCTCGCCCGCGATCCATCTGATCGTTGCTGGACTGGGCGTGCTCTGGTCCGGGGCGAAGGTGATCTTCGGGTTCTTCATCTCCGGCCTGAAGGCCGTGGGTGGGGCGGCCAAGCTGCTGTGGACCGGAGCCGTCTCTCCGGCGCTGCACGGCATCCAGTCGGTGATCTCCACTGTCTACAACTCGGGGATCAAGCCCGTCCTCAGCACACTGAAGACAGCGATCGGCCAGGTCGCCAAGGCGTTCGGTACAGCGAAGGACGCCATCAAGATCGCCTGGGACAAGGTCTCCGGCATCGCTCGAAAGCCCGTCGCCTTCATCGTGAACACGGTGTACGGCAAGGGAATTCGCCCCGTCTGGAACAAGGTGGCTTCGGCCTTCGGCGCCCCGGAACTCCCTGCGTTCAAGTTCGCCGCAGGCGGCATCATGCCTGGCTACACGCCCGGCCGCGACGTTCACTTGGCGGCGCTGTCCGGCGGTGAGGCCATCATGCGCCCGGAGTGGACCCGCGCTATGGGCCCCGGCTACGTCAGCGCCATGAACGGGCTCGCCCGGCGCGGCGGCATCGGTGCCATCCGAAGCGCCATGGGCGGGGGACTACCCGCGTACAAGGATGGCGGCATCTTCGGCTGGATCGGCTCCGGCGCGTCCAAAGTGGCCGGCTGGGGATCGGCCGCCTGGGACAAGGCCAAGGCCGGCGCCGCGTGGCTCAAGGACACGCTGGCCGCGTCCGCCCGGGCGGGCGTGAACCACGTCGTCGAGCCGCTGCTGAAGCTGATCCCGGGCCTGGACACAGGCTTCGGGAAGATGATCGCGGAGATCCCCCGTCACGCCGTGGACGCCCTGTTCGGGTACGCCGACAAGGCCGACAAGAAGGGAGCCAGCGACAGCTTCGGCGGCGGGAAGATTCCGTCCGGGCAGCACGCCGCGATCATCAAGCGTGCCCTGTCGGCCGCAGGCGTGCCGCCACCTGGCACACTTGCTCAGTGGCTCTCTGGCCTCAACACCCTGATCACGCGCGAGTCCGGCTGGAACTCCAAGGCCATCAACAGGACGGACTCCAACGCGAAGGCGGGCACGCCGTCGCAGGGGCTGGCGCAGACGATCCCCGGCACGTTCAACGCCTACGTCCCGTCGTCGCTCAAGGGCCGCGGCATCCTGGACCCGGTCGCGAACGTCGCTGCGGCAATCCGCTACATCGTCTCCCGGTACGGCAGCATCACGAAGGTCCAGCAGGCCAACGCCTCGAAGTCGCCCAAGGGCTACGCGAACGGCGGTAGCCCGCGTGCGGGCGAGATCTTCTGGGTCGGCGAGAACGGCCCCGAGCTGATGCGGCTCGGGCCGGGCGGGGCCACGGTGTGGGATTCGGCGACGTCGATGGGCATGGCCTCGGGCCTGGGCACGCTGCGCGGGTTCGCGAAGGGCACCAGCAGCGCCAAATCCCGTGCGGCAGCCCGCAAGCAAGTACCGGGCGATCTGACGTCGGCTCACAAGGCGTTGACCGGGAGCGCGTCGGACATCAAGAAGGCGTTCGACGAGCTCACCAAGGACCTGAAAGCGGCGGGAGGTTCAGCGAAGGGGCTGGCGGACTCCAGCAAGAAGGCGTCCTCGAAACTGCAGACCCTGGCCAAGCAGCGGGACTCCACCGCCTCCCGCCTTGCCTCAGCCAGGCAAGCGGCGACTGACCAGAAGGGAACCGCCTCCGACTACCTGAGCCTGTCGAACGTGTCCGACTCGGCCTCGGTGAAGGACGTCATTGCCGGGCTGACTCAACGCCAGTCGGGCTTGAAGTCGTTCCAGGCCACGATCAAGACGCTGTCTCAGCGGGGATTGTCCCAGTCCATGATTCAGCAGCTTGTCGCCATGGGCCCGGACAGTCAGCTCGCCGGACTCATCGCGCAGGGCGGATCGGGTTCGATCAAGCAGCTGAACGCGCTGGCCAAGTCGGGCGCCACTCTGTCGACCAGCTACGGCCGGACGATGGCAGACGCCATGTACGACGCGGGCGCGAATGCGTCGAAGGGGTTCCTGGCCGGCCTGCAGTCGCAGGACAAGCAGCTCCAGGCGGCGATGAACCGGCTGGGCTCCGGACTGGTCAACACGATCAAGAAGAAGCTCAAGATTCACTCGCCCTCGCGGGTGACACAGCCACTCGGCGCGTACACGGGCGAGGGATTCGCCATCGGACTGGACTCCGCCGCATCCCAGGTCGCTGCCGCAGCGTCCCGGGTCTCCGCAGCGGCAATACCCCAGCCGACAGCCCGCGCCCGCCCGCAAGGCTTCGCCGGCATGAGTGTTGCCGTGTACGTCGGCAACGAGAAGATCACGGACATCGCCCGCGCCGAGGTACGCAACGCGCACGGCGAACTGATCCAGGTACTGAACGCCAGCTGAGGAGGTCATTTTGCCGATCCCCGGGAACTTTCTCAGCTCGACCACCGAGACCGTCGACCCCAACACCTCCGGGTGGACCGTCAAGCTGAATTGCACGATCAGCAAGGGGACGGGCGGCCGAAGCGGGGACGGCTGCCTGGCCGTCAAGTCGGTGGCAGCAGGCGACATGCAGGCCCGCACCGTCTCCTCGTACCCGATCACCGCAGGCACCGTCTACTACGCGTTCTCGGATACGTCAGGCGTCTCGTCGGAGCGGATCGGCATCCGCTGGCTGAACAGCAGCTCGGCGGAACTCTCCATCACCTGGTCCGTCACCACCACCGGCAACTCGGCGTCCTGGCACCGGGTCAGCGTGGCGGGTGCGGCGCCGGCCGGAGCCACGCAGGCGCAGGTGCTGCTGTCGTCGACGGAAGCCGGGGCGAACGTCACCCACTACTGGGAGAACGTCTACCTCGGCCTGCCGCTCCGCACGACCGGCAACTTGCTGCCGTTCAGCACTGAGTCCTCCGAGATCGACGTCGCCGCCTGGACGACGCTCACCAACGCCACGGTCTCCCGTCTGGTGCCAGTGGTGGCGTGGGCTGTCGACAACTACACGGCCGGCGGCCACACCGCGGCGATGACTGTCACCGCAAACGGCAATGCCTCGATGCTGGCCGCGGACCGTGCGACGGTGACGCCGGGCACCGAATATCTGGCCTACGCCTACTTGCAGCCGCCCACCAGCGGTTCAACCGCATGGATTGAACTGCGGTTCTACAACGGCGCCGGCACTCAGGTCGGCGCCCAGAAGTCCACGCTCGCGGCTCCGGGCACGGGCATGTACCGGCAGCGCGCCTCCATGGTCGCTCCGGCGACGGCAGCGACGTGTTCGGTGGCGGTCGGTCTGGACTCGGCTACGGCCGCTCAGGTGCTGCGCGTGGAGACGATCGTCGTCACCGTGGCGCCCGAGCTGCAGGCGGGCAGCATCCTGCCGTATGCGGACTCCAGCATCGAGCAGGGGATCGCCGGGTGGACGGTACCGACCGGTGTGGCCACGCTGGCGCGCACGACACCGTGGGGAACCTCGTCCTTCGACGGCTCCTATGCGCTATCGATCACCTCGTCCACGGCCACCGCATCCACGGTCCGATCCGCGCGCTTCGCCGGGGTGGTGGCCGGCCAGAATCACCGGGCGCAGATCATCGCGCATCCGGCGGCCGGATCGTGGAGCAGCATCAACGTCAAGATCCGCTGGTACGACGCCTCCAACGTCGACCTCGGGGCTTCGACTGGGACGTCGTACAGCCTTCCCGGATCATCGTGGTACGCGATGCCGACCGATGCCGTGGCCCCGGCCGGGGCCACACAGGCCGCGGTCGAGTACGTGGCCACAGCCTCGGCAACAAGCAGCGTGGTGCATGTCGACGCCATGGTGCTGTGGCAGGTTCTTCCCCAGACCGCGGTGGAGGCAGTTGACGACGACGGGTACATCAGGCTGACGCTGCGGGATCTGTACGTAGGCTACGAGCTGACGGTGTACCGAGAGGACGAATCAGGTGCGCGCAGCCTGGTGCGCGGAGCATCAGGCCTGATCGACCACCAGGTCATCATCTCCGACCTGATGATCATCGAGGATCATGAGGCGCCATTCGCGACACCGATCCGCTACCACATCGAACAGAACATCGTCGGCGACCTCACCGCGGGCACCCGAGACAGCGAATACGTCACCCTCACCCTCGCCGATATCAACGAGGCTTGGCTGAAGGATCCCGGCAATCCACAGAGGAACGTCCGGGTGCTGATGGAGACCGCACCGGACTGGCAGCGACCCATCGAACAGGCCATCTCAGTGGTCCGAGGCCGGCGCAACAAGGTCATACTCTCCGATGTGCGGCAGGGCCTCGAAGGCGAACTGTCCATCTGGACGCGCACCGACGCCGAACGTCAAGCACTGCACCTCCTCCTGGACGACGGCAACACTTTGCTCTGGCAGGCCACGCCGGGACTCGGCGTCGACGACATGTACATCAGCGTCGGCCAGATCACCGAGGGCAGGATCGGCGGACCCGCCGACGAGCCATGGCGGGCATGGACGCTGCCGCTCGTCCAGACGGACATGCCGGTCACAACCGGCGTGAACGGAGCCTCCGGCCGCACCTGGCAGGACATCCTTTCGGAGTTCGACACCTGGGCAGAGGTCCGCAACACCTTCGCCACCTGGGAAGACGTGTTCCTGGATCGGAGGTGATGGGGTGTATCCCGTCTCCGACCGGCTCCTCTCGCGGCTCGCCGAGTCGCATCAGGTAGCCACCCGTGTGCAGCTGTTCCTCACGACGGGCGAGGTCGTCGACCTGCCGCACACGGGAGGGTCGGTGACGGTAGACCGCGCGCAGGCAATCCGCCGCACCTGCACTGTCACGTGCCCCGACCCGTCGCTGATCCCGAGGACGGCGACAGACCAGCTCGCCACCTACGGGGCAAAGCTACGCATCAGCCGGGGCGTCTACTACGGCGACGGCAGCAGCGAGCTGGTGCCGCTCGGCCTCTTCCGGCTCGACGAGGTGAGCGGCGACGTCAACGACGGCCCCGTCACCCTCAACGGCAAAGACCTCTCGGCGGTCATCGCCGACGACAAGTTCACCGCCCCCTACACAGCGACCGGCACCGTCGTGACCGCGCTGACCGCACTGATCGTCCGATCCATCCCCGACGCTCAGATCATCTCCACCATCAGCGACATGGCTGTCGGCACACGATCCTGGGACATCGAGGGTGACGCGTGGGCTGCCTGCCAGGAGATCGCCGCAGCGGCCGGAGCCGAGGTGTATCCCACCGCAGACGGCACGTTCGCCGTCTCCACCCTGCCTGACCTGCTCACCGCCACCCCCGTGTGGGAAATCGCCTCGGGCGAGGGCGGCGTCTACATCCGGGCGAGCCGGGGCATGACCAGCGACCGCGTCTACAACGGAGTCCTGGCAAGGGGCGAGAACACCACAGACAACGTGGCCCCCATATCGGCACTGGTCGTCGACAGCGACCCGAACTCGCCGACGTACTGGAGCGGACCGTTCGGAAGGCGCCCCACCTTCTACACGTCGCCGACGCTGACCACGGTCGGCGCATGCCAGGCCGCGGCCACACTCCAGCTGGCGAACACGCGAACCCCGAACGCCTCCGGCGACATCGCCAGCCTGCCCAACCCGGCACTGGAACCGGGCGACGTACTGCGTATCGCGCACCCGGACGGCACCCGCGAACTCCAGCAGGTCGCCAGCTTCTCCGTCCCGCTCGACCTCGGCGGCGACTTCCCGATCAGCACGATCGCGGCGAAGGAGGACGCGTGACCGTCCACCGCGACCTCGCCTGGGCACTCAAGCGGCAGGCGCAACGGGCCGGCGAGCAGGCACCCTCCGTGCGCGGCGCGGACTGGCGGCTCGCCACCGTCACCGCCGTCAACAGCAACGGCACAGTCGATGCCGATGGTATTCCCGGGATTCGCCGCGCCGAGTTCTACCGCAACGCCCTGGTCGGCGACGTCATCGCACTCACGCAGGCATCCTCAGGGAACCTGCTAGCCCTGGGCAGGATGCTGTCCGTCGCCGACCCTCCCTGGGTGCCGTACAACGTGGCATGGACGGCAGCCACCACCAACCCGAGCGTCGTCAACGGCACGATCACGGGCCGCTATTCGCTGTTCGGGAAGACCTGTCACGTATCGATTCGCCTCGTCACCGGCTCGTCGACGACCTACGGCACCGGAAACTACCTGTTTAGCGTGCCCTTCACCTCGGCCAACGACATCGTCGAGTACCAGGGCAGCGCCCGCCTCACCGCGGGCAGCACCTACATCGGTCAGGTTCTGCTTTCCGCCAACTCGTCGTCGATGAATGCGACGTTCCCCACCTCCGCCACCCCGGCGACCGCGGCAAACATGAGCCCGACGGCGCCGGCGACGCTGGCTTCCGGGCACATCCTGCGGCTCGGCCTCACCTACCAGATCGCCTAGGAGCCCGTATGGCCACCACGGACGACTACGGGCAAGGCGTCAGCATCTCTGCCCTGACGGACGCACCCGACGCAGCCACCCTCGCAAAGAACATCGCCAACGGCATCGCCCCACGATCGGTGATGCGGTTCGCTTCCTCGTCGGCTCGCGCCGGAGCCCTCACCGGGGCGACCGCCCCCGTCGAAGGCATGGTGTCCTACCTGCAGGACGTCGACCGCCTGTACGTATACACCGGAACAGCCTGGGTGGAGATCGGCACCAAAGCTGAGGCATCCGCAGTTCTCCTGACCAACACGGCCCAGACCAGCAGCGAAATCCTGACCGGCCTGTCCGTGACTCTCGCCACCAAGGCGTCCACCACCTACCGACTCCAGGCCACAGGCCTGGTCCGGTCGTCCGCGTCCAGCGACCGCGTCGACCTGCTGATCCGCCGCGGCACCACCACGTCCGGAACCCAAGTGGGTGGCGGCGTGCTCTTCTCCACCGTGGGAGCCACAGGCGAGTCGTGTACGGCGGCTGGCTGGGACACCCCTGGAGCCGGCTCAACCACCTGGGTGGTGACCGTCAAGAGCGTCGGCACCGGGCTCGCCGACCTCACCGCCAGCTCCACCTACCCGGCCACACTCCACGTCAAGGAGACCTGATCGTGTCTACCGCCGCGCTCATCCTCGCCGGCCTGCACGCCACCACGGAGGTGCCGGCCAAGACCCTGCCGATCGGCCTGGGCCCCGGCCTCGGGTACCGGACGCTGCTGCGGGTCGTAGTTCCGGTGTCCGCGGGCGACGTCCTGGACGTGTCTGCCAGGGCCCGCGTCACGAACGACACGGCCCCCAGCTACACGGTCGGGGTCGGCTACCACCTGTGGCAGTACGACGTGGATGACCCGCCGGTGACAGCCGACGACTGGACGCAGATCTCCAGCCTGTGCGGCGACAACGTCTCCCACGACCGCCATCACATGCCGCTACTCACCGACACCGTGTACACGGTCCCCGCGGACTGGCCGACCGGGCATCGGATGACGATCGCGCTCCGCGGCGACGCTATGTCCACGGCCGCCGACGGCCAGTCCATCACCGTCGACCAGGCCTACGGGCAGCTCACCGTCCGCCGGTACACAGCGGCCACCTGACCGTCCACGCATCCAGCCAGCGCTCCGGACTTCCTGAGCGCCCATTGGCATGCCCGGGAGGGCTCTTGAGTACGCACGTTTACGAGCCGACAGACCCCCGGCTCGGTCGCCACGTCCAGCACGACCGGCGATCCCTCGACTACGCCCACGGCGTCCTGCCGAAGAGCGCGATCAAATCCGTCGACTGGACCCGCCGCACCCCGATCTTCGACCAAGGCCAGCTCGGCTCCTGCACCGGAAACGCAGCCGCCGGGCTCGTCGGAACCGACTTCCTCGGCCGCACTGGTCTTACCTCGGTCGTGATCGACGGCCATGTCCTGCCGGTCGACGAGGACTTCGCTGTCGAGGTCTACTCACTGGCCACCCAGCTCGACGAGTTCACCGGCCAGTACCTGCCCACCGACACCGGAAGCAGCGGACTCGGCGCCGCGAAAGCCCTGAAGAAGCTGGGCCTGGCGAGCAGCTACACCCACACCTTCTCGCTGGCAGCCCTCAAGTCGGCGCTACAGAGCGGCCCGGTCATGGTCGGCACCGTGTGGCTGAACTCAATGTTCACTCCCACCACGGTCGGCACCCTCACCGTCGACCGGGACTCCGACGTCGCCGGCGGCCACGAGTACGTCATCTCCGCCTACGACGCGGGCTCGGGCCAGTTCCGCATCGACAACTCGTGGGGCGAGAGCTGGGGTGTACGCGGCTCCGCGTGGATCGATGCCGCCGACTTGCAGTGGCTGCTCTCCCAGCACGGCGACGTCACCGTTCCCGCCTGGGCCACGGCGCCCACCCCTCCTCCCGCGCCCACTCCTGCTCCGGATCCTCGCCTGGTTGAGGCGCTGGATCTGATGCAGGCGTGGGGACGCGACAACAACGTCATTGCCGCGAACGGAGCCTGACCATGAAGCTCGTTACCCGCGCTCAGCTCGGTTGGCCAGCCTCGGCCGCACCGACGCAGACGTCCACGAAGGGCGTGAAGGTCCACTACGAGGGGACCGCGGTGAGCACGAAGCTGCTCGCGGATCACGCCGCATGCCTCGCCGAGTGGCAGGCCATCCGCAAGAGCCACCTGGCGAACAAGGTCGAGAACTACTCCGACATCGCCTACAACTACGGCGGCTGCCCGCACGGCTATCTCCTCGAAGGCCGCGGTATCGACAAGCGGACCGGCGCCAACGGCAACCAGCCGCTGAACATCGCGCACTACGCGATCGTCGGCCTCGTCGGCAGCGAGGGCCTGACCGAGCCGAACGACCTGATGCTCGGCGCGATCCGCGACGGCATCGAGCTGCTCCGCCAACACGGCGCCGGAAGCGAGATCAAGGGGCACAAGGACGGCTACGCCACCGCCTGCCCCGGCGGGCCGCTGTACGCCTGGGTACAGAAGGGCGCACCCCGGCCGGCCGGAACGGCAACTGATCCCGGCACGCCCGCGCCGGCCAAGCCGAAGGTGTCCCTCGCCCACGTCATCTACGCGGCGAAGCACGACCCGGCCGCAGCCCAGGGCCACACCACGCACAAGGCGGACGTCCTCATCGTCGAGAAGGCGCTGAAGGCGGAAGGTTTCCTCTCCGCCCAGTACGTCGACGGCTCCTTCGGATCCCTGACCGTCGGCGCCTACGCCCGCTGGCAGCGCTCGGCGGCCGGCGGCAACTACATCGGCGACGCGGCCGACGGCATCCCGGGCGCCGCATCCCTCAAGCGCCTCGGCGCCAAGCACGGCTTCACCGTCACCGACTGACCAGAAGAATCGAGTCCCAATGAAGATCATCGGACGCGAACCGGCCGCCTGGGCGGCCCTCGCTAGCATCCTCCTCCAGGTGATCGGCGCGTTCGTCGCCGACTTCGACGCCACCAAGCAGGCCTGGGTGAACGCCGTCGTCATCGCAGCGCTCGGCCTCATCGTCGCCGTCATGGTCCACGACGGCGTCATCGCCGCCATCACCGGCTTCGCGCAGGCGGTCATCGTTCTCGCCGCAGGCCTCGGCCTGGACTGGTCCGCGGAGAAGCAGGCGCTCGTCCTGTCGCTGATCACCGCCGTCGCCCAGTTCGCGGTCCGGCAGGTCGTGACAGCGCCGGTGCCCCCGCTGCCTGCACCCGCCGCGGCGAAGTCCAGCCCGCAGGCGGTCTGAATGCGCTGCCGTGCGGCCCGGCGGGTCATGCGGCTGCTCGGCCGCCGCGGCGCGTTCCTCCTGGCGTTCGGCGCAGTGTGGGGCCTGATCGGCTACGGGCAGATCACCTCCCCTCCGCCGGATCAGCGCGGCTTGCATCTGCTGCTGGACCGGGTGCCGCTGGAGGTGTGGGGCTGGCTGTGGATCACAGCCGGGCTGGTCGCGATCGTGTCCGCGTTCCTGCCGCAAGGCAGCGACCGGTTCGCGTTCCTGGCCCTTCCGCTGATCGTCCTGCCGTGGGTCATCTCGTACTTCGTGGCCTGGTGGCAGGGGCAGTACCCCAGAGGGTGGATCGCGAGCGCGCTGTACGGCGGCCTGGCGATCGGAATCATGGTCGTGGCCGGCTGGGGGGAGCCGCCACGTCCCAAGAGAGAAGAGCCGCGGTATGACGCCTGACGTGAACGGGATTGCGTCGGTCCTGGGGACGATCGCGACAGGAGGCCTCGCCGCGTGGGCCGCACGGTCGGCAAAGCGCACCAAGTCGCAGGAGCGGCGCGACGACTTCACCACGGTCACGACCCGCATGGACAAAGAGATCAAGCGGCTCGAACTCCGGCAGGTCGAGCAGCAGGAGCAGATCACCGGCCAGGGCGCGGCCATCGCGTGGCTCGTCACCGACCGCGGGCGTCTCGTCGGATACATCCGTAGGGCGGGTGGGGAGCCTCCGGCGCCGCGGCCGATACCGCCGAGGGCCCGCCCTTACCTGGATTCCATCGACGTGTGAGACCTGGAGTACGAATGCCTGAACCGCCCCAGGAGCGGCGACCGCGCCTCGACGATTCCGCCGCGGATGTGGCAAGCCTCGTCCAGCTCGGCCGAGGAGACCCGCCGCCCATCCCTGCGCCGGCCACCAAGCCGTTCCTCGAACCCGACTGGCCACCCGACGACGAGATCGAGTAGCAGCGCCCTCGCTCCTCTGCCAACCGGCAGGGGAGCGAGGGCGCTTCGTCGTGTCAGCGCTTTCCAGTCCACTTCCGCACAGACATGCGGTCGACTCCAGCTACCCGGGCGAACCCGGCCTCGCTCAGCTTGTCGTGGGCGATGACGGTGCGTGCGGCCTGCTGGAGTGCGGCGGAGGTGGCGGACAAGGCGGCGCGGGCGGCGGCGCGCTGCTGGCCGTAGTCGGCGAGGACGTCCTCGGTGGGCTCGGTCATGAGCCGGTAGGCGACGGTGAGGGCGGCGTCGCGCTCGGGCTGGTCGTCGGCGTCCGGGTAGCGGGCTTCGATGTCTTCTGCCTGGTTGAGGAGTTCGGCGAGCTCGTCAGCGTCGAGGCCGTGTCCGTCGCCGAGCCACGCTTCGAGTTCGTGCTGCTGCATGGTCAGTTCTCCTCGTTGTCGCAGGCGTGGCAGTCGCAGGGGTAGGAGATCGTGTCGCCGCCGACGGCCTCGGCGAAGGCGTCGCCCTCGGGGGTGCAGTGGGCGGCGGGGGCGTGGAAGATCTCGGCCTGCTCGGTGGCGGTCTCGTAGAGGCGGCGGGCGTGGCCTTCGCCGCGGTGGTCTTCGTCGACCCAGATGTTCATGATCTCGTGGCGGTCGGTGGAGACGTAGAGCTCGGCGATGAGGATGTCGGCGCTGTCGCGGGTTTCCCAGATGAGGTTGCTGCTGCCGTCGCCGTAGTAGTCGCCGGTGCGGTGGGTGATCGTCAGCATGATGGTCCCCTCTGGAGCGCCCCTCGCTCCATCTGTAGACCACTCTACATGTCGTCTGTAGCCCTGTCTGCAGGTTCGCACCGCTCGCCAAACGGTCCTCCGGTGAACAGAGTTGCGCTGTAGAGCTCTCGATAACATGCGATACCCGGGCCCCGCTCCTTCGTTGGAGCGGGGCCCGTCGTCGTCTTCGGGAGCGTCGAGCCTGTGTCGAGAAACGAACGAATGTTGGGCAGTGCGGCTTCAACTTCGTTGCCGCAGCACGAGAATGACGAAAACTCGTGTCCTGAGCTATGTCGCACAAACGGTTCGCAAGCGCTACGCTCGGTCCATGAGAATCGGATACGGCCGGGTCTCGACCCGCGACCAGAACCCAGACGCACAGGAGGACGCCCTCAAGGCCGCCGACTGCGACCGCGTCTTCGTCGACAAGGCCTCCGGCAAGCTCGCCTCACGGCCGGAGCTCGACAAAGCACTCATCGCCGCCCGAGAGGGCGACCAGTTCGTCATCACCAAGCTCGACAGGCTTGGCCGCTCCTTGAAGAACCTCATCGACCTGTCGGACCGCCTGCGTGACCAGCACGTCGACCTCGTCGTCATCGACCAGGGCATCAATACGAGCACGCACACGGGCCGGATGTTCTTCCAGATCCTCGGCGCCATTGCCGAGTTCGAGCACGCCATGATGGTCGAGCGCACCCATGACGGTCTCTCCGCGGCACGCGCCCGCGGTCGGGTCGGCGGCAGGAAGCAGGCCCTCAAGCCGCGCCAGGTCCAACTCGCCCAGGAGATGTACGACGAGCTCGGCGACGACGGCAAGCGCAAGCACACCGTGCAGGGCATCGCCGACGAACTCGGCGTCGCCCGCACCACCATCTACCGGTACCTCGACAGGAAGGAAGCCTGATCATGGACCTGCACAGTCAGATGCAGCTCACCGTCTTGGCCTCAGTAGCGGCGGGCCTGGCCACGCTCGCTGCCATCGTCCTCCCGGGGAACGACCTCGGGTGGCCGCGCTTGGTGCTCGGCCTCGTGGTCTGCATCCTCGCGAGCGTAGGTTCGGCTTGGGTCCTGACTCGCCACTTCAAAAAAGAGAACTGACGCCGCTCGAAGGGAAGCCGCTCCAAATGCGACGCCCCCGCCAGGGAAAGTGGCGGGGGCGTCGCCGCGCCAGCCTACTGGTCCTCGATCGAGAAACCGTCGTGCCCGTTGCAGAGCACGTCAGGGCAGTACCAGAGGACGGAGACGTCGGGGTCAGGCTCGCCAGACTCGTCGCGTTGGAGCTGACGGTCGATTCGGCTCATCGTGCCGCAGTCGATGCAGGGCTGGTCGCGGAGACGGTGAGCCTCGGATCGTGAGTAGATCGTCTTCGGTTTGCTCATGGCAGCAAGGTAAGGCCGATCTGCCCGAGCGTTCCCTCCGCTCCATCCCGTCGCGCTTGCCCACCGGCTGTCAGCCCTTCGGCTGGAGCCGCTCCCCAGGCTCCGTCTCGACGATCTCCACGTCCGTGGCCCCGCCGGCTTCCAGCCGCGCCTTCCGGTCGTCGGCGCTGGCCTGGTCGTAGCTGACGACGGAGGCGCGGGGCGTGCCGTCGGGGTCGGTCCAGGTGAGGCCATAGTTCGTGATCGTGATCGCCATGGGCTCATCATCGCTGGTGGGACTGACAGCGGCCCGTGTGCGGTCGCCGGGCCGCCGTCGTAGCGTGGCGGGGTGGGGGCTCGTCGCGGAGGTCTGCCATGCCCCGAACCATCTGGTCAGGCGCTATCTCGTTCGGTCTCGTCACCGTCCCCATCCACGTCGTTTCGGCGACGGAGGATCACAGCATCCACTTCCACCGGGTGCACCTCTCGGACATGGGCCGGGTACGGAACCGGAAGTACTGCGAGATCGAGGACCGCGAGGTCTCCACGGCCGAGATCGGCAAGGGCTACGAGTACGCCAAGGACACCATCGTCCCGGTCCTCGACGAGGAGCTGCGGGAGATGCCGCTGCCCACGGCGAAGGCGATCGAGCTGGTGGCGTTCATGCCGGCCGAGAGCATCGACCCGATCCGGGTGGGTGACGGCTACTACCTGGAGCCGGACGGGCAGGTGGCGGCGAAGCCGTACATGCTGCTGGTGAAAGCCTTGCAGCGGTCGTCGAAGGTGGCCGTGGCGAAGTACGCCTGGTCTGGCCGTGAGCGGCTGGGGCTGCTGCGGGTCCGCGACGACGTGATCGTCCTGCATGCGATGCGCTGGGAGGACGAGGTTCGCAGCCCGGCCGAGCTGGCGCCCGAGGCGGTGGAGCTGACCGAGCAGGAGCTCGTCGAGGCGGAGCACCTGATCGACCGGCTGACCCGCGACGACCTCGAAGGCGAGGAGTTCACGGACCGGTACACGAAGGCCGTGGAGGAGCTCATCGACGCCAAGCGCGAGCACCGGGACCCGCCGACGGCAGGGGAAGAGCCAAAGGAGCCGGGGCAGATCGTCGACCTGATGGCCGCGCTGAAGGAGTCCGTCGCGAAGGCCCGTGAGTCCCGCGGCGAGGATGCCACCGTCCACGACATGCCGAAGAAGAAGACCGCGAAGAAGGCGTCGGCGAAGAAGCAGCCGGCCAAGAAGACCGCGGCAAAGAAGACGGCGGCCAAGAAGGCGACGCGGAAACCGCGGACCGCCTAGCGCCAGCGGACCGAAAACATCCAGCCTTGATCTAGCCGTATGGCTGGTTCCAGGTGCATGGTGTGCGTGCGGGGCCCCACCGTCCTCTCCCGGTGGGGGACCGCACTGGGTTCCCGTCTGAGCTGCGCGGATGGTTGAGCCCGCCGCACCTCCCGGCCCCCTCGGGAGGCTAAGCGGCTGTCCTCAGTCGAGGATGCCGAGCTCTGTGTCTGGCCGGCAGTGGGGGCAGGCGTCGACCCGCTCGGCGAGCGCCCGGCGCGCCTGGTCTTCCGTGACGCCGCGGCTGCGCTTGCCGGCCATGTGGCAGTCGCCGCGGTGCACGTAGACGGGTGGCGTGTGTCCGTCCAGGCCGCGCTCGATCATCCAGTCGGGGGCGGGTGGCCTGGCTTGGATGCCGCGTTCCCGTTCCCGCTCGCGTGTCTCCTCGTCCTCGATCCATCGGCGGGTGCGGTCGAGGTCTTGCTCCTGGACGCGTTCGAGGAAGCGGAGCAGGTCCAGTCTCGGCATGACGGGGTCGTTCACGTGTTCGATAATAGGGCTGTACTCTGCCGAGGTCACATCGGGCTCGAGCGAAAGGGACAGCCGTGGACTCTCCTGACCTGCTGGAACTACTCGGCATCGACCCAGCCGACCTCGAGCCCGCCCCACCCAACGCCTCCTACCGCTCGAGCAGCCACCTCACCGAGCAGCACGCCTGCCTACGCTGCGGTCGACCTGCCACCCTCGCCGGCGTCATCGACGTCCCGACCCTCGGCAGCCGCTGGATCGACCGGTGCGGCCCGTGCTTCGTTGCCACATCCTCGAGACCCAGCGGCACCGCTGCTCCCCTCGAGGACACCCTGGCCGTTCTCCGTGACGCGGCGCTCGAGGCCGGCGTGCGGTTGCACGTGATGATCGAGGACGACCGGCGTGAATGACCCCGGCCGCTACCACCTGCTCCTCGCCGTCGAGGGGCGACCCGCGATGCACGGCTGGTGGAACGAGCAGGCCACCGCTGAGCGGAAGTTCAGGTCCTGGATCGGCGAGTGCGGCAGCATGCCCGGCGCCCACATCACCCTCGTCGACGAGGTCGAGGAGCGGGTTATCCACAGATGGCCGGACGAGGACTGACTTCTGCCATCCTGGCCGTATGGATGACTACTCGCCTATCGGCGGCACGACGCTCACGGGGCCCGTCGAAGAGTGGCAGCACCCCGACGGCTACTGGACGGCGGCGTTCGGCGCCGAGCTGGCCCAGGCCCAGGCCGCGAGGCGCCCTGTCACCTGCCCGATCTGCGCCGAGCCGAACAGCGCCGTGCGCGCTGAGGCCATCGCGGCCACGACGCCTGACAGTAACGGCTTGTTCCGGGAGTTCGCAGGCAACGTCGGCACGCTCATCGTCCTCGAAGGGTGCGGGCACACTGTCAAGCGCTGACGGCCTCGTTGTCAGCGCCCGCCGTTACGCTGATCGCACAAGCATTCACGACTACCAAGTCGGGGATGCTGCTGAAGCCCCGCCGGAGTGATGCCCGGCGGGGCTCGCTGCTGTCTAGGCCGCCTCAGTCGCCGGGTGCCGCACGGCTGCCTTGACCCGCATCTCTTCGGCGTACCGGTCGCTGCCGCCGGGGAGCGCGGCGTGGAACTTGAGGGCCGCTTCCCGCCAGGCCCGCCACAGCTGCCCGTACTCGGCGTGCTGCTCCTCGCTCCAGCCGTCACCCGCGGAGGGGCTGCCGTACCGTTCCTGCAGTTCGAGGAGCCGGGCGTGCGCGTCCATGGAGGCTTGTTCCAGGGCGATCAGGTCGTTCGAAGGTGCGTCGCTCACGAGTGCGGATCCTACGCCGCTTCGACGATGTCCCCGTGCTCAAGCGCGTCCAGTGCGGCCAACAGTCGGCGGTACTCGGCCCGCTGCGCATCCGTCAGCCCTACTGCGGGATGCCCGCCCGGCCCTATCCACAGGGCGCGGATCTGAGCGTTCAGCTCCGCAGCAGAGGGCGGCGCATCATCTTGCGCCGGGGGAGTGGGGGGCATGGCGATCAGTCTAGGGGCGGGGTCTGACAGCGGTCAGCCCTCCGTTGGGGGCTGTCCCACGTAGGTGCCGCGGCCCTGCACCGTCCACACGGCCTGCTCTTCGGCGAGCGCGGCGATGGCCCGCCGCACGGTGGACCGGGCGAGCCCGTACTCCTGCACCAGCCGCGTCTCGCTGGCGATCGGCCGGCCCTCGGCCCAGTCGCCGCGCGCGATGCGGGCCTTCAGGATGTCCGCCAGCTGCCGGTAGGGGGTGACGGGGCCCTCGTGGTCGATCTGTGCGTCAGGATCAGTCGCCATGATCCGAAGCTAGACACGCCTCGACGGAGCGGCATCGGCAGCTACGTACCGAGACGTAGCGAGACAGGGCGATACAAGTCGGGCTAGCCTGAAATTGCACGACGCCTCCGAGGCCGCGGCCCACGCAACCCCGGAGGCTGGCCGACGAAGGAGCCGTCGACGTGGACGAGCGTAGAGAGCAACCCCCAGGAGCCGTAACCCGCCCGCCGGTCATAGTCTCCGGCGCCCGCCTCAGCCCGTTACAGGAGGCGTGGAGCAAGTACGTCGACCACGCCATCGCCTGCGCGGACTGCCGGCATATCGGTCGTGGCCGCTGCGAGGAGTCCGACGGGCTGTACCGGGCCTATCAGGCGCTCGACGCGGCTCGCTCCTGACTCCAGAGTCAGCTTTTGTGAAGATTAGAGCTCGCGTCAATAGTCGATTTGGGCATCGGTGTTACGGCCTGCCGGAAAAGCCCAGGCCACAGGTTCGCCTGACGGCTACGAAGGCATGGTGAATGTGTGCATGCCGTGGAGATTCATGCGGCATGCAGCCTTCCGCAATGGGGAAACGTGAGGTTGACTCTCGTTCAAGCCAGACGGCTCGAAACGGCCGTTGTGGCTGCTCAGCCGTGGAGGAGGTCAGTCACATGGACCCGCAACTCATGGGCCACCAGGAGCAGGTGGCTGAGCTTCATCTCCTGCCCGGCTTCCATCCGCTGGATCGTGCTGCGGTCCAGTCCGGTGGTGTGGGCAAGGCTCTCCTGGGTCATGTTCTGGTGGAGGCGCCGGACGCGTATGCGGTCGCCGACGGCCTTGCGGGCATCGATGATCCATCGAGGTTGCTCGTCGGGCACCCGACTAACGCTTTAACGATCATGGTCGTAAGTCAGCAGCAGTTTTGCGGCAGTTTTCGATCATGAAATAACCAACCGCCGACCCCGCCGGGTCGGCCGCGCCCTGCGAAGGGAGACGGAGATCGCAGGGCTGCTAGTACTGTTCGGAAATCGAATGTATGTTCACACGATCGAGTGAACAACCCCGCGCCGGCACATCGGGTTAGGCAGGCCGGGAACCCGCTCAGAACCCGAGACCAGCCTGCACCGCCCGTGAGTCGGCTCGACCCCACCCCTAGACAGCCGGCCCGCATACGACAGCAGCCGGTCCAATCGCCGCCCTCTGGATCGCCGTACCCACCTCCCAAGGAGGCGATCCGGAGGGCGGTGCCATGTCCAGGGTGGACTCAACTGGGAGACGGCTGGGAGAAATGGCCTCCGAAACGCTCCGCCCAGCTACGCGAATCTGCGCAATGATGCGAAGCATTGCGCGAAATCGGGCACTCACGAACACGCACACTGGGAGCCGGTCAGCCCGCGGATTCACCCGCGTGCGGACTCAGGACATCCATGCTGACCAGGGAAAACAGGGTCAATCCGAGGGCGATCCGGTACCAGACGAACGGCATGAAGCTCTTGTGGGAGATGAACTTCATGAACCACGCGATGACGGCGTATCCGACCGCGAAGGCGATGATCGTCGCGAAGACGGTCGGTCCCCAGGAGACGTGGCCCTCCGCGGCCGCGTCCTTGAGTTCGAAGGTGCCGGACGCGAGGACGGCCGGCATGGCGAGGAGGAAGGAGTAGCGGGCCGCCGCCGCGCGGCTGTAGCCCATGAACAGGCCGCCACTGATGGTGGCGCCGGACCGGGAGACACCGGGGACCAGGGCCATCGCCTGGCAGACGCCGAACAGCAGGCCGTCCTTGGTGTTCAGGTCCTCGAGCACCTTGCGCTGCTTCGCCGCCCGGTGCCTGCCGCCCGTCTCGTCGCGGGCCGCGAGCCGGTCGGCGATGCCTATGACGATGCCCATCACGATCAGCATGGTCGCGGTGACCCGCAGATCGCGGAACGGCCCCTCGATCTGGTCCTTGAGCGTGATCCCGAGCACGCCGATCGGGATCGAGCCGACGATCACCAGCCAGCCCATCTGGGCGTCGTGGTCGCGCCGCATCGCCTTGTTCGTGAGCGAGCGGAACCACGCCGACAGGATCCGTCCCACGTCCTTGCGGAAGTAGATCAGCACCGCGGCCTCCGTGCCGAGCTGCGTGATCGCGGTGAACGCCGCGCCGGGATCGTCCCAGCCCGCGAAGGCCGCGGTCAGCCGCAGATGCGCGCTGGAGGAGACGGGAAGGAATTCGGTCAGCCCCTGGACGAGTCCGAGGACGAGGGATTGAAACCAAGACATGAAGTTACGTGGTCCAAGTGCTGATCGTGGAACGGGAGATGGGCACGCCCGACCGCGGTGTGCGGCGGTCACGGACGCTCAGGGAAGCCTAACCGTCGTGGCCCACGGCCCGGCCACGGGGGTTTCGGTGACGGTCCGCCCACGCTGCGCAGCGGTCGGCCGGCCGTGTCCCGTCACCGCTCTCCCGCCATCCCTCGCCCGCCGCTCCCCGTGCGGCTACTCCGGCACCGGTCCCGTCACCGTCCAGCCCGGGGCCTGCGGGTGGGCCGTGAGGGAGTCGTGTTCGACCTGCTCGCCGCACTCCCGGCAGACGACCCGGGGGACCAGTTCGTGGCCGCAGGCGTGCTCCAGCACCATGGGTCGGAAGCCGTCCTCCTGGAGGTGCCGGTCGCCCCAGGACATCAGCATCAGCAGGACGGGGCTCAGTTCGAGGCCCGCGCGCGTGGGCCGGTACTCGTAGCGCCTGGGGCGGTCGCTGTACTGCGCCTTCTCCAGCAGCCCGGCGTCGACGAGGCGCTTCAGCCTGGCCGTCAGCACGTCCCGAGGGGCGCCGATGTTGCGCGCGAGCTGGTCGAAGCGCGTCGCGCCGAGCGACACCTCGCGCAGGACCAGCAGGGAGTACTTCTCGCCGACGAGAGCGAGCGTCGCGGCGATCGAGCAGGGGCGGGGGTCCTTCATGCCGCCAGTCTACGAAGGTGGGTTGGATATTCCAACTCACCTTGTTACTCTTGGGTCACTTAGTGGGTTTGGAAAACCTACTCACTCGGTGCGGTGGCCGGCCCCGACCGGTCGCCGCTTCCCCCACCTCAGAGACCGACCGACCTGAGAGGCATCCCATGCGTGACGCCGTGATCGTCGAAGCCGTACGCACCCCCGTCGGCAAGGGCAAGCCGAACGGTTCGCTCGCCCATGTCCACCCCGTGGAACTCCTCGCCCACACCCTCCGCACGCTCGTCGAACGCTCCGGGATCGACCCGGCGCTGATCGACGACGTCATCGGCGGCACCGTCGACCAGGTCGGCGAGCAGGCCATGAACACCACCCGGTACGCCGTGCTCTCCGCGGGATTCCCCGACGCCGTCCCGGCGACCACCGTGGACCGCCAGTGCGGCTCGTCCCAGCAGGCGGTGCACTTCGCCGCCCAGGGCGTCATGTCGGGGGCGTACGACATCGTCGTGGCCTGCGGCGTGGAGTCGATGAGCCGTGTGCCGATGTGGTCCAACGTGCCGGCGGGCGCGGACCCATTCGGACCCGGCGTCGCGGAGCGCTACCCCGAGGGTCTGGTGCCGCAGGGCATCAGCGCCGAACTCATCGCCGCCAAGTGGGGCATCACCCGCGAGCGGATGGACGAGTTCGCGATCGGCTCGCACCGGAAGGCGGCACAGGCGTGGGACGGCGGTCTGTTCGACGCCGAGGTCGCGCCCCTGGAAGGTCTCGCCCGGGACGAGAGCGTCCGCCCCGGCAGCACCCCCGAGGTGCTCGCCGGGCTGAAGCCCGCGTACTACGACCCCGGCTTCGCCGAGCGCTTCCCGCAGATCGACTGGTCCGTCACGGCGGGGAACGCGAGCCCGGTCAACGACGGCGCCTCCGCCGTGCTCATCATGGCGGGCGAGACCGCCGCCCGCCTCGGCCTGCGGCCCGTCGCCCGTCTCCACAGCTTCGCCGTCACCGGCTCCGACCCGCTGCTGATGCTCACCGGTGTCATCCCGGCCACCGAGAAGGTGCTGCGCAAGGCCGGTCTCGACCTCGGTGACATCGACCTCTTCGAGGTGAACGAGGCCTTCGCCGCCGTGGTTCTCGCCTGGCAGCAGGAGACGGGCGCCGACCTGTCCAAGGTCAACGTGCACGGCGGAGCCATCGCGATCGGCCACCCGCTCGGCGCGAGCGGCACCCGCCTCACCACGACCCTCGTCCACGCCATGCGGGCCCGGGGTGCCCGCTACGCCCTGCAGACGATGTGCGAGGCGGGCGGACTGGCGAACGCGATGATCCTGGAAGCGGTGCGTCCGTAGCGGGTGCGCCCCCGCCGGGCGCGGTCGCAGCGTGCGCGGTCGTTCCCTCGTACGGGTGCCGTGCGGGTCTCAGTGGCCGCGCAGGTGGTGGCGCTTGCGCCAGGCCACCACCGTTCCGGCCAGGGCGGGAACCGTGATCAGGGCCATCGCGATCAGGAACGCGGGGGAGGTCGGCGACGACGCGCGGGCCCCGGCGACGGCGTACGCGGCGGTGTTCGGGATCGAGCCGAGCGCCGTCGCGACCAGGAACGGCAGCCAGCCCATGCGGGACACGGCAGCGCAGTAGTTGGCCGCCCAGAACGGGACACCGGGGAACAGCCGGGCCACCATCATCGAGCGGAAGCCGTGCCGGCTGAGCTGGCCGTCCGCGGCCTTCAGCCAGCGGGCCCGCAGCAGCGGCCGCAGCGCGTCCTGCCCGAGGAGCCGGCCGAGTCCGAACGCGGCACCCGCGCCGAGCACCGTGCCCACCAGTGCGGAGCCGAGGCCCAGTTGGGAGCCGAACACGGCACCGGCCGCCAGATTGAGCAGCGGCCGGGGCACGAACGCGACCGTGCACAGCCCGTACGCCGCCGCGAACGCGACGGCCGCCGCGGCGCCGCCGAGCTGAGGCGGCCAGCCGTCGGCGAGCAGCCGCTGCGGGTCGAAGAGGAACACGCTCGACGCGGCCGCCGCGAGCAGCACGACGAGCAGGGAGAGCCGCGCCCAGGGTGAGAGCAGCGCTCTCAGGAGGCGTGCGGCCGGATCGGTGCGCGGGGCGGTCGGGACCGTGGGTGCGGCGACGGCGATCTCCGGGCCCACGACCAGGTCGGTGGCGACGGTGAGCTCCGTTGCGGCGGCCTGGGGAGTGGCCGTGGCGGTGCCCCCAGAGCGGGTGGTGGCATCGAGCATTCCGGTGACACTAGCCGACGCGTGTGTGTGACCGCCGTATGGTTCGTCTCATGGGCGTCACAGCTTCCGGAACGTCGCGTGCGCGGTTCGAGGTGCCGGACAGCGCGCTCGCGGACCTGCTCCTGGAGCGGCTCACCACCGTCTACCCGGCGGCGGCGGACCCCGACCGGGCCGCGTCCATGCGCGCGTACATGAAGGACATCGCTCCCTTCCTCGGCCTGACGACGCCCGAGCGCCGCGCCCTTTCCCGCACCGTGCTCCTGGACACCGCCCGGCCCGACGAGAAGGACTGCGCCGCGCTCGCCCTGCGCTGCTGGCGGCTGCCGGAACGCGAGTACCAGTACTTCGCCGTCGACTATCTGCGCCGCCATGTCACGCGCCTGTCGTCGGGCTTCCTGCCGGTGGCCCGGCATCTCGTGTCCACCGTCTCCTGGTGGGACACCGTCGACGCGCTCGCCGCGCACGTGGTGGGAGGTCTGGTGGCCGCCGACCCGCGCCTGCGCGCCGACATGGACGCCTGGATCGAGGACGACGACCTGTGGGTCGCCCGTACGGCGCTGCTCCATCAGCTCCGGTACAAGGAGGCCACCGACACCGGGCGGCTCTTCGCGTACTGCGTCCGGCAGGCCGGCCATCCCGACTTCTTCATCCGCAAAGCCATCGGATGGTGTCTGCGCGAGTACGCCAGGACCGACCCGCACGCCGTACGGGACTTCGTCGCCGCCGAGCGGGCGGAACTCGCGCCGCTGTCCGTGCGCGAGGCGCTCAAGAACATCGGTCCCTGAGCCGGCGGACGCCCCCAGGACGAACCCCACGGCCCCCGCGGCACCACCCCCGCCCCACCGGTCCGCCGGGCGCCGAAAATCATTCGACGCGGGGAGACCCGTCGGAGATGATCTCCTCATGTTCCGGTACGCCTTCCTCCTCGCAGCATCCGCAGTCGCGGATGCGCCGAAGGCTGCCGTCCGGATCACCACGGCAGCCGTCGACGGCGCCCGAAGCTGACCCTTCCCGGAACGTCCGGCGGACCCCGCAGGGGGAGGGTCGGTCACTCCTGGGGGTCCCCGTCCCGGCCGGTACGCGCCGGGGCCATCACTCAGCTCCGCTGACACCGAAGAGGCTTCGAGGAACCGCCATGCCCAAGACGGCTTACGTGCGCACCAAACCGCACCTGAACATCGGCACCATGGGTCACGTCGACCACGGCAAGACCACCCTGACCGCCGCCATCACCAAGGTCCTCGCCGAGCGCGGCTCCGGCACCTTCGTCCCGTTCGACCGGATCGACCGGGCGCCGGAGGAGGCCGCGCGCGGCATCACCATCAACATCGCGCACGTCGAGTACGAGACCGACACCCGGCACTACGCGCACGTGGACATGCCCGGCCACGCCGACTACGTCAAGAACATGGTCACCGGCGCGGCCCAGCTCGACGGGGCGATCCTCGTCGTGTCCGCGCTGGACGGAATCATGCCGCAGACCGCCGAGCACGTACTGCTCGCCCGGCAGGTGGGCGTCGACCACATCGTCGTCGCCCTCAACAAGGCCGACGCGGGCGACGAGGAGCTCACGGACCTGGTCGAGCTGGAGGTCCGCGAGCTGCTCTCCGCCCAGGGCTACGGGGGCGACTCCGTACCCGTCGTACGGGTGTCCGGCCTCAAGGCCCTTGAAGGGGACCCCCGGTGGACGGCGGCGATCGACGCGCTGCTCGACGCCGTCGACACCTATGTGCCGATGCCCGAGCGCTATCTCGACGCTCCGTTCCTGATGCCGGTCGAGAACGTGCTCACCATCACCGGACGCGGAACGGTCGTCACCGGTGCCGTGGAGCGAGGCACGATCCACGTCGGCGACCGGGTCGAGGTGCTCGGCGCGGGCGTCGACACGGTGGTCACCGGCCTGGAGACCTTCGGCAAGCCGATGGAGGAGGCGCAGGCGGGCGACAACGTGGCGCTGCTGCTGCGCGGGGTGCCCCGCGACGCGGTACGCCGCGGGCACATCGCCGCCGCGCCCGGCAGCGTCGTGCCCAGCAGCCGTTTCACGGCGCGGGTGTACGTCCTGTCGACACGCGAGGGCGGCCGTACGACAGCGGTCTCCACCGGGTACCGGCCGCAGTTCTACATCCGCACCGCGGACGTGGTCGGCGACGTCGACCTCGGCGAGGTGGCCGTCGCCCGGCCCGGAGACACGGTCGTCATGACCGTCGAACTCGGGCGCGAGGTGCCGCTGGAGCCGGGTCTCGGCTTCGCGATCCGTGAGGGCGGCCGCACGGTCGGCGCCGGGACGGTGACGTCGGTCGGCTGACGCCCGGCGCCGGCGCCCGGCCGCGAACGGGGACGCGGGGCCCGCCACACCGTGGCGGGCCCCGTTCCCGTCGCCCGCCAGGGCGTCGATCGGGGTACCGCACAATGGACCCGTGGACGAGCCGATACCCGTGACGCGGGCCGTGGATCACGGGAACGCCAAGCTGATGCCCGACGTGGACCGCGAGCGGGCGTGGCTGCTGACCGTGGACGGCGCGCCCCAGTCGTACGTCGATCTGGACGAACCGACGCACCTGGAGTTCGAGTACACCCGGCGGCTGGGCCACGTGCTGGACACGGTGGCGGAGGCGGGGCGCGCTCTGGACGTGCTGCACCTCGGCGGCGGGGCGCTGACCCTGCCCCGCTACGTCGCGGCCACCCGGCCCGGTTCACGCCAGGACGTGATCGAGGCGGACAAGGGCCTGCTGGACCTGATCGGCGAGTGCCTGCCGCTGCCCGGCGGCTCGGGCGTCGAGCTGCACCACGCCGACGCCCGCGCCTGGATCGAAGCCGCCACCCCCGCCTCCGCCGACATCCTGATCGCGGACGTCTTCGGCGGCTCGCGTGTACCGGCGCACCTGACGTCCATCGCGTACGCGAGCGCCGCCGAACGTGTGCTGCGCCCCGGCGGTTTCTACCTCGCCAACCTCGCGGACGCGGCGCCCTTCGCCTTCCTGCGCTCCCAGCTCGCCACGTTCTCCACCGTCTTCGAGGAGATCGCCCTCATCGCCGAACCCGGCGTGCTGCGCGGCCGGCGCTTCGGCAACGCCGTGCTCGTGGCCTCCCACGAGCCGTTCGACACGGCGGCACTGGCCCGTCGTACGGCCGCCGACGCCTTCCCGGCCCGTGTCGAACACGGTCCCGCGCTGCGGGACTTCATCGCGGACGCCGCTCCGGTACGCGACGAGGACGCGGTTCCCTCACCCGAGCCGCCCGGCGGGTCCTTCGGCATCGGCTGACGCCCGCTTCGTGCCGGGCACCGCGGCGGGTGCGCCCTGCGCCACCGCCCGCGTTCGCCGCGTCAGATTGCGGACGTCCGGGACGCACAGCACCGCCGCCGTGGCCAGCACGACGAGCGCCGCGCAGCCCCACAGCGCGGGCGTCCGGCCGAAGGCCTGCTCCGCGGGACCCGCCAGCGCCGTGGCCAGCGGGACCATAGCGATCGAGCCGAACCAGTCGTACGCCGACACCCGCGAGAGCTTGTCCTCGGGGATCTCCTGGTGGAGCGCCGTCATCCACGACACACCGAACACCTCTATCGCCGTACCGCTGACGAACATCACCGCGTACAGCGGTCCCACCGGCAGGGGGACCGCGAGCGCGGCGGCGGGTGCCGCGAGCGGGAAGACGCACAGGGTGCCCGTGAGCAGCAGGCGACGGGGCTTCCAGCGGGTCATGAGCAGAGCGCCGCCCACGGTCCCGGCGCCGAACGCGCCGAGCGCCAGGCCCCAGGGTCCCGGCCCGCCCAGACTGTCCCGGGCGACGAGCGGACCGTAGACCGCGTCCGCCGCTCCGACGACCGCGACCACCACGGAGAACTGCGCGACGATCGTCCACAGCCACGGACGCCCGACGAATTCGTGCCAGCCGTCGCGCAGATCGGCGAGGAGGCCGCCGCCCGGCTCACGCGGCGGTATGTGGCTGACGTCGAGGAAGCCACGCAGGGCGCCGGCGGCCGCGAAGGCCACCGCGTCCACGGCCAGCACCCAGCCCGGTCCGATGACGGCCACCAGGGCGCCGCCCAGGGCCGCGCCGCCGACACCCGCGCCCTGCATCGCCATCCGGAACAGCGCGAACGCGCGGCTCGCCTGCTCCCCGCGGACGGAGGACATGAGCATGCCCTCGGCGGCCGGGTTGAAGAAGGCCTGCCCGGTGCCACCGAGCGCGGACAGCAGCATCATCTGCCACAGCCGTGCCTCGCCGGAGAGGACGAGTACGGCGAACGCCGCCTGCGACACACAGTTGAGGGCGTTGGCGGCGACCATCACCCGGTGCCGCGGCAGCCGGTCCGCGACGGCTCCGCCGATCAGCAGGAAGAGCACCAGCGGCAGGGTTCGTGCCGCGGCCACCAGACCGACGTCGCCTCCGTCGCCGCCGGCGGCGAGCACCGCGAACGCGGCGGCGATCAGCGCGCCCTGGCTGCCCAGGTTGGTGACGACGGCGGCGGCCGTCAGAAGGCTGTAGTTCCGGCCCGCCCAGGAGGGGCGGCGGGAGGGTCGGGCGCGGTCGGCGGCTGAGGTCACCGGGAGACTATCGCCGCCCGGTGCCCGACTTGCCAAACCCATGACCTGCACTCTTGCGGGCATTCACCCCGTGCGGCGGTGTCCGCGGAACACGCTCGGGGCTCAGGACCCGGTCGGGTCGCCGTGCAGCCGTACGGTGCTGAGGATCTTCTTCACGGTCGCGTCCGGGATCTCCTCCGAGACGCCCTTGGCGCCGTAGAGCGTCCAGGACACGAAGTCGCCCGCCGAGTTCTTGAAGGCGAAGGTGGTCGCCTTGCCGTCGGAGTCGCACTTGCCCTTCTTGGCGACACCCTTGGAGTACGTCGTCGCGACGCTGCCCTGGACGCCCGAGGCCGTGGTGTACGCCTCCGGCTTGCCGATCTTCAGCAGCTTCTTCGAAGCGGTCTTCTGATCGGTGTAGCCGCCGAAGACCCACCACGCGGAGTCGTTGCGTGCCACGTCGTCGGTGTTCTTGGCGCCGCTCTGGCCCTTGGTGCCCGCGGCGGCGAGCGAGGTGTCGTCGGTGCGGCCGTCCTTGTCCGCGTCGGACGTGCACCACTTCTCCTTGAGGAACGCGGGCGCGGACATGCCGATGAGCACGGAGCCGTCGCCCTTCTTGTCGTCCTCGAAGCCGATGAAGGTGCCGGAAGTGCTGACGTTCCAGTCCGACGGCACGTCGAAGGCGGTGCCCCACTTGGGGTTCACCACGACCTTCCAGCCGGCGATCGTCGCCTTCTCGTCGCCGCCGCCGCGCGGGTCGGCCTCGCTCGCGCTCGCCGACGTGGACGCCGACGGCTTCGGGGACTTGGACGTGTCCCCGCCGGCCTTGTCGTCCGAGTCGCCGTTCCCGCCCAGGACGAGGTAACCGGTGACCCCGGCGGCGATCACGACGGCAAGGGCCGCGACGATCGCGGTGATCTTCGTCTTGTTGCCGCCACCGCCGTTGCCGCCGGGCACCTGGGGCGAGCCGAGGGGATCCGACGGCGCTCCCCACTGAGGCTGCCCCGGCTGCTGTCCGTACGGGCCGGGCTGCGCGTACCCCGGCTGTTGGTATCCCGGCTGCTGATACGGATTCGGCTGCTGGTAACCCGGCTGCTGATACGGGTTCTGGTCCTGCGGATTCTGCTCGCCCCCGGGCGGCTGCTGTCCTGGCCACATGGCTGGTAACGATAGAGGGGGCCCCGACCCGGGTGCCACGGCGGTCCCCGAAAACGACCGCACCGTCAGGCCACTTGTCCCATTGATCCCGGCTCGCACCGCGTCGGATCGAGGCCCGCACCGCATCCGGTGCCGGCTCAGGCCGCGGTTGTGTCGCTGTCCTCGACGCCGACCGGTCCCAAGTCGGGCCCCCGCCGGGTCGTCGTGGGGACGACGGGTGCCGAGGATCTTCAGGGCTGCCGCGTCGGGCATCTCGTCCCGGAGTGCGGCTCCGCCTGCGAGGTGACTGATCGACTTCGGCGCCAGGTCACGGGGCTGGCCAAGGATTGCTACCCATGGGTAACATCGTCGTATGAGCGCAGACCAGATGACGATCGGCGAGATGCTCGCCGCGACCGTGCCGATGGCCCGGACCCTGAACCTCGAGTTCGTGGAGACCACTCCGGAGAAGGCCGTCGTGGCGCTCCCGGACCAGGGCGACTTCCACAACCATGTCGGCGGACCGCACGCCGGCGCCATGTTCACGCTGGGGGAGTCGGCGAGCGGGGCCATCGTGCTCGCCGCCTTCGGGGACCAGCTCTCCCGCGCCGTGCCGCTCGCGGTCAGCGCCGAGATCGCGTACAAGAAGCTCGCGATGGGCCCCGTCACGGCCACCGCCACGCTCGGACGGCCCGCCGCCGACGTCGTCGCGGAGCTCGACGCCGGTCAGCGCCCCGAGTTCCCGGTCGCCATCGCCATCCAGCGCGGTGACGGCGCGGTGACCGGCGAGATGACGGTCATCTGGACCCTCCGCCCGAACGGCTGAGACGGACTTCACCCCCAGGGCCCTGACCGGGAGTACGAGCCGGTCGGGGCCCTGGGGCATGTCCGCGACGTCGCGTCGGGCGGGCGAGACTCCGCGGACGCGCCCCAGGCCGTCGCCGGGCCGCTTCAGCCGCGCGGCACTCGGATGCTCACCGTCTGGGTGACCCGGGTGCAGAGCCGGTGCCCGTCGTCCTCGATGTCGCATTCCACGACCGCCGTGTCGCGCCCCACCCGCAGCACGCGGGCCTTCGCGTACGCGGCTCCCGCACGCACCGGCCGCAGGAAGTGCGTGGTCGAGGTGGTGGTGGCGGGGACCGCGCCCTCGGGGCCGTTCAGCGCGGCGCACACCGCCGAGGCGACGTCGGCCAGGCCCATCAGCGCGCCCCCGTGCAACCCGCCTCCCGCGGTGGACAGTTCGGGCACGAAGTCGAGTTCGGCGTCCACTCCCTCGGCGGACAGGGCCGTGAAGCGCACGCCCAGGGTCCTGGCGTAGGGGGCCATCGCGTAGATGTCGTCGGCGGTGACGGTCACATCGGGCTCCTTGTGGGAGTGGCGGGACGCACATCGATGATCCTTTCTATCAACTCCCTTATCTTCAGGGGGCGTTCCGTCGGTGCGGAATGTGTGCGCGATCCGGTCGTCCGCCGCGCCGGCGTGCCGGACGCCAATCGTGCGGCGAACACAACGCGTCGTTCAGCTCACTGCCACTGCCCGGTCATGGCAGGTCACCACCGTGCCCCCTGACACCGATCCCGCTCACCTGGAGGGCACATGGGCACGGCAGGACAGCAGAACGGGCCGGACAGACGGGCGTTGCTGCGCGCGGCGGTCGCCGTCCCGGCGGCCGGCGCGGCGACGGCGGCCTTCGAGGCGACCCCGGCACAGGCCGCGACCACGGGCGGGGGAGGCCGGTTCGACACCGAGAGCCCGCGCTTCGCGCTGGCCGTGCTTCCCGACACGCAGTACCTCTTCGACGCCGACAGCGCGGACCCGGAGCCGCTGCGGGAGACCTTCCGGTACCTCGTCGCGGAGCGGGCCGAGGCCAACATCGCCTTCATGACGCACCTCGGCGACGTCACCGAACACGGCACCGAGGACGAGATCGGACGCGCCGCCGACACCTTCCGCACCCTGCACGGCAAGGTTCCCTACAGCGTCCTGGCCGGCAACCACGACATCCCCTCGTCCACCGACGACCAGCGCGGGGAGACGGCCTACCTGGCCGCGTTCGGCCCCGAGCGCTACGCCTCCATGCCCACCTTCCGCGGTGCCTCTCCCGACGGCTACAACAGCTACCACGTGCTGCGCGCCGCCGGCCGGGAGTGGCTGGTGCTCGCCCTGGACTGGCGGGTGTCGGACAAGGGACTGCGCTGGGCCCAAGGTGTCCTGGACGCCCATCCGACGCTGCCCGCCGTCCTCACCACCCACGACATCGCGTGGTCGGACGACGACGGCAAGGCCCGGCTCTCGGACAACGGCGAGCGGCTGTGGGACGGGCTCGTCCGCGGCAACGACCAGATCTTCCTCGCCCTCGGCGGCCACTACTGGCCACCCGGGCGCACGATCCTGACCAACGACGACGACAACGATGTCCACGTCCACATCACCAACTACCAGGACCGCTACTACGGCGGCGCCGGGATGATCCGGACCTACTCCTTCGACGTGGCCAGAGGCGTCGTCGACGTGGAGACGTTCGCGCCGTGGTTCCTCGCCCGCGACCCGGAGAAGCGGACCCCGCTGGAGGCCGAGACGATCGAACTGACCGGCCCTGTCGACCGGTTCAGTCTGCGCGTCGACTTCGACGAGCGTTTCGAGGGCTTCGCGCCCGCCGTCCCGCCGAAGCCGCGCCCCGCCTCCGCCGTGATGCCGCACGGCACGGTGGCCTACTGGCGCTTCGACGGCTCCGGGAGGGCGCCGGGCGCCCCCGTCGAGGAGGGCACGGTCGTACGGGACCTCACGGGCCACGGGAACGACCTGACCGTGAGCCGGCTGCACGCGAGCGGCCCGGCCGTCCTGACCTGGTCGGCGGACCACCACCCGGGCCAGCCCGCCCACGCCAGCCTCCGCTTCGACGGCGGGAAGGGCCCCGACCGCGGCGCCGTCCTCACGACGCGGGCCGGGGCCGCCCTGAACAGCGCGAAGTTCATCCGGGGCTACACCATCGAGACGTTCCTCAAACTGCCGGACCCCTTCGAGGGCGACCACGCCTGGATGGGCATCCTGAGCTGGGAGGGCCGCAACGGCGACGCGGGCAGGACGACGGGCTGGTCCCCGCTGGAGCCCACCTGCAGCCTCAATCTGTCGCCGGAGCGGTTCCTGCAGTTCGTCGTGTATCCGGAGCGGCAGGACGCCGACCCGACCTCGTGGAGCCACGCGCTCCCGGTCGGCCGCTGGACCCATGTCGCCGTCGTGAACGACGGCCGCCGCACCGTGCTGTACGTCGACGGCTCGAAGATCGCCCGCAACCCCACGCAGCCGTCCACCGGGATCGCGACACTCGGCAAGCCCTTCGTGATCGGCGCCACCCAGTTCGACGAGACCTTCGGCCAGGGCTTCTACGGCTGGATCGGCGACACCCGGATCGTCGACCGCGCCCTGCCCGCGCGGGACTTCCTCAAGCCTCCGTCCTAGAGCACCTGTTCCCTTCCGGCCGTCCATGCCCGACCCTGGCCTTCGGGCGGTGCGCGCGCACCGCCCGAAGGCCGGAACGGGTGCCGGGACGAGGAGTGCGAGCGTGGGGGCAAGCGGGCGGGACGCCGTTCTGGTGACCGGTGGCAGCGGGTTCGTGGGAAGCCATCTGGTGCGGCGACTGCTGGAGCGGGACTACCGCGTCCACACCACCGTACGGACGACCGCGAACGCGGCGAAGGTGCGGCCGCTCCGGGAGATGCAGGAGGACTTTCCCGGCAGGCTCACGCTGTTCGAGGCCGATCTGCTGGCCGACGGATCCTTCGACGGGGCGATGGAGGGCTGCCGCGTGGTCTTTCACGTGGCGTCGCCGTTCCTGATGCCGGAGAAGATCAAGGACGGCCGCCGGGACATGGTCGCCCCCGCCCTGCTCGGCACCAGCAACGTGCTGGGCGGGGTGGAACGGACACCGACGGTCGAGAAGCTCGTCCTCACCTCCACCGTCGGCGCCGTCTTCGGCGACTACATCGACGTCCGGAGCATGGACGGCGGTGTCCTGTCGGAGAAGTACTTCAACACCACCAGCACGGTCGAGAACAACCCCTACCACTACGCGAAGACGCTCGCCGAGCGCGAGGCGTGGGCGGCGGAGGCGGCCCAGGACCGCTGGCGCCTGGTGTCCGTCAACCCCGGTCTGGTCCTCGGCCCGTCCCTCACCCCCGCCTCGGAATCCGGCAGCCTGTTCCTGCTCGACGAACTGTTCAAGGGCTACTTCTTCTACGGCGCGCCCGATTTCAGCTTCACCACGGCGGACGTCCGCGAGGTCGCGGACGCGCACATCGCGGCCGCGGAGCACGACGGCGCCAAGGGCCGCTACATCGTCGCGGCCGAGACGATGACGTCCTTCCACGACATGGCGCGCGTCATCCGCGCCCGCTACCCCCGGTCCCCGCGGCTGCCCCGCACCGCCCTCCCGCACTGGCCGGTTCGCGTCCTCGGCCCGGCGTTCGGACTGACCCAGGACTACATCCGCAAACACCTCGGCATCCGCTTCCGCGTGGACAACAGCCGCAGCGTGCGGGAACTGGGGATCACCTACCGCCCGGTCGAGGAGACCCTGCTCGACCACTACGAGAGCTGGAGGCACCGCAGGACGTGACGAGACCCACACGTCCGGGCCGCTGTTCAGGACGAGCAGGTAGGCTTCCCGGCGGGCGCCCCGGGGAAACGCACCTCGCTGATCATGCTAAACACGGTCGCCCGGGTCACGTACACCGAAACGGGAGGAACCGGCGTTGCACGTCCAGGACTGGCTCGAGACGGTGCCGGCGGTCAGTATCTACGCGCTCGTGGCGCTGGTCATCGGCCTGGAGAGCCTGGGCATCCCGTTGCCCGGTGAGATCGTCCTGGTCTCGGCGGCGCTGCTCTCCTCGCAGCACGCCGGCATCAACCCGATCATCCTCGGCGTCTGCGCGAGCCTCGGGGCGATCATCGGCGACTCCATCGGCTACGCCATCGGCCGCAAGGGCGGACGCCCGCTGCTCGCCTGGCTCGGCGCGAAGTTCCCCAGACACTTCGGCGAGGCCCATGTCGCCACGGCCGAACGTTCCTTCCAGAAGTGGGGCATGTGGGCCGTCTTCTTCGGCCGCTTCATCGCCCTGCTGCGCATCTTCGCGGGCCCGCTCGCCGGTGTGCTGCGGATGCCGTACTGGAAGTTCCTGATCGCCAACGTCCTCGGCGGCATCATCTGGGCCGGCGGCACCACCGCCGTCATCTACTACGTGGGTGTCGTCGCCGAGTCCTGGCTGAAGCGCTTCTCGTACCTCGGCCTGGTCGCCGCGGCGCTCGTCGGTGTCGCCTCCATGCTGATCGTCCGCCGCAAGGCCAAGAAGGCGGCGGCGGAGCACGGCACGGCGGAGTCGGAGCCCGTCCCCGCCGCCGAGTAGCGCGGCTGCCCGTACCCTCCCGCGGTGCGAACGCCCGGAAGCGCGGCGCCGGCCGCTCCGGGCGGCACGGACCTAATCGTGGATCTCGCGGTGCGCCTTCGCCAGTTCCACGTAGAAGACACCGTTCAGGGAGAGACCCTCGCGCTCCTCGTCGGTCAGCGGGCGCTTGACCTTCGCGGGGACACCCGCGACGAGTGAGCCCGGCGGGACCCGCATCCCCTGCGGCACCAGCGCCTGCGCGGCCACCAGCGAGCCGGCCCCGATCACGGCGCCGTTGAGCACCGTCGCTCCCATGCCGATCAGACAGTCGTCCTCCACGGTGGCGCCGTGCAGCACGGCGTTGTGGCCGACGGAGACCCGTTCCCCGACGGTGATGGGGAAACCGGGGTCGACATGCAGACTGCAGTTGTCCTGCACATTGCTGCCGGCGCCGATGACGATGGGGCCGCAGTCGGCGCGCAGCACCGCGCCGTACCAGACACTCGCGCCCGCCCCCAGCGTGACGTCCCCGATGACCACGGAGGTCGGGGAGACGAACGCCTCCGGGTCCACCCGCGGATCCTTGCCGCCGATCCCTTTGATCAGCGCCTGATGCGTCGTCACCGTGTCACCGTCTCGTCGTGTCGTGGCCGGGCCTTCTGAGTACACCGGCACCGTATGTCATGGCCCCCGCGTACCTCCGGTGGGGCGAAGATCACAGGCGTCCGGCCGCGTTCGCATGCCCCGCGCTGAGTACCGTGAGCGGGTGTCCAGGAGCAAGAACACGTTCTCATCATGGCGGCGACGCCTCGCGCAGCGCGCCGTCCACGCGGGCTGGGCCTGGATGCGGCGCGCCGGCACGGTCTCGGCCGAGCGGCCGGGCCGCTTCCGTTTCGGCGCCATCGGGGAGAACACGCGTCTGGCCTTCCCGCTGGGCACGGTCTTCGGCGAACCCTGGATCCACCTCGGCTCGTACTGCATCGTCGCCGAGCAGGTCACGCTGACCGCGGGCCTGATGCCCGACCTGGACCTCGGCCCCGACCCGATCCTGCGCATCGGGAACGGCGTGGTGCTCGGCCGCGGCAGCCATGTCATCGCCGACACGACGGTCACGATCGGCGACGACTGCTACTTCGGGCCCTATGTGTACGTCACGTCCACGAACCACTCGTACGACGATCCGCACGAACCCATCGGCAAGCAGTGGCCGCGGATGGAGCCCGTGGAGATCGGACCCGGCTGCTGGATCGGGACCAACGCCGTGATCCTTCCCGGCGCGCGGATCGGCCGGAACGTCGTGGTCGCCGCGGGTGCGGTGGTACGCGGCGCGGTGCCGGACCACTCCGTCGTCGCCGGAGCGCCCGCGAAGGTCGTCCGGCGGTGGGACCCCGTCGCCGGATGGCAGCCGCCGCTGCGCACACCACCGCCGGTGCCGATTCCCGACGGGGTGACCCCGGAGCAGTTGCAGGCGCTCTCGGAACTGGACGAGGAGACGATCGCACGGCTCGCGGAGCTGGATCTCGACCCGCGGGACGCGGCCGAGGACGTGCACACGCAGTCGGGGGACGTCCGCGCCGAGTCCTGACCCGGGAGTGACGGACGGGCCACCGACAGGCCGCGACGGCCGAGGTCCGCTCCAGGTGCCGTGCACGGGCCGCCCCCTCCGAGGAGCGTCGTACCCGATGGCGGAACCGGCTCGGCCGGTCCGGAAGCGGCTCAGCCGGTCGCCAGCAGCACGGTGCCGACAAGGGCCAGCGCGGCTCCGGTGGCCTGCACCCCGCGCAGCCGTTCCCTGAGGACACCGCGCGCGGCCAGGGCCGTGACCACCGGGTACAGCGAGGCGAGGACGGCGGCGACGGTGACCGGGCCGTGCTGGGCGGCGACCGAGTACGTGCCGTTGGCCGCGACGTCGGACAGGCCCACGAAGGCGAGCGCGGGCAGGGAGGCCCAGGGGAAGCCGCCCTCGGGCAGGGCCGCGCCGCCGCGCCGGACGGAGACGGCCAGCGCCGCGCCGCCGGTGACGACATTGGTCAGGCGCTGCACGAACAGGGCCAGGAAGAGCCCCGTGACCGACGACGACGCCTCCGCGATCAGCACGAACACCGTGCCGAAGCCGGCGGCCGCGATCAGGGTCAGGAGGATCGCCTGCCGCTGCACCGGCGCTCCCCGGAGCTGGGGCCCGCCCGCGAGGACGACACCCGCGACGGCGACCGCGATGCCCGCGACCTGGGTCAGTCCCGGGCGCTCCCCGAGGAACAGGCCGACGCCGATGGGGACGGCCACGGCCAGTGAGCCGAGCGGCGAGACCACGCCCATCGGCCCGAGCGCGAGCGCCTTGTAGAAGGAGAGCAGCGCGACCGGGCCCACCAGGCCCGCGGCGACCGCGAACCACAGTTCCGGTCCCGCCGCGCTCCAGCCGCCGGTGGCCAGCACGATCGCGCCGAGGACCACCGCCGCGATCGACTGGGAGGCGACGACCACCGTGAGCGCGGGTGTGCGCCGGGTCAGCAGACCTCCGCCGAAGTCGGCCAGGCCCCACAGGAGGCTGGTGGCCAGGGCGAAGAGTGCTGTCACGGGGGGCCTCGCAGTACAGTTCGGTGAACGATCAGGTGCATCACACGATAGTTCACCTGATTGAACTCTGTCATTCAAAATATTGGACGGAATGTGTCGGATCTCGACCTGCTGACTCAATCCCTGGCGCGCAATGTGAAGCGCTGGCGCACCGAGCGCGGCTTCACCCTGGAGGCGCTCGCCGCTCGCGCCGGAGTCAGCCGTGGCATGCTCATCCAGATCGAGCAGGCCAGGACCAATCCCAGTCTGGGTACCGTCGTCAAGATCGGTGACGCGCTCGGCGTCAGCATCACCACCCTCCTCGACTACGAGCAGGGGCCCAGGGTCCGGATCGTCCCGGCCGACCAGGCCGTACGTCTGTGGCACACCGACGCGGGCAGCTACAACCGGCTGCTGGCCGGCACGGAGGCGCCCGGCCCGCTGGAGATGTGGGACTGGCGGCTGATGCCGGGCGACGGCAGCCCTTCCGATCCGCATCCCGCCGGCACCGTCGAACTCGTGCACGTCATCTCGGGCGACCTGACCCTCACCGTCGACGGCGTCGATCACCACGTGCCCGAGGGGGCGAGCGCGTCGTTCGAGGCCGACACCCCCCACACGTACGCCAACCAGGGCGATATCCCGGTCGAGATGGTCATGGCCGTGTCGGTGCCGCTCGTGCACTGAGGTCCGGCGGCTGCGCTCCGGGCGGGTCCACGAGGCTGTTAGCGTTCCGTCATGCGCGCACCCATCGGACACTTCGACCACGCCTTTCCGGCCCCCGATCGCCTGGACGACCTCGTCCGCCCCGTCGCCGACGCGGTGCGCGGGTGGCGTGGCGGCACGCCCGCCGAGCAGATCGTCTACGTCGAGACGAACCCCGAGTGGGCCGACACCGCCGTCTTCGTCGAGCACTACGGCAAGGAGCTGCTCGACACGTCCGCCAACTGCGTGGTCGTCGCGGGCAAGCGGGGCGGTGAGACCACGCTCGCCGCGTGTCTCGTCCTGTCCACCACCCGCGTCGACGTCAACGGCGTCGTACGCCGTCAACTGGGCGCCCGGAAGGCCTCGTTCGCCCCGATGGACCTCGCGACCGGCGAGACCGGCATGGAGTACGGCGGCATCAGCCCCGTCGGACTCCCGGACGACTGGCCGGTGTTGATCGACTCGGCCGTCGTGGAGCTGCCGTACGTGCTCGTGGGCAGCGGCCGTCGAAGCGGCAAACTCCTGGTGCCGGGCAAGGCGTTCGCCGAACTGCCGAACGCGGTGGTCCTGGAGGACCTGGGCATCCCTGCCTGAGATTCAGCCCCTCCGGCGTTTGAGGAGCGGGGTCTGGGGCGGAGCCCCAGGTGCGGGTCGGGCAGGGGCGGAGGGGGCGAAAGTCGCTGTGCCGGCTCACCCCGTTCCGCCGGCGGCGGGAGTCCGTTCACGCGGCCGAGTGATGAGCCAGCGCCCGGTGCGGGTCTGAGGCGCCGGGTGCCGGAGCCGGATCGGCGTGGACCAGGGCGGCGGTCAGCCGCGGTACGGCGTGCAGCAGGGCGTGTTCGGCGTCCACGGAGATGTCGTGGGCGTGACGCACGGTCGCCTCGCCGTCCACCACGACCGACACCTCGGCACGCAGCCTGTGCCCGATCCAGCGCAGCCGCAGTTCCCCCACGTCGCGCACGCCCTCGACCTGCCGCAGCGCCTGCTCGGCCCGGTCCACCAACTCGGGCTCCACGGCGTCCATCACGCGCCGGAAGACCTCCTTGGCGGCGTCGCGCAGCACGAGCAGGATCGCGGCGGTGATCGCCAACCCGACCAGCGGGTCGGCGAGTTGCCACCCGAGAGCCGCGCCGCCGGCGCCCACCAGCACGGCGAGTGAGGTGAATCCGTCCGTACGGGCGTGGAGTCCGTCCGCCACGAGGGCGGCCGAGCCGATCTCGCGCCCGACGCGGATGCGGTACCGGGCGACCCACTCGTTGCCCGCGAAGCCGATGAGGGCCGCGACTGCGACCGCCGGTAGGTGGCGTACGGGCTGCGGGTCGAGCAGGCGGCCGAACGCCACCCAGGCCGCGAAGGCGCCGGACGCCGCGATCGTCAGCACGATGACGATGCCCGCCAGGTCCTCCGCCCTTCCGTAGCCGTAGGTGAAGCGCCGGGTCGCCGCTCGGCGGCCCAGGGTGAAGGCGACTCCGAGCGGCAGGGCGGTCAGCGCGTCGGCCGCGTTGTGCACGGCGTCGCCGAGCAGCGCGACCGACGCCGACAGGACGACAACGGCCGCCTGCGCCAGCGCCGTTGTGCCGAGGACGGCCAGCGAGACCCACAGCGCCCGCATGCCCCGGGCCGAAGCTTCCAGCGCGGAGTCGAGCTTGTCGGCCGTTTCGTGGGAGTGCGGGGAGAGGAGATGGCGCAGCCGGCCTCCGAGGCCGTGGCCATGGCCGGGGGCGTGGCCACGGTCGTGGTTGTGGCCACGGTCGTGGTCGTGGTGACTGTGGCGGCGTGGCCGTCCGCCGCCGTCCTCGCTCCCACGGCTCCCGACGCCGTGGCCGGTGCCGTGGCCGTCCCCGTGACGGTGGTCGTGGCCGTCGTCCCCGTGGTGATGGTCGTGCCGGTCGTTCACGTGCGTCCCCTTCCGTGCGCGGGAGTGGACGCGCCGACGTCCACGAGGCCATTATGTGCGTATGAGCGCACGCATGCACCTATCACCTGCGCACGATGCGCACCCGCGCACCCCCGGCGAGGAACAGTTCGCGCTCGCCGCCGAACTCCTCGCCCTCCTCGCCGACCGCACCCGCCTCACCCTGCTGCACGCCCTGACCGGCGGGGAAGCCGATGTCACGACGCTGACGGAGCGGTGCGGAGCGGCCCGTCCGGCCGTCAGCCAGCACCTGGCCCGGCTCCGTCTCGCCGGGCTCGTGAACACACGGAAGGAAGGACGCCGGGTGGTCTACTCGCTCGGAGACGGTCATCTGCGCCGGGTGGTCGACGAGGCGCTGAGCCTGGCCGACCATCGGCTCTCCGACCGCCCGACGCACGACTGAGGCCATGCGCGGGCGGCGCCGTCAGCGAGTGAGGGTGCCGTCGTTCGTGACCGCGTGGTCGTGCGGGAAGGGGGTGTCGTCCTCGCCCTCCTCCAGCAGGTTCGCCGCCGCGCCCACGATGCTCGGGTCGGGGCTGCCGACGACCTCCCCGTCCTTGTCGGCGTAGGCGAAGCGGGCCAGGACACTGCGCATGGCCTCGACACGGGCCCGCTTCTTGTCGTTGCTCTTCACCACGGTCCAGGGCGCCTGCGTGGTGTCCGTCTCGCGGAACATCGCGACCTTGGCCGCCGTGTAGTCGTCCCAGCGGTCCAGCGAGGCCAGGTCCATGGGGCTCAGTTTCCACTGCCGTACGGGGTCGACCTGACGGATCGTGAAGCGGGTGCGCTGCTCACTCTGCGAGACCGAGAACCAGAACTTGATCAGGTCCACGCCGTCGTCGACGAGCATCCGCTCGAAGGCGGGCGCCTGCCGCATGAAGCGCCGGTACTCGTCGTCGGTGCAGAAGCCCATCACCCGCTCCACGCCCGCCCGGTTGTACCAGGACCGGTCGAACATCACGATCTCGCCCGCGGTCGGCAGGTGTTCCACGTACCGCTGGAAGTACCACTGCCCGCGTTCCCGCTCGGTCGGCTTCTCCAGCGCCACCACACGGGCTCCGCGCGGGTTGAGATGCTCGGTGAACCGTTTGATCGTGCCGCCCTTGCCCGCCGCGTCGCGCCCCTCGAAGACGACGACGAGCCGTCGGCCGGTCTCCTTGATCCAGCTCTGCAGCTTCAGCAGCTCGATCTGCTGGAGCCGCTTGTGCCACTCGTACTCCTTGCGCTCCATGCGCTGCGGGTACGGGTAGTTCTCCCGCCACGTGTCCACCGGACTGCCGTCCGGCCGGATCAGTACGGGGTCGTCATGGTCGGTGTAGTCCACCCGCATCCCTGCCAGCAGTTCCGTCATCCGGCCCTCCTCTGCCCGTGGTCCGATTGTCCGCCGATCACGTTGTTCCTGCCGTGTCGGCGGAATCGCGGCGCGATGTGGTCCATCCCTCGATGGAAGCAATCGGAGGCGTACGGCGGGAGAACCGGAGACGAAGGAAGCACGAGTCGGAGCCGAGAGACACGCACGACCGAGGCGCGTCGGTCAACGGCGCCCATGTGCAAGGCGGTTGGCCGGGCCGACCGCCGGGCTCGTTTCGGCGGTCAGTGTGCCGGCTGTCGGTCCCGTCTCAGGTCGACCCATTCCGCGGTCTCGCCGAGCAGGACATAGCGGTCGATCTCCGTGAAACCGTGCCGCCGGGCGAAGCGCAGGCCGTCCTCGTTGGACGCGAGGACCACGGTCTCGATCACCCTGGCCCCCAACGAGTGCGCCTGTTCCAGACCGCGTGCGTACAGCTCCCCGCCGAAACCCCGCCCGCGGTGCTCGGCCAGGACGCGCGCGATGACGGTCGCCGTCGCGCTGCCGCCGGTGGGCGGACGCACGGTCGTACAGCCCACGAGGACCTCGCCGAGGTAGGCGACCTCCAGGCGGTAGCGGCGGGCGCGCTCGCGCACCTCGTCGAGCGACATCGCGGCGGGCGGGACGATCACGTTGTGGACGTGCTGCCAGTCCGTGAGGCGGGTCTCGTCGGCCGGCGCTTCGATGCGAAGGGTGGTGGGCACGTGAGCAGGAAACCGGTGCGGGCCGCACGGCGTCAACAGCATTGACTCGGGCCGCCGTCGGACCGCCGTCGGCCTGTCGTCAGACCACCGCGGGCCGCCGTCGGCCTGTCGTCAGGCCACCGCCGGACCGCGCCGGTCCGTGCGGCAACCCGTCGGCGTCAGCCCAGGCGCGGGATCTCGATGGCCGGGCAGCGGTCCATGACCATGTCGAGTCCCGCGGCGCGCGTCCGCTCGTACGCGGCCTCGTCGATCACGTCGAGCTGGAACCAGACGGCCTTGGCGCCGACGGCGACGGCCTCGTCCGCTATCGGCCCGGCGAGGTCGCTGTTCACGAAGACGTCGACGACATCGACCTCGAAGGGAATGTCCGCGAGCGAGGCGTACCCCTGCTCGCCGTGGACGGTCTCGGCCTTCGGGTGCACGGGCACGATCCGCTTGCCGTAGCGCTGGAGGACGTCGGCGACGCCGTGGGCCGCGCGCCGCTGGTTCGACGACAGCCCGACGATCGCCCAGGTGTCGCCCGTCTCGGTCAGGATCCTGCGGATCGTCTCTGCGTCGCCGTACACGCTCGGCCTCCAGGGGGAATCGGACGGTGCCTGCAATCAGTGTCTGCCAGTCTCGTCAACAGTGAGCGGAGCGCGCTGATTCCGCCCACCGTGCGCTCGCAGATGGTCGAGCAGCAGACGGTTCAGCGTCTCGGGTGCCTCCTCCGGGATCCAGTGGCCGAGGTCCGGCAGGATCTCGAACCGGTACGGCCCGTCGACCCAGCGCGCTGTCTCCCGCGCGGGGCCCGGCCCGAACGCGGTGTCGCCCGTGCTCCATACGTACAGCGTGGGCACCTCGACGGCGCCGATCTCGCCGTCGGGGCGGCCGGACCGGTACCAGTTCAGCGCCCCGGTCAGGGCGCCCGGCCGGGTCAGATGCCGCACATAAGCGTCGATGCTCGCCCGCGGGATCCTGTCCCCGTAGAGCGAGCGGAGCAGCCGGGCGTCGTCGGCCAGCATGCGATGCTCGGTCGCGGGCGCGTCGCGCCAGTCCCTCATGTACTGGGACCGTGCGCGCTGGTCGTCGTCCGAGCGCAGAGCCTCGGCGAGGGCGCCCGGGTGCGGGGTGGAGACGACCGTCAGGGTGCGTACGCGGCCGGGATGGCCGGCGGCGGTCCACCAGGCCACCGCACCGCCCCAGTCGTGGCCGACGAGGTCGAACGTCGGCCAGCCCAGCTCCTCGGTGATCGCGACGACGTCCGCGACCAGGACACCGATGCGATAGTCCTCGGCCCGCTCCGGGCGGACCCCGGGGGAGTAGCCGCGCTGGTCGGGCGCCACGACGCGGTAGCCCTCGGCCGCCAGCTCCGCGATCTGCCGCCGCCAGGCCAGACCCGTCTGCGGGAAACCGTGCAGCAGCAGTACCGGGCGGCCGTCGGGCGGACCCGCCGCGACGGCGTCGAACACACCGGCGGCGGTGGAGATGCTCATCCCGTTCACGGTTCACTCCTTCATACCGACTGGTCGGTCAGCTTTCCGGTGCCGGAAGCGGATTGTCAAGGCCGCGTCCGCGTCCCGCGCGACGAACGCCCGGTCCTGCTCCCCGAACCCGAACGGACCGTACGACAAGCGCTGTTCAGGGCCGTGGCCGCCCCGTCCGTCGTCACCGCGGGCCCGGTTCCGGTGGAGGGCCGGGGCCGGCGCGCGGGCGCGTGTCCGGAACGGCACCCCACCTCCCCGCACCCGCCCGCGCGTCCGCCTAGGCTCACCCCGTGCTCCGTATCCTCGACGCCCGAACGGGCGAACCCGTCGACGCCGCCCTCGCCCGCCGCGGTCTCGTCCGTGTCCACGCCAGCCCGCCCGGGTCCGGGTTCACGAGCCTGCGCGTGCTCCTGGTCGCCGACGTCCTGATGCGGGCCCTGGAGATCGGCGGCAACCCGGCCTGGGCGACGCTGACTTCGGCGCCGGATCCTGCGGAGACCCCGGATCCTGCCGAGACCGAGGACCGGACGGCCCCGGGGAGCCGGGACGCCTCCTGGGGTGAGGCGGGGCTCCGGGCGCGGGCCGCCGAACTCGGGATCCGGCCGTTCGAGGATCACCGTGACACGGAACCGGGACCGGAGGCGACGCGGACCATCGACGTGGTCGCCCAGGGCGCCGAAGCGACGGCCGGGCCACGCGTCGAGGTGGCGCGGGTCGACACCGGGCATGGTTCCGCCGACGTACCCGGGGATTCCACCGCGCTGCGGCTGGCGCTGCTCGCGCGGCGACGGGATCTGCCGCTGAGCCTCGACACCGAGGTACTCGCCGAGGCGGAGGACACGCTCAGGCGCTGGCGCGCCGCCGTCGCCGGATGGGCGACGCGGCCCTCCAAGCCGATCCCCGAGGACGTGCGCCTGCGGTTGCGCGCCGCCTGGGAGGACGACCTGGACGTGCCCGCCGTGCTGGACGTGCTGCGGTCGGTGGAGACGTCCGGCATCCCGGAAGGAGCCAGATTCGAGACGTACGCCCACGCCGACCGGCTGCTCGGCCTCGAACTCACCCGCGAGATCGGAGCGTCGCTGTGACCGTGCGCGCGGCCGGTGGGCCCAGGCGAAGACTGATCGTCCTGCGGCACGCCAAATCCGCCTGGCCCGACGGGGTGCCCGACCACGAGCGGCCGCTCGCCACGCGCGGCCGTCGTGACGCCCCGGCCGCCGGACGCGCCCTGGCGGAGGCCGACCTGCTGCCGGACCTCGCGCTGTGCTCGACCGCCGTACGTGCCCGGGAGACCTGGGAGTTGGCGGCACGGGAGTGGGGCACCCCGCCGACCGTACTGCTCGACGGGCGGCTGTACGGGGCAGACGTACCGGAGTTGCTGGAAGCCGTCCGCGAAGTCCCGGAACACGTACGGACCTTGTTGGTGATCGGGCACAACCCGGGGCTGGAGGAACTGGTCCTCGAACTGGCCGGGGACGGCCTCGACGACACGGTGGACCGGGTCCGCGGGAAGTTCCCGACCTCGGCCGTCGCGGTCCTGGTCTGGCACGGCAGCTCCTGGCACGAACTCGGCACCGGGGAAGCGCTGTTGACGGACGTGGTCGTGCCGAGGGGCAAGAAGGAGTGAGCCCGGCGCCGGGCGCGGCCCGGCGACCCGCCGCGGTCCCGGACGGAGCCGGGGGCGCGCTGGTGACCCGTCCGCCGGGCGGGCGGGCGCGTCCGCTCCTCGACCGTCGAGGTCTCGTACGCGGTCCCGGCCCCGCACACGGTTCCGGTCCTGGTTCCTGCCTGTCGGCGGTGCGCGCGGCCGGTGTGACCGCGGACTCCCGCGCGGCCCGCGTATGCCGTCGCGGGTCCTCGGCCCACCGCCGCGCGCGGCTGCGATCGGTGACCGTCGGGCTCGGGCGCCGTCCCGGCCCGTCGGTCAGGCCCGCGCGCAGCGCATACGCTGGCCCGATGCAGGACGAGTACCGCACAGTGGCCCACGCGGGCGTGCACGAGACCGAGGTCAACCGCTCCCGATTCCTGTGCGCCCTGGCCCCGGCCGCCACCGAGCGGGAGGCCCAGGACTTCATCGCCGCGGTGAGGAAGGAACACGCGGACGCCACGCACAACTGCTTCGCGTACGTCATCGGAGCCGACGGCGCCGTGCAGAAGGCGAGCGACGACGGCGAACCGGGCGGCACCGCGGGTGTCCCCATGCTCCAGATGCTGCTGCGCCGCGACATGCGGTACGTCGTCGCCGTCGTCACCCGCTACTACGGCGGGGTCAAGCTGGGCGCCGGCGGACTGATCAGGGCGTACGGCGGCTCGGTCGGCGAGGCGCTGGACGCGCTCGGCACGATCACCCGCCGCCGCTTCCGGCTGGCCACGGTGACCGTCGATCATCAGCGGGCCGGAAAGGTGCAGAACGATCTACGGTCGACCGGCCGTGAGGTACGTGATGTGCGTTACGGCGAGGCCGTCGCCATCGAGATCGGGCTGCCGGACGCCGATGTGGAGTCCTTCCGGGCCTGGTTGGCCGACGTGACCGCGGGGACGGCCGGCTTCGAGCTGGGCGGGGAGGCCTACGGAGACGCCTGACAATTCGGGCAATCCCGGATGAACAGGCGCATGGTCGTGACGGTCAGGGTGGGCCGATACGGGAGTAACCGCCCGTGATGTCAGACCCGGCCGTTACCCTTCGGGGATCATGAGGCTCCTGCACACTTCCGACTGGCATCTGGGCCGGGCGTTCCACCGGGTGAACATGCTCGACGCCCAGTCCCGCTTCATCGGCCATCTCGTCACGACCGCGCGCGAGCGCGACGTCGATGCGGTGGTCGTCTCGGGAGACGTGTACGACCGCGCCGTGCCGCCCCTGGCCGCGGTCCAGCTCTTCGACGACGCCCTGAACCGCCTGGCCGACCTCGGTGTGCCCACGGTGATGATCTCGGGGAACCACGATTCGGCGCGCAGGCTCGGCGTCGGCGCCGGACTCATCGGGCGCGCGGGCGTCCATCTGCGCACCGACCCCGCGGGCTGCGGCACCCCGGTGGTGCTGGCCGACGCCCACGGCGACGTCGCCTTCTACGGCCTGCCCTACCTCGAACCCGCCCTGGTGAAGGACGAGTTCGCGGTGGAGAAGGCGGGCCACGAGAGCGTGCTGGCGGCCGCCATGGACCGCGTCCGCGCCGACCTCGCCGGCCGCGCGCCGGGCACCCGCTCCGTCGTCCTCGCCCATGCCTTCGTCACCGGCGGCGAGGTGAGCGACAGCGAGCGGGACATCACCGTCGGCGGCGTCGCCTCCGTGCCCGCCGGGGTCTTCGACGGAGTCGACTACACGGCGCTCGGCCATCTCCACGGCAGCCAGACCATCACCGAGCGCGTCCGCTACTCGGGGTCCCCGCTGCCGTACTCCTTCTCGGAGGCCGACCACCGCAAGACCATGTGGCTCGTGGACCTCGGCCCCGACGGCTCCCTGGCCGCGGAGCGGATCGACTGTCCCGTGCCGCGCCCGCTCGCCCGTCTTCGCGGGCACCTGGAGGACCTGCTCGCCGATCCGGCGCTGGAGCGGCACGCGGACGCCTGGGTCGAGGCGACCCTCACCGACCCGGTGCGGCCCGCCGACCCCATGGCGCGGCTGGCCGAGCGGTTCCCGCACACGCTCAGCCTCGTCTTCGACCCCGAACGCTCCCCGCAGACCCCGGGCGTCTCCTACGCCCGCCGGATCGCGGGCCGCAGCGAGGAGCAGATCGCCGAGGACTTCGTGGCCCATGTGCGCGGCGTGGGTCCCGACGCCCGGGAGCAGGTCGTGCTCCGGGACGCGTTCGACGCCGTCCGGGCCGACGAGACCGCCCGGTGACCGCACGTCCGCCGCACACCCAGGGGGCGACCCGCCCCGAGACCGAGGGAAACCGATGAGGCTGCACCGCCTGGACATCACCGCCTTCGGCCCGTTCGGCGGTGCCCAGAGCGTCGACTTCGACGAACTGTCCGCCGCCGGACTCTTCCTGCTGCACGGACCCACGGGCGCGGGCAAGACCTCCGTCCTCGACGCCGTCTGCTTCGCGCTGTACGGAGCGGTTCCCGGCGCCCGGCAGAGCGGTCAGGGCCTCGGCCTGCGCAGCGACCACGCGGCGTCCGACACCCGCACCGAGATCCGCCTCGAACTCAGCGTCGCCGGACGCCGGCTGGAAGTCACCCGGCAGCCGCCCTGGGAGCGACCCAAATTGCGCGGCAAGGGCATGACGACCGAGAAGGCCCAGAGCTGGCTGCGCGAGTACGACTCCACGGCCGGCTCCTGGAAGGACCTCAGCCGCTCCCACCAGGAGATCGGCGAGGAGATCACCCAGCTCCTCGGCATGAGCCGCGAGCAGTTCTGCCAGGTCGTCCTGCTGCCCCAGGGCGACTTCGCGCGCTTCCTGCGGGCCGACGCCGAGGCCCGCGGCAAACTCCTCGGCAGGCTCTTCGACACCCACCGCTTCGCCGAGGTCGAGAAGCGTCTCGCCGAGCGGCGCCGCGCCGCCGAGGCCGAAGTGCGCGCCGCGGACACCGCGTTGCTGGCCGACGCGCACCGCATGCAGCAGGCGGCCGGGCGCGTCGTCGAGGAACCGCTGCCCGACCTCACGCCCGGCGACCCGGGCCTCGCCGAGTCGGTCCTCGCCTGGGCCGCGGTCGCCCGCAGCACCGCGCGCGAGGCCCTGACCGTCGCCCATTGCGCCCGGGGATCCGCGGAATCGGCGCAGGCCGCGGCGGACCACGTGCTCGACGACGTACGCGAAGTGGACCGGTTGCAGCGCCGGTTCACCGAGGCGCAGGAGCGAGCCGCCCGGCTGGAGCAGCGCGCCGACGCCCACAACGCCGCCCGGACGCGCATGGAACGAGCGCGCAAGGCCGAGGCCGTGGCCCCCGCGCTCGACCTGCGCGACGCCGCCGAGGCGGAGCACCGGCGCGCGTCCGCCGAGGAGACCCGCGCGCGGGCCGCCCTGCCCGAGACGTTCGCGGGTGCCGGAGCGCCCGGTCTCGCGGTCGCCGCGCGCAAGGCCGCCGAGGAACTGGGCGGCCTGGAGTCGGCACGCCGCGCCGAGCGACGCCTCGGTGAACTCGGCTCGGAACGCGCCTCCTTGGACCGCCAGGAACGCGCCGACGAGGACGTCCTCCAGGACGCCGAGAGCTGGCTCGCCGACTGGGAGGAGACCCGCGCGGGCGTCGAGGCGCGGGTCGAGTCCGCGCAGGAGGCCGCGGCGCGCGCCGAACAGCTCGCCGTCCGGCGCGAACCGGCCGTCAAACGGCTCGCCGCGGCCCGGCTGCGCGACGAGCTGGCCCGGGACACCGAGGCCGCACACGCCCGGAGCCTGGCCGCCCGCGAGCGGGCCACGCAGGCACACGCCCACTGGCTCGACCTGAAGGAACAGCGTCTCCAGGGCATCGCCGCCGAACTCGCCGCCGGTCTGGTGGACGGCGAGTCCTGCGCCGTGTGCGGTGCCACCGAACACCCGGCGCCCGCCCGGAAGATCGCCGGCCATGTCGACCGCGAGACGGAGGAGCGGGCTCTCGCCGCTCACCGAAGCGCCGACGAGCAGCGTGCCGAGGCCGAGCGCCGTCTCGGCGTCGTCCGCGAGGCGCTGGCCGCCGCGACCGCCGAGGCGGGCGACGCACCGACCCGGCAACTCGAGGAACAGGCCGAGGAACTGGAGTGCCTGCACACCGAGGCCCGGACCGTGGCCTCCGGGCTGCACGCCGCGCGCGAGGCCCGCGAGCAGGCCGAGCGGGAACACGAACGGCGGCTGACCGCCCAGCAGGAGGCCGCCCGCCGCGTCGCCGCGAGGACCTCGCACCGCGAGGTCCTCGACCGCGAGAAGGCTTCACTCGAAGGGGAGTTGGAGCAGGCGCGGGGCGCGGCCGGGAGCGTGTCCGAGCGGGCCACGCAGTTGGAGCGGCAGGTCGCGCTGCTCACCGATGCCGCGGAAGGCGTCCGGGCGGCGGAGGACATCGCGCGGCGCCTGAAGGACGCCGACGCGCGTCTCGCCGACGCGGCCTTCCGCGCCGGTTTCGAGACCCCGCAGGCGGCGGCCGCCGCGATGCTCGACGACGTGGCCCACCGTGATCTGCAACGGCAGCTCGACGCCTGGCAGTTGGAGGAGTCCTCGGTACGTGCCGTGCTCGCCGAGGCGGACACCACGGCCGCCGCGCGGCGCCCTCCCGTCGACCTGCCGGCCGCCGAGCGGTCGGCCGAATCCGCCGCCCGGCGGCTGCGGGACACCGCGTCGGCGCGGGACGCGGCGGCCCGGCGCTGCACCGAACTCGACACGCTCTCCACCCGTGCGACTGGAGGAGCCCGCAGGCTCGCCCCGCTGCGCGAGGAGTACGAGCGCGTGTCCCGCCTCGCCGGTCTCGCGGCCGGCACCTCGGCGGACAACGAACGCAGGATGAGGCTGGAGGCGTACGTCCTCGCCGCCCGGCTGGAGCAGGTCGCCGCCGCCGCGACGGTCCGCCTCCAGCGGATGTCCTCGGGGCGCTACACCCTGGTGCACTCCGACGACCGGGCGGGCCGCGGACGCAGCGGGCTCGGACTGCATGTCGTGGACGCCTGGACCGGACGCGAGCGCGACACGGCGACGCTTTCCGGCGGCGAGACCTTCTTCGCCTCCCTCGCCCTCGCCCTCGGTCTCGCGGACGTGGTCACCGACGAGGCCGGCGGGGTGCGGCTGGACACGCTCTTCATCGACGAGGGCTTCGGAAGCCTCGACGACCAGACCCTCGACGAGGTGCTCGACGTCCTCGACTCGCTGCGGGAACGCGACCGCAGCGTCGGCATCGTCAGCCACGTCGGAGACCTGCGTCGCCGCATCCACGCCCAGCTCGAGGTGGTGAAGGGGAGAACGGGGTCGGTCGTACGGCAGCGGGGCGCGTGATCGTCGCCGGGGCCGGGCCGTCCCGGGCCGTCGCCGTTCCGGCCGTTGCTGTCCCGACCGTCGGCGCTCCGGCGGTGGCCGTTCCCGCCATGGCTGGGCGGTCTAGTGGCCCAGCGGACGGCGCGGCAGCGGTGAGGAGTAGACGACGCTCGTCGTCACCGACCCGAGCGTGCCGATCTTGCCCGACACCGTCTCCAGATGCCCCATCGACCGGGCGGCGACCTTGATGACGAAGCAGTCGTCGCCCGTGACGTGGTGCGCCTCCAGGATCTCGGGTGTCACCTCGACGAGATCGTGGAACGGCTTGTAGTTGCCGTTCGGGTATCTGAGCCGGACGAACGCCAGGATCGGCAGCCCCAGACTCTCGGGGTCCACGACGGCCGCGTACCCCTGGATGACACCCGCCTCCTCCAGGCGGCGCACCCGCTCGGTGACCGCGCTGGCGGACATGGAGACGGCCCGTGCCAGCTCGGCGAAGCTGGACCGGCCCTCGCGCTGGAGGACGTCGAGGATGCGCCAGTCGGTGGCGTCCGGGGAATACGCGGTCATCCCCGATGAATACCAGGAGAATCCCCGGCCGATCAACAGCACCACCGTGGATCACCACTTCAGGCCGCAGGCCGGCGCCCGTAGATTTCTGGTCGGGAAGTCCCGCGGGGTGAGGTGCGGAGGAAGCACCGGGGTGGCAAGGGCGGCATCCGTCCGGCGGGACCACGGTTCACGGAAAGGCCAGGCCATGACGGCGACTGCCGAGGGCATCACGAAGAACACGGCGACCGGTTCCACGCCGACGACTAACCCCGTCCTGCGGGTGCCGCCGGCGTCGCCGGCCGCGGCCGCCGCCCACTTCGGCGCGAGCCTCGCGTTCCACGCGGACGTGTCCGACGTGGCGGCGGCCCTCGCGGCCGGCGGCGACCCCGGGTTCGTCGTCCTCGACTCCCGTTCCACCGCGTCGTGGGACCAGGGGCACATCCCGGGCGCGGTCCACCTGCCCACCGCGCTCATCACCGAACAGGCCGAACGGCTTCTGGACAAGTCGGTGCCGGTCGTCACCTATTGCTGGGGACCCGGATGCAACGGCGCGACCCGCGCGGCCCTCGCCCTCGCCGAACTCGGCTTCCAGGTCAAGGAGATGCTCGGCGGCTTCGAGTACTGGGCGCGCGAGGGCTTCGAGTTCGAGACCTGGCAGGGCCGTGAGCGCCGCGCCGAGGACCCGTTGACGGCACCCGTGGACGCGGAGGACTGCGGCTGCTGACCCAGGGCGACGGGGGCGGACCGACGTGTCGGCCCCCGTGTTCCCGCGGTGTCCGGATTCCGTTTCCCGGAGGCCGCCTGTCCTGGGGAGGCGGACGTGTGCCGTGTAACTTCTGCGCATGCCAAGATACGCGGACCCCGGTGCGGTCCAGTGGGTGGAGTCGGGCGGCGGACCCCTCATAGCGATACCGGAGACGGTTCTCCCGTTCTGGTCGGGGGCCGACGGTGACGACATGTCCTGCGACTACGACCGGGCCTGTGACGTCGACGGGTTCATCGGGCTCCTGCCCGTGGGCGACACCAGGGCCCTGGTCCTCGGCGACGAACCCGCCTCGACCGCCTACCTCCCCGAGCACGGCGCCTTCGTCCGCTGGTGCGCCGCCGATTCCGAGGACGAACTGCTCGCCCTCGTCCCGGCGGCCCTGTCACAGGCCAGGTGGGAGCCGGAAGTGGAGTGGACGGTGCCCGGCCCCGTCGTCCTGTTCGACGCCGCCTGGCCCGGCACCGCCTCCGGAAGCACGGATCACCTGCGGGTGACGCTCGAACCGGGCCGGTACGGGGTTCGCGCGGCCCACGTCGAACCGGGACCCGAGACGTGGGTCGGACTCGTCCAACTACGCCGCCTGACGCCCTGACGCCCTGACGCCGAGCCACCCCGGTGACGTGCGCGGCGGCCGCGAGCCGGCCGCCGCGCGGGCCCGTCAGAGCCGGGAGAGCTCGTCCACCAGGTCGTCCAGGCCCAGGGAACCCTGGGACAGGGCGGCCATGTGCCAGGCCTTGGCGTCGAACGCGTCACCAAGGCGCTTCTTCGCGTTCGCACGGCCCAGCAGCCAGGCGCGTTCGCCGAGCTTGTAGCCGATGGCCTGGCCGGGCATCGTGAGGTAGCGGGTCAGCTCGCTCTCCACGAAGTCGGCCGGCCGGCTGCTGTGCGCGCCGAAGAACTCCTGCGCCAGGTCCGGAGTCCACCGCTCGCCCGGGTGGAAGGGGGAGTCGGCGGGGATCTCCAGCTCCAGGTGCATGCCGATGTCGACGATGACCCGGGCGGCCCGCATCATCTGCGCGTCGAGATAGCCGAGCCGCTGCTCCGCGTCCGTGAGGAAGCCGAGCTCGTCCATCAGCCGCTCCGCGTACAGGGCCCAGCCCTCGCAGTTGGCGCTGACCTGGCCGACGGTGGCCTGGTAGCGGGACAGGTCGTCGACGACGTACGCCCATTGCGCGAGCTGGAGGTGATGGCCGGGCACCCCCTCGTGGTACCAGGTCGAGACGAGATCGTAGACGGGGAAGCGGGTCTGCCCCATCGTGGGCAGCCAGGTGCGGCCCGGTCGCGAGAAGTCCTGCGAAGGGGCGGTGTAGTACGGGGCCGCCGCACCGCCGGGCGGCGCGATGCGGGACTCCACCTTCCGCACCGGCTCGGCGAGTTCGAAGTGCGTGCCGTCCAGGGCGGCGATCGCCTCGTCCATCAGCGCCTGGAGCCACTGCTGGACCTCGTCGACGCCCTCGATGTGCCGGCCGTGCTCGTCGAGGTGCGCGAGGGCGACCCAGGGCGTGGCCGCGCCGGGCAGGATCTTCTCGGCCTCGGTCCGCATCTCGGCCAGGAGACGGTGGTACTCGGCCCAGCCGTACGCGTACGCCTCGTCGAGGTCGAGATCCGTACCGTTGAAGTAGCGCGCCAGCCGTGCGTACCGCTCGTGGCCCACGGTGTCCGGCGCGCCCTCGATCGTGGGCGCGTACACGTCGCGCATCCAGTCCCGCAGGGCGATCACGGCCTCCGTCGCGGTGTGCGCCGCCGCGTCCAGCTCCTCGCGTGCGGAGTCGGGGCCCGCCGACACGAAGTCCTCGAACCAGCCGAGGCCCGCTCCGTCCGTGTCCGACCACTCCGTGAGTTGTTCGACGAACGTCGCGGTCGGCCGCGGTCCCGCGTACAGCTTGCGGTCGAGCCCCAGCGCGAGGGACTCCCGGTAACCGGCGAGCGCGTCCGGTACCGCGCGCAGCCGCTGCGCGACCGTGGCCCAGTCCTCGCCGGTCTCCGTGGGTGTCAGGGTGAAGACCTGGCGGACCGAGTGCACCGGTGTGTGCAGATTGCCGACCGCCCGCAGGCCCTCGCCGGCCTCGTGGACCGCGAGCGCGGCGGTGAGCCGCTCACGCAGCAGCCGGGCACAACGGCGCTCGATGTCACGTTCCGCGCCCGGCCGCCGCTCCGCCTCCTCCAGCCGGGCGAGGGTCACCCGTGCCAGCTCGGCGACGGCCTCCTGGCCGGCGGGCGAGTTGTCGGGAAGCCTGCTGTGGCTCTCCTTCACACCGAGATAGGTGCCGAGGACCGGGTCGAGGGCGATGAGCTCGTCGACGTACGCGTCGGCGACCTCGCGGGGCAGCGGGTTCTTCGTCTCTGACATGCGCACATCCTCATACGGGCACGGGCGCCGCGTCAGCCCGCTCAACCGGGCTTGTGACCGCGTCACCCGGATTTGGCCGGGGACGACGGGCCCGTCGCGGCCGGCGGCAGCAGCGGACCACAGTCCCACTGCTGGAATATCAGCCGCGTCTCGACCCGTGCCACCTCGCGCTGAGAGGTGAACTCGTCGAGCACCAGCCGCTGCAGATCCGCCATGTCCGCGACCGCGACATGCACGAGGTAGTCGTCGGGGCCGGTCAGATGGAAGACGGTCCGCGACTCCGGCAGCACCCGGATGCGGTCGACGAAGGGCCCCACCAGCTCCCTGCGGTGCGGCCGGACCTGCACGGACAGCAGCGCCTCCAGACCCCGTCCGAGCTTCGCCGGGTCCAGCCGCAGCTGATGGCCGAGAATGACTCCCGCCCGGCGCAGCCGGGTCACCCGGTCGAGGCAGGTCGACGGCGCGACGCCGACCTGAGCCGCGAGATCGCGGTAGGTCGTCCGTGCGTCGTTCTGCAGCAGCCGCAACAGATGAAGATCCACCGGATCGAGTACGACAGAATCGGCCATGGCGCGAACGTAACACGGGATCCGCCGCCGAAAGCCCGCCCGGTGTTCAGGCTTCGGCGCATGGACTCCGTTGTGTACGACACGCAGGGCGCGCAGGACGCGCACGACGACCTGAGCGGAAGCGGCCGCCAGGTCATCACGGCTCCGGCCAGGGCACTCGCCACGGAAGCCGTGCACGCCGGCCGGGAGGATCTGGCGGCCCTGGGGCTGCACGCGGCCCCGATCGATCTGTCCACCACGTACCCCTCGTACGACAGCCGCGGCGAGGCCGCGCGGATCGACGCCTTCGCGGCCGACGGCGCCGAACCCGAGGGCCCGCCCGTCTACGCCCGCCTCGGCAATCCGACCGTCGCCCGCTTCGAGACGGCCCTCGCGCGCCTCGAAGGCACGGAGAGCGCGGTCGCCTTCGCGAGCGGCATGGCCGCGCTGAGCGCCGTCCTCCTCGTACGCAACGCGATGGGCCTGCGCCATGTCGTCGCCGTCCGTCCGCTGTACGGGTGCAGCGACCACCTCCTGACGGCCGGGCTGCTCGGCACCGAGGTGACCTGGGTCGACCCGGCCGGGATCGCCGACGCGCTGCGGCCCGACACCGGCCTCGTGATGGTCGAGTCCCCGGCGAACCCGACGCTCGCGGAACTCGACCTCCGCGCCGTGGCGCACTCCTGCGGGACGGTCCCGCTCCTCGCCGACAACACCTTCGCCACCCCCGTGCTGCAACGCCCCGCCGAGCACGGCGCGCGACTGGTCCTGCACAGCGCCACCAAGTACCTGGGCGGCCACGGGGACGTGATGGCCGGTGTGGTCGCGTGCGACGAGGAGCTGGCGCGGAAGCTGCGCCAGGTGCGGTTCGCGACGGGCGGCGTCCTGCATCCGCTGGCCGGCTATCTGCTGCTGCGCGGCCTGTCGACCCTGCCCGTCCGGGTCAGGGCCGCGTCCTCGAACGCCGCGGAGCTCGCCCGCAGGCTCGCCGACGATCCGCGCGTCGCCCGCGTCCACTACCCGCGCATCGGGGGCGCCATGATCGCCTTCGAGGTGCACGGCGACCCGCACGACGTCATCGCCGGAGTCCGGCTGATCACTCCCGCCGTGAGCCTCGGCAGTGTCGACAGCCTCATCCAGCACCCTGCCTCGATAAGCCACCGCATCGTCCCCACGGCGGACCGCCGCGACGCGGGCGTCAGCGACCGTCTGCTGCGCATGTCGGTGGGCCTGGAGGACGTGGACGACCTGTGGTCCGACCTGGACTCGGCCCTGGGGTTCCACGGCGGGGAGTGAGGACCGGGGGAACGGACCGGGGGAACGGGGGGAGGGAGCGCCCCGGCACCTGATGGTGCCGGGGCGCTCCCTGGTTGGGGGATGTGCCGGTCGCGCCGGGGCGCTTGACGCGGTATCGGCGGTTCCGGTGGCAGGTGGCCGGTGGCGCCGGGATGTGGGGGTGGCATCGGTGGTATCGGCGCGGGGCGCCGGTGGCCGGTGCTGTGCTGTGCTGTCGGTGGCTCCAGGCGTGTTCGGCGGTTGGGTGGTGGCCGATGGAACCGAAGGTGTTCGGGCTAGCCGCGGCGGTTTCCTGTTCCGGGACCGCCCGTCTCCGTCGCCGCTCCGCGCCGGCCGTGACCGTGGCGCTCGGCGTACGGCGACGTCACCGGTGGCGTGTCCAGGCGGGCGGTGATGACCAGGGTGCCCTCCTCGATCTGGTAGTCGAGCGGGAGGCCGAGGCCGCGCATGGCGGCCACCATGCCGGTGTTCGACGCCTGCGTCACGGCGTACACGCTCGCGCAGCCGGCCTCGACGGCCATCGCCACCAGGCGGCCGAGCAGTTCGATGCCGATTCCGCGCCGCTGCCATTCGTCCTCGACGAGCAGCGCGACCTCCGTCTCGTCGCCGTCCCAGAGCAGATGACCGAGCCCGACGATCCTGCCGGACGCCGTACGCACCGCGAGAGTGCGCCCGAAACTGGGGCTGAGCAGGTGGTTGAGGTACCGGTCCGCGTCCCCGACGGGGCCGTGGTACCGCATGCTCAGCGTCCGCGGCGAGCAGCGCTCGTGCATCGCCTTGGCGGCCTCGACGTCCGAGACGTCCGCGCGCCGCACGGTGATCGCGTTGCCCTCGGGCAGCGTCAGCATGTCCTGTCCGCGCGGAACGCGCGGGCCGAGCCGGGCGTCCAGTTCGACCAGCGCCCGCGCCCGGGCGAACTCGGTCGGCGTGAACGGCAGATACGGCCGCTCCACCGTGATCACACCGCCCTCCGGCGCGCGCAGCCGCATCACCGTGTCCTCGAGTGCCCCCTCCACGGGAGCTCCCTGCGTCGCCCGGCCGGAGACGGGGGAGGTCGCGGGCAGCGAGCGGATCGTGCACCGGCCGAGCAACTGCCGCAACGCGAGGGGAAGTTCGGAGGCGTCGAGGGCCGTACGGGTGGCCAGGCCGAGCACCCGGGTCGGCGCGTCCACCAGGTCGTGGGCGTCGGCCCGCTCGATCCAGGTCGATGTGCCGCCGGCCTGCGCCACGCTGCGGGTGATCTCGGCGGTGGCCAGCTCGGCGGGCGCGCGCAGCAGGAACTCGTCGACCGTTCCGTCGGCCAGCGGGTGTGTCTGGAGGCTCAGGATGTCGACCTGGCGCTCCGCGAGCGCCGTGCAGAGCGCGGCGAGCGAACCCGGCGCGTCCTTCACCGTCGTCCGCATCCGTAGCAGCACGGTCGCCTCCACGACCGGCAGGGGCGTGGAGGCCGTCGCGTCCGCCCCGGAGGGCTCGCCCGTTCGCCCGTCCGAGGGCGGCCGGGCGCCGGTATCGCTCGTCGGCGGAGCGTGACCGTGGTGGCGTGCCCACCATGTGTGGAATCCGGCCGTGGCGACCAGGAACACCGCCGAGATCGCCAGCAGCGCGGGACCGTCGGGCCCGTGCCCGATCAGGTTGGCCACTCCGTCCGCGACCGCCACGGCCGTGAACAGCGCGGCGAGTTCGACGACGTCCCGTCGCCAGTGGTGAACGGGCCGTCCGTGCTTCGCACGCGTCACATCAGACATGTCTGGAGTCATACAGTCACTGTGAAGGAATGGTGTTGCGTGATCACGAACGGCTTGTGACTGATCGGTTAAGTGTCATTCTGTCCGATTTGCAGTTCTTTTTACGGGTCTTTTGCCTCGAACGCGAGACCTGGCTGCCCACCTGGTCAGGGCCGCCGGACCACCGCCGGCCCTGAGACGGGACCTTCCGGCGCGGGGCGGCGACTCCCCGTATCGGGCGGCGGCTCCCCACGTCAGGCAACGGCTCCTTGCGTCAGGCAACCGCCTCCCGGGTCAGCGCGGTCCGCAGCCGTCGGGCCTGGGTCACCACCCTGGACGAGCCCTGCCGTTCGGCGGTGCCGGCGAGATGCGCGAGATCACCGTGTGCCCCGGCCCGCTCGGCGCAGTCGGCGGCGATGGCCAGCAGCTCACCGAGCCCTCGGACCGCGCCGCTGCCCGCGCCGCCGCCCACACCGTCGGCGGCGAGATCGGCGAGCAGGGCCGGCAGCAGAGCCCGCAGCACCGACCAGACCGTGGCGTGCGCACCCGTGGCCGCCGCCGTGCGTATCGACTCGGCCAGCCGGGACTTCTTCAGCGCGCCCCTGAGCACCAGTTCCCCGAGGTCCGCGCCGAGCCGCCCGGCGTCGAGCTGTCCCCGGGCGGCGAGGACCAGCAGGGCGTCCACCGCGGCGAGCCGGTCCTCTGGATGCCGGGCTCCGAGCCCGTAGGCCACGCACAGATGCAGTGCTTCACCCGCCGTGCCGTCGGCCTCGGCGAGCAGCGGCAGCACCGCGGTGTGCATACGGCCGTCGTCCACCGCGGCTGTGCCGAAGTCGCTCAGGAGACGCGCCGCCACCAGTTCCCGGCGTCCCGGGAGGACGGCGGGCCAGTACTGCCGGTGCGTGCCGTCCCAGTGCCAGCAGTACGAGCGGTCCTTGAACGCCGTGAGGGGGCGGCCCAGCGGCCGGAACTCCCTGGGGAACAGGCCCTGTATCTCTTCGAGCTCGCCCAGTTCCAACAGGACGCGGGGGCCCGAGGTCCGTCGGCGGATCGTCGGGAGCGGCGGCGCTTCGGAGGTGAGCCACTGGGCCAGGCGGTATCCCTCCGGGCTGCCGAGGGCACGGGCCCGCGTCGCGGCGGCCGCCGCCGTCACGGCGTCGTCGCGCCGCACGCGCAGAAGCGCCTGCGCGAAGTCGGCCGTTCCCGGCCGGGCGTCGAGCCGTCGGTACTCGGTGAGGCGTTCCACGAGTTCGTCCGGCTCCAGCAGCCCGCTGTCCCAGGTGGGAGTGGCCAGCAGGAACGGCATCGGTTCGGTGCGGAGACGGTAGGCCGCCTCCCACAGGCGAGCGTCGAGGGCACGGGACAGCGCGCCGTGATGGCAGTTCCCGCTCGCCGGTCCCTGCTGCACCGCCGCATGGAGCGTGGCCATGCCGACCCCCTCGAACAGGGCCGCCAGGACGACTTCTAGACCTTGCGCCGATTCACGGAAGCTTCGGTCCACGACCGGGTAGCTCGGATCGCGGTCCTTCCACCAGCAGCGCGCGACCACGGGGCCGAGGGCCTCCACCAGCGCGTCCCGGTCACGGTGAGCATGGCGGACCAGGCCGTCCAGGGCGCGCTCGAACGCGGCGACCCCACCACCGGAGGCCATGATCGCGCCGACCTCCTCGGCCAGTTCGGCCGCCGACTCCGGTGCCGCCGCCAGCCGCTCCCGCTCCGGAACCGGCGGCAGTACCTCCTCCTGGACCGTCGAAGCGGAGCCCGGAGCCTCGATGCCGAGGGCGCGCCGCGCCCGCAGCCGCAGCCCCGGGCTCAAGTCGGCGCTGAGGTCTTCGAGTCGAGCCCGCGCCTCGTCCGGGTCGGGGAGGGCGCCGGCATGGCGCTCCACCAGCTTCAGCGCACGCTCCTGCACCTCCGTGTCCTCGTGACCGAAGGCCTCCGCCGCCGCGGGCAGCAGCACGCCGGCGGCGGACGGATCACGCTTGAGGACCTTCCCCAGCAGGACGAGCTGGGCGCGCACCAGCTTCTTCTCCGTACGGAACAGCACACCCGAGGACATCTCGGCGAGCTGCCGGGGCGTCAACTCGCCGTCCAGCGCGAGAGAGGCGAGCACCGACTGCGCGTGCCAGGCGACGGCCGGCACTCCCTGGCAGGCGAGCGCCGTCCAGTCGGCGGTGCGCTCGCGTTCCTCGTCACGCGTCGGCGCCAGGGACGACAGCAGCCGCAGGAACATCCGCTGGTCGGCCGGTGCGCCCCCGCGCAGCAGGCGCCCGACACAGGCGTCCACCAGGACCTCGCGGTCGAGGATGCCCTCCTCGGCCAGCTCCGCGAGGGCGTCGGACCAGCTCCCCGGTCCGTCGCCCCACAGCCAGGCGATCCGGCTCGTGACCTCCAGCGACTCGAAGAGCGCGGTGATCAGCACGGACAGATGTGGCTCCTTGCGCAGCCGCTGTGCCACGGTGTCTCCGCTGTGCCAGGAGGCGCCGATGTGCTCCAACCAGCCCTGGACATAGGCGTCGGTCGTCGGAACCGCGCAGCCGGACAGGCTCACCAGCCCCGACAGCAGGGCGAACGGAACCCGGGACGTCGTCGGCCGGGCGGCGAGCCGGTGCGTCAGATCGGCGAGCCAGCCGGACTCGCGGTCGCCCAGGACGTGGAGCAGGACACCGGGGGAGGCCTGGGACCAGCGCATGTCGACGCCGGCGATCCAGGTCGCCGCGCCGGCGGCGCCCGTGTGACACGCCGCGCCCGCCGCGTGCAGCGCGGGACAGGCCACGCGGGACGCCGCGTTCCACGGCGCGGACCGCAACTCCTTGCGCAGCTCCTTCAACGCGGGCAGGCAGGACCGGCGTTCTGCATCGGTCATCCCGTCCAGGAGCCCGGCGGCCTCGACCGTCCGCCCCGCCCGTACCGCCTTCAGCAGTGCTTCGTCACTCATCGTCCATCGCCCCCGTCGAACGCAACTTCCTGGAATTTCCCGCATTGCCCGGCGGCCGGGGCCGCCTCGTGCCCGTCTCCGTGTTCGACGCGGGCGCCCCGCCGCACCATCCGTACCGCCAGAGCGTGCTTGCACGGCCCGCGGCCGCCCCGGTACTTCGCCCACCACAGGCAGGAACAGCTCAGCGTTCCCGCGTCGTCGCGGACCCGGTGCACATGCCCGTCGTCCGCCGTCACCGTGCCGATGGCCCCGTCCAGGGCGACCGCGCCCGCGGAGACGAGGGCGTGGGCCGACCGCAGGCGCGGGTTGTGCCGCTCGACCCGCCCCGCGTCGTAGGGCAGTTCCCGATGGAAGTACGCGGCTTCCGCGGTGTCGTAGCCCACGCGCCCCGATGTGCCCAGCCGGACCAGGGCGGCTCTCACGCGTTCGGCCGGCAGGCCGGAGGCGGCGGCCAGGTCACCCACGTCGACGCGGGGTTCCCACGCCAGCAGCACCGCGATCAGCTCGGCGTCCTCGGCCGCCTCGTCGGTGGAGAGGGCGTCCAGCACCCCACCCTCTCCGGAGAAGCCCCGGGACGCGTCCGGCGAGAGCGTGAGCGTCAGCCGCATTCCGGGGAGGACGGCTTCCCATGCACCGGCCACGGCGGCGGCGTCGCCGGTGACCGGCGGACCGTACACGCGCAGGGCCGTCGCATGGCGCAACACCCGCTGGAGAGCGATCAGCCGGTCGGGTCCGGGCAGGCAGACGGCTCCCGGAACCGGCCGGGTGGTCGGACGGAGTCCCCGGCCCGCGGGCACCACCCACTGAGGGCCGCCCGGCCTGCCGCGCGCCGCGCCGCGCGGGAGCGAGCGCAGGAACCGCACGGCCTCGGCCGCGGGCAGTTCGGCCCGCAGGTCGAATCCGGCCGCCGTCACCTGGGCCTCGGCGAATCCCCGCAGCCAGCGGTCGGGCAACGGCACCTTCTTCTCCACCACCGGTCCGTCCAGCGTGGTCACGGCCATCTCGTCCGGGCCCACCCGAAGGTGCAGCGGATCGTCCGTGCCGATGCGGGAGAGGGCCTCGCGCAGCGGGTTGTTGACGTCGACGTTCGTCGTCCCGTGCCCGATCTCGGCGCCGTCGAGGCCCGGTGTCAGCACGTCAAGACGCGCGTACACCCCGCCGCAGCCGGAGAAGGACTCGAACCGCAGACGGTCACCGTTGCCCGTGACCACCGGGTCGAGGGACGCCCGCAGTTGCGGCTGGTAGTAACGCGTCGCGGCGACATCGGCCACCGCCAGCAGACCCGCTGCTGCCACCTGAGGTGACGTCAGGAAGCCCGCGAAGAACCGCGGATGGTCCTCGATCCCCGTGGGCGTCGAGCCCCGCGAGGTCTCGAGACCCAGCCGCCGCCCACCGGGCACGGACTCCAGGGCGGAGGGTCGGGTGTAGGCCACGGCCTGCAAAGATCGCGTCATGCAAAAACCGTAGAGGCGACCACTGACAATCGCCTCTGACCTGCAACGACTTGCCCGCCGGGCCGACGGGACGGGACGTCACGGGGTGGGTCCGCCGTGCCGGGCGGCCGGGGTGGGACCGGCGCGCGGGCACGGCGTACGGGGCACGGCGGACCGGGTTTTCCTACTGGCCCACGCGTCCCGGCTGGAGCACCTGCGTGAACAGCACGGTCCCGTCCTGTTCGCGCAGGCGTACCCTCAGCTCGCCGCTGTCGCCGTCGATGTCGACCTCGCCGAAGAACTGGTAGCCGCCCGCGGGCGAGACGTTCGAGGCGACGGGAGCCTTCACGAACACCCGCTCCGGACCGAACGTGTTGTCCAGCGCGCTCGCCGGGAAGGCCCCGGCGTTCAGGGGGCCGGAGACGAACTCCCAGAACGGTTCGAAGTCGGTGAACGCGGCCCGCGACGGCTGGTAGTGCTGTGCCGAGGTGTGGTGCACGTCGGCGGTGAGCCACACGGTGCCCGTGATCCGCCGGTGCTTGATGAACCGCAGCAGTTCGGCCAGTTGGAGTTCGCGTCCGAGCGGCGCGCCCGGGTCGCCCTGCGCCACGGCCTCGATGTTCGGCTGTCCCTCGGTCGTGTCCGGCACGACGAGGCCGAGCGGCATGTCCGCGGCGATCACCTTCCACACGGCCCGCGAACGCGACAGCTCGCGCTTCAGCCACTCCAGCTGTGCGGCACCGAGGATGCCCTGCGGATCCGTGGTCTGGTTGTCGGGGGAGTTGGCGTCGCGGTAGGTGCGCATGTCGAGGACGAACACGTCCAGGAGCGGGCCGTGACGCATGACCCGGTGCACGCGTCCGTCCCTGTCGTCCGGCCGCAGGGTCGACACGGGGAAGTACTCGCCGAACGCGCGCCGGGCCCGCGCCGCCAGGACGTCGACGCTCTTCTCCGTGTACCGCGTGTCCGTGGTGGCCACCACCTCACCGGGGTACCAGTTGTTCCGCACCTCGTGGTCGTCCCACTGGATGACGGAAGGCACCTGGGCGTTGAACCGCTTGAGGTTCTCGTCGAGCAGGTTGTAGCGGAAATTGCCGCGGAACTCCGCCAGCGACTCGGCGACCTTGGACTTCTCCTCGGTCGTGATGTTCCGCCAGGTGCCGCCGTCGGGGAGCGCGGCCGTCGCGGCGACCGGGCCGTCGGCGTAGATGTTGTCGCCGCTGCACAGGAAGAAGTCGGGATCGAGCCGGGCCATCGCGTCGAAGATGCGGTAGCCGCCGATGTCCGGGTTGATGCCCCAGCCCTGCCCCGCAAGATCGCCCGACCAGAGGAAGCGCACACCGCCGCGCCGCCCGCGCGGAGCCGTACGGAACGTTCCGCTCACCGGCTCGCCGGTGCGCCGCGGGTCGTCCGGGTCGGCGAGCAGGACGCGGTAGTGGATCTGTTCGCCGGACGGCAGCCCGTGCAGCCGGGTGGTCCCCGTGAAGTCCGTGTCCGCGCCGAGCAGCGGACCGTGCCATCTGCGGGAGTTTCGGAACGACGCGGTCGCCGAGGTCTCGACGATCATCCGCGCGGGCCGGTCGGAGCGCACCCACACCAGGCCGGAGTCGGTGGTCACGTCGCCGGCCTGGACGCCCCAGCCCGCCCTCGGCCGGCCGGACAGGGCGAACGCCGGCGCCGAGCCGAGTGTGGTGGGCAGGGCCAGTGCCGCCGACGCGGCCAGCGAGCCGCGCAGCACGCTGCGGCGGCCGGGGAACGAACGGAACGGGCGGTGCGACATGGATACGCCTCCGGGGACGGATTCGGCCAGTGTGCAGAGCCACACCTACTGGTACGCCGCAGCGCCCACGCAAACCACGGGTGAACAACCGGCCATGAGACACGGGGAATCGTGATGGCGCGTGCGGTGCCGTCCACGGAGCCGTCCGCGGAAGTGTCTGCGGAGCCGAACCGGCCGGGCCGTTCGCGTCACCGCGTTGGCCAGGAGCCACCCGTACCCGCCCCCCCGGCCGGGGACGCCTCAGGGCGTCGTCGACCCGTCAGGTGCGCCCCGGCCGCGTACGGCCTCCGCCATCAGCCGCACGCCGTCCCGTATCCGCGCGGGCGGCAGATGGGCGTACCCCAGCACGAGCCGTACGCCGTCCACGGCCGTCGCTCCGTAGTGGGCCGTCGGCCGGACAACGACCCCGGCCGCGGCGGTCCGTTCCAGGAACAGGTCCGGTGGCCCGAAGCGGCCGGGCAGTGCGGCCACGACGTGCAGACCGGCCGCGATTCCGGAGACCTCCGTACCGGGGAAATGGTCCTCCAGGGCCGCGACCAGGACGTCACGCCGCTCCCGGTACGCGCGCTGGCAGCGGCGCAGATGCCGGTCGTAGTCGCCGCGCTCGACGAAACGGGCCAGCAGCGCCTGGTCGAGGACCGGATTGCCGAGGTCCATGGTGCGCTTGCGCTCGACGACCTCCTCGAAGTGGGACGCCGGGACGAGGAGCCAGCCGAGCCGAAGCCCCGGAGCGAGCGATTTGCTGACCGAGCCCGTGTACGCGACATGCTCGGGGTCCAGCCCCTGGAGGGCACCCACCGGGGCACGGTCGTAGCGGAAATCACCGTCGTAGTCGTCCTCGATCACCAGCCCGTCCACGGACCGCGCCCAGTCGAGGAGTTCGGCGCGACGCCGTGCCGAGTACGCGATCCCCGTCGGGAACTGGTGAGCGGGCGTGGTCACCAGGGCCCGTAGACCGGAGGCTTCGAGCGGAGCGACCGCGAGACCGTCGTCGTCGAGCGGCAGCGGTACGGTGCCGACGCCGGCCGAGGCGAACAGCGAGCCGAGTTCCGGACTGCCGGGACGCTCGACGCCCACGCGGGGTGTCCCGCGCGCGTGGAGGGCGAATCCGAGCAGTGTCATCGCCTGGGCGACGCCGGAGACCACGATGACGCGTTCCGGGTCCGCGACCACACCCCGGCGACGTACGAGGAGTCCGGCCAGGGCCGTCCGGAGTCGCGGCAGACCACGCGGGTCCGGGTAACCGAGTGCCTGGTGGGGCAGTTCGGCCAGGACTCCCCGGTGCGCGGCGGCCCAGGCGGAGCGCGGGAACAGAGACAGGTCGGGGCTTCCCGCGACGAAGTCGGCCCGTACTCCGGCCGCCCGCGGGGCGCGGTCACGCGCGCGGGGGCCGACGGCCCGCACCGCGCCGCCGACCCAGGTGCCGGACCCGCGGTCACTGCGCAGATACCCTTCCGCGGTCAACTGCTCGTACGCCTCCGTGACGAGCCCCCGCGACACGCCGAGATCCCCGGCCAGCTCGCGGGCGGACGGCAGCCGGGTGCCGGGAGCGAGCCGCCCGGAGCGGACCGCCTCGCGCAGCGCGGCCTGAAGGGTGCGTCCACGCGCGCGTGCCGGAGCCGACGCGGCCGGCAGGAGCAGTTCCCAGGCGGCGGTCCACGAGGGCGCCGATCCGGTCGGACCTGCCGGATGCGCCGGAGCCGCGGGCGGTGCTGTCGGAGCGGGACGCGACGCTTCTCCGCGATTGGTCCCCGATGACGTCATGGAAGTGGACCTTAATCCGGGCCACGCCCGTTCATAGCGTCACCGTCATGAACGCCACCACCACCCGGGGCGCGCTGCTCGCCGCCCTCGCCTGTGTCCTCGTCGGAGGTTCCTTCACCGCCAACAGCGTGCTGGGCCACTATCCGTACGCGGGCGGCCAGTTCCTGCGCTACGGCCTCGCCTGTGTCCTTCTGCTGCCCCTCGTCGGCCGGGGCGGCGCCGCCCCGCTGCGGCGGCTCACGGCCCGCCAGTGGGGGAGACTCGCGCTGATCGCGGCCGTCGGCATGGTCGGTTTCAACCTCGCGGTGCTCGCCGCCGAGCGCACGGCCGAACCGGCGGTCCCCGGCGTCTTCGTGGGCTGCGCCCCCGTCGTCGTCGCGGTGCTCGTACCGCTTCAGGAGGGCCGCCGTCCACGACGCCGCGTCCTGTACGGGGCGTCGCTCGTCGCTCTCGGCGCCTTCGCCGTTCAGGGATGGGGCCGCACGGACGCGGCCGGCATCGCCTGCTCCCTGGGCGCACTGGCCGGGGAAGCCGGCTTCGCCGTACTCGCCGTACCGGTACTGCGTCCGCTCGGCCCGCGGCTCCTGTCGGCCACGGTGTGCGCCGTCGCCGCCGCCGAGTCCGCGCTGGTCGGCGTGATCACCGGCCGTGGAGCGTGGCTGCGGATGCCCGACGTCACCGAGGCGACCGCGCTGCTGTGGCAGGCGGCGGTCGTCACGGTCGTCGGTTTCGTCTGCTGGTACATGGGCGTACAGCGCATCGGCGCGGAGCGCGCCACGCTCTTCTCGGGCCTCATCCCGGTCTCCGCCGCCTGTACGGCGCCGCTCGTGGGCACCGGCGCCTACGGGATCGCGCAGGCCGTGGGCAGCGCCCTCGTGGGGGCCGGAGTCGCCCTCGGGTCAGGCGCGTTGAGCGTCGTCCTCGGGCGCGGTCACCGGGCCGCCGAAAGGGGCCGCAAGAAGACCGTGCCCCGGGACGGCGTGAACTCCGCTGCCCTGGAGGACAGTTCGACCGCTGCCGCCCAAGTCCCCTCGGGCGCCGTCATCCGGGACGGCTCAGCGGCTTCCGTCGAGGATGACGCGGGCGACGAGCGCCGGGTCGTCGTTCATCGGGACGTGGCCGCAGCCGGGCAGCCGCACCAGCCGCGCCCGCGGAATGATCTGCTTGGCCCGGACGCCCTGGCGGCGGATCAGCAGTCGGTCGCGGGTTCCCCAGGCCACGGTGACGGGGAGCGTCGGGATGTCGTCCGTGAACTGGACGTTCGTACCCGCCCGGAGCGTGTCGGCGAATCCCTCCGCGTGGGCCAGCGCGAGGGTCTCGGCGACGACCGCGTCGGGTGAACGGCGGGCGGGCCGGGCGTAGATGGTGCTGGTCAGCACGGTCCGCCCGGCCGCGGAGCGGGAGAGCCGCTCGATGACCGGGAGGGGCATGCGGCGGGCCGTCTGGCGCATGGCGATCAGCAGGCCGAAGGCGTACCGCCGCTCCACCGGCGACCAGAAGCCGGCGGGTGAGAGCGCGGTGACGGACCGTACGAGCTTCTCGCGGCCAAGTTCCAGGGCCAGCAGCCCGCCGAGCGAGTTGCCGGCGACATGCGGCCGCCCGATCTCCAGCGCCTCGCACAGCGCGCCGAGCAGGGGCACCACCGTCGACAGGTCGTGGGTGAGTCCGTCGGGCAGCGCCGGGGACGCGCCGAAGCCCGGGAGGTCGACGGCGATGACGTCGCGTTCGGCGGCGAGGATGGGGATGACCGGGTCCCAGGCCTGGCGGTGGTGGCCGATGCCGTGGAGCAGGAGCAGCGGTTCGCCGGTGCCCTCGCGCGCGTAGGACACGGTGACCGCCTTCGGGCCGCGCGGTGAGGGGAGGGTGACGGTGACCGTGTCGGACATGGGGCTGCTCCTCGTCTGAAGCCGTGACGAACCATCTCGTAGACAGCTTGTCAGCAACTGCTACCGACGGGTAGCCCCGAGCCGTCACGAAACCCGCGCCGGCATCCGAGCCCCGTCACCTGATGCCGGGCACCCCCCAGACGGGGACCGTGGAGCCGGGCCGGGCGCGGGCACCCGGCGCCGACCGGATGCCCGCGCCCCATGTCCGCCGCGTCCGGGGTTCCCCTGTTCCGCGGCCCCGTGGCCGGGCGCTAGCGCGCCCCGCGCACCTCGATGTTGAAGTCCGCGTGCCCGATGCCCTGCATGAGCTTGACCCACAGCGGCACGTACATCTCCACGGTCCGCGCGGTCCGGATGCCCCCGAGGTCGAACACGCGCTCCGCGGGCCAGCCGAACTCTCCGAGCAGCGCCGTCACTTGCTCCTTGGCGTCCTCGTCGTCACCGGAGACGAAGATCTGGTGCTCGCCCGGCACCCTGGAAGGGTCCACCATCACCTGGCAGTTGACGGTGTTGAGGCTCTTCACCACACGGGTCCCCGGGAACTCCCGCTGGATCTGCTCGCCCACGCTGTCCGACTCCACCGGAGACAGCCGCAGCTCGCCGTCCTCGAACGCCAGGGGATTGGAGACGTCCAACACCACCTTGCCGTCCAGGTGTTCCGCCCCGGCCGACCGCAGCACGGTGAGCGCGACCCGCCCGCCGACCGCGTTCAGGACCACCTCGCCGAACGCCGCCGCGTCCGCGAAGGTGCCGTGATGGGCCGTGGGACCCGCGCTCTCGGCCCACTCGACGGCCGCCGTGTTGTCCTTCGTACGCGAACCCAGGCAGACCTCGTGGCCCAGTTCGACCAGCTTGCCGGCGAGGGCGCGCCCCACGTCGCCCGTGCCCAGTACCCCGTATCGCATCGTCGTTCCTCCCGTTGTCGGGACCGTCGGCCACCGGCGGTCCGCGGCCATTGTGCTCCGGGGCGGCTGTTTCGCCCGGCTGTTTCGCCTGGACACCCGGGAATGTGTCGGGTGGGATGGTGCGGTGGCAATCGACACGGCGACCGATGTCTTCGAGGAACACCGCCCCGTACTGATGGGCGTGGCGTACCGCATGCTCGCGCGAGTGGCCGACGCGGAGGACGTCGTGCAGGACGCGTGGCTGCGCTGGTCCGCCGAGGACCGGTCGGACGTGCGTGAGCCGCGCGGTTACCTGGTCCGTGTCACGACCCGGCTCGCCATCGACCGGCTGCGCCAGGTCCAGTCGCGTCGAGAGGCCTACGTCGGACCGTGGCTCCCGGAGCCGTACATCACCGACTTCGGCGACACCGCGCCCGACAGCGCCGAGCGAGCCGTCCTCGCGGACTCCGTCTCGCTCGCCGTCCTCGTGGTCCTGGAGTCCCTGTCACCGCTGGAACGCGCGGTGTTCGTCCTGCGCGAGGCGTTCGGCTATCCGTACGCCGACATCGCCGCCGTTCTCGACCGGGGCGAGCCGGCGGTGCGTCAACTCGCCGGGCGGGCCCGCAAGCACGTGGAGGAACGGCGGCCGCGCTACGAGGTGGACCCGGCCGAACGCCGGGACCTCACCGAGCGGTTCCTCGCCGCGGCGGCCGAGGGCGACCTGGAGGGGCTCATGTCCCTGCTGGCACCGGAGGCGCGGCTCATCGGCGACAGCGGCGGCCTCGCCCAGGCACCGCTGCGCGTCCTCGACAGCGCCGAGAAGGTCGGCCGGTTCGTCGTCGGCGTCACCAAGAAGGGCGCGTCCGGCCTGTCGTTGCGCTTCCTCGAGGTCAACGGCGGTCTCGCGGTGCTCGCGCTGTCGGGGGGCAAGCCCGACAGCATCATCCAACTGGACGTCGCGGACGGGCGTGTCCAGTGCGTCTACATCGTGCGCAACCCGGAGAAGCTGGTGTCGATCCCCGCCGCGTGAACCGAACGACAGCTCCTGGCCACCGGCGAACGCCCCTCCGAGGCATCACAGGACATCACAGGACAGCGGAAGCCCCCGTCTTTGTACGGGGGCTTTCGGCGTTGTGTCACGAACGTCGCCCGGCGAGAACACCCCGTGAACGCTCCGCGGCGGGGCGCCTGTGCGGTCCGTAAGGGTTCGAGGATTGGTCTTGACCAAGGGTGGGGGCGGCCCTATCGTCGCGGATAGTGCAGGAACCTTTAATAAACAAGGGCGCTAAAACGCCGCCGGGCCACGGCGATTGCGGAGGACAGGGTGGGGACCACGCAGTTGGAATCGGTGCCGGAGCCGAAGTACTGGCACCTCAGGACCGTGCTCAGCGAAGCACTGGACTCCGAGTTCACGGTGGGCGAGATCCTGCCCAACGAACGTGATCTGGCGGCCCGGTTCGGTGTCGCCCGGGCGACCCTTCGCCAGGCACTCGAACAGCTCGAACTCGAAGGCCGGCTGCAACGCCGTCGCGGGGTGGGCACCACCGTCGCGCCCCCGCGTGTGGGTGTGGCCGTCGGAACCGAGCAGCATGTGTGGCCGGGGGCGACCGGTGACGCCTGGCACGCCGCGGACTGCGCGATGGCGGCGCCCCCCGCGCCGGTGGCCGGCTTCCTGGAGATCGCCGACGGCGAGCCGGTGCACATCGTGCGCCGCTCCCTGGCGACGCACGGCCAGCCCGTCGCCGCCGAGCTCCTGTACATTCCGGCGTCCTCCGTGCCGGACCTGTCGGCGATCGACACGCCCTCGGGCGCCGCACGCGCGCGTGCCGTGCTGCGCGAGCTCCAGCGCCTGGAGCTCGAAGGCCAGGACCGTGCCGTCGAGCTGGGCTCGGCCCGCGCGGACGACGCCAAGGAGCTCGACCGCCTTCCCGGGGCGCCCGTTCTCGTCGTCACGACCCGCTTCTTCGCCGAGGGGCGCACCGCGGCGGTCTCCGTGGCCACGTACCGCGCCGACACCTGCCGGCTCACGTTCGGTGATTCGGGCGGCGTGGAGATCCATCACGACCCGGAGCGCCGCGCCTCCTGAGCCGTCGTCCGGCCCGAACCGCGCGTCGCTCGTGCCTCAGCGGCGCGCGGTCACGGTTCCCTCGACCGCGAACAACTGCTCCTCCACGTGGTCGAGGGCCAGCCGCAGCGCACCCGTCGCGACCGCCGCTTCCCCCAGCATCGAGAGGGCCACCTTGGGCGGACGCAGACAGTAGCGCGCCAACTCCCTGCGCAGCGGCTCCAGTACGCCGTCCAGGCCGGCCGCCCAGCCACCGATGACGACCAGCTCGGGGTCCAGGGCGAGGACGAGGGCCGCCACGTCGTGCACCAGCCGCTGGATGAAGCGCTCGACCGCCGCACGCGCCCGCTGGTCGCCGTCCTTGGCCAGCGTGAACACCTTGGCGACGGCCTGCTCGTCGAGCGGGTGCAACGGCTCGTCCGTCGTCGACAGCAGGGTCTCGGGGGTGACGTCACGGCCCAGCAGATGCAGCGCGCCGATCTCACCGGCCGCGCCGCCGAACCCCCGGTGCAGCCGTCCGCCGATCAACGCGCCGGCGCCCGGGCTGAGTCCCGCCAGGACGAACACGACGTCGTCGGACTCGGTCGCCGCGCCCTTCCAGTGCTCGGCGACCGCCGCCGCGTTGGCGTCGTTCTCCACCAGCACCGGGCACTTGAAGGAACGGCTGAGCCGCTCGCCCAGCGGCAGACCCGTCCACTCCGGGAGCGCCGTGCCCAGGCGTACGGTGCCGTCCGCCTCCACGATCCCGGGGCTGCCCACACCCACCGCGCGCAGGGAGCTGCGGGCGACACCCGCCCTGCGCAGCAGTTCGGCGACCGCCACCCGCAGGCGCTCCAGCCGCTCGTCGGCGGACGCCCTCTCGTCCACGTCCTTGGCCATCGCGCCCAGCACACGCCCGTCCAGGTCCGCGAGCAGCGCCGCGACGCGGTGCGGGCCGATCTCCAGGCCCAGCAGATGCCCCGCCTCGGCCCGGAACCGGAACCTGCGCGCCGGACGCCCCTGGCGCCGCGTGGCACCCTCCTCGGCCGCCTTCTCGACGACGAGGCCGTTCTCGATGAGCCCCTCGACGACCCCTTCGACCGTCGGCCGCGACAGTCCGGTCACCCGGGTGATCTCGGTGAGGGTCGCGCAGTCCGTGGCACGCAAGGCGTGCAGGACCACCGCGGAATTGATCCGTCGCAGCAGAGAGGGATCCCCGCCGGTCAACTGCCCCAACGTCCGTCCTCCCAGCTTGTACGCGTGTTGGCCGGATCGTACTCGTCGTGGGGGACCCCGGCGAGGGCCGGGGACCCTTTCGGTCCGCGGGCCGCCGTCAGCCCGGCGCCACGAACCCCGATTCGTAGGCCGCGATGACCGCCTGAGTGCGGTCCCGGGCCCCCAGCTTCGCCAGTACGGAGCTGACGTGCGACTTGACCGTCTCCGTGCCGACGATCAGCCGCCCGGCGATCTCGGCGTTGGACATCCCCCGGGCCATCAGCCGCAACACGTCCGCCTCGCGCTCGGTCAGCGCGGCCCGCTCCATGGCCGCCCGCGCAGCCGGACTGGCCCCGCCCTCCCCGTAGTCGGCCGCCAACTGCCGTACGGAGGCGGGGAACAACAGGGACTCGCCCTCGGCCACCAGCCGCACCGCGTGCACGATCTCGGCCGGCCGCGCCCGCTTCAGCAGGAACCCGTCGGCTCCCGCGCGCAGCGCCTCGTAGACGTATTCGTCGTTCTCGAACGTCGTCACCACAAGGATCTTGGGCGGGTCCGCGACCGTCCGCAGCAGCGCGCGGGTGGCCTCGATGCCGTCCATCAGGGGCATCCGGACATCCATGGCGACCACGTCCGGCCGCAACCGCCGGACCAGCGGGATCACGGCGGCGCCGTCGGCGGCCTCACCGACGACCTCGATGTCGGGCTGCGCCTCCAGAACGGCGCGCAGTCCCGCGCGTACGAGGGGTTCGTCGTCGACGAGCAGAACGGTGACCGGCATCCGGCCAGCGTAGATCAGTGCAACGGCAACTCTGCATGCACCTGCCAGTCACCTTCGTGCGGGCCCGTCCGGGCGCTGCCGCCGAGCAGCGCGGCCCGCTCCCGTATGCCGCGCAGACCACTGCCCCGCCCGGCCACCACTCTGCCGTCCGGCAGCGGATTGCGGACCTCCAGGGAGAGCGCGCCGTCCCTGACATCGATACGCACCCGCACCGGGACGCTTCCCGCGTGCCGGAGCACGTTGGTGAGCGACTCCTGGAGGATGCGGTAGCCCTCCCTGGACACCGGACCGGCCACCGTCTCCAAGGGACCCGTCACCTCGGCGTCCACCTTGGCCCCCGAGGTGCGCGCCGACTCCAGCAGCCGGTCGGCGTCGGTCAGCGTGGGGCGGCCGCTCGCCGGGCGTTCCGACTCGCGCAGCACCCCGAGCACCCGCTCCAGGTCCTCCAGAGCGGCTCGTCCGGTCTCCTCGATGGCGGTCAGGGCACGGGCGGTGAACGCCGGGTCGCCGGCCGCGCGCGCGGCGCCCGCCTGCACCACCGCGACGGTGAGCGCGTGGCCGATGGAGTCGTGCAGCTCCCGGGCTATGCGATTGCGCTCCAGGAGTTGCTCGGTGCGCTCCTCCAGCGCGGCGAGCCGCTCGGTGGGGGAGGGACCGAGGAGCCGCCGAGCGAGCGCCGTGGTCAGCTCGCCCAGGCCGACCACCGCGCCGTACAGGGCGAGCAGGGGCAGGGGAATGAGCAGCGCGCAGCTCCAGTGCGGGTCCAGGAGCCGGATCACGGGGTCGCCGGACGGCCAGTGGCCGAGGGCCGCTCGCGTGAGGTCGACGGCGAACATGGGCAGCCACACGGTGACCACGGAGGTCGCCACGCTCAGCAGCAGGCGCGCCTCCAGCCAGAGCACGGTCCGCCACCGGTCCTTCAGGCCGGCCGAGGGAGCGACCGAGAACGCCGTGTCCTCGCCGCCCCGCTCGCCCGGCGCGAGCATGTACCGGGCCTGCACCCCCTCGCCCCGCCGGACGGCCGGGAACAGCCCCAGCGGAATGAGCATCAGCGCGGGTACCCACGGCCTCGTCATGTCGATGAACAGCCACACGCTGACGAACAGCATCGGCACCCACAGGTGCAGCAAACGCGTGTACGTCGTCCCCCACAGCAGCGGGCGCAGAAATCGGGCCATTGCGCCATCCTGCCAGCGGGCACTGACAACGGACCTCCCCCGGGCGGGGGAGACGATCTCCACCCACGGGGGAGGCGAACGGCGGCCGACGGCGGCCAGGCTGGGCCCATGACCAGCATCGACGTCCAAGACCTGACCAAGGAGTACGGCGGCAAGCGCGCCGTGGACCAACTGACCTTCAGCGTTCTCCCGGGCCGTGTCACCGGATTCCTCGGCCCCAACGGTGCCGGAAAGTCCACCACCATGCGGCTCGTGCTGGGCCTGGACCGGCCCACCTCCGGCACCGCGACCATCGGCGGCCGCACGTACGCGACGCTCGACGAACCGCTCCGGAAGGTGGGCGCCCTCCTCGACGCGGGAGCGGCCCACGGATCGCGGACCGCCCGGAACCACCTGCGGGCGCTCGCCGCCACCAACCGGATCCCCGAACGCCGGGTCGACGAGGTGCTGGAGGAGACGGGGCTCGCCGAAGTGGCCCGGCGCCGGGTGAAGACGTACTCCCTGGGCATGCGTCAGCGTCTGGGCATCGCGGCCGCCCTCCTCGGCGACCCGCCCGTGGTGCTCCTGGACGAACCGTCGAACGGGCTGGACCCCGAAGGGATCATCTGGATCCGGGAGTTGCTGCGCCGGCTGGCCCGGGAGGGGCGCACCGTCCTCGTCTCCAGCCACCTCATGAACGAGACCGCCTCCTTCGCCGATCAACTCGTCGTCCTCGGCCGCGGCAGACTGCTGGCCGACATGCCGATGCGTGAGTTCATCGACGCGCGCGTGCAGCCCCGCGTCCGGGTGCGCAGTACGGACAGCCGCGCGCTGGGGGGCCTGCTCGCGGAACACGGCATCAAGGCCGTCGAGGACGAGGAGGGCCGCTGGACCGCGCACGACGCACGGCTGGAGGACATCGGGCGCCTCACCTCGGCCGCGGGCCTCTCCATCCTCGAACTCGCCGCGGAGGAAGCCACGTTGGAGCAGGCCTATCTGGACCTGACCGCCACCGAGACCGAGTTCGCCGCCGCCCCGCCCCAGACTCAGGAGGCCTGACCATGTCCTTCGCACCCGCACTCCGCGCGGAATGGATCAAGATCCGGACCCTGCGCCCGCTCCTGTGGGGCCTGCTGGCCACCATCCTGGCCACGGTCGTGTTCTCCGCGCTCGCCGGCCTCGACGACTCCGACGGCCCGGATTTCGACCCGCTGTTCTCGACGTTCTTCGGTGTCACTTTCGGCCAGATCGCGGCCATCACCTTCGGAGCCCAGGCGGTCTCGGCCGAGTATCAGAGCGGCGCGCTCCGTGTGTCGCTGGCCGCGGTTCCGGACCGGGGGCGCTGGTTCCTGGCGAAGACGGTGGCGATCGGCGTACCGGCGCTGGGGATCGGCCTGGTCACCGGCCTGCTCAGTCTCGTGGTCGGGACGTCGGTGCTCGGGTCCCGGGCGGACGCCCTGACCTGGACGGCGGAACTCCGGGGCGTGGTGGGCTGCGCGGTCTACCTGTCCTTGATGGCCCTGTTCGCGGCGGGACTGGCGGCCGTCCTGCGCAGCGGAGTCGCCACCCTGAGCACCCTGATCCCGTTCCTCCTGATCGTGTCCTTCGTCGTCGGGTCGGCGTCGGGCGGCGTGGCGGACTTCCTGCCGGACAAGGCCGGTCAGACGGTTCTGCACGCCTCGTGGGACGGCGCGCTCGGACCCTGGAGCGGGCTCGCGGTGACGGCGTTGTGGACGGCGGCGGCTCTGGGAGCGGGCGCCTGGTGCGTCCGGCGCAGGGACGCCTGACCACGGTGGCCACCTGACGCCTCACCAATTGTCAGTGGTGGCGGCTTTACTGGACGTCATGACCATCGCGCGGCAACTCGCCACGATCGACCGGCTGTGCGCCGAGGACTTTCCCACGGGGCACGGCGGGCCGGTCGCCGGGTCGTACGGCGGTCCCGGGGGACCCGGATTCCATGTCGTCGAGTTGGAGCGGAGCGGAGATTCCGCAGGGGGCCGGCACGGCGAACGGGAGGAGGCCGAGCAGTACGAGGCACTGCGCGAAGCGCTCGCGCAGCGGCTCGCCGACCGGTGGGGGGAGCCGCAGTGGACAAGCCTCGACGGCGTGTTCCTGCGCGCCCAGCAGGGCGACGAGCACATACCGGAGCCCTGGGCCTCCCTGGGCGCGCACATGAGGAACGCGCAGATGTGGCGAGCGGAGGAGACGGGGCGGTGGGTCGTCCTCGGCGTGTCCCGACTCGGGGAGGGCCAGGAGTTCAGACTGCTCGCGGTGATCACGGACATCGACCCGCCGTGACACGGGGAGCGCGCTGACGCGACGGCCGTGTCCCGCGGATACCGAGGCATGCCCGGCCGGCGGGCTGATCAGCGGTCGAGGCGATCGCGCACGTCGGCGACCAGCCGGTCGGCGTCGTCGAGCGCGGCGGCCAGCGTCTCGGGGGTGGTGCCGAGTGCGGAGAACAGCCCGTGAGCCCGCCCGGCGAAGTCCGCCGGGGCGACGGCGAGTTCTCCCGCGGCCCGAATCGCCCCCTTCTCGTTGAGCACCCAGCGTCGGGCATGGGCATGGAGGGCCTGCGCGAGAAGGCCGACCGCGCGGAAGAGACAGCCGGCGACGTAGAAGACATCACCGCGAGTGGCCCCCTTGCGGGCGGTGGCCAGGATGAACGGCGCCTCCCATCGCGCGTTGTCCATGAGCGCTTCGCGCAGCGGCTCGGGGTAGGTGCCTGTCAGCTCCCGCAGCTTCCGGAGCTCACCGCCGGGGTCGGCGAGGACCTGCCCGACGGCCACCTCACCGGCATAGGAGTGGGAGTACACGCCCAGGGGATGGCCGGGCTGGACCCCGATCTCGAACCGACCGGCCAGGCAGTCCCGCCAGACGCGGTGCACCCGGTCCAGGTCGCGGTAGATCCAGTCGACGCGGTGGCTGTCGACGGTCAGCCATCCGCCACCGTCCACCCACGGCCCCCAGCCGCCCGGCTCGGTCACCTCCACCGGGCCACCGGTCAGCCGGGCCGCGAGCAGGCGCAGCGCCGCGGTGTCCAGCGGGGGCCGGTAGTACAGGCCCAGATCGAAGTCGGAGTCAGGACGGTGCGTACCACTGGCCCGGCTGCCTCCCAGACACACACCGACGATGCCGTCGACCTCGGCCAGCCGGTTCGCGATCTCCGTCAGACGCTCCATGTCCGGGATTCTGCCGAGGCGGATCTCCGTACGCGACCCATTTCGGCGCGGCCGCACACCGCCTTGAGCGCGGCTGCACACCGCCGGAGAACGCCGGAAGGCCACCCGCGACGACGGCATGAGCCGGTCGCGGGCGGCCTCCAGGTCCGCTTTGTGCGAGGGGTGTCAGAGGATCGCGCCGGGCGTGTAGCCCGCGGCCTCCGGGTGCTGCTTCACGATCTCCTCGACACGACCCACGACGACGGCCACCTGGTCGGCCGCGGCTCCCGTGAACGACAGCTTGTCGGCCATCAGCTCGTCGAGCTGCGCGCGGTCCAGCGGGATCCGCTCGTCCGCCGCGAGCTTGTCGAGCAGCTCGTTGCGTTCGGTGCCCTGCTCACGCATGGCCAGGGCGGAGGCGACGGCGTTCTCCTTGATGGCCTCGTGGGCGACCTCGCGGCCGACACCGGCGCGCACCGCGCCCATGAGGACCTTGGTCGTCGCGAGGAACGGCAGGTAGCGGTCCAGCTCGCGGGCGACGACGGCCGGGAAGGCGCCGAACTCGTCGAGGACGGTCAGGAAGGTCTCCAGCAGACCGTCGAGCGCGAAGAACGCGTCCGGCAGAGCGACCCGGCGCACCACCGAGCACGACACGTCGCCCTCGTTCCACTGGTCGCCGGCCAGCTCGCCGGTCATCGACGCGTAGCCGCGCAGGATGACCATCAGACCGTTGACACGCTCGCAGGAGCGGGTGTTCATCTTGTGCGGCATCGCGGAGGAGCCGACCTGGCCGGGCTTGAAGCCCTCGGTGACCAGCTCGTGCCCGGCCATCAGCCGGATGGTCTTGGCGGTCGAGGACGGGGCGGCCGCGACCTGCACCAGCGCGGTCACGACGTCGTAGTCCAGCGAGCGCGGGTAGACCTGGCCGACGGAGGTGAAGGCCTGCGAGAAGCCGAGGTGCCCGGCGATCCGCCGCTCCAGGTCGGCGAGCTTGGCCGCGTCGCCGCCCAGCAGGTCGAGCATGTCCTGGGCCGTGCCGACCGGGCCCTTGATGCCGCGCAGCGGGTAGCGGCCGAGCAGCTCCTCGACGCGGCCGTACGCGACGAGCATCTCGTCCGCGGCGGTCGCGAAGCGCTTGCCGAGGGTGGTGGCCTGCGCGGCCACGTTGTGCGAGCGGCCGGCCATGACCAGCTCGGCGTACTCGCCGGCGAGCTTGGCCAGCCGGGCGAGGACCGCCACCGTACGGTCGCGCGTCAGCTCCAGCGAGAGCCGGATCTGAAGCTGCTCGACGTTCTCGGTGAGATCGCGGGAGGTCATGCCCTTGTGCACGTGCTCGTGGCCGGCGAGGTCGTTGAACTCCTCGATCCGCGCCTTCACATCGTGCCGGGTGATCTTCTCGCGCTCGGCGATGGAGGCGAGGTCGACCTGGTCGAGGACCCGCTCGTAATCGGCGATGGCGGCGTCCGGCACCTCGATCCCGAGGTCCTTCTGGGCCCGCAGCACGGCGAGCCAGAGCTGACGCTCCAGCTTGACCTTCTGCTCGGGCGACCAGAGCGTGGCGAGCTCGGCGGAGGCGTAGCGTCCGGCGAGAACGTTGGGGATACGGGGCTTAGCAGGCGCGGTGGTCACGTGTATGGAGCATACCGGCAGTCCGGCGGGGCTCCTGTTATGTCCGCGGCGTCCCGGATGCGCAGGTCGTCGCGGAGCGGCACCCCCCGGCGGACCGGGGCGTGCGTGAGGAGTGCGGGGACGGGACGGCGGTGTCGCGCTCGGGTGCGCACCACAGACCGCGTCGTCGCTCCTGCGCCCGCCGGTCATCGCGGCGGATTGACGCTCAACTCCTTTGAACGGAGGGGAGTTGTTCTCCGTATGAAGGGATGGATGGCTCGGTGGAACGTTTTCGCAGGGTGGTGCTCATGATCCGGAACGCGGGGGGCGGCTTCCGTAGCCCGCCTGCGCGTGCGGATCGGGGTGGGGCTGCTCGCTGCCGACTACAGCGCGCAGACCCCCGTACGTCTTCGACGTGAAGCGGTCGTGGGCGAAGGTGAGCTCTGCCGTGATCAGTTGGTTGCGCTCGTCGTTGACTTCCTCGATCTCCTGCATGAGCTGGGAGTTCTTGGCGCGCAGTGCCGTGTTCGCGTTGCGCGCCTCGTCGAGGGCTCGGGCATGACTGCCGAGTCTGATGGCGGTGATGGTGGCCCGGCGGGCCATGGCTTTCTCTCGCTGGGCCAGGTCCAGCTCGCGTTTTTGGATGTCCAGCTCGAGGCGTCGTCGGTGTTCCGCCAGGACGCTGAGATCGTGTCGTGTCCGGGTATCGACCTGCGTCACCGTGTGACGGAGCAGGGCCGCGAGTGCCCCGGCCACGCCCATGGTCAACAGGCCGATCCCGACTGTCGCCGCTTCCCATGCATGGTGCCAGACGCCCACGCCCACGAATGTCCAGCCGGCTGTGCAGCTGGCGGCGGACGCGGTTGCCAGTCTGTACGCCACGTTTTGTTACCCCCTTGCAGTGGCCCCCCGGCTGTCGTCGGCATCGAGATCCTTTTGAAGCTCGATAGCTTGGACGATGTTCCCGCTGAGCATTGTGCGGATTCTGAGATCAGTGATTCCCCATGCGTCCATGGCCTCCTCCGGGGTGAGTGTTACTGAGGCTACCCTCCGTGTCGCAGGCTGAGGCCCCTGTTCCGGCGGAAGCATGCCGCTGTTCACCAACATCTCTCGCTGGTCGAGGCCAAGTACTGACGCCCATGTGGTCAGTTGCGAGGGAAGGGGGAGGGTCTTTCCTTCCAACGTTCTGCTGATCGTCGTCAGGCTCACTCCTATCGCGATGGCCAGTTGAGCCCGGCCACCGGCTCGTGGGCGTACGTCGTACCCGGCCGCTGTCGCGGCATTCGTGAGGTACTCGCCCACCTTCCTTGCGAGAGCTTGTCGCTCACCGCGGGACTCGTGGGGGGACTCTTCCATGCTCCGCATGTTCCGGAGAGTAGCGCGCGTGTATGCAACTTGCACGCGACTTGCATGCGTGCATCTTCGCAGGTCAATTGGCGTTTAACAGTCATGGCAGGCCAAGGGGGACGGGTCGCACGTCAGTTCCCCACAAAAAGTCTCGTCTTCATACCGGCGAAGCAACTTGCGTACGTGTACGCAAGTTGCATATGTTGCATGACTGTGAGTTAGTCGCACGTATGCAAGTCCCTTTGAGGGGACCCTATTTGCACCGCCTCGGCATCAGCTCGACCAGGCTCCGGAGCTGCGAGGCAACCGCGGGGGGGCGCCTCGAAACCTTCGGACACGACGACCCGGTCATCCGGCGCCCGAGCCCGGCCATGGCCGGAGCGGACCGTCGCAGCACCTGCCCACCACAGTTCATCCACTCATGAACGGAGTAGGCCTTGATCGCCGAGGCTAACGCCGCCACACCGCGGTTCGACACCAGAGAACCGGCCCTTATCGCCCGCGCGCTCGCGGGCGACCGGGACGCTTTCGGGGAGCTCTACGCCCTGCATCACCCCGCGGTACTGGCTTACGTACAACGCCGTGTACGCAATCGGCAGGTCGCCGAGGACATCACCGGCGAGACCTTTCTCAACGCCTGGATGAAACGCGAGACCTTCACCTATCGCGGCATCGGTTTTGTCGGGTGGCTGATCACCATCGCCCGGAACAAGGTCATCGACCATTGCAAGAGTGCCCAGCGCCGCGAGTTCGTCGTCGAGGACATGCTCGGCTTCGACGAAGATCTCACGGTCAGCACCGAGGACACCGTATTGATCAGTCTGGACGAGGAGTTGCTGCGCCGGGCTCTGGAGCAACTGCGGCCACCGCAACGCGAAGTCCTCACGCGACGCTTCTTGATGGAGTTCTCGGTGCTGGAGACGGCACGCCAGATGTCACGGTCCGAAGGCGCGGTGAAGACCCTGCAGTTCAGGGCTCTGGCCAAGCTGCGCAGCGAGTATCTGGGGGTGGCGGCATGACCACAGTGCCCGAGATCCGTTCGGTCGTCGAAGCCAATCTTGCCGAGCAACTCAGCGCGCTCGCACGGGAGTTCGTCGCCGACCTGGAGGCGCAGGGGCGTCTGGTGGAGGCCGGCGGGGCCGGTGTCCTCGAACGGCTGCGGACACAGGTCGAGGCCGTGCAGAACTGCCCGGAGGCCTACCACGCGGCCGTGGACACGATCGTGGAGGACTGCGGCTACCCGAGCGAGGTCGCGATGCGGATCGCCACCGCGCTGAACCGCAAGGGGCTGATCCCCGGCGACGACGTCGAGCCGCGCCAGCAGGGTGTGTCCGCCTCCGAGCCGAACGGCGCGGGACGGATCCCCGGCGACGACATCGAGCCGCGGCACGACCGGGCGCCCCTGCCAGTGCCAGTGCCAGTGCCCGCGTCCACGCCCGCGTCCGTGCCCGCGTTCCTGCCCGCGTCCGCGTCGGAGTCCGCGCCGGATCGCGAGGAGCGGGGTCTCGGCGCCGGCGGTCCCGAGCCGCGCCACGACCACGCCCCGGCGGCAGGGCCGGACCGTGCGGAACCCGTGCCCGTCGGCGAGGAGTCCGAGCCGCGGCACGATCGTGCCCCGGCGTCCGTGCCGGACCACCCGGAGCCGGGCACCGGCGCCGAGAACCCCGAGCCGCGGCACGACCGTGCCTCCCTGTCCTCGCCGCTCGTGCCGCCCGCGCGCGGTGCGATCGTCCTGCATCTCGCCGACCGCGGCGCCGGACGGGTCATGGCGGAGCACGGGGTGGCGCCGGTGCCGCAGCGCGTCGACGGCCAGGTTCCGCGGGTGCGGCCGGTCGCCGCCCGGTCGCGCCAGGTCGGATGGGGCAGCGCCTCCGCCCGCGCGGTCTCGGTCGCCGCGAGCCTGCAGTCCGACCACCTCGCACGCCTGGAGGCCATGCAGATCACGGCGGACGGCGAGCGGGTCACGGTGGCGGTCAAGGCCACCTGCCTGGACGACTGGGAGTACTGGCTCGACGCGATCGGCGCTCCCCGCAACGTCCGGACCAGGACGGCCGGGCACGCTCAGGTGGCCGCGGGAACCCTCGACGGAGTCGCCGTCCACCTCACCGCGCACGGTGTCCCCGAGCTCCTCCAGGAGGCGAGCGACACGGCCGCCGATCCGTTCTTCCTCTGGGGGCGGATCTACGACCTCGGGGTGGGACAGGTCGACCGCACCGACCGGATCTGGCTGTCGCTCGGGCGGCGCCAGGACGAGCGCGGGATGCCGCTGCTGGTCCTGCGCGGCACGGACGGACCCCCGTATCCACTCGCCTCGATCGTCATGGCGCACGGCCCGTTGACGCCGACCCCCCTGCCCTCCGGCGGAATCACCGGGGACAGTGCGTGATCGTCGCCGGGGGCGCCGCCTCGACTGGCTGTTTCTCACTCGTGACGCCCCGCGCCTCTGCATGAGGCGAACCAGGGCGACGCGTCCACACATGCTCACGTTCTGTGTACTGAACCTGGCGCAGAGCGATATCGGCCGGTAGTAGGCGCGGCCCTCGGGGATGGCCGGTTTCCCACCCTGTCGGCAGTCCGCCGCAAGGGTGCCGATGGGGCACATCGGCCCTGATCGGTCCACCGGTGGCGTGTCGGTGCCAAAAGGTACGCACGTGCCTTTGACCCGGCCACGCCCATGGGCGGGCACCCGCAAGTTCCCCGGTTGGTGCTCTGGGGCGTACTTCTCAGGCCAAGGCTCGAGTGCTTTGATGTTGATTCCAGCGGGAACTCCCGGCTGGCCTGTTACTTGCCATCCCCGCGGGATGGCAAGACGGCTCCTCTCCATGCTCCGCAAAGCTGGAGGAGTCGTCGGCGGGGCCCGGCGTACGCGCCGGGCCCCGCCGTACTTACGGGCGCGTGAGCGGGCGCGTCAACTGCATACCCGCGCTGTCGAGCGCCCCCCGTGCGCCCTGTGGCGACCGAGGGACGATCCGGTAGCGTCCTCCTCCATGCGGAGCATGGGCCGCCGTGCCACTCGAGAGAGCGACACGGCGGAAGCCGCCCCTTCGGGTCGGCTCAGCCGAGGTGCCCGCCCGTGACAGGACCCTCGTAGGGCAGGAGCTCCGGGCGCTTCGCCGGCAGTCCGTCGCCGGACGAGCGGCCCGTCAGCCGTCGCCCGATCCACGGCAGCAGGTGCTGCCGGGCGAAGCGGGCGTCGGCCGTGCGGCGGGAGACCCACCCAGGGGGTGCGGTGGGCGCCGACGGGACGCGCCAGTCCGGGTCCTCGGCCTCGTATCCGAGGGTCTGCCACACGGCTTCCGCGACCCGGCGGTGTCCGTCGGCGGTCAGATGCAGCCGGTCGACGTCCCATGAACGCGGGTCGGCGAGCGAAGGTGCCCCGTAGAGGTCCACCACCAGCGCGCCGTGCCGCTCGGCGAGCTCGTCGACGACGGTGAAGAGCTCCTCCATGCGAGGCCGGAATCGTTCGAGGACCGGGCCGTTGCGGCCGGGGCTGCGCATCAGGACGAGTTGCTCGCAGGCCGGGGCGAGCCGCTCCACGGCCTCCTCCAGGAGACCGCGCACGCGTCCCATGTCGACCTTGGGCCGCAAGGTGTCGTTGAGGCCGCCGACCAACGTGATCACATCGGGCCGCATGGCGGCGGCCACGTCCACCTGCTCGTCGACGATCTGTCCGATCAGCTTGCCGCGCACCGCGAGGTTGGCGTAGCGGAAACCGGGTGTCCGGGCCGCCATGCGGCTCGCGAGGAGGTCGGCCCATCCTCGGTAGGAACCGTCGGGCAACAGGTCCGACATGCCCTCGGTGAAGGAGTCGCCGACCGCGACGAGGCTGGTGTGTGAGGCATTCATCTGCATGGCGTGAAAGATGGTAACCCGAACACATACCCATCGGTCGGTCGGACCGTCCTGCCGGGGCCGCGGCTCCCCCGAGCCCCCCGCGGCGGCCCCCGAACGTCCCCCACGCCGGCTGCCCGAACATCCCCTACGCCGGCTGTCCGAACAGTTCTCTCAGGACGTCCTCCATCGTCACCAGTCCCGTGAGCCGTCCGTCGCTGCCCATGACCGCGGCGAGATGGGTGCGGCTGCGGCGCATCGCGGTCAGGACGTCGTCCAGGGGGGTGCTCTCGCGGACGCGGGCGATGGGCCGCATGTCCTCCACGCGGAACGGCACCTCGCGAGGGGCCGCGTCCAGGGCGTCCTTGACGTGGAGATAGCCGACGATCCGGCGCCCCTCGTCGACGACGGGGAAGCGGGAGAACCCCGAATCGGCCGACAGCCGCTCCAGTTCCTCCGGGGTGACGCCCACGCGCGCGTAGACGACGCGTTCCACCGGGAGCACGACGTCGTGCACGGGGCGGCGGCCCAGCTCCAGGGCGTCCCGCAGCCGCTCCTGGGCACGGTGGTCGATGAGCCCCGCCGCACTGGAGTCCTTGACCAGGCGGGAGAGTTCGTCGTCGGAGAAGGTCGCCGCGACCTCGTCCTTCACCTCGACCCGCAGCAGCTTCAGCAGCCCGTTGGCGAAGGCGTTGACCGCGAAGATCACCGGGCGCAGCGCGCGGGAGAGCGCGACCAGCGGCGGCCCGAGGACCAGCGCCGTCCGCACGGGCTCCGCGAGTGCCACGTTCTTCGGCACCATCTCGCCGAGCAGCATGTGCAGATACGTCGCCAGGGTGAGCGCGATGACGAAGGAGACCACGTGACCCGCGCCGGAGGGGACACCCACCGCGTGGAACACCGGCTCCAGCAGGTGCGCGATGGCGGGTTCGGCCACGATGCCGAGCACCAGGGTGCACAGCGTGATGCCGAGCTGCGCGGTCGCGAGCAGCGCCGAGACGTGTTCGAGGCCCCAGAGCACACTGCGCGCCCGCCGGTCGCCCCGCTCGGCGTGCGGTTCGATCTGGCTGCGGCGCACCGAGATCAGCCCGAACTCGGCGCCGACGAAGAAGCCGTTCACGACGAGGGTCGCGAGTCCGATCAGCAGTTGCACGACGGTCATCGCGTGCTCTCCTCGGCGTCGTCCGGGGCGTGCAGCAGCACCCGCGCTGCTCGCCGCCCCGAGGCGTCCACGACGTCGAGCCGCCAGCCGTCGGCCTCGACGCTGTCCCCCTCGGCGGGGATCCGGCCGAGCTCGGTCGCGATGAACCCGGCCAGGGTCTCGTACGGTCCGTCGGGCACCCGCAGTCCGACCCGGGCGAGCTGGTCGGTACGGGCGGACCCGTCGGCCGAGTACAGCGTCCGGCCGGCGGCGTCCGTGCCGGCCGGGGCGAGGTCGGGCGTCTCGTGCGGATCGTGCTCGTCGCGCACCTCGCCGACGACCTCCTCCACGATGTCCTCCAGGGTGGCGACGCCGGCCGTGCCGCCGTACTCGTCGATGACCACGGCCATGGTGCGCTTGCCGGCCAGCCGGTCCAGAAGCCTGTCCACGGTCAGCGACTCCGGTACGAGCAGCGCCTCGCGCATGATCCGGGAGACGGGCGTCTGTGTCCGGCTCGTGGCGTGCACGGTCAGCACGTCCCTGATGTGCGCGACGCCGACGACCTCGTCGAGGCTCTCGTGGTAGACCGGGAAGCGGGACAGACCGGTCGCCCGGGTCGCGTTCGCCACGTCCTCGCAGGTCGCCTGGACGTCCAGCGCGATGACCTGGACGCGCGGTGTCATGACGTTCTCCGCGGTCAGGTCGGCGAGGTTCAGGGTGCGCACGAACAGCTCGGCGGTGTCCGCCTCCAGGGCGCCCTCCTTGGCGGAGTGCCGGGCGAGCGCCACCAGCTCCTGGGGTCCGCGGGCGGAGGCCAGCTCCTCGGCGGGTTCGAGGCCGAAGCGGCGGACGACGTGGTTCGCGGTGTTGTTCAGATGGGCGATGAAGGGGCGGAACGCGGCGCTGAACCAGCGCTGCGGCGTCGCCACCCGTTTGGCCACGGCCAGCGGTGCCGAGATCGCCCAGTTCTTGGGCACCAGCTCGCCGACGACCATCAGGAAGACCGTCGAGAGCGCCGTACCGATGACCAGTGCCACCGAGTTCGACGCGGAGGGCGGGACGCCCAGTGATTCCAGGGGGCCCGCGATGAGCTTGGCGATCGACGACTCGGAGAGCATGCCGACCACAAGGTTCGTCACGGTGATGCCGAGCTGGGCGCCGGAGAGCTGGAAGGTGAGGTTCCGTGCGGCTTTGAGGGCTCCGGAGGCGCCCCGCTCGCCGCGCTCCACGGCCCGCTCCAGCTCGCTGCGCTCGACCGTGGTCAGGGAGAACTCGGCCGCCACGAACACGCCGCACATCAGCGACAGCAGAACTGCGACCAGCAGGAGGAACACTTCGGTCATCGGGTCACCTCCGTCCCATGATCGGCCAGGGACAGGGGGATCGCGCGATGTCCGCTGCCACCGTGCGCAACACGGCCGCGGGTACTGGGAGGCTCGCCCATGGGCGGACGCTCACACCTTTCGTCGGAGGAACGATGGTCGGGTCCAACAAGGGTAAAGGATCGGCAAAGCAGTCTCCTTGAGGGTGCCGCCGCCGTCCCCTGCCGCCGCTCGGTGCCGGCCTCCCCCTGACTCCCGACGCCCCCGGGAGCCCTAGTCGGTGAGCGGCTTCACCCAGCGCCGCCAGTGCTCCTCCGGCGTATACCCGGCGGCCCGCCAGGCATGGTGGGCGGTTTCGTTCCGTGCCAGCACCATCGCGTCACCACGCCGACCGCCCAGCCGTACGAAACGTTCCTCCGCCGCGGCCAGCAGCGCGGAGCCGATGCCGAGGCGCCGCCGGTCCGGACGGACCGCCAGCCGGTACAGATGGCAGCGCCAGCCGTCGAAGCCGGCGATCACCGTGCCCACCAGCTCTTCCTCGCGCTCCGCGAGCAGCAGCGCCCCGGGATCGCGGTCGACCAGACGCTCCACACCGCTCCGGTCGTCACTGATGCTGGTGCCCTCGGCGGCCACCTTCCAGAAGGCGAGCACGGTGTCGAGGTCCTCGGGCCGCGCGGCCCGTATCCGCAAGTCGGTCATGCTCCGATCCCATCACGGGGGACCAGGTGCCGGAACGGGATTTCCGACATGCGGACGATCAACGGCGAGCAGGGCGACGATCACCGGCCGCGCAGGGCGCGGACCACGGGAGCGAAGACCTCCAGGTTCGGCTCCAGCACGGTCAGATACGAGAATCCGAAGCGTTCGCGCAGGTCCCGGACCTGACCGGTGATCTGTTCCACGGAACCGATCAGGACGATGGGCAGGTCCAGCACCTCGCGCTCGGTCAGGTGCGGGAGCCGGGACAGCCACGGCCGGACGGCGGCACCGCGGTCGTCGGTCACGGCTACGATCTGGATCAGCAGGTTGAGCTCGGCGGGTTCCTCGCGTCCGGCGGCCGCCTTCCGGTAGAGCGTGACGCGTCCGTCGAGCTCGCCGGCCGAGAGCGGTTCCAGGGTGCCGTTCCGCCCGGTGCGCGCTCCCGTGAACGAGGCGATGTCCGCGTGCTCCGCTGCGACACGGAGCATCCGGTCGCCGTTGGCCCCGATCAACAGGGGCACCCGCGGCGGTCCGCCGCCCGATGTCTCCGGCGCCTTCCCACCCGGCCACGGGGTGCCGTGGGAGAGTCCGTCCGGGCCGAGCAGGCGCTCCAACTCCTCGACCGCGCGCAGGAGATGGTCGACCCTCTCGCGCGGGGTGCCGAAGGGCAGGCCCGCCGCCTCGTGTTCGGCCGGTACGTATCCGGTGCCGAGGCCGAGTTCGAGACGGCCGCCCGTCAGCGCGTCCGTGGTGGCCACCTCGCGGGCGAGCGACGCGGGGTTCCAGAAGGCCGCGTTGAGGACGAACGTGCCGAGCCGGGGCCGCCGGGTCGCCTGCGCGGCGGCGACCAGCGAGGGGAAGGGGGCGGGCATCCCCAGATGGTCGGCGACGGTGATCACGTCGTAGCCGAGCTCCTCGGCACGGCGGCACCTGGCGGCCCACTCGGCACCGGTCGCGGGAGCGATGAGGCTGACACCGAACCGGAACGGGCGTGACATCGGCTGTTCCTTCCAACGGGCGGACCCACCCCGGCCCGGCGCGGGCCTGAGCGGGCGAACGGGCGAGCGGGCGAGCGACCCGGCCCGGGGACGGGGGCAGGGGCAGGGGCGGGCAGGTGCCCGGCTCCTGGCCCCGGCGGACCGGGGAGAACGGTCGTCGCTTCCCGGCCCTGGGGACCGGGGGAGGCGGTCGATTGGGCCCGGGGGACCGGGGGGAGAGACAGTGCCGTTCGCCGGGCTCCGGGCGGGTGCGTGATCCGCTTCCGCCCCGCGGGTCGGGGGTGGGCAGGAGTCCGGCTCGGCCCCGGGGTCGGGGCCGAGCCGGGGTGTGGTCACTCGTGCGCGATCGCCGCCAGGACGTTCATGCGCGAAGCGCGCAGGGCCGGGAGCAGTGCCGCGACGATGCCCACGACGGCCGAGCCGATCACGACCGCGACGATCGTCGTCCACGGGATGGCGAGCGCCTTCATGCCCTGCAGCGCGAGCACCTGCTGGACACAGACACCCCAGATGATCCCGAGCGCCAGCCCGAGCACCGCGCCGAACACGGCGATCACCACGGACTCCAGACGGATCATCCGGCGCAGTTGACGCCGGCCGAGACCGATGGCGCGCAGCAGCCCGATCTCGCGGGTGCGCTCCACGACGGACAGGGCGAGGGTGTTGACCACGCCGAGCACGGCGATGACGATCGCGAGCCCGAGCAGCGCGTACACGAGGTAGAGCAGCACGGCGATCTGGTCGTGGACGAGCTTCTTGTAGTCGGCCTGGTCGCGGACCTGAACCTGAGGGTACGGCTCGAGGGTCTTCTCCAGAAGCGGGCGTAGCCGGTCCGGGGCCGTGCCCGGGGCCGCGTTGACGTACAGCGCCGAGTCCTGCCCGCCGGGCACGTACTTCTCGATCGTGCCGAAGCCGAAGAAGAGTCCGCCCTGCGTCCCGAACCCGCCGCCGTCCTGGTCGGTGAGCGCGCCCACGGTCAGGGTCGTCGTGCGGCCGGCGGGGAACTCGACGGGAATCGTGCTGCCGACCCGCACGTCGTGGTCCTCGGCGAACGTCGCGTCCATCGCGATACGCCCCTCGCCGAGCGCCGCCGCCGAGTCGCCCCGCGTGTACGTGAGGTGGGCGACGTCGTCGAGCCGCGGATCGTAGGCCGAGGCGGTCGTCTCCACCCGCTTGCCGTCGGGCAGCTTGACCGCGACCGGGGTGAACCGCTGCCGGACGACCAGCCCGACCCCCTCGGTGGCGCGCACCTTGTCCGTGACCTCGTGCGAGAACGGCACGTAATTGGCGTTCTGGAGCACGAAGTCGGCGCCGAGCGTTTTGTCGATCTGCTGGTCGAAGGACTTGCTCATGGACGCGCTGGCCACGGACATCCCGCCGACCAGGGCGAGACCGACCATCAGGGCTGCCGCGGTGGCGCCGGTGCGCCGGGGATTGCGCAGCGCGTTGCGCTGGCTCATCCGGCCCACCGGACCGAAGATCGCCGGGAACGCGCCGCCGAGGACCCGGATCACGGGCCGTACGAGCAACGGACCGGCGATCACCGTGGCGATCAGGGTGAGGACGACACCGAGTCCCAGCAGCGAGGCCGAGGTCGAGGTCTTCGACGAGGCCGCGCATCCCGCCAGGGCCGCGGCCCCGGCCGCGCCGACGACCCCGCCGACCACGGCCCGTACCCGCAACGGCCGTCCCACGCCCGCGACTTCGGCGTCCGAGAGGGCCGCCATGGGGGAGACGCCCGCCGCCCGCCTGGCCGGAAGATAGGCCGCGATGTACGTGACGCCGACGCCGACGACGTACGCCGCCACGGGGGTTCCCCAACCGACCACCATCTCCGTGGACTTGAGGTTCATGCCGAAGGCGGACATCAGCTTGATCAGCCCGATCGCCAGCCCGATCCCGGCCGCGAGGCCGAGCGTCGAACCCACCAGGCCGAGGAGCAGCGCCTCGGTGAGCACCGACCGGCGGACCTGCCGGCGGTCGGCGCCCAGCGCCCGCAGCAGCCCGAGTTCACGGGTGCGCTGGGCGATCAGCATGGAGAAGGTGTTGACGATGAGGAATATGCCGACGAGCACCGCGATCCCGGCGAAGCCGAGCATCACGTACTTGATGACGTCGAGGAAGCCGCCGAGCTGCTCGGCGGACGACTTCGCCTGCTCCTCGGCCGTCTTCACCTCGTAGGGCCCGGCGCCGAGTTCCGCGGAGACGCGCTTCTTGAGCACGGCGTCGTCGACACCCGGCGCGGCGTCCACGGAGATGCTCGTGGCGGCGTCGGGGCGGCCGAGCAGCCTGGACTGCGCGGTCGGGGTGTCGAGGAAGATCAGCGCGGCACCGGGGTTGGTGGTGGTGAAGGTGGCGATGCCGACGATCCGCACCTTGAAGGAGCCGGGCTGCGCCTGCACCGTGAGGGTGTCGCCGATGCCGAGGTGCTTCTTGTCGGCGGTGTCCGCGTCGAGCAGTGCCTCGCCGGCGCCGTGCGGTTCGTGACCGGAGGTCAGCTTCACCGGACTGCGTTCGGTGAGCTCCCAGTTGGTGACGATCGTGGGGGCGCCCGTCGTCGGTCCGACCGACTTGTTCGCGCTGTCGACGACCGGGGCGTTCTCCACCGACGCGTCCACGTGGGTCGCGGCGACCCCGTCGACGCCGGCGAGCCGGTCCGTGAGGGAGGCGGGGACGGTTTCGGTGGCGCCGGTGGGCAGTTGGGACGTCAGGTCGTTCTTCGGTTCCACGGTCACATCGGCCGCGGTGGAGGCGAAGAGCCGGTCGAACGTACGGGTCACCGTGTCCGAGAAGATGAGACTGCCCGCGACGAAGGCCACGGACAGCACGATGGCCAGGGCCGAGAGCAGCAGTCGCCCTTTGTGCGCGAAAAAGCTTCGCAGTGTCGCCTTGAGCACGACCGCCTCAGTCCTTGTCGGGGGTTGCGTCGCCGGAGCCGCCCTGGGCCGTGTCACCGGTGACGGGAGCCGTGTCACCCGCGCCGCGGGCGTCCGCCGAGGGACCCCCGTCGCCGTCGGCGGCCGCTCCACCGGGCTCGCCGCGCCCGCCGTCGAAGGTCACGCGGACGGTGTCGAAACGCTTCATCCGTTCCAGCACGGCGTCCGCGGAGGGCCGCTCCATCTCGTCGACGATCCGCCCGTCCGCGAGGAAGAGCACGAGGTCGGAGTGGGCGGCCGCGCCGGGATCGTGGGTGACCATGACGACGGTCTGGCCCAGCTCGTCCACGGCCTCGCGCAGGAATCCGAGGACTTCGAGGCCCGCCCGCGAGTCCAGATTGCCGGTCGGCTCGTCCGCGAAGATCAGCTCGGGCCGGGAGGCGAGCGCCCGCGCGCAGGCGACGCGCTGCTGCTGTCCTCCGGAGAGCTGGGCGGGCCGGTGCTTCAGCCGGTCGCGGAGCCCGAGGGTGTCGATGACCTGGTCGAGCCACTTCTGGTCGGGCTTCTGGCCCGCGATGTCCATGGGCAGCGTGATGTTCTCGGCCGCGTTGAGGGTGGGGATCAGGTTGAACGACTGGAACATGAAGCCGATCCGGTCCCGCCGCAGCCGGGTCAGCTCGCGGTCCTTCAGCCCGGTGATCTCGGTGTCGCCCAGCCACACCTGCCCCGCCGAGACGGTGTCCAGGCCCGCGAGACAGTGCATGAGGGTGGACTTCCCGGAGCCCGAGGGACCCATGACGGCGGTGAACCGGCCGCGCGCGATGTCCACGTCGACCGAGTCGAGGGCCAGTACCGCGGTCTCGCCGGAACCGTACGCCTTGGTCAGGCCGCGGGCGCGGGCGGCGATCCCGTCCCCTTCCGCGCGGCCGGGAATCTGCTCGGCAGCAGCTGTGGACAAGACCGCCTCCTCCTGGGATGGATGTCCGGACACATGGTCGGCCCGAGCGTAGTGTGATCGGACGCACACCCGGTATCCCCCCGAGGTGCCACACGGTCTCCGTCCCAGGGTGTGGCCCTGATATCGATGTAAGGGGCAATCTCCACCGCGGTTCTCCACCCCCGGCCCCTCTTGCCTGTGCTAGCGATATCGCGCTAGCTTCGAAGGATGGCGAAGACACAGCTGAACGTCCGGGTGGACGAAGGCACCGCGCGCGCCGCCCGGGAGAGAGCCCTGGAACGGGGGATGAGCGTGAACCGCTACATCGAGGAACTGGTCCGCCAGGACACCGGGGAAGTGGGCCACACTTTCGTGGAGGCCGCCGCGGACTTCATGAAGCAGTACGAGTCCGTCTTCGCCGAGGAGTTCGGCGCGGAGCGTGAAGGCACCAGCGAAGGTCGTCGTTGATCCCTTGAGCAGTATCAGAGTCGACCTTGCCTGGCTCCTCATGATCGCCGAACAGAAGACACCGGGAGACCCCCCGGTCACCGACTGGGGAGCCCTCGTCGCCGCGGTCAGCCGGCACGAGGCGGAGATCCTCGGCATTCCCGTGTACGACAGTCCGCACGCCCGCGCCGCCGCGCTGCTCCAACTCCTGCTGCACGTCCCGGCGCTCGAACGCTCCAACGCGATGTTCGCCTCGGCCGTCGCCTACGCCTATCTCGTCGCCAGCGGCCTGAAGGTCGTCACCTCGCCCGAACAGGTGAGGGAACTGGCCCGCCTGGTGAAGAACGGTCAGGCGACCGTGCACGACATCGCCCACGAACTGCGCCGCTGGAGTCTGTGACCCCCGGCGCGAGAGGCCCGGGGGCGCGCTCGTCAGTCGAGCGGCCGACGGGCCGTGCCCAGGACGCAGTACGACGTGGGCAGGCGCGGGCCCTTCTCGGGCAGCGACAGCCGCCGGTACGGGCCCAGTTCGAATCCCGCCGCACGCAGCGCGGCGATCGGGTCGCGGGCCACGTGGCAACCGCCGCACAGTCGCGGCCACACCGTGGCGTCGAGGCCCCGCTGGACGGCACCCATGACCCGTCCGCCGCCCCGGCCGTGCTCGAAGAACCGCACCGTGCCGCCCGGGCGGAGCACCCGCCGCGCCTCGGCGAGCGCCTTCGGCACGTCCCGCACGCTGCACAGCACGAGTGAGAGCACGGCGGCGTCGTACGCCTCGCTCTTGACCGGCAGGGCCTCCGCGGCGCCCGGCGCCACGTCGACGGGCACCTCGCAGCGCAGCGCCGCCTCCATCGCCAACTGCCGCAGCAGTCGCTCGGGTTCGATGGCCACGACCTCCGACACGGTGCCCGGATAGTGCGCGAAGTTCAGGCCGTTGCCCGCGCCGATCTCGATCACCCGCCCGGACAGTCCGTCGAGCAGCCGTTCGCGCAGCCCGCCGATCCCCATCCGGGTCTCGGCGCCGACGCTGAGACGGGCGTAGTAGCGGGCGAACACCGGATGGTGCACGGCGTCCGCGGAGATCTTGCCGGAGTCGGCCGACCGGAGCGGCTTGAACGGCATCTCGGACCTCCCGGGAGACAGGGTTCACCGGAATTGTCCCCCTCGGGAGCCCGCCGCACGCCCGGCGCGTCGCCCGGAGGGCGAGTTCACCCGGCGGGAAGCCACCCGGGCCGTCCCACCCCGGCCGAGCCGTGACGGCTCCCGGGCCCGCGGTGGCCGGAGGCCGATGGGCGGAGACCGGTGGCCGGGGACCGGCGCCCAATGAGCGGCGAGCGGCGACGGGCGCGGGCCACGGGGGTGCGTCGTGCCCCCGTGGCCGGCGCGGCCGTCCAGCACCGGCGTCCGGCTGCCGGCATCCGATGGCCGGCGTCCGAGTGCCGACGGGCAAGGGGAGTTCGGCCGGCGGCCCCGGCCGGCGACGCGGGGCGGCGTGCCTCCACCGGCGGTTCGGTGAGCGGCAGTTGGAGGCCGGGAGAGGCGCCTTCCCCGGCCGGCGTCAAGCCCTGCGTGTCGGCGAGGCGTCTGCCGGGGCCGGGGCCCGTGCCGGGTGAGGTGCCTGCCGCGACCGGGGCCTGTGCCGGGCGAGGCGCTTGCCGGGGCCTCGCCCGATGTCAGGCCGTGTGCGCCGCCGCGAAGACCCCGGCGTTCCAGCGTCCGCCCAGCCGGTGATCCAGCCAACCCGGCGCCCCGGCACGGAAGTCGGCGGGCGAGAGGCCGCCCACGCCCGCCGGGACGGCACCCAGCAGGGGCGCCCCGGACACCGCCGGCAGGTCCGCGAGATTGCACCGCATCGCCAGATCGGGGGAGTCCGGCCAGCTCCCGATCACCACTCCCGCCAACTCCAGCTCCCGAAGCCGCAGTTCACGAGCTGTCAGTTCCGTCGTGTTGAGCGTTCCCAGCCCCGCCGAAGCGACGACCAGGACGGGCGCGTCCAGCATCCGGGCCACGTCCGCGAGCGTCCCGTCCTCGTGGTCGAACCGGACGAGCAGACCGCCCGCGCCCTCGACCAGCACCAGATCGTGCTCGGTGGCCAGCTTCGCCGCGGCCTCCGCCGCCGACTCCGGCGACACGGGCGGCAGTCCGGCCCGCCGGGCGGCCGTCGCGGGTGCCAACGGCTCGGGATAGCGGCCCAGTTCGAGCGTCGTGACGGCACCGGCGAGCCGGGCCACCTCGTCCGCGTCGCCGCGCTCGTCCGGTCGTACACCCGTCTGCGCGGGCTTCAGCACGGCCACGGACCGTCCGGCCGCGAGGGCCGTGGCGGCGACAGCGGCCGTGACGACCGTCTTGCCCACCTCCGTGCCCGTACCCGTGATCACCAGTACCGTCATCTCAGCCCTCCCGCGCCGCGGCGCACACCGCGCGCGCGATCCGTACCAGGTCCGTGTCGCCGGTGACGTACGGCGGCATCGTGTAGACGAGGTCGCGGAACGGCCGCAGCCACACGCCCTCGCGTACCGCGGCCGCCGTCGCCGCCTTCATGTCCACCTCGTGGTCGAGCTGGACGACTCCGATCGCGCCGAGCACCCGAACGTCCCGCACGCCCGGCAGCGTGGCGGCCTCCGCGAGGCCCTCCGTCAGTCCCGCCTCGATCCGCTTCACCTCGGTCCGCCAGTCCTGTCCGAGCAGCAGGTCGACCGAGGCGCAGGCCACCGCGGCGGCGAGCGGATTGCCCATGAACGTCGGGCCGTGCGCGAGCACGGGCACCTCGCCGCGCGAGATGCCGTCGGCCACCCGCGAGGTGCACAGCGTCGCCGCCATCGTCAGATAGCCGCCGGTCAGCGCCTTCCCGACACACATCACGTCGGGGGTCACGCCCGCGTGGTCCGCCGCGAACAGCTCACCCGTGCGGCCGAAACCCGTCGCGATCTCGTCGAAGACGAGCAGGACGTCGTGCTCGTCGCAGGCCTCGCGCAGCACCCGCAGATACGCGGGGGAGTGGAAGCGCATCCCGCCCGCGCCCTGCACCACCGGCTCCACGATGACGGCGGCGAGCTCGTCGGCGTGCCGCCCGATCAGCTCGCGCAGATGGTCCGCGTACGACTCCTCGTACGCGGCCGGTGGCGCGTCGGCGAACACCTGGCGCTGGAGCACGCCCTGCCACAGCTCGTGCATCCCGCCCTCGGGGTCGCACACCGACATGGGCTGCCAGGTGTCCCCGTGGTAGCCGCCGCGCCAGGTCAGCAGCCGCTGCTTGCCCGGACGGCCGAGCGAGCGCCAGTGCTGGAGGCACATCTTGACGGCGACCTCGACCGAGACCGAGCCGGAGTCGGCGAGGAAGACGTGCTCCAGACCGTCCGGCGAGATGTCGACCAGTCGCTTCGCCAGCCGGACGGCGGGCTCGTGGGTGAGCCCGCCGAACATCACATGGCTCATCCGTTCGAGCTGACCGCGTGCCGCGTCGTTCAGGACCGGGTGGTTGTAGCCGTGGATGGCCGACCACCAGGACGACATGCCGTCGACCAGCTCGCCCGTGCCGTCGGCCAGCCGCAGCCGGACCCCGCTCGCCGACTCCACGACCAGCGGCTCCTGGCGGCCGGGCATGGGCCCGTACGGATGCCAGACGTGCCGCCGGTCGAGGTCGAGCAGTTCTCGCACGGACAGATCAGGCATTGGGCGCGAGATCCGTTCCGGCGCCGCGGCGGCGCACGGAGACCAGGTCCGTACGGGCGTCGGCGGGCGCCTCGACCGGAGCCACGGGCGCCGAACCGCACACGCCGCCGCCCTCGTGGGACCCGCAGCCCGCCTCGGCGTGCGATCCGCATCCCGCCGCCTCGTGCGATCCGCACCCCGCTTCCGCGTGCGAACCGCAGCCGCCGGACGGCGCCCGGTGCTCGGGCAGCGTCACCTCGCCCGCGTTCTCCACCTCGAAGCCGGCGTCCGCGATCATCTCCAGGTCGGCCTTGCCCGCCTGGCCCTCGCTGGTGAGGTAGTCACCGAGGAAGATCGAGTTGGCGAGGTTCAGGGCCAGCGGCTGGAGGGTGCGCAGATGCACCTCGCGGCCGCCCGCGATGCGGACCTCGACGTCCGGGCAGACGAAGCGGACCATAGCCAGGATGCGCAGACAGCGCTGCGGGGTGAGGTTCCACTCCTTGGCGAGGGGGGTTCCCTCGAACGGGATCAGGAAATTCACCGGAACGGAGTCGGGGTCGAGCTCGCGCAGCGCGTAGACGACGTCGACGAGGTCCTCGTCCGACTCGCCCATGCCGGCGATCAGGCCCGAGCAGGCGGACAGTCCCGCCGCGTGCGCCTTCTGGACGGTGTCCACCCGGTCGGCGTACGTGTGGGTGGTCGTGATCTCCCCGTACGTCCCCTCGGACGTGTTCAGGTTGTGGTTGTAGGCGTCCGCGCCCGCCTCGCGCAGCCGCTCGGCCTGGCCGTCGGAGAGCAGACCGAGGCAGGCGCACACCTCGACGTTCTCGTTCTGCTCCTTGATGGCCTTGATCGTGTCGGACACCCGGTCCACGTCACGGTCCGTCGGGCCGCGCCCGCTGGCCACCAGGCAGACCCGCTTGGCGCCCCCGGCGAGCCCGGCCGCCGCGGCCTTGGAGGCCTCGTCGGGCTTGAGCCAGCTGTACTTGAGGATGCCGGCCGTGGAGCCGAGACGCTGCGAGCAGTACGAGCAGTCCTCCGGGCACAGGCCCGACTTCAGGTTGACGAGATAGTTCAGTTTCACCCGTCGGCCGAACCAGTGCCGGCGTACCTTTCCGGCCGCGGCCACCACGTCGAGTACGTCGTCGTCGGAGGTGGCCAGTACGGCCAGCGCCTCGTCGCGGGTCGGCAGCTCGCGCCGAAGCCCCTTGTCCACCAGCGTGTTCAGCAGGTCCATGAGGTCCGATCCTGGACCATGCGACCGCTCCCGGCCAAGGAGAGTTTGCACAACAGAGATGGTTCGACGTGTGGGGTATGTAACACGAGCACCACCGCACGTAGGGTCCACAGAGAGCACGGAAGACCAGGTCAGAGGCCCAAAATCCGCATCTTGCCGCCGATTTGGTGAGAGACGTGAGTGAGACGAAAGGGCCAGTGGATCAGTATGGAGGGTTCCTACAACACCCCCGAAGGGGCTGTTCCCTCAAACGCCGGGCGTGACGTGGTGCGGCTGTTCCGGAAGCTCCCGGCATCCCCACCCTGCGATCGTAGGGGACCGCGAGGCGCACGACCGGATCTTGAGCGACCGGGCCACGCACGCGCCAATCACGCTCCGCAGCACGCTGGACGGGTGCCCCCTCGGAATCGAGGTGACAACCGGATATCTGCGGGAACGGCTCGCTGAGCATCCCGCTACCGGCTATGGCTGGCGGGCTGGTCGGTAGCCACAGAGGCTCTGTACGACTCTCTGAGACGCAGAGGAACCCCTGCTTTGCCCCGCTCTGGGGGTTCCTCTGCGTGAAGTCCCTGCAGGGGCTCTCCAGGCCCTTGGGCCCCGGTACGGCGTTATGCCGTGCCTGCTGAGCACGGATGGTTGGAGCGTCGTTCGTCGTACGGTATTCCCCTACTGCTGGTGCCGGGTGGCGGAGTCGTCGATCTCGTTAGTTGCCGAGAGATGTCCGTGCTGCTGGTAGGGCATATCGTCTGGGTGCTTGTCGAGCCTGGTGCGCCGCCACGCTGCGTCGAAGGACAGGTTGCCGCGGCTGGCCCGTGCCTGCTGCCACGCCCGCCAGCTGGTCCAGGGCGAGAGCAGCCATCGCCAGATTGACGTGCTCACCGGCCCACCATGCTTTCGAGGCTGAGGAGGCCAGCCGCCGCTCTGCTTACGACGCGCCCTCCGGTTCCGCTGCGGCGTGACCATTCACCAAGGCTTGTGCTTTCGCGGAGTGGTGCGGCCGCTGGGCGCTGTCCATTCCCGCGGCCATAAGGGTGTAGAGCATGCGTTTCTGGGTGTGGTCAGGGAAGCTGGCAAGGAATTCACGCAGCACTTCGACGGCCTCGTACTCGACGCTCCGCTCGTTCTCGGGGCGATGCCGGATGAGGTGCGTCAGTTCCGCGGCAAGTGCATCGGTCTTCTGCTGCCGCAGTATGTCGCTCACGGACTGCCGCCTCTGAGCGGCCAACAGCGCAGCCACTGCGGCGCGGTCGTCCGGCAGCAGCTCGAGTGCGAGCTGGGCCGTGAACTCCACGGGAGGCTCTGTAGGTAGTTGACGCAGTCGGGCGAGGTGCTGGCCGCAGACATCCCGCGCCGAGGCGAGGCCGGGCCGGGTCGTACGTTTTCGAGACCTCGTTCGCAGTATCCCTGAGCGTGGTGCGCACCGCCCCAGTGATCTCCTCGACGGAGCTGGGATAGGGCGGCTCCGTTAGCACTGTGGCTGTGATCCGGGCGGTGAAGCCGATCCCCGGACAGGGACTGCGCAGCCGGACCTCGAAGCGGATAGGCGCCGCCGTACCGCTTTGCGCGCACGGCGGCGCGCCCGTCGTGTAGAGGCCATCGATCGGAACCCCGCCGAGGCGTGCTCGTGCCCGGACACGAGGGAAGACAACGCCGGCGGCAGCCGGAGATTCTTGCGCAGGTCGATGACGGCCTCACCGTCGGCCACTCCCGGCTCACCGAAGATGAGGGCCGAGACCGGAGAAGCAACCAGGTGCCCCAGGATGATCTGGTTGAGGAAATCTGTCAGCAGCTCGGTTGGCATGTCCGTTGCTTTCCGAGCCTCGGCCCAGGCCGTCAGCAACTGCCGGCATTCGGCCTCGACCCGGGTGTCGGCCAGGGCGGCGTTCCAGCCGTCCGACAGCGCTTCCCGGACGTCGCGCTGCTGCTCGGCTGCCGCCATGCATGACCTGCAGAAGGTACGGGTCCACGCGTGGATCTAGCAGCGACAGGAAGGCTCGATGCCCCGCCAGGTGCATTCTCTCGGTGGCCCATCTGATGATCGTGCTCCATACCCGTGGCAGCTGGCCGTCGCGAGCGGCGATGTCCCGTAGTGCCTCTTGCGCTGTCTGTACGGCCTCGTCCGGCTCGGGCCGATCGAGGATGTGCCGCAACCGGACGAGGGCCTGCTGCGGATAGTGATCCGCGAACTCCCCCTGGCAGAACAGGGCGACGACGGTAGCTACTGCTTTCGAAGGCTCCTTGCTCCATGTCCGGCACGTACTTCCTCACCGAGGAGCGCACGGCGGCAGGGCATCACCGCAGCCCGCTGCACCATCGAGCGTCTCGTGCGCAAGGACGGCCTGGGCCCTCGCCTCGCAGGTGGCGGTGGATCCGTCGGGCTCCCGGGCTCCGTGGGTCTCACCGGATGCGTCATGGATGCGGTGGATGTGCTGGATGGGCTGCTCGTCGAGCTGTCGCCGGACAGACTTCGGGCGTCGGCGGCGGGCGTTGTATGCCGAGACCGAAAGGTCCAGTTCCCGGCATGCGGGCTCGACCCCGTCGTCGTCGCGGAGGTGGTTGATCACCGCATCAGCCTCGTGCGGACTGGTCGAGTTCCTTCGCGAAAAACACCGAAGCGGCTTTGAGGATCTCGTTCGCCCGGCGCAACTCGGCTACTTCCTCACGGAGTTGGCCCAGCTCGGCCCGTTCGGCGGTGGTCAGCAGATCAGGCCGGTCACCCTTGTCGGCCTCGGCCTGGCGGACCCATCCGCACAGAGCCTCCTTTTGGATGCCCAAGTCCTTCGCGACGTGAGCCACCGGACGGCCGGAGTTCTGGACTCACGGACGGCTCGCTCGCGGAGCTCGTCGGGGTACTTCCGTCGTGCAGGCATCGGACCTGTGTTCTCCCACCTGCCGAGGCGATCATGCCTGGCTTCAAGGCCGCTACAAGATCCGGTTCAGCTCACAATGCGTCAGGCCTGCCCAGCACAAGGCGAAGAGACCTGTGCGTGAGCTGTGACACGTCCGGTTGACCGCCCCCGTAGCGTGAACATTTACTGTCCGGGACCGCTTATCAAAATTCCATATATGGGGGAACTCCGTGAAACCGGAGTGGGGCTCCGTGGCGCCCGCGTACAAGCCGCGAAGAACCCGCAGACTCGTAGGAGGCGTAGCCGCTACGTTCGTCCTGTCGATGCTGCCGACGTTGCCCACTGTGATGGCACACCAGGCGGCTGCGGCCGGCGCCTCAACCGTTCCGGTGGACGCAACGACTGCCTCGGCTCGGGCGCACGCTTCCGGCGAACCGGTGGAGGTGACAGCTGACCGCTCGGAATACTCCACGACCAAGGCGAATCCGGACGGCTCGTTCACGCTGACGCAGTCCACAACGCCTAAGCGCGTAAGGGAGGACGATGGGCGTTGGGGTCCCGTCGACCCTGTCCTGGAAGTTCGGGCCGACGGACGGATCGCGCCCAAAGGCGCTGTTGTGGACCTGTCGTTCTCCGGTGGTGGCTCGGGATCGGACATGATCCACCTGGGAAGGAGCGGCCGATCCGTCACCCTCGGCTGGGAGAACTCCCTTCCCAAGCCGACGTTGGAGGGTCCGACGGCAACCTACGCAAACGTCTTCGACGGGGTAGACCTTCAACTGACGGCCACGGCCGAGGGCTACCGCGAAGTCCTGGTGGTCAAGACACCTGATGCCGCACAGAACCCCGCACTTGAGCAGGTACAGCTTGCGGCATCGGGCGATGGGCTGACAGTTGCGCCAGGTTCCGGAGGTGGTTTGCGGGCCGTGGACGAAGACGGCAACGCCGTCTTCCGCGGTCCGGCCGGACAGATGTGGGACTCCGCCGGTGACGACACGTCAGGTCCGGCAACGCAGCTGATGCGTACTGCGCCCGCGACGCCGAGCGACGGGCAAGGACCAGACGATCCATCGCAGCCCGGACAGGGCGATGCTACTGCGGTTCTGCCCGTAAGGGTCGACGACGGCGCTGTCGCCGTGCATCCCGATCTCGGCCTGCTGCGCGGCAAAGACACCGTTTACCCCGTCTATATCGACCCGTCGGTCGGCCTCGGTGTCTCGGAGCGTACGAAGCTGTCTTCTGACGGTGACAAGTTCTGGATGTTCGACGGGAGCAAGGGCGTCGGCAAGTGCGGCACCGCAGACGGCTACTACTGCGGCGGCGGCTATGTCGACCGGATGTACTTCGAGTTCGCGCCCACCAAACTGGCTGGCAAGCGCGTACTCGATGCCACGTTCCGAGCCCACGAGACCTGGTCGTTCAACTGCAACAAGCATCCCCTCGACTTGGTGCGCACCGAAAACATCTCGGAGGGAACCCGCTGGCCAGGACCCAAGCAGCTGGACCTGATGGGTGACCAGGACGTGGCAGCCGGTCGCGGTGATCTGTGCAGCCCGGAACAGCCGGACAAGTGGATCGAGTTCAACGACAACGCGAAGGAATCGGACGAAAACCTGACCAGCACCGTCCGGTCCTTCGCGGACGGCAAGTTCAGTCGTCTCACGCTCATGCTGCGGGCCAAGGATGAGAGCGATCCGCGCGCCTGGAAGCGATTCGACGACAGCGCCGAACTGCAGGTGGTCTTCGCCTACAAGCCGGGCCTACCTGGCGACGTCGGTCTCATCCCGGGGGATGGAAGGACAGGCTACTGCAACAAGTCCGCCTCCAACCCCCTGGTCGTAACCCGCAAGGACCCGATGGTTCAGGCCCGTGTCGAGACACAGGTCGAATCGCACAAGGGTGATGAGGAAGGCTCATTGCAGGCCGAGTACGTTGTCGAGCGGGGTGACGACGCGGCCTGGCACCCGGTGTGGAGCGGGCACATGCCAGATACTGGCTGGCACTCTGACGGGACACTGGAGAAGATGCGTACCAGCGACCGTGCCGACAAGGGCCTGTACCGCTACAAGGCACGCACCCAATCCCACTGGTCCTACGCCGGCAAGAGCGGCGATCTGTGGTCCTCCTACAGCCCATGGTGCTACTTCAAGATCGACTCTTCGGCGCCGAAGGCTCCGCGAGTCACCCCCGGCTCCCCATACACCGAGTGCGACGCGACGGTGTGTGAGGGCAAGGGTGGTCCTGGCATCCCCGGATCCTTCACCTTCCAGCCGAATACCGCGGACATCGACACCGCCGGGCACACCGACATCACTGGCTACGAGTACAAACTCCTCTCCACACGAGCAAAGACGGTCACCACCAGTCCCCTCAAATCCCAGGTCAAGGACGTGACACCGCCCTTGGGAGGCACGCAGGTGCTGTCGGTGCGGGCCAAGGACGTGCACGATCGGTGGGGGACACCCCAGGAGTTCGTCTTCAAGGTGTCACCCGCCCAGGAGGCGGTGGGCCGCTGGCACCTCGATGGCGTCCCCGGTTCAGGCACCATGACAGCCAAGGACACCGCCACCGAAGGCACCCGTCACGACGCCACCCTGGTGGGCGCGGCAGGGACGGGCTGGTCGACACGCGCCCGCCGCGGCGAGTCCGACTACTCGCTGCGCCTGAACGACAACACCACAGATCCTGCTCAGCAGACGGGATACGCGGCGACCGCCGCCCCGGCGATCAACACGCAGGACTCGTTCACCGTCTCGGCCTGGGTGCAGTTGGCGAACGCCTCCGCCAGCCGAGTCGTACTGTCCGAGCCCGGCAGCGACGGCAGCTCGTTCACCCTGTACTACTCCGCCTCCTACAAGAAGTGGGTGTTCAACCGGACGGACAAGGATTCGAAGAGTCCCGTCTATGTGCGCTCGCTCGCGGACCGCGACAACCCGCCGCTCAACGTGTGGACACACGTGGTGGGGGTCTTCAAGACCGAGGGTGACGACAACCTTCCCGACAGCGACCCGACCAACGACACCATCCAGTTGTTCATAAACGGCCAGCCGCAAGGAGACCCGGTACTGCTCTCCAAGGCGGCTCCCGACTACACACCGTGGGCGGCCACCGGCGGCCTGCAGTTCGGCCGCTCGAAGACAGGAGGCACGTACGGCGACTACCACTTCGGCCTCCTCGACGAAGTTGCCGTGTGGCAACGCGCCCTGCAGCCCGCCGAGGTGGCCGACGAGGCCCAGCTGCGCCAGAACGGTGTACCGGTCAGTGAGCTGGTCGCTCAGTGGGATGCCACTTCGGCCAAGGGCAGCGACATCCCAGAGAGCACGGCCTACCCACTGCCGCCCATGAAGCTGTCGCCCAGCGGAGCCACGGTGAACGAGGACGACAACGCCCTCTTCCTGGACGGCGCAACGCAGTACGCCGCCGCTACAGGCCCCGCGGTGGACGAAACCGGATCGTTTACGGTGTCGGCCACCGTACGTCTGGACTCGAAGGCGCTTATGGCGAAACCTGCCGGCTATCAGGCCCAAGTGGCTGCTCAGCGCATGGGTGGGGAATCGTCATGGGCTTTGTGGGTGGTCAAGCCTGCCGATGAGACCTACCAGTGGAAGTTCACCCGCACGTCAGTGGACTCGTCCGGCAAGGTGACCCAGCAGGCCGACGTACCCGCCGCAGACGCGGCGGTCACCGACTCATGGGTCCAGATCACCGGCGTCTTCGATGCTCAGGAGCCCTGGGAGTGGACCGATCCTTCCGACGGCACTAAGACGGAGACCCGCTACGGCAAACTCCACCTCTACGTCGGTGAATTCGACCAACCTGCTGACGCGGCCGCGTTTGCGACACCGCAGCAGGGCAGCGGCGAGCTCAGCCTGGGACGCGGTACCACGGGCGGCAAATCCGGCAACTACCTACTCGGTGGCCTGCAGGAACTGAGGATCTGGGCCGGAGCCATGACCACCGACCAGATCCGGTCCCAGGTTCTGGACAGCCCCGACACCACCTGACGCACAACGCTTTGGCACAGGCGGCCCGCTCACCGAGCGGGCCGCCCGGGCCGCCCTGCTCCAGCGCGGTCCGATCTGTCCCCCTCGTTTCCAGCCGCACGCGTCCGAACCGACCGGTCAGACGCTGTGCAGGAAGAACCACGATGAATCTCTTTGGCACACCCAGGCCTCCCGCAGGCCGCAGCGATAGGCCCAGACGACGCTGGCCTCGCCGCATCGCCGCATCCACAGTCCTCGCACTTCTGCCCGGCCTGCTCACACCCGTCGCCTTCGCGACGAACACCGACCCGCTGGGCCGCCCGCATCTCAGGGCCCCGCACTCCACCAAGGTCAGCCCGTTCACCGCCCAGGTCAATAAGAAGACCGCGGCTGTGGTCGCGAAAGCAGCCGCCGCCGACCGGACCGCTGCCGCCCGGGCTCGTCATGACCAGCAGCGCGACGTCACCTGGCCGAAACCGGGCACGGCTTCGCTGGTCGTCCCGCGCAAAGGCACCAGCAAGGCCAGTCCCGGATCACTGCCGATCACCGTTACCGCCCCGGGCAAGGACAAAGCAGTCGGCTCCGTCACTGTCGAGGTTCTCAGCCAGAAGACGGCCGCCGAACTCGGCGTCAAAGGCGTGGTCCTCCAGGTCACTTCCACCAGGAACAGGACTGGTGGCAAGGTGAGGCTCGGCGTCGACTACTCGGCCTTCGCCGCCGCCTACGGCGGAGACTGGGCCGGTCGGCTCCAGCTGACGCGCCTGCCCGACTGCGCGCTGAAGGAACCATCCGCCGCGAAGTGCCGTAACCGCAGCGGTCTGAACGCCGTCAACAACCGCGCGAAGGACAGCATTTCGGCACCGCTGAGCCTGGCTGCGCATGGGCGTTCATTGATGCTGGCCCTTGCAGCGGGCGCCCAGTCGGGCGCTGGCTCCTACAAGGCCACACCACTGTCAGCCTCCTCCACCTGGGAAGCCGGCGGCTCGTCGGGCTCGTTCACCTGGTCCTACCCCCTACGGATGCCGTCGGCTGCTGCGGGCCCTCAGCCGGACCTGTCCATCTCGTACGACTCCAGTACTGTCGATGGGCAGACAGCCAGCTCCAACAACCAGGGCAGCCAGATCGGCACCGGCTTCGATCTGACATCGTCCTACATCGAGCGCAGGTACGGCTCCTGCGACGACGACGGCCAGGAAGGCAAGGACGACCTGTGCTGGAAGTACGACAACGCCTCTCTCGTCCTCAATGGCAAGGCCAGCGAGCTCGTCAAGGACGACACGACTGGCAAGTGGCACCTGAAGGACGACGACGCCTCCACCGTCACCAGGTCCACGGGCGCCGACAACGGTGACGACAACGGCGAGTACTGGACGGTCGTCACGGGCGACGGCACGAAGTACGACTTCGGCCTGAACAAACTGGACGGGGCTGGCAACACCGACCGCACCAACTCGGTGTGGAGTGTGCCTGTGTTCGGCGACGACGAGGGCGAACCCGGATACGTGAACGGCAGCTCCTTCTCGGAGCGTGGCAAGACCCAAGCCTGGCGCTGGAACCTCGACGAAGTCGAGGACATCCACGACAACGCCATGTCCTACTGGTACACCGCTGAGCACAACAATTACGACAAGCTCGGCGACGACAACACCGGCACGGACTACGTGCGCGGCGGCTACCTGAAAGAGATCCGATACGGACAGCGCGCCGATGCACTGTTCTCCGGTTCCCCTACTGCCTCGGACAAGGTGGTTCTGAGCTACGACGAGCGCTGCCTGGCTGCCGGCACGGGCTGTGACTCGCTGACCGAGGACACCCGGGACAGCTGGCCGGACGTGCCGTTCGACGCGATCTGCAAGGACGGCGACAAGTGCACGGGCAACGTCGGACCGTCCTTCTTCACCCGTAAGCGGCTGACAGGCATCACCACATATGCATGGAATGCGGCTGCTTCCGCGCCCGCCTTCGAGCCAGTGGACACCTGGGCGCTCAAGCAGATGTACCTCGACCCGGGCGACACGGGTGACTCCACCGACCAGTCTCTGTGGCTGGACGAGATCAAGCACACCGGCAAGCGTGGCGCCGACCTCTCGCTCGACCCGGTCCAGTTCAGCCACGTCATGCTGGCCAACCGCGTCGACGGCAAAGCCGACAACATCCTGCCGCTCAACAAGCCCCGCCTGAAGACAGTCACCTCGGAAACCGGCGCGCAGACCATCGTCACCTACATGGACGCCGACTGTACAGACGCTGGCACCAAGCCCAGGGTGGACGAGAACACCAAGCGCTGCTATCCCGTGTACTGGGCACCCAACGGGGAGAAGGAACCGATCCTCGACTGGTTCCAGAAATACCCGGTCAGCTCGGTATCCACCACCGACCCACAGGGCGGCTCCGAGGCGGTCCAGCACAACTACCGGTACTCAGGCGGCGGAGCCTGGCACTACGACGACAACCCGCTGACGCCGACCAAGGAGCGCACTTGGTCCATCTGGCGGGGCTTCCAGCAGGTCAGCCACCTCACCGGCATCTCCACCGGCACGCAGAGTAGGGAAGTCACTGTCTACCTGCGCGGTATGAACGGCGACCGTGTCCTCGGCTCCGACGGGAAAACCCTGGATCCGGACAGGCACAAGAGCATCAAGGTCGCCGGCGTCAAGGCAGACGAGATCACCGATGCCGACCAATACGCGGGCTACACCCGTGAGTCGGTGACGTACAACGGTGACACGGAAGTCGGCGGCACGATCAGCGACCCCTGGTCGAAGCGGACGGCGACCCAGCACAAGTCGTACGCGGACGCCGAGTCGTACTACGTGCGCACCGCCGACACCCACACACGCACCAACGTCACCAGCAGGGTCGCTCCCTTTGACCGCGTGCACAGCGTAAAGACGACCTATGACGACTACGGGATGGCCGCTACAGTCGAGGACGAAGGCGATGACGCGGTCAAGGACGACGAGAAGTGCACCCACACCTGGTACGCACGCAACGACGACGCGGGAATCAACACCCTCGTCTCCCGCACCCGCACAGTGACCGCCACCTGCGCCACCGCGGACTCGGCACTTGATCTCCCCGCCGACGTCAAGCGAGCCGGTGACGTCATCTCCGATGTCGCCACCGTCTACGACGACGCGACGGCCACGGCCTGGTCGGCCTCACAAAAGCCCACCAAGGGCGACGCCAACTGGACCGGTCGGGCGAAGGGATACGGCGGCGACAACGCCCCGATCTGGCAGAAGGTGTCCACGACCACGTACGACACCCTCGGCCGCCCGAAGACAGTGAAAGACACGCACGACCTGCCGGTATCCTCCACCACCTACTTCCCCACGGGAGTCGGGCCTCTCACCTCCGTGGCAGTCAGTGACGCGAAGACGTACAAGTCCACCACGGCGCTCGACTTCGCGACCGGCGCTACGCTCAAGGTCACCGACCCCAACAGCAAGGTCACCGAGAGCGAGTACGACAGCCTCGGCCGCGTCACCAAGATGTGGCTCCCCAACCGCCTCAAGGCGCTGGGCAAGACACCGAACTACGTCTACGACTACCACGTCACCAGTGCGGACCTGTCCTGGACCTCCACTGCGGCCCTCAAGAACGACGGCTCCGGCTACAACACCGCCTACGAGTTCTACGACTCCCTCCTGCGCCCCCGCCAGGCGCAGGTGCCGACACCACAGGGCGGACGGCTCGTCTCCTTGTCGCTCTACGACGCACGAGGCCTGGTAGTCAGCCAGCAGTCCGAGATCTGGGACAGCACGTCGCTGCCCAGCTCCAAGGCCACTGAGATCTCCGGAAGCCAGGCGCCCCTCCAGACCGACACGACGTATGACGGCGCAGGCCGGGCCACGAAGGCCGCGACCAAGGTCCACGGCATCACCCGCTGGGCCATCGACACCACCTACACCGGCGACACCGTCGCCACCACCGCTCCGAACGGCGGCCAGGCGACCGCTGTGGTCACCAATACGCTCGGCCAGACAACACAGCGACGTGAATACGCTGGTGCGACGCCGACCGGAGCGGACTACACCACGACCGATTACACCTACACCCCAGCCGGTCAACCGGAGTCGGTCACTGGACCCGACCAGACGAAGTGGTCCTACACCTACGACTTGTTCGGCCGACAGACCACAGCCACAGACCCTGACAAGGGCAAGAGCAGCACCGAGTATAACGATCTCGACCAGGTCGTCAGCACCACCCCGAGCAACGATGCCTCGAAGAAGCTGCTTTTCGCGTATGACGAGCTGGGCCGCAAGACCGGTATGTGGCAGCTCGAGAAGACAGACGCCAACAAGCTTGCCGCCTGGGGATTCGACTCGGTGGCAAAAGGACAGCCGGACACCGCGACCCGATACGACGGCGGCGTATCCGGCAACGCATACACCAGCAAGGTCACGTCCTACGACCCGATGTACCACGTGACCGGCAGCCAGCTACTCCTGCCCGACACCGACCCCCTGGTCTCTGGCGGTTACGTCCCGAAGGCACTGTCGTTCAGCACGGGCTACAACCTGGACGGCACAGTCAGCCAGTACTCCGTACCCGCTGCGGGTGGCCTGGCGGCCGAAACGATCTCCTACACCTCCAACGCCCTCGGAGGACAACTCACCGCGAAGGGCACCACCGGCTACCTGCAAGGGGCCACCTTCTCCCCACAGGGCGACCTGCGTCAGCTCACTCTGGGCATGGACGGCGCGTCGTCGGCGAAGAAGGCATACCTCAACTGGGACTACGAGGAGGGCACCGGTCGCCTGATCCGCTCCTACGCCACCGATGACGTGCACGGCTACATGCCGCAGGAGCTGAAGTTCACCCAGGACGACGCAGGCAACGTCACCTCCATCTTCGACGCCACCACGCAAGGCGGCACCGGCAAGGCCGACCACCAGTGCTTCTCCTACGACGGCAACCGCCGCATGACCGAGGCCTGGACACCGAAGACCGCCAACTGCGCCGCCTCCGGTCGTACGGTCGCCAACCTTGATGGCGCCGCCCCGTACTGGACGTCGTACACGTACAACGATGCTGGCCAGCGCAAGACCGAGACCAAGCACACCACGTCGGGCGACGAGGCGACCGCATACACCTACGACGACACGACGGACACCAAGCCACACACACTGGACAAGACGACAGGCGCCCGCGCCGGCACTTACCACTACGACAGCAGCGGCAACACCACCTCCCGCCCCGGACCCGATGCCCAGCAAACACTGGCCTGGAACACCGAAGGCGACCTGAGCAAGCTCACCGAAAACAAGAAGGAGACCAGCTACCTCTACGACGCCAACGGCGAACTACTGATCCGCAGGGCCAAAGGCGACGGAAACACGATCCTCTACCTGGGCGCCGGCACGGAACTCCGCCTGACCACCAAGGGCACGACGAAGACCGCGTCCGGCACGCGCTACTACACCGCGAACGGTCAGACCATCGCCGTCCGCACGGCAACCTCCGGAGTCCCCAGCGCGACGCTCAGCTTCCTGGCCGGCGATCACCACGGCACTTCGAACATCACCCTGGACGCCAGCACATACGCCGTGGCAAAGCGCTACAGCACGCCGTTCGGGGGCCCGCGCAGCACCAAGCCCCCAACGTGGCCGGACGACAAGGCGTTCCTCGGCAAGCCGGCCGACGACGCGACAGGCCTCACCCATGTGGGCGCCCGCGAATACGATCCCGGCATCGGCCAGTTCATCAGCGTGGACCCGCTCCTCACGCTCGACCAGCACCAGTCGCTCAACGGCTACGCCTACGCGAACAACACACCGGTCACTTCCAGCGACCCGTCCGGTGAGGCCGTTTGCCTGCAGGACGGCGTGTGCGGTGGCACTAAAACTGTCGAAGAATACGCAAAAAAGCAGAAGAAACTCAATCCCAAACAATATGACGGAATAGACGACCTAACCGGGAAGCCCATCAGTTGGGCCAACGGGTTTAGCTACTACAGCGTCTCCTCCGATACCCCGATTTTCATGGGCGCGGCTGCCCCTGAGGGTGTGCCGGCCCTCAAGGGTTGGGACAAACCGGAACATCGAACCTGGCTGCAGTACCTCTTCGGCGGCGACGTCAAGAAGTCCTTCAAGAGCTTCATGGGGGAAGTGACCGGACCGCCTTGCTCTCCCGAAGTCGCATGCGGAATCGTCATGGCCCCGGATGGCCCATCCGGCGGTCGCCCTGGGGCCGGCAAGCAGGGGCCAGAGGCTCCTGTGTCCAGAGGCCGTCTGCAGCAATTGAGCGGTGACGCTTACGAAGTTTCTCTGATGGAGCGCTTTGGTGGAAAGGCTGGGCCGGACGGGAAGCCGGGGTTCAAGGTGGGCAAAAGGCAGTTCGATGGACGTTACACTCCCGAGGGGTCTCCGCGAGAGGTGTGGTATGAGGCAAAGAGCGGGGAATACTGGGACCGCCTCAATCGCGACCCCGACGAGATGCTCACCTTCAAGTCGAAACTTGGCGAATCTCGGAAGATCGCGGCAGAAAATAGTGCAGATTTCCGAGTGATTTCCGAGAATCCGGTCCCGCAAAACATGCAAGACTATTTCAACAAGAAGGGGTTTGAGTGGGAAGTCGTTTCCCGGGGATGACGTGGGAATTTAGTTAGAGTGCAACCCGGAGGGGTGCCGTCGGCGCCCCTCCGGTGTTCTAGTGGGGAGCGGTTTTCATGAGCAGGCGTGTCAGTATTAAGTTCGAATTCAGCAACAGACTGTCAATCCCGGAAATCATCGAATCGCTCACGCGGGGTGCTTGGCGATTGGATGACGGCGGTCGTATCAACTACCTCGTAGAATCGGATATGACTGATTGGGACACCAAGCCCCTTGATGCCGCCCCTACTGTTGTCCAAGAGATGGAACGAGCTCGACAGGCTCATGGGGCCTGTGCAGTGATCCTCACCTGGGGGGCCACGGGGATCGGAGGCTCCTTCCTCATTCTGTCTGGCGGGCAAAGAATCATAGTGGATCCGAGAGTCGACACTGTTTACCGCAAGGATGCCGACAGCTATGTCGATTTCGAGTGGTACCTCGCGAAAATCCTTCCTCTGGTCAGTGGCCTCGGACTAGTCGGCTACACAGCCACAGATTTGCCAACTTGACCATGACGCCATCTCGCTTGGCCAGTCTCCCCGCGTGTGCCCCTCTTCGCAGGCCGCCCGCCGCTGAGTAGCGGCCATCCTCTGACCCGGCACACCGGCTCGGAGGATGGCAAAAACAGGGTGCCCCCGGCGCTCTTCGCGCCGTCGGGCGAATTGCATTGGGGATGCCTGCCTCCGTCGGAGCCAGGCATGGGAAAGCCTCCAGAACAGGAATCCTGGAGGCTTCGCTGGCACCGCTTGGAGGTCGGTTCCGGGCGCCACCCATGGTCTTTTGCGGGTCTGGGTGGTGTCCGTGTCTTTGCGAGACGGCTCCCAGAATTCCAAATGATGCACGCTCTCCGCACGACTCCCAGAAGACTTCAGGTCCAGCAAATCCCCAACCAGAGGCGGTCACAGGGGTTCAGACCGGACCGCTGGGGCTCGTCAAGGTCCAGCCGACCACCGCTGAGCTGATACTTCTCGGTGACCTAACGCGTCGCCAAGCGGCCGACTGCCACAGGAAGCTCGATCGTGACGGGCAGGTCGCCCGGTGGGAGGAACGGGAGGGTCTTGCCGAACACGGGCATCGCATCACCGTAGCCATAGACTGCCACTTGGCCCGCGTCGGCGGCAGCGGCAACCAGTCGGCGCACCGGCATGAGGGTGGGTGGCCACTCAGAACATGTCGCGGCGCTCCGGACCGGCACGCGCTCCCTTCCAACGTCCATCGGGTCTGGGAGAGCCTGTGTGCGGCGGTGGTTGGCGCGGCAGGGGTGGAGTCCCGCCAGCACCCCGTGAGGTATCGGCGGCCGTGCGTGACCGCATTGAGGTCACGCCGTGGCGTGGGGAGCGAAGACGCGCACTGCCTCGCGGGTCTACGCGCATACCTGACATTTGCTGAGACCGGGGTGGTCGTCTCCGCGAGCGAGCGCCAGACAGCGCAGGAGGCCGGGATTCCCGGCAGGCGCTGCGGCTTGGGTACGAGGCTGTTCTGAAGCCGGGTGGATGGCTTCGCCGGCTGCGGAGAGGTCATCGCAGGGAGGGCGCTACCTGGTATTTCGGTTGCGGCCCCGGAGCAGTCACAGTTCGTCCTTTCTCATCACCAGACCGCGCAGTTCGCCCGGCTGGGCACTTGAGGAGTGGTCGCCTTTCGAGGCGACTGTCTCGGGAGGCATCGACTCCACTGTCATGTCTGTGTGCTTGGGACAGTGCATCGAGCGCGGCTCCGGCCGCTGTGGCGCAGCTGTCGGCGTCGGCGGCCTCGAGCAGCACCGTGGCCGCCTCCAGCTGTGCCGCCTGCAACTCCGCGCGGGCTTCCGTAGCGGCCTCTTCGAGGTTGGTCAGGGGCCATTCTCGTTCCCGGATCACGTCAGCTTCGTCGGAGACGTCGGGCTCGACGAGGTCTGCCCGCCGGGCGTCGACGTTGCCCGCTACCTGAACTACCACGAGGATCCGGGAGGGCTCTCGCTCGCGTTGGGGAGGGACGCGATCACCAGCGTTCAGCGGATCGCTGTTCCGCTCCCCGGCACCTGGGATGGCGGCTGGGTGTGCGATGTCGTTACGGCTTTCGAAGGCGTGAGAGCGGCACCGTCGTCCCGGCGACCGGCAAGCTGGGCCTCTTGCTGCAGTCGTCGCCACGCGTAGTTCTGGGCCGAGAGCTCAGTGCGTCCCTGGCCGACCGGTTGCCGGCCGACCTTCGGGGCCAGTTCGCGTCGGCTGCGGCGTTCGCTGAGGGGGATGCCAAGCAGTGGGCGCGCTGCACGAGCAGCCTATTCGACCTGATCGACGATCCGACTCGCGTGCTGGCTGCGCTCGACCAGCAAGATCCCTGGGATGTCTGAGAACGGCCTCGTCCGCTCCTGAGGGGCGGGAACCGGAGGTCACTGTCGGTCTTCCAGGTTGGACTGCCCTGAGTCGGGAGAGCGGGAGCAGGGGCTTTGGGGCTGGCTGCCGTCCCGAGGAACCAGGTTGAGCTCTGCCGCGCTTGCCCGACCCGCAGGCGCCGCAGCCAATCGCTGGTTGGAGGACCGTCTCGTAGACGGCCGGGAGTGCCGTCCGGGAGATGCTGGCTTCTTCCGCGGTCTGCCGCTCACCGGCGTGATGCAGGAGGCCGCCCGCTATCTCCGCGAGGTTCAGGCGCGCTCGCAGTACCCGCAGCGCGGTGAGGACCTCGTAGGCGCGCTCGAGCCTCTCCGCGGTTCTTGTACTGGTGACTGAGGATGAGGAGCTGGCCCACACCCCGGTGGATAGTCCAGATGGAGGCCGATGCGTGTCCCGGCTGGTGCACTTACGGATCTCAGTGGTGTCCTCTTGGGGTTTCAGTCATCAGCGGCGTTGTCACGTCCGGCCGATGGCAGCAAAGGGTCTCCTCAGGGACACCACCGGGACTCGAAGATGTCCATGTCGGCAGAAGAGCAGGTCAGGCTCAACTTCCGAGAAGCATCCTGCGCGGTCATCCACAGCGAGGACCCAGGGGGCGACGGTCGGCGATTCCGGGTCGGCGAAGAGCGCGACGACACCGACGGCCTCCGCTGACCTGAGCGCGCACAAGGGAACACCCCAGTGGGCGTCAGGGAAGTCACAAGGGTCGCCCGGGCCTCGCAGGGCGACTGTCCGCAGGCTCGTTCCTAGCGGCCTGTACGGGTCGGTGCAGGGACTGCCTCGACGGCGTCCTGGGTGGCTGGCGCGCAAAGTGCGGCTGCAGCTGGTGCGCCGGTTATAGGCGCTTGGCTGTGCGGTCGCGCAGCAGCAGCCACTGAGTCGCGTCGGAGCTCCCCGGGCGCACGGCCGTCCGTGCTGTGAGAAACGATCTTCAGGCCAGGGCGTGAAACGGCCTCTGACCTGCGCTGATCCGGTGCTTGATATTTCTACGTGTGGGTATTGCCACATCATGCGCCGTCGGGGCGACCGCTAGGGTCTGTTCACTGCCTACAAATCACCGCCACCGCACCGCAGCGAGACCCGGAGGACACATGGCGTTCGGCTGGATCGACGAGCAGGCCGAGGCGCGCCGCCGGGCCGGACTCGTGCGTACGTTGCGCCCGCGCCCCGCCGAGTCGCCGCTCCTCGATCTCGCGAGCAACGACTACCTCGGGCTCGCCCGCCATCCGGAGGTCACCGAGGGCGCGGCCGCGGCAGCGCGCCGGTGGGGCGGCGGCGCGACCGGTTCCCGGCTCGTCACCGGCACCACCGAACTCCACGGCGAGCTGGAACGAGAACTGGCCGACTTCTGCGGTTTCGAGTCCGCGCTCGTCCTGTCCTCGGGCTACGCGGCCAACCTCGCCGCCGTCACCGCCCTCGCGCCGCACGGCTCGCTGATCGTCTCGGACGCGGGCAACCACGCCTCCCTGATCGACGGCTGCCGGCTGGCCCGCGGCACGACCCAGGTGGTCTCCCACGTGGACCCCGACGCCGTGCGCAAGGCGCTCGGCACCCACGACGGACCTGCCGTCACCGTCTCCGACACGGTCTTCTCGGTGGACGGTGACGCGGCCCCGCTCGCCGAACTGGCCCTCGCGAGCCGGGAGTACGGTGCCGGTCTGATCGTCGACGACGCGCACGGGCTCGGGGTCCTGGGCGACGGCGGCAGGGGCGCTCCGCACGCCGCTGGGCTCGCGGGGGACCCGGACGTCGTCGTGACCGTCACGCTGTCCAAGTCGCTCGGGAGTCAGGGCGGCGCGGTCCTCGGCCCGGCGGCCGTCATCGACCATCTGATCAACGCGGCGCGCACCTTCATCTTCGACACCGGCCTGGCGCCGGCGGCGGCGGGCGCGGCACTCGCGGCCCTGCGCCTGCTGCGCCGTGAGCCCGAGCGGGCGGCGCGGGCACGCGAGGTGGCCAGGGCGCTGCACACGCGGCTGACGGCGGAGGGTCTCTCCGCGGTACGACCGGACGCCGCGGTCGTCTCCGTGCGGGCACCGTCCCCCGAACGGGCGGTGCGATGGGCGGCCGACTGCCGCGAGGCGGGCCTCGCCGTCGGCTGTTTCCGTCCCCCGTCGGTGCCCGACGGTGTTTCGCGGCTGCGGCTGACGGCCCGCGCGGACCTCACGGAGGAGCAGATCGAGCACGCGGTGGACGTGATCAGCCGGAACCGGTGAACCGGTGGAGCGATCGGTCGACGAGCGGGTGGGGCGATCGGCCGGTGGTCCGCAGGGGCGGCCGGCCGGTTGTGCGGTGGAGCGGTGAACCGTGCGGGGTCAGTTCAGCCCGGTGATGAACCCCTCCCAGACGTCCGGGGTGAACAGCAGGGCGGGGCCCGCCGTGTTCTTGGAATCGCGCACCGCGACCATTCCGGACCAGGGTCCGGTGCCCGGGCGTGCCGTCTCGACGCAGTTGTTCATCCCGGTACTGCGGCTGCTGCGCAGCCAGCGCACATGGCGCAGTGAAGTACTGGAGGGTACGTACCGAGGCATTGCAGACATGACGTGCCTCCTTACGTGTCGTCGCCTATCGCGGCGATGTAGTCCAACGAGTCCTCGGGTGAAAGGGCGTGGAACTGAAGGGCGTTGAAGGCCTCGGCGTAGGCCTGGAGGTCTTCTTTCCGTTCGAGATAGAGGCTACTCGTCAAGTGGTCGAGAACAACCACATCCAGATCGGTTGTGTTCGGAAATGAGAAAATAACGAAAGGACCGGTCACGCCGATGTGTGCGCCGGCGGCGAACGGCAGCACCTGGAGCCGTACTTGAGGCAGGACGGCGGCCTCGCGCAGCCGGCGGAGCTGGCGTGCCATGACATCGGGGCCGCCCACCTCCCGGCGCAGCACGGCTTCGTCCAGGACGGCGGACAGTTCGAGCGGCGGGTCCGAGCGCAGCACGTCCTGCCGGGCCAGGCGCACTTCGACCAGGGTGTCGAGCTTGCTCTCCTCCAGTCCGTCCACGGCGGCCCGGGTCACCGCGCGGGCGTACTCCGGCGTCTGCAGCAGACCGGGTACGACAGAGGTCTCCAGGGTGCGCATGGCGCTGGCGCCGGACTCCAGGCTGATGAAGTCGCGGTACTCCGGCGGGAGCACCCCGCGGTACGCGTGCCACCAGTGGTGCCGGCCGTTGACCTCGGAGCCCGCCAACACGACCAGAAGTCGCCGCAGTTCGGGGTCCTCGACGCCGTACGCGTGCAACAGGCGTTCCACATCGGCCGGTTTCACCCCGCTGGTGCCGGTCTCGATGCGGCTCACCTTCGACTGGTGCCAGCCGAGGAGGCGGGCCGCCTCCCCGCTCGTGAGACCCGTGCCCGCGCGCAGCGCGCGCAGTTCGGCACCGAGCTTGCGGCGGCGCACCGCGGGACCGTGCTGCATGGCTGTTCTCCTTACTCCTTCCAAGTCGTCCGAATACGCTCTGCCGACGCAGAGTTCACCGCATCGAGCGACAGATATATGCATTACTCGGTGGATCGCACCCGCGACCGGCCCGGTAATGGCAGTCTGGCGCAAGCACCAGTCCGGGACCGTACTCGAACCATCCGCTCGGTGTCGGGCTCCGGTCCCGTGGAAAGGGACGAACGTCGCCATGGCAGACCATCAGGAAGCATCCGTCACCCTGCCGAGCGAACCGGTCTCGGTTTCCGTGGCCCGAACATTCGTCGCCGATGTGCTGTCCGAATGGGGCCTGCCGGGGGACTGCGAAGTCGCCGAGACCGTGCGGCTGATCGTGTCCGAACTGGCCACCAACGCGGTGCAGCACACGTTCGGGCAGTCGCCCACCTTCACGGTCGGCGTGCGTCTCGACCGGGAGGAGCGGCTGCGTATCGGTGTCACCGACAGCCATCCGCGCTTCCCGAAGAGGCTGCCCGCGGCTGTCCAGCAGGACAACGGCCGCGGCATGGTGATCATCCGCTGGCTCACCGCCGAATGCGGCGGCAGGCTCACCGTCGTACCGACCCGGGAGGGCGGCAAGACGGTCTCCATCGAGCTCCCGTGGACGGTCCCCGCCCAGCCGGTGCCGGCCGGGGTGCCCCAGGAGCCCTGAGCCCCGACACCCCGAAGCGACCGGTCGTCATCAGCGCATGAGGGCCGTGCCGGTCGTCATCGGCCCGCGGGACCGCGCCGGCCGTTGCCGGTCCACGAGGGCCGCGCAGGCCCGGTAGGCCCACGAGGGGGCCGGGAGGGCGTCACAGCGGCCCTGAGAGGGCTCGCGCCGGGGCGGCGAGGTCCGCCGCCCCGGGCGAAAGGGTCAGCCGACCCTGCCGTACCAGACGCTTCTCGTCCAGATCTTCTGCAGCTTCACCACTTCCCCGGTCTTCGGGGAGTGCCAGATCTTTCCCTTACCGGCGTAGATGCCGACGTGGTACACGTTCCGGCCCGAGTGGAAGAACACGAGGTCACCGGCCTTGCGGTGCGAGGCCGAGACATGGTGTGTCTTGTTGTACTGCGCCGCGGCCGTACGAGGCAGCTTCTTGCCCGCCTTCTTGTACGAGTAGAGCGTGAGCCCCGAGCAGTCGAAGCGGTGCGGTCCGGTGGCGCCCCACTGGTAGGGGGAGCCGTGCTTCGACGCCGCGACCTGGAGTGCCCTCGTCGCGAGGGTGGCGGCCTCGGCATCGGGTGCGATGCCGGGAACCACCAGGCTGCCGCCCACGGCGGCGAGAGTGAGCGCCGAGGCCGTACCGGCCCGGGTCCACAGCGACGGGACACGATTGAGCGCAGTCATGCGCAACCCTTCGTCAGCCGCCTGTGAAGGATGACCTGTCGGATTCGGGCTGGCGAAGTTGCCCGGCCGCTGCTGCGGCTTCACCCCAAGGACCGCCCGGAACTGATCCGGCGGCCCGTCTAGCTGGGTCCTCCACTCCTGCCGATGCACTCCTGTCGACCGGGCATCCGGGAGGCGGCAGGACTCGGCGTCCACCCGGACCGCCCCGCCGCTGTGGCGGGGGCTTGTCGTCGGAAGGGATCTTCACTCATCAGAGTCGGAAAATCCGAGCGGAACCGGTGTTTTGTGGGCTTACTCACCACTCGGCTGTTCGAGTGAACACCCCTCTGTTCGAGCACGTGTTGGAGACACCGATGAGGCCCGCACCTGCGGCGACGGGTCCCATCCGGCGTCCGGACTCCGCGTGTTGCGCAACTCGGAGGGGTCGCAAAAAGGACCGATGAATACGCCGTCGGGGGGTACCCCATCCGGTCCGTTTGAGTCGCGGACCAGACGTCGCGGAGCTTTTCGCGTACCGGGTCGGCGGTGGGGGTCCGTCAACTTCCGGACTCGGGTGGCACGGTGACCCGGGCGGCCCGCCGCTCTCCGTCGAGCACCCGCAGGGCCTGCGCGAGCGTCGGGGCGTGCACCTCGCTCTCGCCCCGCTGATGCATCAGCGCGAGGGCGTCCCGCAGGGCCTCCGCCTTGCCGACGAGTGCCTGAGCCGCCCTCAGGCCGCGATAGGTGTCTCCGGGGCGGGACGGGTTGATGCGGCCGACCAGGTCGACCACGTCGAGATAGCGGTCGATCAGCTCGGCCTCGGCGCGGGTCAGCGCGGGCAGCGGGGGGAGGTCCGGGATCATCGGCCGCTCACCTCGCGCCGGACGTGTCGAGCGCGGCCCTGCGGCTCGGGACGATCCGGTCGATCAGCCCGTAGGCCCGGGCCGCCGGGGCGTCGAGGACCATGTCGCGCTCCAGGTCCGCCGCGACCCGTTCCGGGCTCCGGCCCGTGTGGCGCCCGAGCATCTCCTCCAGCGTCCGGCGGGTCCGCAGCAACTCCTCGGCCTGGATGAGCAGGTCACTCGTCCGTCCCTCGAACGGCTCGGCCGCCGACGGCTGACGCAGGAGAACGCGGGCCCCCGGCAGCGCGAGCCGCTTGCCCGGAGTCCCGCAGGCCAGCAGCACCGCGGCCACCGAGGCCGCCTGACCGAGGCAGACCGTCTCGACGTCGCAGGTGACGAACCGCATCGTGTCGTAGATCGCGGTCATCGCACCGAAGGAGCCGCCGGGGGAGTTGATGTACAGCGAGATGTCCTGTTCGGGCGCCTGGTGTTCGAGGTACATGAACTGGGCCGTCACGTCGTTCGCCGAGGTGTCGTCGATGGGCGTCCCGAGGAACACGATCCGTTCGCCGAGCAGCTTCGCGTACGGATCCAGGGTCCGGTGTCCCGCGCTCGTGCGTTCCGTGAACTCGGGCAGGACATAGCGGGCGGACGGGCTGTCCATGGCGCGCCTCCTCAGATCGACGTCTGTAAAAAATGTACAGGACGTACGTCTCTGGGGAAGGGGGCCATGCTGAGAGCAGAAACGGCGGCACGCCCGGCCGGGAAGGTGGCCGAGGGGTGCCGAGCGGCGTCGGCCGGCGGGATCTCGCGCCCCGCGGGGTGCGGGAGGCCCGGTCTAAGCTGGACGTCATGGCCTACGAGATTCCGGTGACGCAAGCCAGGGCTGAGCTCGCCGAACTGATCAACCGCGTCGTGTACGGCGGTGAGCGCGTCGTCGTGACGCGGCACGGCAAGCCACTCGTCGCCCTGGTCTCCGCGGCCGACCTGGAGCGACTCGAAGACCTCCCCGAGCCCGCGGACGACCAGGTGGTCAGCTCGCTGTCCAGCGTCCGTGACGTGGCGTCCGCGCCCCGCGAGCACCAGCGGTTCGGCATCGCCGCGGAGCACCGGGGGCCCAGCGCCTCCTGACCGCCGCGTGACCGTCCGCGCGGCCCCGGCTTCCCGCGACTCGGCGCCTCGCGCCGCACGCCGTATACGGTCCGGCCCCCGACGGCCGCACGGCGCCCCGGGGTGCCGCCAGGGGCCGGGCCGGCGGAACGGGGCAAGCGGGGCGGCATCGCGGGCCAGGGAGCGTTCCTCGGCCGGACCCGAAAGGGATCGTGGGCCGGTTAACGTCCTCGAAACTCCGGCCAACTAGCGTGCCCATCCACGCCACCAGGGGTTTCGGTGGCCGCGGCCGCCGGGCCCCGCACGGCCCGGAGCGAGGATGTGAGGTGGTACGCCGTGCAACTGACCCCGCACGAGCAGGAGAGGCTGCTGATCCATGTGGCGGCCGATGTCGCCGAGAAGCGCCGGGCCCGCGGACTGAGACTGAACCACCCCGAGGCCGTCGCCCTGATCACCTCGCACATCCTCGAAGGCGCCCGTGACGGCCGTACCGTCGCCGAACTGATGTCCTCCGGGCGCAAGATCCTCACCCGGGACGACGTCATGACGGGCATCCCCGAGATGATCCACGACGTCCAGGTCGAGGCCACCTTCCCGGACGGCACCAAGCTCGTCACCGTCCACGACCCGATCGTCTGACGGAGGGGGAGCGCCGTGATTCCCGGAGAGTTCCTGTTCGCCGACGAACCCGTCGTGTTCAACGAGGGGCGTGAGGCCACCCGGCTGACCGTCCTCAACGCCGCCGACCGCCCCGTCCAGGTCGGCTCCCACTACCACTTCGCCGAGGCCAATCCCGGTCTGGACTTCGACCGCGCCGCAGCCCGCGGGAAGCGGCTCAACGTCGCCGCCGGGACCGCCGTGCGCTTCGAGCCGGGGATCCCCGTCGAGGTCGAACTCGTCCCGCTCGCCGGCGCCCGCGTGGTGCCCGGACTGCGCGGGGAGACCGGAGGTGCCCTCGATGCCTGAGATCTCGCGTGCCGCGTACGCCGATCTGTTCGGTCCGACCACCGGTGACCGCATCCGCCTCGCCGACACGGACCTGCTGATCGAGATCGAGGAGGACCGCTGCGGCGGGCCCGGTCTCGCCGGTGACGAGGCGGTGTTCGGCGGCGGCAAGGTCATCCGGGAATCCATGGGCCAGGCACGCGCCACGCGCGCCGAAGGCACCCCGGACACCGTCGTCACCGGCGTCGTGATCGTCGACCACTGGGGGATCGTCAAGGCCGACGTCGGCATCCGTGACGGCCGGATCTCCGGCATCGGCAAGGCCGGCAACCCCGACACCATGGACGGCGTCCATCCCGACCTGGTGATCGGCCCCGAGACCGAGATCATCGCGGGCAACGGACGGATCATGACCGCGGGCGCCATCGACGCCCACGTCCATCTGATCTGTCCGCAGATCGCCGACGAGGCCCTCGCCTCCGGCATCACGACGCTCGTCGGCGGCGGCACGGGTCCCGCCGAGGGCTCCAAGGCGACCACCGTCACCCCCGGCCCCTGGCATCTGGCCCGGATGCTGGAGGCGATGGAGGGCTACCCGCTGAACTTCGGTCTGCTCGGAAAGGGCAACACCGTCTCGCACGAGGCGATGCTCTCGCAGATCCGGGGCGGCGCGCTCGGCCTGAAGATCCACGAGGACTGGGGCTCGACACCCGCCGCGATCGACGCCGCGCTCACCGTCGCCGACCGCACCGGCATCCAGGTCGCCATCCACACCGACACCCTGAACGAGTCCGGGTTCGTCGCCGACACCCTCGCCGCCATCGCCGGACGCGGGATCCACGCGTACCACACGGAGGGCGCGGGCGGCGGGCACGCGCCGGACATCATGACCGTGGTCTCCGAGCCGTACGTCCTGCCGAGTTCGACCAACCCGACCCGGCCCTACACCGTCAACACGGCCGAGGAACACCTCGACATGCTGATGGTCTGCCACCACCTGAACCCGGCCGTGCCCGAGGACCTGGCCTTCGCCGAGTCCCGCATCCGGCCGTCCACCATCGGGGCCGAGGACATACTCCACGACCTCGGAGCCATCTCGATCATCTCCTCCGACTCCCAGGCCATGGGCCGCGTCGGCGAGGTGATCCTGCGGACCTGGCAGACGGCCCATGTGATGAAGCGGCGCCGGGGCGCCCTGCCGGGTGACGGCCGTGCCGACAACCATCGTGTACGTCGCTATGTCGCCAAATACACGATCAACCCGGCGCTCGCGCAGGGACTCGCCCGTGAGATCGGCTCGGTGGAGACCGGCAAGCTCGCCGACCTGGTCCTGTGGGAGCCCGCGTTCTTCGGGGTCAAACCGCACCTGGTCGTCAAGGGCGGAATGATCGCGTACGCGCAGATGGGCGACGCCAACGCCTCCATCCCGACACCGCAACCGGTCCTGCCCCGGCCGATGTTCGGGGCGATCGGGCGGGCTCCCGCCGCGAACTCGTTCAACTTCGTGGCACCGCTGGCCATCGAGGACGGGCTGCCGGAACGGCTCTCGCTGGGCAAGCGGTTCGTCGCCATCGAGTCCACGCGGGCGGTGACCAAGGCCGACATGCGGGAGAACGACGCGCGGCCCGACGTACGGATCGATCCCGACAGCTTCGCCGTGCACATCGACGGGGAGCTCGTCGAGGCGACTCCGGCCGCCGAACTGCCCATGGCCCAGCGTTACTTCCTCTTCTGATGTCCAGGGCTGCACTTCTCGTCCTGGCCGACGGCCGCTTCCCCGCCGGAGGGCACGCGCACTCCGGCGGGGCCGAGGCCGCGGTCAGGGCCGGGCGGATCACCGGGGCGGCGAGCCTGGAGGACTTCTGCAGAGGCCGGCTGCACACGAGCGGACTCGTCTCGGCCGCGCTGGCCGCGGCGGGCGCGCTCGGGGTCGATCCGGTGGCCCTGGACGGGGCCGCCGACGCCCGCACGCCCTCGCTCGCCCTGCGGGTCACCGCGCGCCGTCTGGGCCGACAGCTCCTGCGGGCCGCCCGGGCGACCTGGCCGTCCGACGAACTCGACGCGCTGGCGCGGGAGTTCCCCAAGGGGGCGCATCAGCCGGTCGTGCTGGGCGTCGCCGCGCGGGCCGCGGGTCTCGGGCCCGAGGACGCCGCGTACTGCTCCGCGTACGAGTGTGTCAGCGGGCCCGCGTCGGCGACGGTCCGGTTGCTGAGCCTCGACCCGTTCGACGCGACGGCCGCGCTGGCCCGGCTCGCGCCGGAACTGGACATGGTCGCCCACGCGGCGGCGGGTGCGGCGCGGCGGGTCCTCGACGACGGGGTCGAGGCGCTTCCCGCCGCGTCGGCCCCGCTCCTGGAGATCGGCGCGGAGGCGCACGCGGCCTGGCCGGTACGGCTGTTCGCGTCCTGACGGCCGCACGCTCCCGGACCGCGGGAAGCCCGCGAACCTCGCCGTGGCCTGGTAGCCCGCCCGGGGCCGACTGGCTGGCCACCAGCCCGGTCGCCCGGGCACCCGGCAACCTGGGCACCCGGCAACCCGGGCACCCGGGTACAGGTCACTCGGGCAACCCGAGAGACCCGGCGACCCGGGCACCCGAACGACCCGGGTGACCAGGGCAACCCGAACGCCCCGGGTGACCGCGGTGTCCGCTCGCCGGATTCCTGGCCTCCGAAGCACCAGTTGCCGACCCGCCACCCGAACTCGATCACCCCGCCCCGCCTAACGAAGTTGGAGTCGTATCGTGCATCTCGATCACCTTCACCACGGACCGTCCGCCGTCAGTGCCGACGCCCGGCGGCCCGACGGAAGGCGCCGTGCCCTGCGTATCGGGCTGGGCGGCCCCGTCGGCTCCGGGAAGACCGCGACCGTCGCCGCCCTCTGCCGGGCGCTGCGCGACGAACTCTCCCTCGCCGTCGTCACCAACGACATCTACACCCGCGAGGACGCCGAGTTCCTGCTGCGGGAGGCGGTACTGCCGCCCGAGCGGATCACCGCCGTCGAGACCGGTGCCTGCCCGCACACCGCGATCCGGGACGACATCTCCGCCAACCTCGAAGCGGTCGAGGACCTGGAGGACGAGGTCGGCCCGCTCGACCTGATCCTCGTGGAGTCCGGCGGCGACAACCTCACCGCGACCTTCTCCAAGGGGCTCGTCGACGCCCAGGTCTTCGTGATCGACGTCGCGGGCGGGGACGACATCCCCCGCAAGGGCGGGCCCGGGGTCACGACGGCCGACCTGCTCGTGGTGAACAAGACCGACCTGGCGCCGTACGTCGGCTCCGACCTCGGGCGGATGGCGACCGACGCCAAGGCCCAGCGGGACGGACTTCCCGTGGTCTTCCAGTCGTTGCGCACCGAGGCCGGCGTCGCGGCGGTCGCCGACTGGGTGCGGGAGCGGCTCGCGGCGTGGACCGCGTGACGACGGCGGGAGTCCGCGCCACCGCGCGGATCGAGGCCAGGGACGACGGCCGGGGCGGGACCTCGCTGCCCGTGCTGGACGGAGAGGGACCGCTCGCCCTGCGCCGGGTGCGAAGCGGTGGGCTGGAGGCGCGCGTGATGCTCGTCGGGGCGATGAGCGGACCGCTCGGCGGCGATCGTCTCGCCGTCGAGGCCCGGGTCGGTCCGGGCGCGCGCCTGCGGGTCGGCTCGGCCGCCGCCACCATCGCCCTGCCCGGACAGGCCAAGGGGGAGGCCCGCTACGACATGCGCCTCGACGTCGCCGACGGAGGTGAACTGTGGTGGCTGCCGGAGCAGTTGATCTCAGCGGGAGGCAGTGACCTGTCCGTCTCCTCGCACATCGAGCTCCGGGGCGGTGCCCGCCTGGTCTTCCGGGAGGAACAGGTGCTCGGACGGGTGGGCGAGGAACCCGGGCGGCTGACCAGCCGTCTCACCGTGCGGCGCGACGGACGGACCCTGCTCGACCAGGAGTTGGCGTGCGGTCCCGGTGCACCCGGCGGCTGGGACGGGCCCGCCGTCCTCGCCGGGCATCGGGCACTCGGCCAACTCGTCATCGTGAAAGCGGAGTTCGAGAAGGATCCCCCGGCGGCCCGGCCGCTCGGGGAGTACGCCGCGCTCACCCCGCTCGCCGGACCCGCCGTGCTCGTGACGGCGCTCGCGCCCGACGCGCTGCTGCTGAGGAGGGTACTGGACGAAGCGCTCAACGAACTGACGTAATGTCAACTATGTTTGCCGGTAGACCTGTTCACACCGGCTGACCGCTCACCGGAACAGGCCGTACCGGCTATCGGATTGGTAAAGAACACCGGTCGCGTCTGTCCTCAGGGACCTCACAGCCGAAAGGATCCTCGTACCAATCGCAATGATGTACGGGGAGGTCACACTTGAGGTCCAAGAGACCGACGAAACGGGTGGCGGCACTGGGTTCGGCCGGTGTGCTCGTCACGGCGACCCTCATAGCCGGGGCCGTCGCGGCGCCGTCGGCCACCGCCGACTCGCGGCACGGGCAGGGCTACGGGCAGAGCCGCGAGCAGCGCGGCGCGGCCGTCGCCGCCGAGCGGGCCGCCAAGGCCGGGATCGACTGGCAGGACTGCCCGGCCGACTGGGGCTTCGAGAAGCCGATCCAGTGCGGCTGGGTGAGCGTGCCGCTGGACTACGCACACCCCCATGGCAAGCAGCTCAAGCTGGCCGTGGACCGCATCGGGAACACCGGTACCAAGGAGGAGCGCCAGGGCGCGCTCGTCTACAACCCGGGCGGCCCCGGCGGTTCCGGCATGCGCTTCCCGCGCCGTGTCACCACCAAGGCCCCGCTGTGGGCGAACACCGCCAAGGCGTACGACTTCGTGGGCTTCGACCCGCGCGGAGTCGGCCACTCGGCGCCCATCTCCTGCATCGACCCGCAGGAGTTCGTCAAGGCGCCCAAGGCGGACCCGGTCCCGGGTTCCGAGGCCGACAAGCGGGCCCAGCGCAAGCTGGCCGCGGAGTACGCCGACGGCTGCGCCGAGCGCAGCGGCAAGGCCGTGCTGGCGCAGATGACCACGCCCAACACGGCTCGCGACCTGGACGTCATCCGGGCCGCGCTCGGCGAGAAGAAGCTCAACTACCTGGGCGTCTCGTACGGCACCTACCTCGGGGCCGTCTACGGCACGCTCTTCCCGGGTCACGTGCGCCGCATGGTCGTCGACAGTGTCGTCAACCCGTCGCGCGAGAACATCTGGTACCAGGCCAACCTGGAGCAGGACATCGCCTTCGAGGGCCGCTGGAAGGACTGGGAGGACTGGGTCGCCAAGAACGACGCGACCTTCCACCTCGGTGACACCCGCGCCAAGGTGCAGGACCAGTGGCTGAAGCTGCGTGCCACCGCGAAGAAGGCCCCGCTGGGCGGAGTCGTCGGCCCCGCCGAGCTGATCTCCTTCTTCCAGAGCGCCCCGTACTACGACTCCTCGTGGGTGCCGACCGCCTCGGTGTTCAGCAAGTACGTCGCCGGTGACACCCAGGCGCTCGTCGACGCCGCGTCCCCCGACCTGTCGGACACGGCGGGCAACATCTCCTCGGAGAACGGGAACGCCGTGTACACGGCCGTCGAGTGCACCGACGCGCAGTGGCCCACGAGCTGGAGGAAGTGGGACCGCGACAACACGCGGCTCAACGCCCAGTACCCGTTCATGACCTGGGCCAACGCGTGGATGAACCTGCCGTGCGCCACCTGGCCGGTCAAGCAGCAGACCCCGGTGGAGGTGAGGACCGGCAAGGGCCTGCCCGCCGTCCTCATCGTCCAGTCCACCAATGACGCCGCCACGCCGTACGCCGGCGCCGTCGAGCTGCACAAGCGGTTCAAGGGCTCCCGCCTGATCACCGAGCAGGGCGCGGGCTCGCACGGTGTGACCGGACTGGTCAACCCGTGCATCAACGGGCGGGTGGACTCCTACCTGCTCACCGGCAAGACGGACGCCGCCGACGTGACGTGCACGCCGCACGCCACGCCGCAGCCGTAGTCCCGACAGCACGAGGGGGCGGCCGGAATCCCGGCCGCCCCCTCCGCCGTGCCCGGGGCGTCGTACGAGCCCGCCCCGGCTGCGTCAACTCAGGGGCATCCGGGGGAACTTGCGCCCCGCCTCGGCCTTCTCCGCAGCTTCCTCCGCCTTGGCTACGGCCGCGTACTGGTCGACGTACTCCTGCTCGGAGAGGGACAGGATGGCGTACATGATCTCGTCGGTGATGGCCCGAAGCACGGCCTTCTCTCCCTCCATCCCGGCATAGCGCGAGAAGTCGAGCGGCTTGCCGAAGCGGATCACCACGGGGTGGATCCGCGGGAGCTTCCGGCCCGGCGGCTGGGCCTCGAAGGTGCCGATCATCGCGCACGGGATGACGGGGGCCTCAGCCCGCAGGGCCATCACGGCGACGCCGACCTTGCCCTTGTAGAGGCGGCCGTCGTGCGAGCGGGTGCCCTCGGGGTAGATCCCGAGCAGCTCGTCCTTGTTCAGTACCCCGAGTCCCTCGCGGATCGCCGCCTGGCCCGCCTCCTTGCCGGAGCGGTCCACCGGAATCTGCCCGATGCTGCGGAAGAACGCCGCGGTCAGCCGCCCCTTGATGCCGGGTCCGGTGAAGTACTCGGCCTTCGCCAGGAAGGTGATCCGGCGCTTCAGGATCGCCGGCATCAGGAAATGGTCCGCGAAGGACAGATGGTTGCCGGCGACGATGGCGCGGCCCGACGACGGAACGTGCTCAAGGCCCTCGATCCGAGGCCGGAAGGTCACTCTCAGCAGCGGACCCAAAAGCACATATTTGAGCACGTGATAAAACACTGGGGCACTCCTCGTTTTCCCCGGGGAGCGATCAGTGTAGGCGCGGCCGTCGCCGGGCGTAACCATCGAGGTGTCACTCTCTGTGGCCTCTTGGCCGGTATCAGACCCCTTGCGTCAGCACTTTCTCAAGAGACCCGAGAGCCGACAGGAGTTCCTCCGCCGTGATGGTGAGCGGCGGCGCCAGCCGGATGGTCGAGCCATGGGTGTCCTTGACCAGAATCCCCTCGTGCATGAGGCCCTGACTGATCTCCCGGCCCGTGCCGATGGACGGGTCGATGTCGACGCCGGCCCACAGTCCCCGTGAGCGGAAGCCCTCGACGCCCCGGCCCACCAGGGCCGTCAGCCCGTCCCGCAGCAGGACGCCCAGCTCGGCCGCCCGTCGCTGGTACTCGCCGGTCTCCAGGAGGCCCACGACCGCCGAGCCGACCGCCGCGGCCAGCGGATTGCCGCCGAACGTCGAGCCGTGCTCGCCCGGACGCAGCACGCTCAGCACGTCACGGCGGCCGACGACCGCGGAGACGGGCACGATGCCGCCGCCGAGCGCCTTGCCGAGCAGCAGCAGGTCCGGGACGACCGACTCGTGCTCCACCGCCAGAGTGGCGCCGGTACGGCCGAGGCCGGACTGGATCTCGTCCGCGACGAACAGACAGCCGGTGCGGCGGGTGAGCTCGCGGACGCCGGCGAGATAGCCGTCGTCCGGGATGATCACGCCCGCCTCGCCCTGGATGGGTTCGAGCAGCACCGCGGCCGTCGTCTCGTCGATCGCCGCTTCGAGCGCGGCCAGGTCGTTGTACGGCACGACCCGGAAGCCGGGCGTGAAGGGGCCGAAGCCGGAGCGGGCCGTCTCGTCGGTGGAGAAGCTGACGATCGTCGTCGTACGGCCGTGGAAGTTGTCGGCCGCGACCACGATGGTGGCCGCACCGGGCTCGACGCCCTTCACCTCGTACGCCCACTTGCGGGCCACCTTGACGGCGCTCTCCACCGCCTCGGCGCCCGTGTTCATCGGCAGGACCATGTCCAGGCCCGTCAACGCGGACAGGGACTCCGCGAAACCGGCGAGCTGGTCGTTGTGGAAGGCCCGTGAGGTCAGGGTGAGCCGGTCGAGCTGGCGGTGCGCCGCCTCGATCAGCACCGGGTTGCGGTGGCCGAAGTTGAGCGCCGAGTAACCCGCCAGCATGTCGAGATAGCGGCGGCCCTCGACGTCCTCGACCCAGGTGCCCTCGGCGTGCGCGACGACCACGGGCAGCGGGTGGTAGTTGTGCGCCAGGACGGGGCCCTCGGCCCGGATCAGTTCCTCGGAGCTGCGGGCACCGGCGCCGGCGGGCGTGGTCGCACGGGCGGGAGCGGTCATGAACGGATCTCCTGTGTGCAGCACTTGATGCCGCCGCCGGCCTTGTGGAACTCGGACAGGTCGACGGGGACGGGGACGTACCCATGGTGGACGAGTTGCGCGGCGAGGGCCTCGGCACGCGGCGCGATGAAGACGTGACGGCCGTCCGAGACGGAGTTCAGGCCGAAGGCGAGGGCGTCCTCACGGGTGGCGATCACCGCGTCCGGGAACAGCCGGCCCAGCACCTCGCGGCTGCCCGGCGAGAAGGCCTCCGGGTAGTACGCGATGTTGTCGTCGTCGAGGACGAAGAGCGCGGTGTCCAGGTGGTAGAAGTGCGGGTCCACCAGGCGTAGGCCGATCACCGGGACGCCGAAGAACTCCTGGACCTCGCGATGGGCCTCGGGCGTGGTGCGAAATCCCGTACCGGCGAGGATGTGGCGGCGCGTCGGGACGAGGTCGCCCTCGCCCTCGCAGACCGACTCCGGGCGGTAGACGTCGAAACCGGCGGTCTTGAACCAGGTCTCGTACGCGGTGGACTCCGGGCGGCGCTCCGGTGCGTGGAAGGACGAGCCGAAGACGCGGCCCTCCAGGACGAGCGCGCAGTTCGCGGCGAAGACCATGTCGGGAAGGCCGGGGACCGGCTCGACGGAGTCGACGGTGTGGCCGTGGGCGCGATAGGCGCTGATCAGCGCCTGCCATTGATCGCGCGCGAGATCGACGTCCACGGGGGTGTCGGGACGCATCCAGGGGTTGATCGCGTACTGCACGGCGAAGTGTCTGGGTTCGCAGACGAGAAAGCGCCGGGGGCGCGGCACACGGCTTTCGGACACAGAGAGGTTCCTCCGCTTCCTGCGGTGTCATCTGGTGGGATGTCTCAACGGTAAGAAGCGGGGGACACGGGCGACAAGCGACGAGAGCTGCGCGTATACGCAGCACTGCTGCGTGATCGGCCGGGTCAGCGCACGTTTCCTGCGTCGTCCGGGGCGGCGTGCGTCGCCCCGGCCTCCGGGGCCTCGGGCAGCAGATGCGACAGCACCATGTAGCTGATCGTCTTCCGGATGAACGGCTCCACCCGGATGCGCTCCAGGACCTCCTCGAAGTGCTCCACATCGACGGCCCGCACGTGCAGCAGCGCGTCCGCGCCGCCGGTCACCGTCATCGCCGCGGTGATCTCCGGATGGTTGCGGACCACCTCCGCGAGCCGCCTGGGGGGCGCCGCGCCCTCGCAGTACACCTCCACGTAGGCCTCCGTGCGCCAGCCGAGCGCCGCGGGCTTCACCGTGGCCGTGAAGCCGGTGATCACCCCCGTCTCGCGCAGCCGGTCGACCCGGCGCTTGACCGCCGTCGCGGACAGTCCGATCGCCGCGCCGATCTCCGCGAAACTCGTCCGGGCATTGGCCATCAGGGCTGTGATGATCTTGCGATCGAGCTCGTCGAACATCGCGGGCTTGCTGTTCATGGCCGCACTGTATCCAGCGGCGGCCACCGGCCGGCCGGGGACGACGGCCGTGTCCGGCACATGTCCAGTCGTGCGATTGGCTCCTACACTCCACTCTCATGCTGCGCGCGCTCGCCGTCGACGACGAACAACCCTCCCTCGAAGAGCTGCTGTATCTGCTCAACGCCGATCCCCGGGTCGCCGGCGCCGAGGGAGCGAGCGACGCGACCGAGGCGCTGCGCCGGATCAACCGGGCCCTCCAGTCGGGCCCCGGCGGACCCGAGGCCATCGACGTCGTCTTCCTCGACATCCACATGCCCGGCCTGGACGGGCTCGACCTGGCCCGGCTGCTCGGCGGGTTCGCGCAGCCGCCGCTCGTCGTGTTCGTCACCGCCCACGAGGGATTCGCCGTGCAGGCCTTCGAACTCAAGGCCGTCGACTACGTCCTGAAGCCCGTACGCCGCGAACGGCTCGCCGAGGCCGTCCGCAGGGCCGCCCAACTCCGGGACACCGCACCCCTCATCCCCGTCCACGAGCCCGACCCCGACCACATATCCGTCGAACTCGGCGGAGTCACACGCTTCGTGGCCGTCGAGGACATCACCCACGTGGAGGCCCACGGCGACTACGCCCGGCTGCACACCGCTCAGGGCAGCCACCTGGTGCGCATCCCGCTGTCCACCCTCGAGGAACGCTGGCGCTCCCGCGGCTTCGTCCGCATCCACCGGCGCCACCTGGTCGCCCTGCGCCACATCGGCGAACTCCGCCTGGACGCGGGCACGGTGAGTGTCCTCGTCGACTCCGTCGAACTCCAGGTCAGCCGCCGGCACACCCGCCAACTGCGCGATCTGCTGCTGCGCCGGACCACGAGCTGAGGAGCACCCGCGTGCCGCAGGACCCCACCGAACGCCGCGTGGTCGTCACCGGAGTGCCCCGGCACACCCGCCGGACCTCCCCCTACTACCGCCCGAGGACCGAGATCGACGAACAGACCACCCTTGGGCACACCTACGTGCGCTCCCTGATGCGCAGTCAACTCCGGGCGGCCTGCCTCACGTTCGCCGTCCTGGTCCTGCTCGTCGGACCGCTGCCGCTGGTCTTCGCCGCGATGCCGGACGGAGCCACCCTGGAATGGGCCGTCCTAGGCTTCTGCCTGTATCCGCCGTTGGTGCTGCTGGCCCGCTGGTACGTACGGCGGGCGGAACGCAACGAGAAGGACCTCGTGCGCCTGGTCGAGGACCGCTGAACCGTGAACGAGAACTACTCGGTCCCCGCCGTCGCCCTCGTCGTCCTCGCGACCGTCCTGGTCGGCGCGTTCGGGCTGCGCATCTCCCGGACCACCTCCGACTTCTACGTCGCCTCGCGCACCGTAGGCCCCCGGCTCAACGCGGCCGCGATCAGCGGCGAATACCTCTCCGCCGCCTCCTTCCTCGGCATCGCCGGCCTCGTGCTCGTCCAGGGTCCCGACATGCTCTGGTACCCGGTCGGCTACGCCGCCGGCTATCTCGTGCTGCTCCTCTTCGTCGCGGCGCCCCTGCGCCGCTCCGGCGCCTACACCCTGCCCGACTTCGCGGAGGCACGGCTCGGCTCCCAGGCCGTCAGGCGGCTCGCCGGGGCGTTCGTCGTCGGCGTCGGCTGGCTCTATCTGCTGCCCCAACTCCAGGGCGCGGGGCTGACGCTGGCCGTGGTGAGCGACGCGCCCGACTGGTTCGGCGGGGTGCTGGTCGCCGCTGTCGTGGTGGCCACGGTCGCCGCGGGCGGCATGCGCAGCATCACCTTCGTCCAGGCCTTCCAGTACTGGCTCAAGCTCACCGCCCTGCTCGTCCCCGCGCTCTTCCTGATCCTCGCCTGGCACTCCCACGGCGCCCCGCGCGACGCCTTCGAGGAACCACCGGCCTTCCGCGAACAGCGCCTCGTCCAGGTCGATTCCACGCTCGACCTGAAGCTGTCCCGGCCGCTCACCGTCACCGCGACGGGCACCGTCGACGGCAGGCGGTACGAGGGCACGCGCGTCCGGCTCCCGCGGGGCACCCACCGCGTCGACGGCGGCACCCGGCTGACCTTCGACCGGGGAACCCCGGTCCCGGCGGCCGAACGCGGCAGCACCGACGCCCTGTCCACCTCACCGGCCGCCGGCCGCGAGGAACGCCCGCTCTACGCCACGTACGGACTGATCCTCGCCACCTTCCTCGGCACGATGGGCCTGCCGCACGTCGTCGTCCGCTTCTACACCAGTCCCCACGGTGTCGCCGCCCGCCGCACCACCGTCGCCGTCCTCGGCCTCATCGGCGCCTTCTACCTCCTGCCGCCCGTCTACGGCGCGCTGGGCCGGCTGTACGCCCCCGAACTCAGCCTCACCGGCGACGCGGACGCCGCCGTCCTGCTGCTGCCCGACCGGATGATCGGCGGAGTCGGCGCGGACCTGCTCGGGGCGCTCGTCGCGGGCGGCGCCTTCGCCGCGTTCCTCTCGACGGCGTCCGGGCTCACCATGGCGGTCGCGGGCGTGCTCACCCAGGACGTCCTGCCCTCCCGCGGAGTACGGCACTTCCGGCTCGGCACCGTCCTGGCGATGGCCGTACCGCTCGCCGCGAGCGTGCTGGTGGGCGGGCTGCCCGTCGCCGACGCGGTGGGGCTCGCGTTCGCCGTGTCCGCGTCCTCCTTCTGCCCGCTGCTGGTCCTCGGCATCTGGTGGCGGCGACTCACCCCGCCCGGGGCGGCGGCCGGGATGCTCGTCGGCGGCGGCGCGGCACTCGTCGCCGTCGGCGCGACCATGGCCGGCTACCCGGGGACGGCGGGCACGCTGCGCGCTCTGCTCGCCTGGCCGGCGCTCTGGTCGGTGCCGCTCGGCTTCGTGACCATGGTGCTGGTGTCGCTGGCCACCGCCGCCCGCGTACCGCCCGGCACGGCGGCGATCCTCGCCCGCTTCCACCTCCCGGAGGAACTCACGGACGACCAGGTCCGCGCGGCGGTCGGCGCCCCGGCGGGCACGACCGCGGGCACGAAGGAGACCGGCGGGGTGGTGGGCGGGTGAGCGGGTTCGTCGCCGGGCTGTGCGTGGCCGTGCTCCCCCTGCTGGCGGCAGGGTTCTGGCTCGGCCGGCGTACCGCGCGGCCCGAGAGCCTCGGAGGACTCGGCACCCCGGTCGAGCACGCCACCTTCCAGACCCTGCACACCGCCTCGCTCGCCGCGCCCCCGCTCCGCGCCGGACTCACCGAGGAGACGGCCCGCCGGTCCGCCCGCCGGCTGCGCACCCTGCTCGGCACGGACGCCCTGTGCCTCACCGACCAGGAGACGGTCCTCGCCTGGGACGGCGTCGGCGCCCACCACCGCACCGAGGTCATGGAACGTCTCGCGGCCCCGCTGGAGACCGGCCGGGGCGAGGCCTTCCGGCTGACCTGCGACGAGCCCGACTGCCCGCTGCGCTGGGCCGTCGTGACCCCGCTCACCGTCGACGAACGGGTGCACGGAGCGCTCGTCGCCTGCGCGCCCCGCGAGTCCGCGGTCCTGGTGCGCGCCGCCGGTGAGGTCGCGCGCTGGGTCTCCGTCCAACTGGAACTGGCCGACCTCGACCGGTCCCGGACACGGCTGATCGAGGCGGAGATCAGGGCGCTCCGCGCGCAGATATCCCCGCACTTCATCTTCAACTCGCTCGCCGTGATCGCCTCGTTCGTCCGCACCGATCCGGAGCGCGCCCGCGAGCTCCTCCTGGAGTTCGCCGATTTCACCCGCTACTCGTTCCGCCGGCACGGCGACTTCACCACCCTCGCCGACGAGCTGCACGCCATCGACCACTACCTGGCGCTCGTCCGGGCCCGCTTCGGCGACCGGCTGTCCGTCACCCTGCAGATCGCGCCCGAGGTGCTGCCGGTCGCGCTGCCCTTCCTCTGCCTCCAGCCCCTGGTGGAGAACGCCGTCAAACACGGTCTGGAGGGCAAGACCGACAAGAGCCACATCAGCATCACCGCGCAGGACGCCGGCGCGGAGGCGCTGGTGGTCATCGAGGACAACGGCGTCGGCATGGACCCCGAACGGCTGCGCCGCATCCTGTCGGGGGAGGTCGGCCCCTCCGGGGGGATCGGACTGTCCAACGTCGACGAACGGCTGCGTCAGGTGTACGGCGACGATCACGGCCTGGTCATCGAGACCGCCGTGGGGGCGGGAATGAGGATCACCGCCCGGCTCCCCAAATACCAGCCGGGCGTCCACTCGGCGACCCGCCGCCCGCGGCAGTGAGGCTTGCGGGGGCCCACCGGTGCGGCGGGCTCGCGGTCAGGTGCTGCGATCAGGTGCTGCGGGAGGCCACCATCCCCAGCGTGATCAGGCCGAGCACGACCCAGCCGAACCACAGCCAGCCGTTGCTGCCCAGCGCCACCGTGTAGGCCGTCACCACGACGAGCCCGCCCACGGTGAGCACCCCCATCGTCTTCGTCGAACCGGGCATCGCAGCACCCTCCTCGAGGCGGGTCCGCGACGCGGGCCGTGGCCTTTGGGGCCATTTTCACCCGGAGGGAGGCGCTTCGCCAGGGCCGTGCGCCCCCCGGGCCCCGGGCGCGGACCGTGACTCAGTGACTGCGGGCGTTCAGCGAGGCCAGATAGGCGTTGTAGGCCTCGAGCTCCTTGTCGCCGTCCCGGTCCGCGGCGCGGTCCAGGCGCCGGGCCTGGCGCTGCTCGGAGTTGTACCACTGGAAGAGCAGCGCGAGCAGGACGAGGACGGAGGGGATCTCGCTGAACGCCCAGGCGATCCCGCCGGCGGCGGTCTGGTCGGCGAGCGCGTCGAGGCCCAGGGAGGCGGGCGGGTTCTTGTACGACTCGACCATCGGCCCCGAGGCCATCATCAGGGAGATGCCGAAGAACGCGTGGAACGGCATTCCCGCGAACAGCTCCAGCATCCGCATCAGATGGCCCGGACGGTGCGGGCCCGGGTCCACGCCCATGATCGGCCAGAAGAAGAACAGGCCGACGAGGAGGAAGTGGCACATCATCACGATGTGGCCCGCGGTGGAGCCCATCAGGAAGTCGAAGAGAGGGGAGAAGTACAGCCCGTACAGGCTCGCGATGAACATCGGGATCGTGAACGCGGGGTGCGTGACGATCTTCATGTACCGGCTGTGCAGGAACATCAGCAGCAGTTCGCGCGGGCCCTTGGAGCCGCGCTTCGCCGCCACCGGCAGCGCGCGCAGCGCCAGCGTGATCGGTGCCCCGAGCAGGAGCAGGATCGGCGACAGCATGCTGATCACCATGTGCTGGACCATGTGCACGCTGAACATGACCATGCCGTAGTCGTTCAGCCGGGTGCACATGACGAGCATGACCGTCAGCACGCCGGTCACGAAGGCGGCCGTACGGCCCCACGACCAGGCGTCGCCGCGCCGGGCCAGCCGGACGACTCCCCAGCCGTACAGTCCGAGCCCGAGCAGGCACGCGACGAGGAAGAACGGGTCCGCGGACCACTCGAGCCCCCGCCCCAGCGTGAACGGCGGCAGATCCATGGTCATGCCGTGCCCGCTGTGATCCATCCGCCGGCTCCTGTTTCTGGGGATATCTCCCGGACCTTTTACGGCACTGGGGGAGGTTGTGCGCTGTCTGTCCGCACCAGAGTAGAACCGCCCCCGGCCGCGACCGCGACCGGGGGCGGTTCCGACGGCGTACGGCTCAGAGCACGCACTCCGCCTCGGCGTAGCGCTCGTCCGGAACCGTCTTCAGGGTCTCGACGGCCTCCGCGAGCGACACCATCACGATGTCGGTGCCGCGCAGCGCGGTCATCATCCCGAACTCGCCCCGGTGCACGGCCTCCACGGCGTGCCACCCGAACCGGGTCGCGAGCACGCGGTCGTACGCGGTCGGGGTTCCGCCGCGCTGCACGTGTCCGAGGATGACGGGCCGGGCCTCCTTGCCGAGCCGCTCCTCCAGCTCGATGGAGAGCTGCCGGGCGATGCCCGCGAAGCGCTCGTGCCCGTAGATGTCCTTGCCGCCCTCGTCGTAGCGCATCGAGCCCTCGCGGGGCTTCGCGCCCTCGGCGGCGACCACGATGGCGAACCGCTTGCCCGCCTCGAACCGCTCGCCGACCCGCGCGGCCAGCTCCTCGATGTCGAAGGGGCGCTCCGGTACGACGATGGCGTGGGCGCCCGCGGCCATGCCGGAGTGCAGCGCGATCCAGCCGGTGTGGCGGCCCATGACCTCCACGATCAGGACGCGCTGGTGGGACTCGGCGGTGGTCTTGAGACGGTCGAGGGCCTCGGTCGCGACACCGACGGCCGTGTCGAAGCCGAAGGTGACGTCCGTGACCGCGATGTCGTTGTCGATGGTCTTCGGCACACCGACGATCGGCAGGCCGCCGTCCGACAGCAGACGGGCCGCCTTCAGCGTGCCCTCGCCGCCGATCGGGATGATCGCGTCGAGCCCGAGGTCCGCGACGTGGCCCTTGGCCCGCTCCACGCCGTCACGCAGATGCGCGGGCTGGACCCGGGAGGAGCCGAGCATGGTGCCGCCGCGAGCGAGGATGCCGCTCACCGCGTCGAGGTCGAGCTTGAGGTAGTCGCACTCCAGAAGACCCTTCCAGCCGTCCCGGAAGCCGATGACCTCGTCGCCGTGGTCGACGACGGCACGGTGTACGACCGACCGGATGACGGCGTTCAGGCCGGGGCAGTCGCCGCCGGACGTGAGGACACCAATGCGCATAGCCCGAAATACCTTCTCAACGTGGTCCGGGGACCGGACCACGTTGTCCGGCGAGGATCGGCGCCAGCCTACCGGCGCGAGGGGCCCGCGCCCTACTGTGCGTCCGCCTGCTGGACGCACCCGCTCACCTGTGCGGATGCCGTTTCAGACGGGCTCCGGGCGGGGCCCCACGAGGCCCTCGCGCCAAGGTGAAACGGTTCCTCTTTGTGTTTCCCGAGACGACGGAATCCGTTCTTCCCTGGGAAACGCGAAGAGGAACCGTTCCTCCTTGAGAAACGGTTCCTCTGACCCGCGGAGGCGGGCCGGCCCTACGCGGGCTGCTGGGCGGACGCGATGCGCTCGGAGCGCAGCGCCTCGTACCAGCGGTCGTCGGTCGGCGGCAGCGCGTTGACGTCGAGGGCCAGCTTCAGCAGCAGGTCCGCGATCTGCGGGTTGCGGGCGAGGACGGGCCCGTGCATGTACGTACCGAACACGGTGTCGTTGTACGCGCCCTCGGTGCCGTCTCCCGTGCCGTTGCCCTTGCCGAGCCGCACGTTCGCGAACGGGCGGGCGGTGGGTCCGAGGTGGGTGACGCCCTGGTGGTTCTCGAAGCCGGTGAGCTGGGGCAGGCCGAGCCGCGGGTCGATGTCCGCGAGGACGTCGCCGACGCACCGCTCGCCCTCACCGCGCACCGAGACCACGTCGAGCAGGCCGAGGCCCGGCTCGCGCTGGCCGAGGTCGTTGATGAACTCGTGCCCGAGGATCTGGTAGCCGGCGCAGACGGAGAACACGATCGCGCCGTTGCCGACCGCGCGCTCCAGACCGCCGTCGCGGCGCAGCCGCTCCGCGGCGAGCCGCTGCGGCCGGTCCTCGCCGCCGCCGATGAGGTAGATGTCGCCGGAGGTCGGGACCGGCTGGTCGCTGCGCACGTCGACGCGGGCCACGTCGAGGCCGCGCTGACGCGCCCGGCGCTCCACGACGAGGGCGTTGCCCTGGTCGCCGTAGGTGCTCAGCAGGTCCGGGTAGATCCACACCAGGCGCAGGCTGTTGTCAGTCATTCTCTTCGTCCTCCGTGGCTCAGTTGCCGACACGACGCCTCAAGTCCTGGAACGCGGTGTAGTTCGCGATGACCTCGATGCGTCCGGGCGGTGCCATCTGCACGGCCTGGTCGAGGGTGTCGCAGACCTGGAACTGCTGGTTGGCGACTTCGAGGCGGACAGCGAGGTCGAGCTTGCGGTCGCCGAGGACGAAGATCGGGTGTCCGGTCAGGCGGGTGTAGTCGACGTCCCACAGCCAGGAGGTGTCGGTGCCGTCGGCGCCGCGCGCGTTCACCGACAGGATGACCGGGGTCGGCGGCGGGTCGATCAGGGAGAAGGTCTCCAGCCAGCCCGCGGGGTTCTTGGCGAGCAGCAGACGCAGATCGCGCTCCATGAACTGGACCACGTCGTAGCGTCCGGCCACCGCCTGCACCTGGTACATGCGCTCCAGGGCGACCTGCGGCGGAACCCCGAAGACGGCGGCCACGGCGGCCGACGAGGCGGCGTTCGCCTTGTTGGCGCGGCCGGGGAGCTGGAGGTGGATCGGCCACGCGGAACCGTGCGGGTCGAGAACGTGGTCACCGGACAGTGCCCAGGTCGGCGTCGGACGGCGGAAGCCGCACTCGCCGCAGAACCAGTCGTCGCCGGGGCGCTGCATCACGCCACCGCACGACGGGCAGGACCAGGCGTCTTCCTTCCACATCTGGCCGGCCGCCACCCACATGACGTTCGGCGAGGAGGACGCGGCCCAGACGACCAGCGGGTCGTCCGCGTTGGCGACGACGACGGCTTTGGAACCGGCCAGCCCCTCGCGCCAGTGCTCGGCCATCATCCGGGTCTCGGCGGCACGGTCGAGCTGGTCGCGCGAGAGGTTCAGCAGCGCGATGCACTTCGGGTCGGTGTCACGGGCGACACCGGCGAGGTACTTCTCGTCGACCTCGATGACCGCGAACTTGGCGTCCGAGCCGCCGGCCAGCGCCGAGGTGATGCCCGCGGGCATGTTGGCGCCGAGCGCGTTGGACACGACCGGACCCGCGGCGCGCAGCGCCTCCGCGATCAGCCGGGTCGTCGTGGTCTTGCCGTTGGTCGCCGACACCAGGATCACGTCCAGGTGCGTGGCGAGCCGCGCCAGCAGGTCGGGGTCGAGCTTGAGCGCCACCCGGCCGCCGATCACCGATCCGCTGCCGCGTCCGGCGGCTCGCGAGACGGCTGCCGCCGCCTTGCCCGCCGTCACGGCCAGCTTGGCCCGCGGCGACAGCGGGTCCGAGTTGCCTGACATCGTTTCTCGATCCTCCTTGCGTACGCGCCGCGCCCCTGCCCCCGGCACATGTGGGGGTCAGCCTATCGAGATCCACTCACGGGCCCGAATCGCGGCACCACCTCGGTGCCGGCGCGACATGCGCGCGCCTACCAGGACCGTACCCTTGCCGCCATGCGACACGGTTCCATCCCCGGCACGCGCGGGCGCGTCCGGCCCCTCATCCTGCTAGGTGACCCCGTCCTGCGTACAGCCTGCGAGGACGTCACGGATTTCGGCCCCCAACTCGCGGAGCTCGTCGAGGACATGTTCGCGACGATGTACGCCGCCGAGGGCGTCGGGCTCGCCGCGAACCAGATCGGCGTCGGTCTGCGGGTCTTCGTGTACGACTGCCCGGACGACGACGATGTCCGTCATGTCGGGCATGTGGTGAACCCTCGTCTCGTCGAGGCGGACGGGGTGGTCCTGCGCGGACCGGAGGGCTGTCTCTCGCTGCCGGGTCTGGAGGCCGGGACCGAGCGGTACGACCACGCGGTCGTCGAGGGCCGTACGGTCACCGGTGAGCCGGTCACCGTGCACGGCACCGGCTGGTTCGCCCGCTGTCTCCAGCACGAGTGCGACCACCTCGACGGCGGGGTGTACGCGGACCGGGTCACCGGATGGCGCCGGCGGCGCCTGCTGCGCCAGGTGGAACGGGCCTCCTGGAGCGGCTGAGGGCCGACCGGGGCCGCCGGCCGCCTCCGGCGGTCGGTGCCCCTCGCCTGACGGGATGTCCGGGTGAACCCCGGTCAGAAACCCGGGCCGCCGACCCGGTCGCCGGCCGCCGCGAGACGGCCCCACAGCAGGTCGGCCAGGCTGCGCACCAACTCGGCGCGCGTGCACGGTCGTTCGCCGAGCCACCAGTCCCCGGCCGCGTGCATCATGCCGACGATGCCGTGGCCCCACACTCGTGCCAGTTGCTGGCTGCCCGGTCCGAGGTCCACCCGTTCCTCGATGACCTCGGCCAGTTCCTCGCCCATGCGGCGCAGCACCGGCGCGGAGTTCCGGCCCACGTCGAAGCCGGCGTCGCCGGGCTGGCCGCCCTCCGCCGGATGCATCAGGAACCGGTAGACCTGCGGCCGCGCCTCGATGGCGGCCAAGTACGTATCGAGCGTCGCCTCGACGCGCTCACGCCTTTCGGCCGGGGCGTCCAGTGCCGCCCGCAGCGCTCCGAGGAGCGCGTCCGTGTGCCGCTTGGCGAGAGCGGCGTAGAGGCCGCCCTTGTCGCCGAAGTGGCGGTACAGGATGGGCTTCGTGATGCCGGCCTCGGCCGCGATGGCGTTCATGGAGGCCCCGGGGCCGTCGCGGAGCACCACTCTGTCGGCGGCTTCCAGCAGCTCGCGCCGGCGGCGGTCGGCGGACCTCTGCTGATCGGTCCGCTGTGTGGTGTCCATGTGCTCTCCCCACCCGTGGTGATTCGGTGACGCCTGCGCAAACTAACACTGATCGTCGTATGGGTATCGAACGGGATGCCGAGCAGGGCTCGGGAGTTGACTTTTCCTACTAGCCAGTAACACACTCCAGTTACCGCAAGTAACAGTTTAGTGCAGCGCTGGAGGGGACATGGCCGAGTTCACCATGGAGCTCAACGACGAACAGAAGGAGGTCCGGGACTGGCTGCACGGCTTCGCCGCCGATGTGATCCGCCCCGCGGCCGCCGAATGGGACGAGCGCGAAGAGACTCCCTGGCCGGTCATCCAGGAAGCCGCGAAGGTCGGCATCTACTCCCTGGACTTCTACGCCCAGCAGTACTTCGACGCCACCGGACTCGGCATACCCATGGCGATGGAGGAGCTGTTCTGGGGCGACGCGGGCATCGCGCTGTCCATCGTCGGCACCGGCCTCGCCGCCGTGGGCGTCCTCGCCAACGGCACCGAGGAGCAGATCGGCACCTGGATCCCCCAGATGTACGGCGACGCCAACGATGTCAAGGTCGCCGCCTTCTGCTCCTCCGAGCCCGACGCCGGCTCCGACGTCGCCTCGATGCGCACGCGCGCCGTCTACGACGAGGCCAAGGACGAGTGGGTCCTGAACGGCACGAAGACCTGGGCGACCAACGGCGGTATCGCCAACGTCCACGTCGTCGTCGCGGTCGTCGACGCGGAACTCGGCTCCAAGGGCCACGCCTCCTTCATCGTGCCGCCCGGCACGCCCGGCCTGTCCCAGGGCCAGAAGTTCAAGAAGCACGGCATCCGCGCCTCGCACACCGCCGAGGTCGTCCTGGAGAACGTCCGGATCCCCGGATCCTGCCTGCTCGGCAGCAAGGAGAAGCTCGACGAGCGCCTGGCCCGTGCCCGGGAGCGCGCCAGGGCGGGTGGCGGCGAGCGGGTGAAGAACGCCGCGATGGCCACCTTCGAGGCCTCCCGTCCGGCCGTCGGCGCCATGGCGGTGGGCACCGCGCGGGCCGCGTACGAGGTCGCCCTCGACTACGCGAAGACGCGCGAGCAGTTCGGCCGCCCGATCATCGACAACCAGGGCGTCGCCTTCCAGCTCGCCGACATGCGCACCTCGATCGACGCGGCGCGGCTGCTCGTCTGGCGGGCGTCCTGGATGGCGGTCAACGGCAAGCAGTTCACCGCGGCCGAGGGCTCGATGTCGAAGCTGTTCGCCAGCGAGACGGCCAAGAAGGTCACGGGTCAGGCGATCCAGATCCTGGGCGGCAACGGTTACACGCGTGAGTACCCGGTGGAGCGGATGCACCGCGACGCAGCTATTTACACGATCTTCGAGGGCACCAGCGAGATCCAGCGCCTCGTGATCGCCCGCACCCTGTCCGGGATGCCGATCCGCTGACACCACCGCACGGCCCGGGGCCGTTCCGATGACGGGACGCCGGTGACCACCGGCGTCCCGGGCGTCCGCGGGGTCTCGACGGCGAGCGCGGCCGCGCCGCCTCGGCGCACGGTCGTCACCCCACCGGACCTGGCACGTCGCGTCGCAGCGCGATGAATCGGGGGTGACCGTGCACTCTGGTCGCGGGGGCTCGGAGTCAGCCGGACCGAAGGAGCGTGCGATGACGCGGACGGCCAGGGAACTGCTGGAGGGCGTCACCGGGAAACTCGCCCCCGACCCCCATGCCAACCGGCTGCTCCCGCTGATCGCCCGGGGTGCCGCCCAGCTCGACACGCTCGCCGCGCTGGCCCTGGAACAGCGCCACGTGGTCGCGGCCGATCACCGCGCGTTCGTTCATCTGGCCGAACGCTCGGCGGCCGGTACGCCGACGTCGGCGGCCGACCCGGCGAGCGCCGCCTTCTTCGGGATGCTCGCCGAGGGCGAGGCGGTGGCCGGGGACCGGCTCGGCGCGTTCGCCGCCGCGGTGGGAGCCGACGAGACACGGGCGGCGGAGTACGAACCGCTCGCCGACTGCCAGGCCTATCCCGCGTACGTCGCCTGGCTCGCCCTGAACGGGGAGCCGACCGACGTGGTCCTCGCGCTCGGCGCCAGCTTCGCCGCGTGGGGCGGCTACTGCGAGACCATCACCGAGGCCCTGCGCCGTCACTACGGCTTCGACGACGAGGTCTGCGGCTTCTTCGACTTCTTCGCCGAGCCGGCGCCCGAGCTGGAGAGCAAGGCATTGGACGCCGTGCAGGCCGGTATCGACGCCGATCGGATCTCCCTGGACGACGTCCTGCGCCACGGGCGGCTGCTCCAGGCCTACGAGGAGAAGTTCTGGCACGCCCTGTGGGAGCAGGACCAGCGAGTCGCCTGAGACGGCCGGAACGGCGTCCCGTGCCGGGACGCCGTCCGTGGTCTCGCTTCGGCCGTCGCCGACGTTCAGCGTCCGGTCGGGCCGCTGCTGTGCGCGATGCAGGCCACGTCGATCCGGTCGGCCAGCTTGGCCAGTTCGATCGTGAGCGCGGCCACCGTGTCCTCGTCGAGACCGTCCTGGCCGGCCTCCACCAGATGCAGCCACCGGCCGCCCACCGTGCGCAACAGCTTGCTGACGTCGGCGGCCGCCACCTGCAACGTGCCGCGGTCGTCGACGATCAGAGGGAGGGTCACTTCGCGGTTCACACGAGGGATCGTAGCTGCGGAACGCTCACGCTCCGTGCCATACGGTGGTGATGTTGCAGAACTCGCGGATTCCGTGCCCCGACAGTTCACGCCCGTAGCCGGACCGCTTCTCCCCGCCGAACGGGAACGCCGGGTGCGAGGCCGTCATCCCGTTGACGAACACCCCGCCCGCCTCGGAATCACGTACGAAACGCTCCACCTCGGCCGCGTCACGGGTCCACAGGCTCGAGCTCAGCCCGAACGGGGTGTCGTTGGCGAGGGCCACCGCCTCGTCCAGGTCGGCGGCCCGGTACAGCGTGGCGACCGGCCCGAACGTCTCCTCCTGGTGGATGCGCATGTCGGGCGTGATGTCGGTGAGCACGGTCGGCAGGTAGTACCAGCCGCCGGCGAAACCGTCGGGGCGCTCGCCGCCGCACAGCACCGTCGCCCCGTTCTCGACCGCGTCGTCGACGAGCTCCTCCAGGTCGGCCCGGCCCTGCTCGGTCGACAGCGGACCGATCTCGGTGTCCTCCTCCAGCGGATCGCCGACCGTGAGGGCCCGCATACCCGCCGTGAACCGCTCCGCGAAGGCGTCGAACACGTCGGCGTGCACGATGAACCGCTTGGCGGCGATGCACGACTGTCCGTTGTTCTGCGCACGCGCGGTGACGGCGATCGTCGCGGCGCGCTCGACGTCGGCGGACGGCATCACGACGTACGGGTCGCTGCCGCCCAGCTCCAGCACCGTCTTCTTCACCTCGTCCCCGGCGACCGAGGCGACCGCCCGGCCGGCCGGTTCGCTGCCGGTGAGAGTGGCGGCCCTGACGCGCGGGTCGCGCAGGACGCCCTCGACCGCCCCCGAGCCGATCAGCAGCGTCTGGAAGCAGCCCTCCGGGAAGCCCGCGCGACGGAACAGGTCCTCCAGGTACAGAGCCGTCTGCGGCACGTTCGAGGCGTGCTTGAGCAGTCCCACGTTGCCCGCCATCAGCGCGGGCGCGGCGAAGCGGACCACCTGCCAGAGCGGGAAGTTCCACGGCATCACGGCGAGCACGGGACCGAGCGGACGGTAGCGCGCGAGGACCCGGGATGCCCCGGAGTCCGCGGCGTCGGCGGGGGCCGCCAGCTCGTCGGCGAGCAGATCCTCGGCGTGGTCGGCGTACCAGCGCATCGCCTTGGCGCACTTGGCGGCCTCCGCCCGGGCCTGCTTGACCGGCTTGCCCATCTCGGTGGTCATCACCCGGCCGATGTCCGCCAGGTCGTCGTCCAGGAGAGCGGCCGCGCGGTGCATGAGCCGCGCCCGCTCGGCGAACGGGGTGGTGCGATACGTACGGAACGTGGCCTCGGCGGCGGCGAGCCTGCGCTCGATCTCCTCGGCGCCGAGGGCGTCGTACGTCTTGAGCGTCTCGCCGTTCGCCGGGTTCACCGTCGCGATGGGCATGGCCGACCTCCTGAAGACTGGCTGTTCCCCGACCCTCCCGCGCGGTGCGGTACGGCGCAACGCGGGCGGGCCCCCGAGGTGAGCCGACGCTCCTGGCCGAACGCCGGCTCTCAGTGCGAGTGCTCAGCGAGCCGGTCGAGAAACACGGTCTGCGCCGTCACGAGCAAAGTCCGCGCCCGCTCCGGGCTCATCCACTCCACCCGGTCGAGCTCGGGGAACTCCTGGTGCCGCCCCGATTTCGGGGGCCACTCCATCGTGAACGTGCCGGGGACCATGGCCGCCGGATCGAGATCCGCCTCGATCGCCCAGGCGGTGACCACCTTGCCGTTCGTCTGGGTGACCTCGCCGAGGGCGATCGCCTCGCCGTCGGGCGGAGGCAGCCCGAGCTCCTCCCGGAACTCGCGGCGGGCGGCGTCCCAGGCCGTCTCGTCGGGCTCGTACTCACCCTTGGGGAGGGTCCAGGCCCCGGCGTCCCGCCGCGCGAAGAACGGGCCGCCCATATGGCCGACCAATACCTCCACGCCTTGCTCGGTGTACCGGAACAACAGCAGTCCCGCGCTCCGCTTCCCGTGCTGCCCCGCGCTCATCGCGTCACTTCCGGGTGGGCCGCCAGCAGGGTGTCCACGGTGTCGGCCTCGGCCGCCCGTTTGTCCTCGCGATAGCGCACGACCCGGGCGAAGCGGAGGGTGACACCGGCCGGGTAGCGGGTGGACCGCTGGAGTCCGTCGTACGCGATCTCGACGACGAGTTCGGGCCGTACGGTCACCACGTGGCCGTCGTCCGAGACGGCCAGCTCCCGGAACCGTTCGGTCTGCCAGGTGAGCATCGCGTCGGTCATGCCCTTGAACGTCTTGCCGAGCATGACGAAGGAGCCGTCGGCGCCGCGGGCCCCCAGGTGCAGGTTCGAGAGCTTGCCGGTGCGCCGCCCGTGACCCCATTCGGCCGCGAGGACCACCAGGTCGAGGGTGTGCACGGGTTTGACCTTGAGCCAGGCGGCACCGCGCCGGCCCGCGCTGTACGGGGCGTCGAGGGCCTTCACCACGACGCCCTCGTGCCCCCGGGCCAGGGTGTCGGCGAGAAACGTCTCCGCCCGCTCGATGTCGTCCGGCCCCGGCACGAGCGTCCGCCGCACGCGCATCGGCTCGGGAACCAGCCGGGCCAGTTCCGCGTGCCGCTCGGTGAACGGCAGATCCAGCAGGTCCCGCCCGTCGACCGAGAGCGCGTCGAAGAAGACGGGGGAGACGGGCACGGTCTCCGCGGCCGCCGCCACGTCCACGCGGGACCCCACCCGGGCGGCGGTCTCCTGGAAGGACCGCGGCCGGCCCCGGTCGTCCAGCGCGATCACCTCGCCGTCCAGGATGAACCGCTCGCCCCGCAACTCCATTGCGGCGGCGGTCAGTTCGGGAAGCCGGCCGGTGATGTCGTCGAGCGTACGGGTGTAGACGCGGACGTCCTCGCCGTCCCGGTGGAGCTGCACCCGGATGCCGTCCAGCTTCTCCTCCACCACGCAGGCGCCGAGCTTGCCGACCGCCTCCGGGACGGAGGAGGCGGAGTGCGCCAGCATGGGGAGCACCGGTCGGCCGACCGTGAGCCGGAAGCCGACCAGGGCCCCCGGACCGTCCGCCAGGAGGGCCCGCGCCACCGCCCGTAGCGAACCCGCCAGCATCACCGCCCGCCGTACGTCCTCGGCGGGCGCGCCGGTCGCCTCCGCGAGGCCCTCGACCGCGAGCGCGTCCAGCGCGCCCTGACGGACCTCGCCGGTGAGCAGCCCGAACAGGAAGCGCTGTTCCTCCTCCGTGGCCGCCGCCATCAACTCGCCCACCAGACGGGTCCGTTCGGCCTGCGAACCGGTGCCGGAGACCTCGCCGAGCGCGGTGATCCGGGCGTCCACCTCGCGCACGGTGAGGGTGGGTTCGGCGGCGGGGGAGACCGGCGCGCTCAGCACCTTCCAGCCGACGCCGATGCGGCCCTGCGGCAGCCGGCCCGCCAGATACGGGATCACGATCGGCGCGTCGTCCGCCTCGGCGTCCCGGAACAGCTCCGCGAGCAGAGCGGTCTTCCGGGACCGCGCCGAGGTGGCGGCGACCTCCTGGGACACATGGGCGAGCCGGCTCAGCAGCATGCAGCCATCGTGCAACGCGAGCGCCCGCTTCACACCCGTAGGGGAAGCGGAACGTACGCCCGGGCGGCGTGTTTCGGCCCTGCGGCGGCGTGCCCGCCGGGTGGCGGGTCCGGCGTGTGCGGCTGTGCCCCCCGACGCGGGACTCCGTCGTGTCCGGCTGTGCCGCGGGTGGCGGGTGGCGGGTCTCGGTCGTGTCCGGCTGTGCCCCCCGGGGTGCGGGTTCCGGGGTGTGCGGCCGTGCCGGGGACGTGCCTCCGCCGTGCCCGGGTGCGCCCGCGGGGGGCGGGTACCCCTGTCCGCGCGTCCCCCGGGTGGCGGGTCTCAGGCCGGTCCCGGTCTGCCACCGGGTGGCGGTCTCAGGCTCCTCCGCGCGCGATCGCCGCGTCGAGGTCGGCGAAGAGGAGTTCTCCGTTGAGCGTGGCCGCGGCGCGGTATCCGCCGCTCGCCGCGTTCACCACCTGTTCCGCGAAGCCGGCGGCGTTGCCGGCCGCCCAGACGCCGGGCACGCTGGTCAGCCCGGTCGGGTCGACGACCGGGTAGCTGCCGAACGGCGTCTCCCGCAGGTCCGCGCCCAGCCGCTCCAGCAGGCCGGTCCGCGGCACCGGGCGCGGCGCCACGAACAGCGCCGAGCGGTCGTGCGTGGTCCCGTCCGCGAGACGTACGCCGGTCAGCCGGTCCCCGGCGACCACCAGCTCCGCGACCTCGCCGGGCACCACGGCGACCCCCGCCGCAGCGAGCCGGCGCAGGTCCTCGTCGGAGAGCTCGTCCTCGGTCACCGTGTGCAGGAAGAGGGTGACGTCCTTCGACCACTGGCCGACCATCAGCGCCTGGTGCACGCTCAGCGGCGTCGTGGCCAGCACGCCGAAGGCCTGGTCGCGGACCTCCCAGCCGTGGCAGTACGGGCAGTGCAGCACGTCCCGCCCGAAGCGCTCGGCGACGCCGGGCACCGACGGCATCTCGTCCGCCAGGCCCGTCGTGACGATCAGCCGGCGCGCGTGGATCGTCTCCCCGGACCCGACCGTGACGTCGAACTCCCCGGCGCCGTCCCGGACGACGTCCGTCACCCGGCCCCGGACGATCTCCACGCCGTAGCCCTCGACCTCCCGCCGCCCCTCGGCGAGGAACTCGGCGGGCGGCATGCCGTCGCGGGTCAGGTAGCCCTGCATGTGCGCCGCGGGCGCGTTGCGCGGCTCGCCCTCGTCGACGACGAGCGTGCGGCGCCGTGCCCGGCCGAGGACCAGGGCCGCGGAGAGCCCCGCCGTGCCGCCGCCCACGACGACCACCTCGTACGTCCCGGACGATGCTCCGGCTGTTGCCTCGGTCGCTGTCCCGGTCATTGCCTCGGTCATTGCCTCGGTCATGGTGACCACCTCCACGGAGAAGGTCGCCCCGAACCCACCGGATTGACAAATGACTTTGCCGATTCTGCAATAGGGGGATGAGTGAGGCGGCCCGTGCGGGCGAGAGTGACGGTGGCGGGCGCGGGGTGACCGGCGACGCGGCGACGGACGAGGTGCTCGCCGAGGTGGGTCCGCGGCTGCGCCGGATCAGGAAGGAGCGCGGGGCGACCCTCGCGGGGCTGTCCGAGGCCACCGGCATCTCGGTGAGCACGCTCTCGCGCCTGGAGTCCGGCCTGCGCAAGCCCAGCCTGGAGCTGCTGCTGCCCATCGCGCGGGCCCATCAGGTCGCCCTGGACGAACTGGTCGGCGCCCCGCCGGTCGGCGACCCCCGGGTGCGCGCCGAGCCGCTCGTGCGCCATGGCCGCACGTACTGGCCGCTGACCCGCCAGCCCGGCGGACTCCAGGCCTACAAGGTGCTCGAACCGAAGCGCACGGCGGAGCCCGATCCGCGCACCCACGAGGGCTACGAATGGCTGTACGTGCTCTCGGGGCGATTGCGGGTGGTCCTCGGTGAACACGACGTCGTGATGGAGGCCGGCGAGGCGGCGGAGTTCGACACCCGCGTGCCGCACTGGTTCGGCTCGACGGGGGAGGGGCCCGCGGAGTTCCTGAGCCTGTTCGGACCGCAGGGGGAGCGGATGCACGTGCGGGCGCGGCCCAAGGCCCGGTCCGAGGAGCGGTGACGGCGGACGGCGGGGCGGCAGGGGAAGGGGCGTCCCGGGCGTCGAGGCGACGGCGGGCGAGTGTCCCGGGCTGCCGGGCGGCGCAGCGGGGGTCGAGGGCGGCGGAGCAGGGGTCGAGGGCGGCGGGTGCCCGGCTTGGTGAAGACGTGGGGCGTCCGCTGTTCCCAGGGCGGCAAGCGACCGCTTAGTATGCGAAGGACCCCGGTCAGCCGACACAGCCCCCCTGGAGGCCCCGCATGCAGGCATGGCAAGTGCACCAGAACGGCGAGCCCGCAGAGGCGATGCGCCTCCTGGAGGTGGATCGGCCGACGCCCGGTGACGGCCAGGTCCTGCTCAGGGTGCGCGCCGCGAACATCAACTTCCCGGACGCGCTGATGTGCCGCGGCCACTACCAGGTCAGGCCGCCGCTGCCGTTCACGCCGGGTGTGGAGATCTGCGGCGAGACCGAGGACGGCCGCCGGGTGATCGCCAACCCCGCGCTGCCGCACGGCGGCTTCGCCGAGTACGCGGTCGCTGACGCCGCCGCCCTGCTGCCGGCGCCCGACGCCCTCGACGACGCCGAGGCCGCCGCCCTGCACATCGGCTACCAGACCGGCTGGTTCGGCCTGCACCGCCGGGCCCGCCTGGAGGCCGGCGAGACGCTGCTCGTCCACGCGGCCGCCGGAGGCGTCGGCAGCGCGGCCGTGCAGCTCGGCAAAGCGGCGGGCGCCCGGGTCATCGGTGTCGTGGGCGGCGCCGACAAGGTGGCCGTGGCCCGTGAACTGGGCTGCGACGTCGTCGTCGACCGGCGTTCCGAGGACGTGATCGGCGCCGTCAAGGAGGCGACCGGCGGACGCGGCGCGGACGTGATCTACGACCCGGTGGGCGGCGAGGCCTACACCCAGTCCACGAAGGTCGTCGCCTTCGAGGGCCGGATCGTGGTCGTCGGATTCGCGAGCGGCTCGATCCCGAGCCCCGCGCTGAACCACGCCCTCGTCAAGAACTACGGCGTGCTCGGCCTGCACTGGGGCCTGTACAACACCAAGAACCCGAAGCTCGTCCTGCACTGCCACGAGCAGCTCACCGAGCTGGCCGCACGGGGCGCGATCAAGCCGCTGGTGAGCGAGCGGGTGCCGCTGAGCGGGGCCGCCGCCGCCGTGCAGCGGGTCGCCGACGGAGTCACCACCGGGCGGATCGCCGTGGTGCCCACACTGGAGAACGGAGCCGCCGCATGACCGACGCAGCCGAACTGCGCCGCCGCACCCAGGAGTTGCTGGCCGCGTACCCGCCCGGGGAAACGGACCGGCTGGACTTCCTCGGGGCCCGCTTCGACGCCGGCCTCGCCTGGGTGCACTACCCCGAGGGCCTCGGCGGACTCGGCGCCCCACGCCGCCTCCAGGCCGTCGTGGACGCCGAACTCGCGGCCGCGGGCGCACCCGACAACGACCCCCGGCGGATCGGCATCGGCCTCGGCATGGCCGCCCCGACCATCCTCGGCTTCGGTACCGAGGAGCAGAAGCGGCGCTTCCTGCGGCCCCTGTGGGTCGGCGAGGAGGTGTGGTGCCAGCTCTTCAGCGAGCCCGGCGCGGGTTCGGACCTCGCCGCGCTCGGCACCCGCGCGGTCCGCACGGACGGCGAGGAGGGCGAGTGGGTCGTCAACGGGCAGAAGGTGTGGACCTCCAGCGCCCACCTCGCCCGCTGGGCCATCCTCATCGCCCGCACGGACCCGGACGTGCCCAAGCACCGGGGCATCACCTACTTCATCTGCGACATGACCGACCCGGGCGTCGACGTGCGCCCGCTGCGCCAGATCACCGGCGAGGCCGAGTTCAACGAGGTCTTCCTCACCGACGTCCGCATCCCCGACGCGCACCGCCTCGGTGAGGTCGGCGACGGCTGGCGGGTCGCGCAGACCACCCTGATGAACGAGCGCGTCTCCATCGGCGGCATGCGCATCCCGCGCGAGGGCGGCATGATCGGGCCGGTCGCGAAGACCTGGCGCGAGCGGCCCGAACTGCGCACCCACGACACGCACCAGCGGCTGCTGAGGCTGTGGGTCGACTCCGAGGTCGCCCGGCTCTCCGGCGAACGGCTGCGCCAGCAGCTCGCCCAGGGCCAGCCCGGCCACGAGGGATCCGGCATGAAGCTCGGCTTCGCCCGGCTCAACCAGGAGATCAGCGGCCTCGAAGTCGAACTTCTCGGCGAGGAAGGCCTGTTGTACGAGGACTGGACGATGCGCCGGCCCGAACTCGTCGACTTCACCGGCCGGGACGCCGGATACCGCTACCTGCGCTCCAAGGGCAACAGCATCGAGGGCGGGACCAGCGAGGTCCTGCTGAACATCGTCGCCGAACGCGTCCTCGGCCTGCCGTCCGAGCCGCGCACCGACAAGGACGTCGCATGGAAGGACCTCGCCCGATGAGCCAGGTGAGCACCGAGCCCGATCTGCTCTACACCGAGGAGGAGGAGGCGCTGCGCGCCGCCGTCCGCGACCTCCTCACCGACCGCTGCGCCGCGGCGGACGTCATCACCCGCAGTGAGTCGGGCACTCCGCACGACGCCGAGCTGTGGAAGGCGCTGTCGGAGGGCATGGGTCTCGCGGGTCTCCTCGTGCCCGAGGACAGGGGCGGCCAGGGTGCCACGCACCGTGAGGCGGCCGTGGTCCTGGAGGAACTGGGCCGCGCGGTCGCTCCCGTCCCCTATCTGACGAGCGCCGTGGTCGCGACCGAGGCCCTGCTGGCCTGCGAGGGGCCGGCCGCGGCCGACCTGCTCGCCGAGCTCGCCTCCGGCCGGACCGTGGGCGCCCTGGCCGTCGCGCTGAACATCGGACCGGGCGCCGCCCACCAGGCCGTACGGCTGGAGAACGGTTCCCTGCACGGGGAGTTGACGGGCATCGCCGACGCGGCCGCCGCCGACGTCCTGCTCGTTCCGGCCGAGGACGGCGGGCTGTACGCCGTCGACGCGGACGCCGTCACGATCGTCGCGCAGGTCAGTCTCGACCAGACCCGTCCGCTCGCCCGGATCACCTTCGACTCCGCGCCCGCGCGGCTGCTCACCGCGGACGCGCCGGGTGCCGTACGGCGCGCGCTGCGGGCAGGGGCCGGACTGCTCGCCTCCGAGCAGCTCGGGCTCGCCGAGCACTCGTTGACGGAGACGGTCCGCTACCTCAAGGAGCGCAAGCAGTTCAACCGGCCGGTCGGCGGATTCCAGGCGCTCAAGCACCGGCTCGCCCAGGTGTGGCTGGAGGTCGTCAACACCCGTGCCGCCGCCCGGAACGCGGCCGACGCGCTGGCCACCGCGAGCGCTGACGGTGACATCGCCGTCGCCGTCGCCCAGGCGTACGCGGCGCCCGTCGCCGTGCACGCGGCGGAGGAGGCGCTCCAGCTCCACGGCGGCATCGGCATGACGTGGGAGCATCCGGCGCACCTCTACCTCAAGCGCGCCAAGGCCGACTCCATCGCCTACGGCACGGCGGGCGCGCACCGCGAGGTCCTGGCCGAACTGGTCGACCTGCGAGCGCCGTGACAGCGTCCACCCGCGAGCGCTCCGACAGAGCCGTCCCGCAAGCGCCCTGACACCGTCTCCGGAAGAGCCCGCCCCACCCGGGGCGGGCTCTTCCCGTGTGCCCCGCCGGGCAGCGGGCGGCGGCAGGGAACACCGGATCACGCCCTGCTCCGGTGAAGTGAACGCGTCACGTCGGTCCGGCCAACTCCCCCCGGAGCACGGTTCTCCGGCCTCCGCGGGCCGCATACTCCCCAAGGTCCTGTACGGCACCCTCAGGGGAGGCAGAGCATGGCCCACACCACCCGACGCACAGCCCTCACCACCCTCGGCGCCGCCCTCGCGGGCTCGTTCGCGCTGCCCGCACCGCGAGCCCTGGCGGGCGAGGCCGAGCCCCGGACCCAGCCCTTGTGGCGAGCCCACGCGCACAACGACTACGAGCACCCCCGCCCCCTCCTCGACGCGCTCGACCACCGCTTCGGCAGCGTCGAGGCCGACATCTACCTCGTCGGCGACCAACTCCTCGTCGCCCACGACCCGGCGGACCTCGATCCCACCCGCACCCTCGAATCCCTCTACCTCGAACCGCTGGCCGCCCGCGTCAGGGCCAACCACGGCTCGGTGTACCGGGGCCACCACCGGCCGCTGCAGCTCCTCGTCGACATCAAGACCGAGGGCTCCTCGACATACCTCGAACTCGACCGTCATCTGCGCCGCCACCGGCACCTGTTCACGTCGTACGCGCACGGCAGGGTGCGCCCCGGCCCGGTCACGGCGGTGATCTCCGGGGATCGCGCCGCGCGCGTCCCGATGGAGGCGCAGCCCGAGCGGCTCGCCTTCTACGACGGTCGGCTCGCCGACCTCGGCGGCGCCGCCCCCGCCTCCTTCATCCCGCTGATCAGCGACAACTGGACCCTCACCTTCGGCTGGCTGGGCGAGGGCCCGTTCCCGGACGCCGAACGCGAGAAGCTGCGGGGCATCATGGCCACCGCCCACGCGCGCCGGCAGAAGGTCCGGTTCTGGGCCACCCCGGACCTCGCGGGCCCGACACGCGAGGCGCTCTGGCGCGAACTGCTCGCCGCCGGCGTCGACTACTTCAACACCGATGACCTGGGCGGTCTCGAGGAGTTCCTGGACGCCCACGACGGACGGTAGAAGACCACCCGTTCGGGGGACACGTCAGCCGCCCGGCCGATCCCTCCGCTGCGCCACACTTGCGGCCGAACGCCGCGAAGCGGACGTGGCGGAGGAGGTTGACGATGGCCATTTCCATCTCGGTGGTGCTGCTGCTCCTGCTGCTGGCGGTGATCTTCCTGCGCAACGGAGGGCTGAAGATCTCGCACGCCCTGGTCTGCGCCCTGCTCGGGTTCCTGCTGGCCAGCACGAGCATGGCCCCGACCATCCACAGCGGTCTCACCGCCACGGCCGACATCGTGGGCAGCCTGACCCCGTGACCCGACCCCCGTGACCCGACCCCGTGGCCGGGCCGCGCCTCACGGGCCCTCGAACACCCCGATGCCGTTGGGGACGGGACGCTCGGCGCCGCCGCTCGGATGGTTGAGGACGCTGACGGCGTCCGCCCCCGGCTGTCGGGCGACCATCGTGGTGGATCCACCGCCGTCCAGACTGAAGGCGTCCTCGGACCCCAGCCGCTTCATCTCCCGAGTGACCTCGGCGATGGTGAGCCCGGCGCGGAACCTCGGCGCGCCGTCCAGGGCGAGGAGCTGCATCCGGCGACCGTGGTCGGAGAAGCCCACCGCGGTGCGTACGGCGGCGGTGCTGTCGTCCAGACCCGGCAGCGGCACGCCGTCGGTCATCATCGGATAGCCGCCGACCGCGAACCGGTAGGGCACCTTGGAGGACTTCGCGACCAGCCGGTGCCGTACCCCGACCGTCTCGCCCACGGAAAGCTTCCGCAGCTTCCGGGCACCCGCCTCGCGGCCGACCAGCACGGTGGTGCCCCGGGAGATGGGCCCGCTGCCGGGAGTGTCGGCCGCGGACACGACCCGCCCGTGGCGGACCGTCACCTCGTAGGTGTCGGTACTGCACGGCGCGGCCCGGTCCGTGTCCGTACCGCAGGTCGCGCGGACCCGCGAGACGCTTCCCCAGTCGGCGGTGAACGCGCCGAGGGAGTCCACCGGGAGCGCGTACTGGTTGAACCCGCCGAGCGGCCAGATTCCGTCGGGACCGCGGACGGATCCGTCGAGGACCACGTCGTCCAGCCGGGCCCGGTGGTCGACGCCCACACCGAACACGTCCTCGGTGTGCGTGCCGGGCGGCAGCGCCGGTCCGAACCGCTGGCCGTCGGGCACCGCGGCCTTGAGGCCCCGGCCGCTCGCGATCGCCGGGCCCACCGTCGCGCCCGTCGCCTCGACGCCCGGATGCTGGGTCTCCGTGATGTCGAAGAAGTCGCCGTTGACCCCGGCGACCGCGCCCCGGGAGTCGGCCAGTTGCGACACGGGAGCCCGCGCCGCCACCGCGCCCGGGTAGAGGAGGTCGACCCGTACATGGGGATTGCGCAGATCGACGGTCAGCACATGTGCGTGGGCCACACCCTTGGCCGCCGGGATGTCGAGCTCCGTGTACGCGACGCCGGGCGCGATACGGGTCACGCTCTCCGCGCCGGCGGCCGGTGCCGCCCCCGTCAGGGCCGCACCGGCCAGCGCTCCCGTTGCCGTGAAGACCGCAAGTGCCGTTCCGAACCGTCTGCCAGGACGTGTCACGGTGCCCCCTGATGTCTCGTCAACTCTGCCAGGACTCAGGGGAATTGCACCAGAGACGGGGACCCGGCCCGGTGGCTAGGCGCCGACGACGCGGGAACGGATCAGAAAACGCACTCCTTCGGGTGCTTCGAGGGAGAAGCCGCTGCCCCGGCCGGGCACGACGTCCACGATGAGCCGCGTATGGCTCCAGAGTTCGTACTGGCTCTTCGAGATCCAGAAGGAGACCGCCTCCGCGACCCCCTCGATCTCCAGATCGGCCAGCAGGACGTCGGAACCGCCGGTACGGAACTCGCCCTCCGGGTAGCACATGGGGGCGCTGCCGTCGCAGCAGCCGCCGGACTGATGGAACATCAGCGGACCGTGCAGGGTCCGCAGCCGCCGCAGCAGTTCGGCGGCAGCGGGCGTCAGTTCCACGCGCGGGACGACGTCCATCGGCTCTCCCCCTCGGGTCTCACGGCTGTCGCGCACCAGCCGACCAGACCGGACGTTGCGAGAGGGTTGCACACTTCGCGGGCACGGAAAAGGGCCGGTCCCCGGTGACACCCGCGTGATGCGGGTCCGTCACCGAGGACCGGCCTCGGAGGTGTTCGTGCCGGCCGACGGGGAGTCAGCCGTGGGCGTGGAGGCGGTGGGTCAGCAGATGCGCGGGAGCTGTTCGCCGAGCGGCATGTCCACCACCCGGGTGCCGCCCAGACCGGTGGCCGCGACCACCATTCCTGGGTGGTCGGGGACGCATTGGCCGATCGCCACGGACTCCTTGCCCAGCGGGTGCGCCCGCATCGCCGCGAGCACCGCGTCGGCGTGCTCGGCCGCGACGAACGCCACCAGCTTGCCCTCGTTGGCCACGTACATCGGGTCCAGACCGAGGAAGGCGCAGGCGTTGGCGACCGTCTCCGGGACGGGCAGGGACCGCTCGTCGAGCCGGATGCCGACCCGTGCCGCCGCCGCGATCTCGTTCAGCGAGGTGGCCAGACCGCCACGGGTCGGATCGCGCAGCACGTGCAGGTCGGGGCAGACGGCCAGCATGTCCGCGACCAGACCGGCCAGCGAGGCGGTGTCGCTCTGGATCTCGACACCGAACTCGAGACCCTCCCGCACGCTCATGATCGCCACCCCGTGCACGCCGATCGGCCCGCTGACCAGCACCACGTCACCGGGTGCCGCGCGCTGCGGACGGATGTCGACGCCCTCCGGGATCAGCCCGATCCCGGCGGTGTTGATGAAGATGCCGTCGCCGTGACCGGCGTCGACGACCTTGGTGTCGCCGGTCGCCACCACCACTCCGGCCGTCCGCGCCGCCTCGCCCATCGCCTCGGCCACGCGTCCCACGACGGAGAGCTCGACGCCCTCCTCCAGGATGAACCCGCAGGAGAGGTAGGCCGGTACGGCCCCCGCCATGGCCAGGTCGTTGACCGTGCCGTTGACGGCGAGGTCCCCGATGCTGCCGCCGGGGAAGAACAGCGGCCGTACGACGAAGGAGTCGGTGGAGAACGCGAGCCGGGCGCCGCCCAGCAGCAGATGGGCGGAGTCGCCGAGCTCGGCCAGCACGTCACTGCCGAAGGCGGGCGCGAACAGGTGCTCCACCAGTTCGGCGGAGAGCGTGCCGCCGCCGCCGTGCCCCATCACGATCCTGTCGTGGTCGCGCAGCGGCGCCGGACAGGTCCAGGAGGAGAAGTCGACCGGGGCGTATGCCGAGTCAGCCAACGGAGCTCGCCTCCTTGTCCGGGGTCTCCAGCCGCCGGTAGAGGTAGTAGGCGGCACACGCGCCCTCGCTGGAGACCATGGTCGCGCCCAGCGGATTGCGCGGGGTGCACTCCTTGCCGAACGCGGCGCACTCATGCGGCTTGATGAGGCCCTGGAGCACCTCGCCGCTGCGGCAGACGGTCGACTCCTCGGTCTCGATGTCCGTGACCGAGAAGCGGTGCTCGGCGTCGAACTCGCGGTACTTGGGCGACAGCCGCCAGCCGCTCCGCGGAATCATGCCGATCCCGCGCCAGGCCCGGTCGGTCACCTCGAAGACGTCGGAGAGCATGGCGCGGGCCGTGGGGCTTCCCTCGGGCTGCACCGCGCGCGGATAGGCGTTCTCCACGGTGTGCTCACCCGCCTCCAGTTGGCGCACCGCCCGGCGGATGCCCTCCAGGATGTCGAGCGGCTCGAAGCCCGTCACCACGATCGGCACCCGGTGCCGTTCGGCGAGTTCGGGATACTCGGCCATGCCCATCACCGTGCAGACGTGCCCGGCGGCGAGGAACGCCTGGACCCGGCAGTCGGGCGAGTTCATGATGGCGTCGATGGCCGGGGGCACCTTGACGTGCGAGACCAGCAGGCTGAAGTTGGGGATGCCCAGCTTCTTGGCCTGATAGACGGTCATCGCGTTGGGCGGTGCCGTGGTCTCGAAGCCGATGCCGAAGAACACGACCTGCCGGTCGGGGTTCTCCTGCGCGATCTTCAGCGCGTCCAGCGGCGAGTACACGACACGGACGTCCGCGCCCTCGCTCTTGACCTTGAACAGATCGCGTCCGCTGCCGGGCACGCGCAGCATGTCGCCGAAGGAGCAGAAGATCACGTCCGGTCGGGAGGCGATCTCCAGCGCCTTGTCGATGATCTCCAGCGGGGTCACGCAGACCGGGCAGCCCGGCCCGTGGATCAACTGGATCTCCTCGGGCAGGAGCTGGTCGATGCCGTGGCGGATGATCGAGTGCGTCTGGCCGCCGCAGACCTCCATGAGGGACCAGGGCCGGGTGGTGACGGCCCTGATGTCGTCGAAGAGTCGTTTGGCGAGGGCCGGGTCGCTGAACTCGTCCAGGTACTTCATGACCGCGCCTCCTTCTCGGCGCCCTCCAGGGGCGGTAGTCCGGTTCCGGCGGGGCGTTCGGCGCCGGCGTCCCGGGCGGCCTTGCCCCAGGCGTCGCCGAACTCCTCCTCCAGCACCCCGAGGTTCTCGAAGAGTTCCAGGGTCTGCTTCGCCGATTCCTCGTCCAGCCGTTGCAACGCGAATCCCACATGGACGATGGCGTAGTCACCGACCTTCATGTCCGGCACGTATTCCAGACACACATCCTTGACGACACCGCCGAAGTCCACCTTGGCCATCCGCGTCGCGTCACGTTCCTCGATCTCCAGCACTCGGCCGGGTACGGCCAGACACATGACTTGCTCCTGCCTCGCTCGTGCGCTTCGCCGCGCGGCCGCGGCCTAGTCCATCGACCGGGCGGCGACGACGAGCTGACCGAGGGCCAGTCCGCCGTCGTTGGGGGGAACCCTGTGGTGCCTCAGCACGGTGAAGCCGTCCCGTTCCAGGACGGCACCGCAGGCCTCGGTGAGCAAGGCGTTGCAGAACACCCCGCCGCTGAGGGCGACGGTGTCGATGCCGGTCCTCCTCCGCGCCACCGTGCACACCTCCAGGACCAGACCGGTCACGGCCCGATGGAACCGACGGGCCATCGGACCGGGTCCGGCGCCGGCTTCGGCATCCGCGACGGCGGCGGCCAGGACCGGCGCCGGATCGGCGATCAGCGGCGCTTCGGGGTCCTGACGGACCGCTCTCAGCATGAACCGGTACGCGTCGTTCCGCTCGTCGTCGGCGAGCGGCCCCGCCAGGTCGCCCACCGCCGCGTTCTCCAGCTCCATGGCGGCCTGCGCCTCGTACTCCACCCGGTGACAGACGCCCGAGAGCGAGGACACCGCGTCGAAGAGGCGTCCCATGCTGGACGTCGGAACGCAGTTGAAGCCCCGTTCGAGCTGCCGTTCGAGCAGTCGGCGCTCCTCCGGTGTGGCCGCCGCGACGCACGGCAGCGCGTCCCGCCAGGGCAGTCCCGCGGCCCGCAGATGCGACAGGGCCATCCGGTAGGGATTGCGTACGGCCGCGTCGCCGCCCGGCAGCGGGACATAGCCCAGATGGGCGAACCGCCGGTATCCGTCGTAGTCGGCGAGGAGCACCTCACCGCCCCACACCGCCCCGTCGTCGCCGTAGCCGGTCCCGTCGAAGGCGATCCCGATCACCGGCGCCGAACCGTCGAGCCCGTGCTCGGCCATCGCCGAGGCGACATGGGCGTGGTGGTGCTGCACCTGGCGCAGCGTCAGTCCGCGGGCCTCGGCGGCGCGCCGGGCCCACTGGGTCGCGCGATAGCCGGGATGCCGGTCGGCGACGAGCAGGCGCGGTGTGACGGCGGTGAGGTCCGTCAGATGGCCGGTGGCCCGCTCGAAGGCGCTCAGGGTGGCCAGGTCGTCCATGTCCCCGACGTGCGCGGACAGCCAGGCGTAGCGGCCGTCCCCGGCGCAGAAGGTGTTCTTCAGGTCGCCGCCCACCGCCAGCGCCGGGACCACCGGCACCGGAAGCGCGATCGGGAAGGGGGCGTAGCCGCGCGAACGCCGCACCGGGAGCTCGGCTCCCGCGCAGACCCGGACCACCGAGTCGTCGCAGGGCACGTGAATGGGCCGGTCGTGCGCGAGCCAGGCGTCGGCGAGCCCCGCCAGCCGGGTCAGCGCCTCGGCGTCGTCGGTGACGATGGGTTCGCCCGAGCGGTTCCCGCTGGTCATGACCAAGACGGCGGGACCCGGGGGGTCACCGGGCAGACCGAGCAGCAGCCGGTGCACCGGCGTGTACGGGAGCATGAAGCCGAGGTCGGGGCTGCCGGGCGCGACGCCCGCCGCGATCTCGTCGCCCGTCCCCGCCCGCCGCCGCAGCAGGACCACTGGTTTGCGCGGCCCGAGGAGCAACTCCCGCTCCTCGGGCCCGACATGGGCCAGCCGCCGGACGGTCTCCAGTGAGCCGGCGAGCACCGCGAAGGGTTTGCCGCCGCGGTTCTTGCGCTTGCGCAGGGTGCGTACGGCCGCGGGATCCCCCGCGTCGCACGCCAGGTGGTAGCCGCCGATGCCCTTGACCGCGACCACGGCGCCCTCGGCCAGCAGCCGGCGGGCCTCGGCGAGTGCCTCCCCGCCCCGCAGCTCGCCCGGATCGTCCGCTCCCGTGCGCAGTGTGAGCCGGGGACCGCAGGCGGGGCAGGCGATCGGCTGGGCGTGGAAGCGCCGGTCGGACGGGTCCGCGTACTCGCGGGCGCAGTCCCCGCACATCGGGAAGCCCGCCATGGTGGTGCTGTCCCGGTCGTACGGCAGCGCGGTCACGATCGTGAACCGCGGGCCGCAGTGCGTACAGGTGATGAAGGGATGCCGGTGGCGCCGGTCGGCGGGGTCCGCGAGTTCGCGCAGACAGGCGTCGCAGGTCGCGGTGTCCGGGGAGACCAGGGTGCGGCCCGGCCCCCCGGAGGAGGGCCGGATGGTGAACACCGAGCCGTCGTTCTCCAGCGGTACGGCCCGCTGCTCGACCGACTCGACCACGGCGAGCGGCGGCGGTCGCGTCCCGACCCGCGCGCAGAACTCCGCGACGTCGGCGGCCGGGCCCTCCACCTCGGCCTCGACGCCGCGCGCGTTGTTGGTGACCCAGCCGCTCAGCCCCAGTTCCTCCGCGAGGGTGTACACGAAGGGCCGGAAACCCACCCCCTGGACCACACCCGTGACCGTGATGTGCCGGCGCTCGCGCCCCGGGGCCCGCTTCACCGCGCCTGCCCGTCCACGGGCGCGTGCCCGCCGGAGCGTTCGTGGCTGTGCTCGTGCGCGTGGCTGTGCTCGTGCTCGTGGTCGTGGTCGTGCTCGCGGCCGTTCCCGTTCTCGTGGCTGTGCAGGTACCGCTCGTGCTGCCGCGCCAGGACCGGTACGTGCGCCTCCTCGCCGGCCGCGCAGCGCAGGACGTGCGCCAGCAGGGCGTCGACCCCCTGGCCGGTGCGCGCCGAGGTCTCCAGGACCGGCACTCCGGGATTGACCTGCCGGACACCTCGCAGGAACGCCTCCCGGTCGAAGCCGACGACGTCCCCGATGTCGGTCTTCGTGACCACGACCAGGTGCGCGAGTCCGAAGGCCGTCGGGTACTTGACCGGCTTGTCCTCGCCCTCGGTCACCGACGCGAGCGCGATGCGCAGGGTCTCCCCGAGGTCGTAGGAGGCGGGGCAGACGAGATTGCCGACGTTCTCGACGAACAGCAGGCGGGTGCCCTCCGGCAGCCAGTCCTCGAGCCGCCGCTGGAGCATGCCCGCCTCCAGATGACACAGCCCGTCCGTGAGGATCTGCCGCACCGGTGCCCCGGAGCGGGCCAGCCGTGTCGCGTCGTTCTCGGTCGCCAGGTCGGCGGTGACGGCGGCCGCCGGGACACCGCCCGCCACGGCGCGCGCGAGCAGCAGTTCGAGCAGGGCCGTCTTGCCGCTGCCGGGACTCGACAGCAGGTTCACCGCCACCGTCCCGCGGTCACCCAGATAGCCCCGCAGGGCCAGCGCGTTCTCGTCGTTCTTGGCGAGCACGGCCTGATGCAGGTCAACGGTGCGGCACATGGCTCGCCTCCTCGTCGCGTACCGGCGGCCCGGACGGCGCGGGCCGAGGCCCGTCGTCCGCGCCCTTCCCGTCCGGGCCCGGCTCGCCCTTCCCGTCCGGAGCGGCGTCCGCGGGCCCGTTCGGATGCGGTGACCCGTCGGCCAGCGTCACCCGGACGATCTCCAGCTCCCGGCCGCCGAGCAGGGTCAGCGGCGCCCCGCACCCGGCGCACCACAGCACCGGAGGCATCCCGGTCCGCGCCTCGCGGCCGCAGCCCTCGCAGCGGCCCCGGGCATCGACAGTCTCGATCAGCAGGCGTGCCCCCGCCAGCGCGGTGCCCTCCGTCGCGAGCCCGAACGAGAACTCCAGTGCCTCGGGCACCACCCCCGCCAGCTCGCCGATCCGCAGGGTCAGCGATTCGACCGCGCGGCCCCGGTCCCGCACGGCCTCCTCGACCTGTTCGACGACCGCCACCGCGATCGACAGCTCATGCACGGCCCTCACCTCCCGCCGCCGGCCCGACGCGCGGCGCCGCCGCGCCCGGATGTGAGGCCCGCGCATGGCTGGTTACCCTGAGACCACGATGACCGGGCAAGAGGTCGAGAGACGCGCTCTGCTCACCCCGGTGCTGCTCCTGTTGCTGGCCGAACGCCAAGGTCATGGCTATGAACTGGTGCAGCGCCTGGGCGCTTTCGGCTGCGGCGACGCGGACCAGGCGCATGTGTACCGGCTGCTGCGGGGCATGGAGAGCAGCGGTGAGGTCACCTCGCACTGGCGCGCCTCGGAGAGCGGCCCCGCACGCCGGGTCTACGCGATCACCCAGCAGGGTGCCATGAACCTCGCGCTGTGGTTCGTGCGCCTGGGTGAACTCCACGGCACCCTGCATCTCTTCCTTGAGCGCTATGTGCAGCTCGAGGACGTCGGTGGTCGCGCGGGGCGCGACGGCGGCGGTCCGCGCGCCGGAGCGCACCCGCCGGATCACGCACGTCCGCCGGATCACACGCATCCACCGGATCACATGCGCCGGATGCGCAAGTAGCGGCGGATGTCCGACAGGTTCCTCGCGACTCCGTAGGCCACTACGAGGCCCGCGGCCAGGCCAACCCATTGCCATTCCATCCTTGCCTCCATCGTGGTCAGCTCCTCCGGGACACGGAGGGAGCGCGGCGTACGAGGTCGAGCACCAGGTCGGCGGCGGCGTCCACGGCACCGGCCACCGGGGGAGTCAGGCCCATGCCCTCGCCGGTGTCGAGGGGTTCGCAGCCGATGACGTACACCTGCTCCGGGAGGGTGCCGCCCGCGCCGGCGTGCAGATCGTGCAGCAGGGCCAGCACGGTGGCGGGGTCCATGGCGTGCGTGTCCAGCGGGCCGGGTCCGGGACGCGCCGAGGGCGGTTCGGGGCCGACGTCGATCGTGTACAGCGTGCCCGGTGGACCGTCGCGGCTGACGAGGTCCACCAGGACGAGCGTCCGGTAGCCCTCCAGCAGCCGGTAGGCGAGGTGCACCCCACGGATGCCGGCGTCCATCAGCTCGACGCCGGGCGGCGGTCCGGGCACGCGGGCGGCGAGCCGTCGTACGGTCTCCACCCCGAACCCGTCGTCCTGGAGGAACACGTTGCCGACTCCGGCGACGAGAGTCCGGCCGGTCCCGTGCCCTTCGGCGGGACCGGACGGGCCGGTGTACGCGGGTCCGGTCATGTCGCCTCCTCCTCCCGCTCCTTGAGGGGTGCCACCTCGTCGGGCTTGAAGTAGAGGAAGCGGCCCTGGGCCCGGCGTACGTCGGTGCCAGGGTCGTCGTCCACGACGACGGCGAGATGCGTCTCGCCGTCCAGGTCGCCGACCACGGCCTCGACCGTGGCGTGCCGGCCGTGCAGGAACGAGTCCTGGGCGTCCGAGCGCCGGGCGCCGGGGGTCAGCCTGACCCTGCTCCCGGCCCGTACCGTCTCGCCGTCGACGACGACGGCGTCGGGCACCTCGGCCACATCGGCGTCCTGCGCCGGGTCCCACCAGGGGTGCCCGGGACCCTGGGGCAGACTCAGCCCGGTGTCGGGGGCGGCGGCGGGCGGTTCGCCCGCGGTGTCGTCGCCGGTGACCTCGCGCAGCCCCCGGATCGCCCCGTGGAGCCGTTCGCGGACCGCGCCCGGCATGGCGTCGACCAGGTCGATGACGTCGGCGGCGCGGGCGTCCGTGCCGCGGGCCTCGCGCTTCTCCCGGTCGGTGAGCGCGGCCGTGCGCAGCGAGAGGATCTCGTCGATCTCGGTGGCGTCGTAGAGGGGCCCCGGGCTCTCCTCGGCGACGGCGGGATGATCCTCCAGGATGATCGACGAGGACAGCATGACGTCGTCCGCGCCGGGCGGGCCCGCGAGCACGGGCCAGGTACGGTCGTTCCGGCAGCTCGCGGCGGCCGGGCGGGCCCACTCCGGCGGGTCCGTCAGCGACAGGAACCGGCCGCCGGGAACGCCGAACAGCAGATGGGTGCCGATCAGGCTGTGGGCGAGCGCGGTCTCGCGGTCGGCGCCGGCCTCCTCCGGGACGGTGGTGGTGTTGTGCACGCTCACCGTGAGCCGCAGCACCCGGTACGGTCCGGGCAACTCCTCGACGCGCGGGCGCAGTTCGCCGGTCAGCCGCTTTCTGCGCCGCACGAGACGGCCCAGCGTCCGGCCCTCGTCGTCGGTCACCGGCTCGTACTCCACGGCGTCGGGGAGGTCGAACCGTACGGCGTGGACCGATGCCTGATCACCCGTCAGTCCGTCGAGCGGTTCATGGATCAGGACGCGTTCCTCGTGTCCCTCGTCCCACGGAACCAGCACCCGGTCGGGCAGGTCGAGTTCGGGGACCTCCGTGTATCCGCCGTCGGCGTCGAGCCGTTCGACCGTGCGCCGCCTCACGTGCAGGAAGCGCAGTTCGGCGTGGAGCCGGTCGCCCTTGCGGGGCTCCAGCAGGCACTCCGTGCGCTGGACGGAGTGTTCCCCGGTCGTGGCGGTCCAGGCGGGCGGCACCAGGACGCCGAACTGCCAGCGCAGTTGGTTCTTCGCGGCGGAGGCGCGGTAGGGGTAGAGGACGTAGCCCTCGAACAGGACGGCGTCCGCCACCGCGCGGGCCCGCTCGAAGCGGTCCTCCAGCGGATTGCTCATCTCAGTCGGCCCCCTTCGCGTCGGCGGTGGCGAGGAGTTCGTCGAAGACCCGCTCCCAGGAGGGCAGGGCGTGCGCGGACCGGTAACGGCGCAGCGCGTCGAGGACGTCCAGCCGGACCCGCAGCCAGCCCGAGTTGGGGAAGTACTGCTCGATCATGTTCCGCCACACGTCCACCGGCATCCGGTACGACGTCTCCTTGTGCCAGGGCACGGGCTCGGCCCGGAAGCCGTCGCGGCCGGTGAACACCGTGCCGGAGAACAGCAGGAGCAGCGGGACCTCGCCACGGGTCAGCGCCCGGAAGTACGACGCGGACGCGACCTCGGTGTCGTAGGTGCAGGGCACCGGGAGATCGACCTCCGCCGTGCCGGTGAATCCCGGGACCGTGATGGAGGTGTGGGCGAACTGGAGTGGCTTCAGCGTGCTGTTCCAGCGGCTCGGCTCACCGAACAGGTCGCCCAGCATGCCGACCTCCTCCGGCTCGTACGACCGTCCCGCGGGCTCGATGCGGATCTGGCAGCGCAGCGCGAGGGCGTGCACCGGCTGGTGGTCCGCCTCCTCGATGCGCAGCCCGAAGAGCAGTGTGGGCCCGGCTCCGTACGGTTCGGGGCGCACACCGGTGCAGGTGAACTGGAGATCGGTCACGGGGCGCCCCCGGGGTTCTCCGTGTTCCCGGCGCTCGCCACGCTTCCTGCGGTCCGCGTGCTCCCTGAACTCTCCGCGCTCCCCGTGTTCGCCAGAGGCCGGGCGGCCGCGGTGATCCGTTCCAGGAACTCCGCGATGTCCGCGCGTGCCTCGGCACCGCCGTCGAAGCCCTTCCAGTGCAGCCGCATCCGTCCGACCAGTTCGTAGCAGACGTCGACCGGGACGAGGGTGCAGGTCACCGCCCCGCTCCGGCCGCGGTGCAGCAGCAGCGCCTCCACATCGGGTTCCAGCAGCTCCGCCAGCCTGCTGCGGCCGAGCACCGCGTCCCAGGTCGCCGGGTCGAGTTCGCTCTCGGTGGCGCCCGCCGGGCTCGGATAGAAGGCGGCGAGCCGGCCGAGCTCGGAATTGCGGAAGAAGAAGGCGAGCGCGACGGGGATCTGCAGCCGGTTCCAGCCGGCCTCGTCCAGGACGAACCCGGGATCGGTGAGATACCGGTCCGGGACCGCCCGGAAACGGCCCTGTCCCGCGCCCGGCCGGGTGAACAGCAGATGGCAGGGCGGGCAGGAGCACTTCAGGGACCGCCGGGAGGTGTCGACGAGATGCCGGTGCTCGGCCGGCAGCGGCTCCCCGCACAGGTCGCAGCGCTCGCCCTCGGGCGGCGGCCGCCGGGTGAACTGCCTGAGGACGTCCGCGGTCATGGCCCGGCCCCCAGCAGCTCGCCGGGCAGCGCCACCCGCACCGACCCGTCCTCCTCCAGCAGCGGTACGGGTTCCAGATGGCCCTGGTCGCCCCGGCCCGCCCGGCGGACGTCGAACCCGGCGCCGCAGCCCGCGCAGACCAGCAGTTCGCCGTCCAGGACGGCCGCGGCGAGGCCCGCCGCGCACAGGGGGCAGCGGTCGCGGTAGGCGTACAACTGCCCCGGCAGGCGGATCAGCAGCAGGGTGTGGCCCGCGACCTCGGCGACCCCGGTGGCGCCGTCGCCCGCCGGCAGCGAGCGTGGGCCGAGTTCGTACCAGCGCGCCGCCTCGCCCGGTTCCCCGGACGGTGCCGCCTCGCCCGGGGTGTCCTCCGGGCGGTGCGGCAGGATCTGGAGGAGCGCCGGTTCCGGACTCCCGTCGGCCATGCCCTCGACCTCGATGTGCGCGACCTCGGGGGCGATCCGGGCGACCGCCTCCTCGATGGTCCACCGCACGGTCTGGGTGGAGGAGGGACAGCCGTCGCAACTGCCGCGCAGCCTGAGCCGCAGCGTCGGACCACCGGCCGTCTCCAGTTCGAGCCCGGCCACCTCCACGTCACCCGCGTGCGAGCCGAGGTAGGGGCGGACCTTGTCGAGGGCCCGGCCCACCCGGGTCGCGGTGTCCTCGGGGTGCAGATCGTGCAGGATCAGCAGATCGCTGACGAGTTCGTCGGCGGTGAGGACGGCGAGGGGGTCCGCGCCGTCCGGGGCGGAGCGCAGCAGGCGTACGGTCCGAGCCAGGCCCTCGCCGTAGAACTCCATGAGGCAGCGCACCAGTTCGTCGGCGATGTCGCGCGCCTCCGGTCCCGCCCGCTGCGCCAGCTCGTCGAGCAGCGCGCCTATCCGCTCGCCCGTCTCCTGTCCGGCCATCGGCTAGCCCCTCTCCTGAGGAAGGTCGATCGCGAGGAAGGTCGGATCGCGATGAACGTCGGATGCCGGAAGGTCAGCCGGCCAGTCCGCTCAGCCCCGTCGGCAGGTGCGTCTGTTCCACGGTCCGCCCGCCGCCGACGTACATGTGCACTCCGCACGGCAGACACGGGTCGAAGCTGCGGACGGCCCGCATGATGTCGATGCCCTTGAAGTTCTCGGGCGGGTTCTCCTCGAAGATGGGCGTGTTCTGCACGGCGTCCTCGTACGGGCCCGGTGTGCCGTAGGAGTCGCGCACACTGCCGTTCCACGGGGTCGGCGGGTACGGGTGGTAGTTGGCGATCTTGCCCTCCCTGATCACCATGTGGTGGGAGAGCACACCTCGTACCGCCTCGGTGAAGCCGCAGCCGATCGACTCGTCCGGCACGTCGAACTTCTCCCAGGTCTGGGTGCGTCCGGCCCGTACCTCCTCCATCGCCTGCTCGGCGAAGTGGAGGGCGGCAGCGGCGGCGTACGCCTGGAAGTAGGTGCGGGCCCGGTTGCGTTCGAGGGCGTTGCTCCACTGCGGGATCTTCCACTCCAGCGCCATCTCGGGCTTGGTCATCGTGCGCGGCAGGTTGATCTGCACGCTGTGCCCGGTGGCCTTGATGTAGCCGATGTCGACGAGACCGGACAGCGCCGTGGACCACAGCCGGGCGATCGGGCCGCCACCGGTGTCCAGGGCCAGATGGTCGGTGCCGTCGAACCAGCGCGGCGACATGACCCAGCTGTACTTGTCGTCGAAGTCCCGCTTCTGCGGGGCCGGGATGGTGTGCTGGTTCCACGGGTGCCGTTCGTCGATGGGGTTCCCGAGCGGGTCCTGCTCGACGAACTTCTCCATGCCGGACCAGTCCTCGTAGTACGAACTGCCGAGCAGGATGCGGATGCCGAGGTTGATGTCGACGAGGCTGTTGGTGACCAGCTTGCCGTCCACGACGACGCCCGGGGTGACGAACATCCGCCGGCCCCAGTTCTCCATGTTGGCGTACTGGAAGTCGCAGTACTCCGGGTCGTTCAGAGCGCCCCAGCAGCCCAGCAGCACCCGGCGCCTGCCCACCTCCTCGTACCCGGGCAGGGCCTCGTAGAAGAAGTCGAAGAGGTCGTCGTGGAGCGGGACGACCCGCTTCATGAACTCCACGTAGCGGGTGAGCCGGGTCAGGTAGTCGGTGAAGAGCTGGATGGTCGCGACCGTGCCGACACCGCCCGGGTAGAGCGTGGAGGGGTGCACATGGCGTCCCTCCATCAGACAGAACATCTCCCGGGTGTAGCGGCTGACCTGGAGCGCCTCACGGTAGAACTCGCCCTCCAGCGGGTTCAGCGAGCGCATGATGTCGGCGATGGTGCGGTAGCCGTGGTCGGCCGCGTGCGGGGCCTCGGTGCGTTCGGCCTGTTCGAGCACGCCGGGATTGGTCTCGCGGACCATCCGCTCGCAGTAGTCCACACCGACCAGGTTCTCCTGGAAGATGTTGTGGTCGAACATGTACTCCGCGGCCTCACCGAGGTTGATGATCCACTCGCCGAGGTGCGGGGGAGCCACGCCGTACGCCATGTTCTGGGCGTAGACCGAGCACGTGGCGTGGTTGTCGCCGCAGATGCCGCAGATCCTGCTGGTGATGAAGTGCGCGTCACGCGGGTCCTTGCCGCGCATGAACACGCTGTACCCGCGGAAGACGGACGAGGTGCTGTAGCACTCCGCGACCCGCTTCGCCTTGAAGTCGATCTTGGTGTGGATGCCGAGACTGCCGACGATGCGGGTGATCGGGTCCCACGACATCTCCGTGAGGCCGTCACCGGCCGGCTTGTTCGTCGCCGTCGCCATGGTGCCGCGCCACCTTCCTGTCGAGTGTCCTGCTCAGCGGGTGTCCGTGGTCACCACGGGGCCTTGTAGCCGGTCGTGAGCTCCTCGCCCTTGCCGCGCCACTTCGGTTCCTTGTCGACGGTCTTCGCGGTGATGTTCCGCAGGCGTCGTATGACGGATCCGTAGATGCCGCTCGCCGTCGCGGACACATGGCCGCCCGGCGGCTCGTCCATGAACGGCATGAACTTGTCGGGGAAGCCCGGCATGGTGCAGGCGATGCAGATCCCGCCGACGTTCGGGCAGCCGCCCACGCCGTTGATCCAGCCGCGCTTGGGTACGTTGCACTTGACCACCGGGCCCCAGCAGCCGAGCTTGACCAGGCACTCCGGGGATCCGTACTCGTTCGCGAACTGTCCCTGCTCGTAGTAGCCGGCGCGGTCGCAGCCCTCGTGGACCGTGGCCCCGAACAGCCAGGTCGGCCGCAGCTCCTCGTCCAGCGGGATCATGGGCGCGGCGCCCGCCGCCTGGTACAGCAGATAGAGCAGGGTCTCGGAGGCGTTGTCCGGGTGCACGGGGCAGCCCGGGATGCAGACGATCGGAATGCCCGCCTTGGACTTCCACTCCCAGCCGAGGTAGTCGGGCACCCCCATCGCGCCGGTCGGGTTGCCGGCCATCGCGTGGATACCGCCGTACGTCGCGCAGGTGCCGATGGCGACCACGGCGAGCGCCTTGGGGGTGAGCCGGTCCAGCCACTCACTGGTGGTGATCGGCTGACCCGTCTCCGGGTCGTCCCCGAAGCCGCACCAGTAGCCCTCGGGCTTGACCCGCTCGTTGGGAATGGATCCCTCGACGACCAGCACGAAGGGCTCCAGCTCGCCCCGGTCGGCCTTGAAGAACCATTCGACGAAATTGTCCGCGCCCTCCACGGGCCCGCACTCGAAGTCGATCAGGGGCCAGTGCACCGCCACCTTGGGCAGTCCCGGCAGGGCGCCGAGCGCCAGTTCCTCGATGCTCGGCTGGGTCGCGGCGGTCAGGGAGACCGAATCTCCGTCGCAGCTCAGCCCCGCGTTGATCCAGAGAATGTGGACGGTCGGGTCCTCCTGCGCGTCGTCCTGCGCGGCCGGGCCCGCCGTCGTCGCGGTCGGGGCGTCCATGAGCCCTCCTGGGATCAGCTCATTCAGGTCATAGCTGGCCAAACGGCCTTTCCCATGGTTACCGCCAGGGAGCGTCGGCGGTAAGTGCGAACGGGCCCTATCGCCGCCCCGCACCCGTGTCCGTGGCGGCGGCGGGCCGTGCGGCGGTCGCCGGATGGCGCGAAATGTTCGCAAAATTGCTGGGTATTTTGTTAACAATCTTGTAGCGTGCGTGACGCCTTGGGCCCGAGGTGCCAGTGGATCACTCGATACGCAGCAACTCGATATGCAACAAGAGGAGACCCCATGCAGTCGCTCTCGGAATCCTCCGATCGAGCAGCCTCCACCCGTCCGGCGGGTGGAGGGGAAGGACGCACCCCAGGCCGTGGGCGTCGTGTGAGGGGCATGGCGATAGCGGGCTCACTCGCCCTGACGGCGTTCGCGGTGCCCTCGTCCGCGATCGCGTCCCAGGGACAGACCGCGTCGCACGCGCACGCCGTGGACCCGGAGGACGCCGCGCTGGCCTTCGACGCCGGCGCCTACACGACGCTCACCGTCACCGTAGACGGGCAGCCGGTCGAGGTGCGCTCCTACAAGGAACTCTGCTACGTCGCCGACCCGGTCGCCGCGGCCGCGCAGCAGTCCGGCATCAACGGTTCCACCACCATCGCGAACACGCGCTGCGGCTACGAGAGCATGAACGTCTTCGTGCCCGAGAGCGCCTTCGACGACCAGCGCGCGCCCGTCTACTTCGCGGTGAACAACGCGGGCTGGATGGCCAGTTACATCAAGGCGAGTGTCACCGACGGCGCGTCCTACAACAGCGCGACGAGCAACGTCGGCGCGGCGCTGAAGGCCGGTTACGTCTTCGTGGACGTCGCCAACCGCAGCCGCGGGCTGGCCGGCGCCGACGGATCCTCGCCGGGCAAGGCCCCCGCCGCGGCGGTCGACGCCAAGGCCGCGGTGCGCTACCTCCGTCTCAACGACGCCGCCATGCCCGGCAGCGCCGAGCGGATCGTCGTCAACGGCACCAGCGGAGGCGGCGCGCTGTCCTCGATCCTCGGCGCTTCGGGCAACAGCGCGGAGTACGACACCTACCTCGCCGCGATCGGCGCCGCGGGCATCGACTCCAAGGGCCGCAGCACCCTGCGCGACGACGTGTTCGCGGTCAACGCGTACTGCCCGATCACCGACCTCGGCAACGCCGACACGGCCTACGAGTGGCTCTACAACGTCCTCGGCACCCGTGACGCGACCGGCTCGAACGCCACGCCCGAGGACGCCGCCGAGATCGCGGCCGGGTTCCCCGCGTACGAGAAGAGCCTCAAGCTCCGCAATCCTGACGGATCGAGGCTCACCGCCGACGACATGCTCGACACGATCAGGAAGGAGGTGATCCGCTCCGCGGAGACCTATATGAGGGCCGACCCGGCCAACACCGTTCCGGCGCTCGGAGCCACCTTCGACATCACGTCCGGCGGGCCCGGCGGGACCACCACCAAGTCGTACGTCAACGACTGGATCGACGTCGACAACGCGACGGACAAGGTGGTGTCGGTCGAGATGGCGAAGTACCTGAAGTTCGTCGCCACCCAGGCCACGCTGAAGACGACGCCCGCCTTCGACGCCGTGGGCGTGCACGGGAACACCACCAGCCGGACGGAGACCAACCTCTTCGGCCCGTACACCCAGACGTACATGAACTACACCGAGTGGAGCTGGAACCACAACGACGTCGCCGGTGACGGCAGCGGCACCGACGACACCGGGCTGACCTGGGACCAGTACACCGGCAAGCGGAGCACGACCCTCGACGACCAGATCCACCTCGTCGACCCCATGGACTTCGTCGGCACGAGCGCCGACACCGCGCCGAACTGGTACGTCCGCAACGGCACCCGCGACCGGGACACCTCCTTCATCATCTCGGTCAACCTGGACCGGGTGCTGGAGGCGGACAAGCAGGTCAAGAACGTCGACTACCGGCTCGCCTGGAACCAGCCGCACGCCGGCAACTACGACGTGCCCGAGGCGATGGCCTGGATCGCCGAGGTGGTCGGAAAGGCCGGCGATCCGCTCGCCGGCCCGCACCACGGCTCCGTCTCGCACTAGCCGCGCCGACAGAGCCACGTGAGCCGAGGGGGCCCGCCCGGGCGGGCCCCTGTGCCGGCGGGAGCGCCCCGGCCAACGTGACGGCCCGTGCGGGCCGGAGGCTCCGTGCCGGCCGGAGGGCCCCGTGCCGGCCGGAGCCGTCGGCCCGGACGTTCGCTACTCGGTCACCGGTCCGTCGTCTCCCGCCGGTTCGTCGTCCGCCGGTAGCGGTGCTCCCGCATTCATCTGGATCACCATGTACCCCTCCCCGTCCCCGGGCGGCCGGGTCCACGAACGGGTGGTGAACGAGTGCAGCCGCCCGCCCCGGATCGCGTGACGCGGCAGATGGACGCCGAACTCCGCGGCCACCGCTTCCAGTAGCCGCCGTTCCACCTCGGCGCCGCCCTCCGATCCGCCGAAGAACCGGTCGGGGTCCAGCGTCTCCGGTATCTCCCCGCTCCTCCTGACCTTCCCCTCCGCGTACGTGAACGCGCACCGCTCGGTACCGTCCCGCGCCACCGAGAGGTGGAAGAACGGCTCCCCGTGCCGTGCCCCGAGGCCGCTCCACACCACCACCGCGCGGGTGGCCGCGCCGACGCGTGTCGCGGGGGAGACGAACCGCTGCCGGTTGAAGGGGGCGGGGGCGCCGTCGTAGGCGAAGCTCCAGCCGTCGCCGGCCCGGCCGACCGCCACGAGGGCCTCGTCGTCGTAGGAGGAGAACTCCCGCTTGCCGCGCAGGGATCTGCTCCGTGCCTCCCAGAGGGTCATGGGTTCGTCGAGCCCGGAGCCGCCGTCCGCGAGACGTCCGGGCATCTCCCGCGGTTCCACACCCTCCACCAGGACGAAGCGGTAGGACCTGCGGTTGTCGCCCCGCTCCGGCTCCGCGAGCCACGCCAGGCCGCCGGGGTCGAGATCGGGCGTCGGATCAGGGACCTCACCGGCCTGCCCGCCCCTCGGCGTGGACAGCAGCTCGCGGCCCCGCTCCGGGGTCAGCAGCGGCCCGAGCACGGGGTCGGCCACCCACCCCAGTGGTGCCAGATGATCGGGTCCCAAGGGCTCCCACAAGGGCACGGCGTCCCGCAGTGTCCGCCACGCCCCGTCGGTGTCTCCCCACCGCGCCGTCTCCCGCGCCCGCTCGACAGCCTCCCCGAACGCACCGCCCGGTGTGTACCGGTAGGTCCCGCTCCTCACCTGATCCAGCGTCGCGTAGGCGAGTGTCACCAGGTCGTCATCGGCGCCCCGCAGATGGAACTTCAGCGTCGAGTCGTCCCCGTACGAGTTCGCCGCGTGCTCGGCGACCAGCGGCGGCAGCAGATCGGACGCGTACCGAGGGTCCGTCACCAGGTCCTCGTAATACACCATGGAGGTCTTGCCGAGCAGACGCCGTATCTGGTCACCCAGACCGGCGGCCCGGGGCCTGCCGTAACTCCTGGCATCGTCCAGCGCCGCCACGGCCCGCTCCCAGCCGCCGCCCAGCGTCTCCAGCCGCGCCTCGGCCACCCGGGCGTCCTGCTCCCGTGTCGTGTCGTTGACGAACACCGGCTCCCCGTCGCCCCCGTGCGCCCGCAGACTGTGGAACTCCCGGTGCATGTCCCGCATGAACTCGAGGAAGTTCGCGTGCCGTTCGGGCGGCTCGGCGCGCCAGCTCGCCCAGGTGTACACGGCCCACTCGCCGTCCTCGTCCACGTCCTCGGGATCCATCAGGACGTAGGTGGCGTCGGACTCCACGTCGAGCTGCAGTCCGCGCCGCCAGATGTCCACTTCCCTGCGCTCCTCGGGCCCGGCGTCCTCGTCCAGATACTCCTCGAACGACTCCCCGAGTCCCGACGCGTCGTCGTGCCAGTCGGCGCCCCGGGTCCCCGCCAGCAGCCACACGAACCCGCCCGCGTGCCGCCAGCCGTCCGTGACCTTGAGGAACTCCCGGTACGACGGGGGCATGCGCCGGCCCAGGCGCTCCTCCATGGCCGCGATCCGTTCCTCGGACGCGGGCGGGAAGCCCAGCCAGCGCGCCTGCCGGGCGCTCGCGTCCTCGTCCCGTGTCTCGTCCTCGGGCAGGGAATCCGCCCACTCCCCGCTCCAGGTGAGCAGGAAGGGCCGCCAGGCGAACGTCGTGGTCTCGGTCATGAATCCGATGCTGCCACCCGCCACTGACAGTGGCCCCGCGCACGCCGTCGGTGATGCGGCCCGCAGTGACGCGAGCCGCGGTGCCCCGCAGTCGCCGACTGGGGCCGAGGGCAGGCGATTTGGAGTGTATGACCGAATTGCCCCCCAAAGTGTCGGACATCACTGGGCCGGGCTCCACCCGGCCAACTCGACTGCGAGACATGAGTTTCCCCTGAGGAATGCGGTGCCCGCCGTCGGTCGGGTACTTGCGGATCGAGTTCGCCTCCCGCAGAGTCCAGGACCGTTCAGTCCGCCATTGCCCACCGGCTTTGCGTGGCACACCTGTGTCGCATGGGGGCGAAAGGTCACGCGTACATGCCAATGAATCGTACAATTGATATGCGTAAACATCGTCGTCCTCGCGCCATGCGAACGAAATTGGGTGCGCTCGCGGTCGCCACCGCCGCGGTCGCCGGAGGCGTCCTTACGCAAACGGATCAGGCGGAGGCGTCCACTCCCGCCGTCGTGGTCGATTCCCTTTCCGTGTCGGCGGCCTCGAACGGTCAGTCCAAAGCCGCCGCCGCGGTCCACAGCGCCAAAACGATCAAACTGCAGTCGCTGACCGTCGCCGTACGGTCCGCCGACGGTGGTAAGTACGACTTTCCCGGAGCCGCCGCGGCCACTCTGGGAACCCGGCCCACCGCGTACACGTCGGGCTCCCGCGCATTTCCGGCCGGCACCTACACGTATTATGTGGCGTACAAGTTCCACGACCGCTGGCACAGCGTCTCTCCGGTGAAATCCTTCACCGCCGGCACCACGACGGGTACCGGCTCCTCCGCGACACCGACCGCGACGCCGACCGCGACACCGACGTCCTCCGTGACGCCGACACCGACGTCCGCGCCCTCGTCGGCTCCGGCCTCGACCCCGGCGTCCACGCCGACGTCGACACCCGCGACCACGCCCGCCTCGACACCCGCCTCGACTCCGGCGTCCACGCCGACGCCGAGCACGTCATCCTCGACGCCGTCCGGCGCCGCCATGCCTGTCGGTATCGGTGGAACCTGGCACCAGGTGTTCGGCGACGAATTCAACGGCACCGGTCTCGACACGTCCAAGTGGAACGCGAACTGGTTCGGTTGTCCTACGTGTGTCACCAAGCCGCCGAACTCCGCTGAAGCGTCCGCCTATTCCCCGTCGCAGGTCACCGTCGGCGACGGATCCCTCCACCTCAACCTCATCGAGAAGCCGACCACCGTCGACGGCAAGACGTATCCGTACGTTTCCGGGATCGTGACCAGCAACAAGAAGGCCCAGTTCACCTACGGCGCTTTCGAGGCCCGCATCTACACGCCCTCGTCCGGGTCGCAGATGGCCAACTGGCCCTCGTTCTGGGCGGACGGGCAGAACTGGCCGACGGACGGCGAGCTGGACGTCCTGGAAGGCCTGGGCGGCTCCGCCTGTTATCACTTCCATTCCACGGCGGGTGGTCCCGGAGGCTGCGCTTCCGGCAATTACTCCGGTGGCTGGCACACGTTCGGCGCCGAATGGAAGCAGGGCTCCGTCACATACTTCTACGACGGAAAGCAGGTCGGTCAGATCACCTCCGGGATCACGTCCGCCCCGATGTATCTGATCCTCAACAACGCCATCAACCCCAGTCACAGCGGAACCAACGTGGCTCCCGCCGACATGAAGGTCGACTACGTGAGGGTCTGGCAGCACTGATGTGAGGTCCGGCAGTACCGACCGCACCCTCGCGCCCGGGCGCCGACCGCTTCACGCGGCCGGTGCCCGGGCGCGACGTGTGTCCGGTCAACGACAACTCGCCGGGCCGGAACGCCCCGGCCGCAGCAGACGCCAGGTCACCAGCGCCGTGAACCGGACCGCCTCGGCCGCGGCCGGCAGGGGATCGTCCCGGCAGAGCCAGGCCCGCTCGGAGGGCCGCTCGTTCAGGAGGTCGGGCGGCAGCCGGCGCTCATGGCGCAGCCATGCCGCGACCGACGCGAAGTCCAACTGGCCGGCGACGAAGACCCGCCCCTCGACCTGGGCGCCGTCCGGCACGGTCCGGCCGGTCAGGTCCAGATGCATGGCGCGGACGACATCCACTCCGTGGACGTTCTCGAACAGGCGGAACTGGGCACCGGTGCGCGGGTTGAAGTCGACGAGTTTGTACTGCCCGTCGCGACGGTCGTAACGCCAGTCGAGGTCCGCGAGTCCGCTGTACCCGATGCGGCGGCACAGTCGCTCCGCCAGCCCGGCCAGTTCGGAGTTGCGCAGCGCCACCGCGCGGGCGGTCATGCCCGCGTACGGAGGCCAGGAGCGCAGTTTCAAGCCGGTGAACAGGGCGCGCGGCACACCGCCGGCACCGGAGTAGATGTGGGTGATCCAGTCCTCCGCCTGCTGTCTGGGGATGTACTCCTGCACGAGGACAGGTGGCGGCGCGGCCCCCGGGAAGCGGTCGAGGAGTGCCCGCTCGTGGGGCACCACGATGGTGGTGCCGCTGACGGCCGGGGTGCGGAGCCGGCTGAACGGCGCCAGATTCTTGAGCACCAGCGGATATCCGAGCTCGCGGCCCGCGTCGACCAGTTCGTCACGGCTCGTCGGCGCCCGTGACCGCGGCGAGGGGACGCCGACCTCCGTACAGATCCGGTGCAGGCTCGCCTTGCAGGCCAGCAGCCGCGGCAGACGGGCCGGCACGGGCGGAATCAGGAAGCACTCCTTCAGCAGGTCCGCGTACTCCGCGAGCACGATCGCCGCCTCGTCGTCGGTCGGCACCGCCACACACCGGGCGCCGATCCTGCGGCCGATGGACAGCAGGCCGTCCGCGAGCCGTTCCGGTTCCTCGCGGCCGGTCGTCGGCCACACGAACCCGCTCGTGAGGTGGCGCGAGAGAGCGACCGGGGTGAAGCGGTCCTCGACGACGGCGTGGACCGGGACGCCCAGCCGCCCGAGCGTGCGCACCACGCCCAGACTGCCGTGGTGCAGCGGATAGTTGCCGATCCGGGCGAGGAGTACGGGCACTTCGTCGTCCAGCAAGAAGACCACCCGCCCCTCTCCGGGAAGCTTCTCCCGAAAGGAACTAATATGGATGAAGCTCGTAGATCCACTTATGCTTGTAGATCCATTCATATGTGACAGATCGCCGTAATCATTATCCCCGGCAACCGCGGGTCGTGCCGCTGACGGCCCGGCGAGGTCTGGTATGAAGCCACCCGCCACGATGTCCTCGCTCTCCGGTTTGCTGCCCCTCTACTTCCCACGGGCGCTGGCCGGCCTCGATGACCGCCTCCGGGCCCACTGGCTCGTCCGCGGCGCCGGCGCCAGGGACATCACCGTCGTCCGGCGGCCCTCGCTGCCCGAGGCGGGCCTGCTGATGTTCGAGCTGCGGCGCGGCGCGGGAAGCCTGGTCGTCAAACACCCCAGGAACGAGGCAGGGGCCGCCGTCACGGCTCGGGAGCGGGAAGTCCTCCGGGAGCTCGACGACGACAGCCGGCTCGCTCCCTGGCGTTCCCTCCTGCCGCGGGTCGTCGGATCGCCCGGCCCCCAGGGGACCTTTGCCCAGAACACGCTCCCGGGCGTCCCGGCCGAGCGACTGATCATGGACACGCCCGACGAAGCCCAGGCGATCGTGACTCCCGCCCTGCGACTCCTGGCGGATCTGCGGGCCGCCACGGGGCGACGCCGTGCGGCGGCCGACCGGACGCCGGCCTGGTGCGAGTCGCAGCTCACGGCGCTCTCGGCCGGGATGCCCCGCTACCGGTCCGGCAGACGAGCCGCCGCGTTCGAGGCCCTGCGCCAGCGGCTGGACGCGGCCCTGGCCGGTGCCGTGCTGACCGAGGGCTGGACCCATGGCGACTACCATCCCGGCAACGTGCTGCTCGGCCACGTCCCCCTCCGGGTCACCGGTGTCTTCGACTGGAGCAGCGGCCGCGTCGACGGGCCCTGCGAGATCGACGCCTACGCCTTCGTGGTGGCCCTGCGCAGTACACTCACCGGGCGTCCGCTGGGCGGCCTGGTCGCCGAGACGCTGCGCGTCGGCCGGGTCCCGGACGCAGACCGCGCCCTGCTCGCGCTGGCCGGCCTCGACCCGGACCGCGACGTCGCCGACCCGGTGGCCATTCCCCTCCTGAGCTGGCTGTGGCACGTGGCGAACAACGTGCGCAAATCGCCGAGGTTCGGTCACAGCTACGGGTGGCTCACCCACACGGTGGCACCCGTGCTCGACGAATGCGCCCGCTGGGCCGGTGCGCGGCCGTGACGGCGTCGGCGCCCACGGTCGTCATCGGAGCGGGCCCCTACGGGCTGGCCACGGCCGCCTGGCTGAGCGCGTCAGGGACGCCACGGAGGGTGTTCGGTGAGCCCATGGAGTCCTGGCACACCAACATGCCCATGGGCATGTATCTGAAATCGGTTCCCGCCGCCTCCTCCATCTCCGCGCCGGAGTCCGGGTACCGCCTGGAGGACTTCCGGACCGCGCGGGGACGGGGACCCGTGGGCGACCGGTACCCCATCCCGGTCGAGGAGATGATCGCGTACGGGCGGTGGTTCCAGGAGCGCCGCGTGCCGGAACTGGAGCGCCGGAGCGTCCGAGGCGTCGAGCATGTGGACGGGCTGTTCGGTGTCACCCTGGACTCCGGGGAGGAGTTCCTCGCCGAGAACGTCGTGATGGCCGCCGGGCAGGTCCCCTTCGCCCACGAGCCCGCGGAGCTGACGAGCCGTCTCCCCGGGGAACTGGTCTCCCACACCAGCCGGCACCGTGATCTCTCCCGGTTCTCGGGGCAGCGGGTCGCCGTCCTCGGAGCGGGGCAGTCGGCGCTGGAGAGCGCCGCGCTGCTGCACGAGGCCGGGGCCCTTCCCACCGTGATCGCCCGCGCGCCGTCCGTCACGTTCGGCAGCCCGCCCGACACCGACCGGCCGTCCGACCGGCCGCGTCCGGTACGGCTGCTGAAGCCGGGTTCGCCGCTCGGACCGGGCTGGTCGCTGCTGGCGTGCTGCCACGGCGGCGGCGCCATCCGCCATCTGCCGCCGGGGCTGCGGAGGCGGCTGCTGCACGAGGTGCTCGGACCGTCCGGTGGCTGGTGGCTGCCGCCCCGCATGGACGACATTCCCGTGCTGTGCGGCCGTACGGTCCGCTCCTCGGGGGTCGAGGACGGCATGGTTCGCCTCGATGTCGTGGACGCCGACGCGCGGACGAGGGTGCTGCGGGCCGGCCATCTGCTGCTGGCCACGGGATACCGGGTGGACGTCGACCGGCTCCGACTGCTGGCACCCCGACTCCGCCGGGAGATATGGACGGTCCACGGCGCACCAAAACTGTCCTCCGGGTTCGAGTCCTCCGTGCCCGGTCTGTTCTTCACCGGACTGGCCGCCGCTCCCGCCTTCGGCCCCGTGCTGAGGTTCGTCGCGGGCACCGGATTCGCCGCGCGCCGGGTGGCCCGCTCCGTCGCGGACGGGACACGTACCCGCCGATGAGGGTGCGAGGCGTGGTGCTCGGGGCGCTCATGCTGCTGCTGGTGGCATGCGGCGCAGGCGGGCCCGCGCCCGGGGCCACTTCAGGGACGGCGACGCCCCGGCCCCCGGCACAGGGCGACTGGCGACTGGTCCTCCACGACGACTTCGACGGCTCACGTCTGGACAAGGACCGCTGGGCCACGTGCTACGACTGGAACGACCACGGCTGCACCATCAGCACCAACCACGAACTGGAGTGGTACCAGCCCGGCCAGGTCACCGTGAGTGGTGGGAAACTGAGCCTCGACGCCCAGCGCCGGTCCGTCCGCGGCGGCGACGGAAAGGTCTACCCCTGGGTGTCCGGCATGATCTCCACCGGCCGGGACAATTGGTACGCCCAGCCGCGGAAGACCTTCACCTACGGCTACTTCGAGGCGGCGATCCGCATTCCGCCACAGGGCGGGATGGCACCGGAGTTCTGGATGATGCCCGCGAGCCGCTACACCCCGCCCGAGATCGACATCATGGAATTCCTCGGTACGCCGCGCACACTGTCGATGTTCGTGCACTGGCGGAACGCCGAGGGCGAGGAGAGGAAGCAGCGGGGGACCTTCACCTCGGACGGCTTTCCCGACGGCTATCACGTCTTCGGGCTGCTCTGGGAGAAGGACAGACTGGTCTGGTACGTGGACGGGATCGAACGGTTCCGGGTGAGTGAGCCCGAGCGCATTCCCCACGAGCCCATGGAGGTCATCCTCAACCTGGCCGTCGGCCTCCCCTACACCCCGCCCCCGGGCACCGACGCGGCGCGGATGCTCGTGGACTGGGTCCGGGTCTGGCAGCGTTGACGCGCCGTCAGGGGTCGGTTCCGGCCGGGGCGTCCCACCGAGGGCCGCGGGCCGGTGAGTGAGTCAGGCCGGGATCGCCCGGTACGGCAGGCCGACCGCCGCCCTCGCCCGGCGGTACGCTCGCCAGCCTCTGGTCCGGGGCCCCTCGGCGAACGGTGCCACGGGGGCTCCCGCACCGCTCGTCCAGAGCGCGAAGCGGTCCCGGCCGGTGTCGGCCCGGACCATGAGCCGGGCGAACCGCAGAGGGTCGTCCCGCTCCGAACTGAAGGCCGAGGCCGCCCGGATGGCGGCGGCCGACGTCCAGTCGGCCTCCCGTACCAGCGCGCGCACGGTACGGCTGGAATAGCCGTGCGGATAGGCGAAGGAGCCGACGGGGTGCCCGAGTTCGTCCTCGATCCGCCGCTTGCAGCCGGCCACCTCGTCCCGCACCCAGGTCCGGGGCAGCGTGTCCAGTTGCGGATGCGTCTCGGTGTGTCCGCCGATCTCGACCCCGGCCGCGTCCAACTCCCTGACCTGGGCCCAGGTCAGGGTCGCCGCGGACGGGAACGGCGTGGTGTCCGAGGGCCGCAGGGCGCCCGTGGTCACGTACAGGGTCGAGGGAAGGCCTCGTGCGGCGAGCAGGGGAGCCACCGTCGAGGCGAAGTCCGCGTATCCGTCGTCGAAGGTCAGCACCGCCGACCGTGCGGGCACCGAAGGGCCGCCCAGCAGAGCCGCGACCAGTCGCCGCAGGGGGATCACGCGCAGTCCGCTGTCGGCGATCATGTCCAGGTGCTCCACGAACGTGCCGGGACTCACCGTGAACTGCGCCAGCCACGGCGGTGAGTCGTCCGACACCGCGTGGTACAGGAAGACGGGTACGACGCTCATGACCGGGCCTTCGTGGTCGCTTCCGTGCTCATGACCGGGCCGTCGTCGTCGGCTCCGCCGCTTCTCGGGGACGGCGGGAGGAGTCCCGGGAACCCAGCGGACGGATCGATCCGACGAGGTACCCGGTGACGGTCGCGCCGACACCCCCGGACAGCGCCGCGATCGTGCGCAGCGCGCCGGGGCGGCGGATCCGGGTGAGGTTGCGGGCGAGGGCACGCGGGATGACCGACCGCACGTACACGCGTTCGCTGGACAGCGCCGGTCCGCTGCCGCAGCGCCGTGCCACCAGCGCCTTGGACAGTCCCTCGATGTAGCAGCGGTTGCGGAAGTACGCCCAGCTCGTGCGGGACTCGGGGACCCGGTGTCGTATCTCGGCCCGCGGCTCGTACAGCAGGACGGCCTCCGGGTCGCGGGCGGCGATGCGCAGACACAGGTCGGTCTCGTCGCAACTCGCCGCGGGACGGCTGCCCACGCGTCCGAGGGCGTCGAGAAAGCCGCCGACGGCGATCAGTTCGCTTCGGCGGAAGGACATGTTGGCGCCGATGAAGTTGCGCACGTGGGCCGCCTTCAGGGGCTGTCCCCGATAGGAGCAGCCCACGACCCAGTCGAACTCCGGAGGGAACCACGGGGGGCGCTCGGTGGCCCACCACGGCCGGACGAAACCGCCGACTCCCCTCACCCGGGGGTCGCCGTAGGGCGCCAGCAGACGGCCGGTCCATCCCGGTTCCGCGGTGGCGTCGTCGTCGAGGAAGGCCACCACGTCGGCATGGGAGACCGTCACTCCGGTGTTGCGGCCCCCGGACAGACCGCGGCGCCGCTGGTTCGGCACCACGCGGACGCCGGACAGCTCCCGCTCGGCCCGCTCCAGAAGGGTCCGGTTGTGGTCGATCACCAGTACGACCTCGTCGGCGGGCGGGTCCTGGGCCAGCACCGAGGCGATCGCGGCCCGCAGGTCCTCCCAGCGGTCGAGCGTGTAGGCGCAGATGACGACCGCCAGGGTGGGGACGGTGCGTTCGGCGGAGAGTGCGCTGTTCATGACGATCCTTCGGTGACGGGGACGAGCCAGCGGGACCGGGACACGACCAGGAAGCCGGCGATCAGACACTGGGCGACGAGCCAGGCGACGCCCGCGCCCGCGAGGCCGGCCACCGGCAGCAGCAGATGGGTGAGCCCGAGCACCAGGACGCACATCGCCACCTGGAGCCACACCGCCCAGCGAAGGCGTCGCTGCGCCCGGGCCACGTCGATGGCCACGCTCAGCAGCAGGTTCGGCAGCGCGGACAGGGCCAGCAGCCGCAGCAGCGTGGATCCTTCGGCGGCGTACGAGGCGCCGAAGATCGACAGGATCTGCGGGGCCGCGACGACCAGGACGACGGTGACGGCGCCCAGCAGCAGACCCGAGTGGCGCAGGACGCGCAGGGAGTGCTCCACGAGCCGTTCGGGCCCGCGGGCGGACTCCGCGAGCAGCGACGTGCCCATGTTGCGGGCGATGAGGTAGGGAACGTAGGCGACGCCCCAGGCGACCGAGTAGAAGGCGCTCGCCTCGGCACCGCAGTTGTTCAGCACGATCAGTGGGACCAGGGTGTATCCGGCGACCCGGAACAGGGAGCCGACATAGTCGGCCGCGGCGTACCCGAGCATGCGGGGCGGTGGCGGCGCGGTCCTCGTCTCCCGCTCGTGCCGGGGTATGCCTTTGCCCATCAGGACGAAGTTGGCCACGACCAGCGACACCAGGAGAGCGCCCGCCCACGACAGCAATATCCCGGAGAAGAAGCCCAGGGCCGCGCCGAGTGCGAGCAGCAGTATCTTCACGACGGCGAAGATCAGGTTCTCGCCCACGACCCAGCCAGGCATGCGGACCGCGGTGAGCGCGCCGTCCTGGAGGACGAAGACGGCGTATCCGGCGGTCGCCACCACGAAGCAGGTCGCGGTGACCGGTGTCAGCAGGAAGCCGAGCCTCGGTGAGATCACCGGAACCAACGCGAGGAACACCAGGGCCGCCACCACGCTGAAGGCCGTGCTCGCCGCGTAGCAGGTGAGGACCAGACGGCGGCTGCGGCGGCCGGCGGTCGGCACGAACCGCACCAGGAAGTCGTTCAGGTTGAGCTGCCCGATGCCCGTGAGCAGCAGCGACGCCATGAGTGCCGAGTAGCTCAGGCCCACGGTCCGCTCGTCGTACCAGTGGGTCGCGAAGGTCCAGAAGAAGAAGCCGAGGCCGGCGTTGACGAGGGAACTCACCGCGAGGACGTGCCCCGTGCGGAGTACGGGTTCGCCCGGGAGCACCGCGGCGACCCCCGCTCGCAGCATGACCAGGGGGCGTCGCCGCAGGGCGCCTTTCGCGGCGGAGTCGGTCACCGGCGTGGTGTCCAAGCCGTTCACCTCATCGGGTTCCGGCGCCGGTGAGACGTCCGCGGAGGTAGCCGCAGGGCCCGTAGACCATGCCCCTGGTCTCCAGGAGTGCCAGGTGCCGTGACCAGCCGGACTCGGGATCGGCGCCGCGGGCGCGTGATCTGGTCATGGCGTAGTGGATGCCGCGGGGCAGTCGCCGCAGCAGGGCGGGCAGCCGGCGGGGGTTCCTCAGCAGCGCGCCGGTGAGATAGGCGCCGAGTCCGGCGCCGTAGCCGAAGGCCTGCGCGGCCACGGCGTCCCGGGTGCGGCGATGACAGTGCCAGACGATGGCGCTCGGCTGGTACGCGAGGGTGTGACCGGCCGTCAGGATCTCGAAGAAGGCGAGCAGGTCGTCACCGCCGCGGCCGGGGGTCCCGGCACCGGTCGCGGTGTCGAAGCCGCCCAGCGAGCGGAGCGCGTCGGTACGGAACGCCATGTTGGCGCCGGAGCCGAAGCGGCCGGCGGTGAACGGGAACAGCGGGTCCCCCGGCGGATCGGCCAGGGACCAAGTGACCGGCACGTACCCCTTCGCGAATCCGCCCTGCCGTTCGAGGGCGTCCTGGGCCGGGGTCTCCAGTTCGGCGGGCACGATCAGCCCGGTGACGCATCCGATCCGTACGTCGCGGGCGAAGGTCCCGGCCAGCGCCGGCAGCCATCCGGGGTCCACGAGCGTGTCGTCGTCCGTGAACGCGACGACGGATCCGCGGGCCCGGGCGAGCCCCGTGTTGTGGGCGCGGGCCAGCCCGGCCACGGGCTCGCGGACGTAGCGGATCCGTCCGGCGAAGTCTTCGCGGATCAGGGCCTCGGTCGCACCGTCGGCCGGGGCGTTGTCGACGACGATGACCTCGAACTCGGGGTACGTCGAGCGCAGCAGCGACCGCAGGCAGCGGCGCAGCATCTCCGGCCGGTCACGCGTGGCCACGATGACGCTGATGGCGGGTGCCTGCTGGAGCGCGGGGTGCCGGACGCCGCCGCCGGAGTGCTCGGCCCGGTCCACGGCGCGGAGCCGGGTGAGCTGTTCGGCCAGTTCCACGTTCGCCGTGTCGGCCAGGGCCCGCCACAGACCGTCGGGTCCGGAGGCGTTCGCGGCGCTGACCATGCCGAGGGGGCGACCGTGCAGTCGTACGAGTGCGCGGGCCTGCCTCCGCGGCCGGGCCGGACCCCGGTCACCGGGCAGCCGGAACTCGCCCGGACGGCCCAGGTCGATGTCGACCACCGGCACCGGGGGCCGGACGAGAGGGGAGCGGACCGGCGCGGCCCTCACGACGCGCTCCGCTCCGGCTGGGCGGAGGAGGGGCGTGCGGAGGTGTGCCGGGCGGAGGTGGAGGGGGCGCCCGGGCGTTCCGAGAGCAGGGTACGCAGCACCCGGCGCCCGTCGGATATGGCGTGGAGGTTCGAGCAGCCGCTGCGCCGGGGCAGTTCGAGGCTGGGGACCTCGGCGATGCGCAGTCCGGAGCGCAGGGCGTGCACGATCATCTCGGCCTCGATCTCGAAACCGACGGCGTGCAGGTCGAGCTGGTCGAGGAAGCTGCGCCGGAAGGCGCAGAAGCCGTAGCACAGGTCGGTCAGGTGCGCGTCGTACAGCCGGTTGGCGGCGAGCAGGAGCACGTGGTTGCCCATCTTGCGGATGGGCGTGATGTCGAGCGAGCCACCGCCCGCGACGAACCTCGAACCCTTGACGAAGTCGTAGCCGTGGTCGAGGAAGTGCACGAAGTGGGGGATCTCCGCCGGCGACATGCTGCCGTCGGCGTCCATCATCACGATGTAGTCGCCCTTGGCCGCGAGGAAGCCGGTGCGCAGCGCGTTGCCCTTGCCGGGGCCGCTCTGGCGGACGTTGCGCACGGTCGGCAGGCAGTGCTGAGCCATGGGGACCGTGGCGTCGGTGGAGTCGCCGTCGACGAGGATGACCTCGTCCACGCAGGCCGGGATCTGATCGAACACCCACGCGATGTTGCGCGCCTCGTTGAGGGCCGGGACGACCAGGCTGACGGTGCCGTGTGTTCCGGTCTCTCGCTGGTCACTGACGATCGGGTCGTTATACATGATCATGCATCTCCGAGTGCGCGCCTACGACATACGTTTACAACGTATATCTACACCTTCACCCGATTTGTGAGAGACGTCAAGACGGCGACGGGAATCATGAGGCGGCGCCCCACGTGGAGTGTTGCGGCAGCTCGGAGGCCCTTCCGGGCAGCTCGGAGGGGCCTCCGGTGTCTCACCTCGAGGCCTTCCGTGACTCACTCCGAGGCCTCCGGTGTCCTACTCCGGGGCCGGCGGTTCGGGCCGACCGCTCCCAGTGGTCCTCTCGGCCGAGTCCCCGGCGGCTCGCGACCCGCGGCGCCGCCGTCCGCCACGCCTGGGCAGCAGCGTCAGGACGGAGGTGACGGCGGCCAGTGCCAGCAGTGCCCGGGTGACGGTGAAGGCGTCCCGCAGGAACAGTGGTTCCACGACGAGCACCGCCATCGACACGCTGAGGGTCAGCGCCAGGACACCCGTCTCCAGAAGCGCCGTGCGGTCCCTGGCGCGTACGGCACCCGGGCGGGCCCACCGGGAGGCCGCAAGGCCGGGACAGACGAGCAGGAACGCCGTCGTCACCACACCGCGCAGGACCAGGGCGTCCGGCAGGAGCGTGACCACCGCCAGGGTCACCCAGCCGGACAGCGCGAGCCCCCAGCGCAGGGAGGTCATGGCCCCCTCAGCTCTTCGTGCCCTGATACCGGTAGACCACCGCGTCCTTGGTGCGGTAGACGGGGAAGTAGTCCGGGTTCTTCGACAGGGCCGAGTCCATGCGGTTCACGGTGCCGGCGGGCAGGACCCCCGTCTGGTAGATGTCGGCGGCCTGAGCCCGGCTCAGGATGATGAACGCGGGCTGCTGCGGGGTGGCCTGCTGGAGGAACCCCTCCAGGCCCTTCACCGGATCCTTCACCAGGCGCCGCCGGTCGTCGATGTCCTGCTGGTCGAACTCCACCTGGGCGTTGTCGTCGTAGCGCGCGTACAGGCCGGGGACGGCCGAGGTCAGCGAGACGACCGTGGACCCGGGAGGCGCGGTGGCCGCGACGAAGTGCCCGGCCGCCACCTCGTCCTCCGTGAAGTAGTTCGACGATTCCTTGCCGTAGTAGCCGAACATCAGCCCCCCGAGCAGGGCGAGCAGCAGCGGACAGGCGGCCAGCACCTGAAGGCGCGGCCGGCTGCCCCGCTCGAGGAGGAGGACCGCGATCAGCAGCGAGGCGGCGGGCAGCGCGAAGAGATAGGCGCGAAAGATCATCTCTCCGCCGTAGGCGTTCGCCGCCAGGACCGGCAGCGGAGCCAGGACGAGGAGGGGCAGGCCGGTGCGGCGGACCCATGGGCGGGCCAGGCAGGCGACGGCCGCCAGGACGAAGACCGCGGCGGACAGGCCCCGGTCGACCCAGGCCACGACGACATGGCCCGGGGCCGCCGTACCGAGGGCGGCCAGCCCGGAGACGACGTTGGTGTCGGGTTTCAGCAGTGAGCCGAGGAAGTCGTTCAGGTTCTCCGAGATGTAGGGGCGGGCGACGGTGGCGTCCCAGGCCACGGCCAGCAGCACCGTGCCGGCCAGGACGGGCAGCACGATCCGTCGGTTGCGCCGCGGGAGCGACAGCACCACCAGGGCGCTGATCAGCATGAGCGGTGTCAGCGGGTGCGAGGAGATGATGACGGCCGCGAGCACCATGACCAGCACGAACCGGCCCACGGGCCATCGGCCCGTGGGGATGTCGCCCGCCCGCGTGTCGCCCCTACGGATGTACCGCGCGTCGCCCCCGCGATGAAGCACCGAGGTGGGCAACTGCCCCATGACCAGGGCGATCATGGTCACGAAGAGCAGGAACGCGAAAGCCTGCGGGGCGAAGTAGTCCTGACCGACCCAGGAGCACGAGTAGTAGATCCACGCCGCCCCCCAGATCAGCCGGCGATCACGCGTCACCGTCCGGTAGAGCAGCAGCAGGGGAGCGAGCAGGACGGCGTTGAAGACGGGCGGGGTCCAGGTCGCGTAGCCGAGCGCCGAATCCAGGCCGGTGGCCTGGAGGAAGAACGCGTTGAGGTCGAAGAATCCGGGCCACTGGTTGTAGATGGCGAGCTTGCCCGCGTGAGGCACCTCGCCCTGGTGGCGGATCACCGCGTCGGTCACCGCGACGTGTTTCCACGCCCAGCTGTAGCGCAGAGCCGGGTAGAGCAGTGTGGGCGTCGCGTGGATGACCGCGATCAGCCCGAGGACGTAGGCCGCGAACCATCCACCGGCGGTCCGCCGGTCGGTCAGCGCCAGGCAGAAGCCGAGGGTGAGCAGGCCGAGGGCGACCCAGAAGAGCACCGGCAGCACCTGCAGCAGGCCGTAGTCGCGCATCCCGATGAGGTGCACGTCGCGCAGGGACAACAGCCAGAGGGTGAGGGCCACGGGGAGGATGAAGCGAGCCGTCCACTGGCGCGCCGTCGGCGGGCCGGAATCACGCGACTCACCGGCGGCGGTACCGGGCCACCGTGCCACAGCGCTGGTGAAGGACGCCATGCGCCCGCCCGTCAGCGTCTGGAGCTTGCCCATGAAGAGGTCTCTCGAAGAACCGGTGCTCCGACGACGATCCCCGTCCCACGGCACACAGGCTCCTCGGATGGACCCGTCACCCTCCCACCGTGACCGACAGGGGCGTTGACTCGACGCATCTGGCACCTTCCGGATCCGGTCCGTCGGTCCCCCGTCCCGGCGAACGGCCATCCGCGAAACCGGCCGACGGCACTCCCGTTCGTCGGTCCACATCAGTACACGATGTCGACCGGTAGGGGATATTAGTACCGATTGTGATGGTATTTCCGAAGGCTGCAAGTGGCGGCTCGTGGCGATCACACATGGCGCGCGTCGAAACGGTGCCCGGAGGGAGAGCGGTGAAGCCACGCGTGTGGGGCGCACGGCCGGGGCCCGGAGGGCTCCTGACGAGAGGGCTCCTCGCCTGGGCGGCCGTGGTGGTGACGCTCCTGACGACAGCGGGCTGCGACGAGTCGTCGGCCGGGTCCGGGATTCCCCGTCCGGACCATGTCGTCGTGGTGATCGAGGAGGACCAGCCGTACGACGCCGTCATCGGAAGCCCGGACGCCCCGTACGTCAACCAACTGGCCCGGCGGGGCGCCTCGCTCACGGAGTTCTACGCCCTCACCCACCCGAGCCAGCCCAACTACCTGGCGCTCTTCTCGGGCTCGTTCCTGGGCGTCGACGACGATTCCTGCCCGCACACGCTCACGTCGCGGAACCTCGGCTCTCAACTCCTCCAGGCCGACCGGACCTTCGTCGGCTACGCGCAGAGCATGCCCCGCGTCGGCTTCACCGGCTGCTCCAGCGGTGCCTACGTGCGCCGGCACAACCCCTGGGTGAATTTCACCAACCTCCCCGCTTCCGCCAACCGCCCCTGGACGGACTTCCCCCGCGACTTCAGGGATCTGCCGACGGTGTCGTTCGTCGTCCCGGACCTCGAACACGACATGCGCGACGGCAGCGTGCGGCGGGGGGACACCTGGCTGCGGAACAGTCTCGGCGACTACGCCGACTGGGCCATGACCCACAACAGCCTGTTGGTCGTCACCTGGGACGAGGACGACGGGCGAGGGCCCAATCACATCCCCACGGTCCTGGTCGGTGAGCATGTCCGCCAGGGCGACGACGACCAACCGAACAATCAGTTCGGACTGCTGCGCATGCTGCTGGACGCGTACGGCCTCACGCCCCTCCACCACAGCGCCGACGCGGAACCCGTCGACGTGTGGGAGTGACGCCCGGAAGGAGGAAACCCCAGGGGGCCCTGACAGCGGATCAGACGGATCCGGCGGACGAGGGGACTCGGGGGGAGACTCAAGGGTCCCGAAAGCGGATCAGACGTTTGACGGCTGTCCGCAGCCGGCGTTCGGCCGCCGAGACGGGAAGCCGTTCCCTGAGGTAGCGCGGGGAGGAGAAACTCTCGGCCCCGAACCCCGCCTTGAACGTGGCGAGGGAGGAGTCCGGGGCGGACTCTCCCATGTCGAACGTCCGGCAGGCCGCCGCGCACGCGTCCTCGATCGCCAGCCGGTACAGCAGGGGAACCGCGTGGACCGGATGCGCCAGTTCCCGGTCCATGGCGCTGCGCCACAGTTTGGCGTGACCACCGTGCCGCAGGACGACGCACGCGGCGGCTGGCTCCCCGGCACGCCAGGCCACCCAGATCGCGCAGTCGTCGCCGAACCGGGCGGCCACCTCTTCCAGCCGCCGCTCGGGGAACTCTCGCGTCCTGCGCCAGCGGGCCAACGCCGGCGGCTCGTGCTGCTGTTCGGCCCAGCGCGCGATCGACTTCCGGTACAGGTGGTAGAACGCGGGAACGAGCCGGCCGGTGCGATCGACCTCGACCTCGACCTCCGAGCGCTCGGCATGGCGGACCTCCCGCCGCCGATGGCGCCGGAAACGGCTCTCCCAGACAGTGGCGAAGCCGCCTTCGAGGTCCACCATCTGTGTCATGTGGGGCTCGGGAAGGAAGCCGGAGGCGGCGTCCGACCACAGGGCCTCGTCCGCCGGCCGCAACCGCACGGCGACCCGCAGCGCGCGCAGCCGCGAGAGATCGGCGAAGACCCCCCGCGCTTCCGCCGGACTCACCCGCTCCGGGCACACCGGTCCTCCGATGCCCCATTGGGCCGGCCAGGACTCCTCGGAGTCCAGGATCCGCGGTCGTCGCGTTCTGCCCACGAGGGGGAGTACGAGCCGGTGGCCGCCCTCGAACTCGTAGAGGCGGCTCGCGTCCCGGTACGGCCCCGTCGCGCAGAGGCAGTCCAGCCACAGCGGGGTCTGGCTGGGGTTGGTGTCCAGGTCCTTGACCGCCAACTCCCACCAGACGTCACGGGGAGCCGGTGTGGTAATGCGCGCGAATCCGGCCGGGGTGTCGATCAGGAGCTCAGCAGGTGCGTTCACGGGCCTCTCCCGCCGGGCGCGAGGCCCCCGCGAGGACGACGCTCGCGGACCGAGGACCCACGTGCCCACGTCCGATGCTAGGCGGGGCGCCGAGGCCGGGCATCTCGGTGGGGATCGAGCATCTCTGTGGGGAGCGCGCGTCTGGGTGGGGATGGGGTGTCTGGGTGGGGATCGGGCGTCACTCGTCCTTGAAGCCGATGAGACGCTTCGCCGCACTCCGCCAGAGTCGATCGATCGATGTCAGCGGAAGTACTTCCCTGCGATAGCCGAACGACGGGTAACCGCGGGCGCCGAGCCGTTCCTTGAAGACGCTGACGGAGGAGCCCGGAACCGAGTCACCCATGTGGTAGAAGCGGCAACCACTCGCGCAGGCGTCCTCGATGGCGAGCTTGTGCAGCAGTGTGGGGGCTCGACTCGGCTGAGCCAGCTCCTTGACCATGCCGGCCCGCCAGTACTTCGCGTGCGGACCGTGGCGGAGCACCATCATCGCCGCCGCGGGCTGACCTTGGTACGTGGCCAGCCACACGGCGCAGGACTCGGCGAACGTCTCCGCGACGGTCTGGAACTTGTGCAACGGGTCGATCCGCTGCCTGCGCCACAGAGCGAGCGCCAGCGGCTCGTTCTGCTGCTGCGCCCAACGAGCGATCGAGTGCTGGTAGAGCGCGTAGAAGGCCGGCACGAGGCGCCCGGTGCGGTCGACCTCCACGTGGACCCCCGCCTTCTCGCCCTTGCGTACGGCGGTTCTGACCGGAGCCTTGAACCTCCGCTTCCAGACGTCGTCGAAACCGCCGTCGAGGTCCAGGACGTACGTCGTGTGCGGCAAGGTGGTGAAGTCGGACGGCACCTCCGACAGCCAGGCCGGGTCGACGTCCGGCCCGAACCGGACGGACACGCGATTCGCGCGGAGGCGGGCCAGATCCCCGAAGACGTCGCGCACTTGCTTCGGGTCGGGAGCCTCGGCGGCGACAGGACCTCCGATGCCCCACTCGGAAGGCCAGGCGTCCTGGGCGATCAGACGGGCGGGCCAGCCGCGTCGCCGGACCAACGGCACGACGATGGAGCCGGAATCGTCGAATTCGTAGAGGCGGCTGGCGTCTTCGTAGGGATCTGTCGCGCAGATGCAGTCCAGCCAGCCCGGGGTCTGGGTGATCAGTGTCTCGTCGCTGCGGTCGACCAAGCGCTGCCACGCCTCCCGGGGCGCCGGACTCGTGACATCGAGACGGTCCCGGGCCGACACGGTTCGCTGGCCCGTCAGACGCATGACGCTACTTCCTTACGCGTCGCACACGGTGGGCGTTTCGAGCCTTCACTCCTTCAAGGGTGCTCTGTCGGTCATGAGGCCGCATCTTCGGTCGGCGCCCCGGCCGTGCGGTTCCGAGCGGGGCGCCGACCACGTGCGGAAGGCCAGGTGAGCACGTGCCGAGGACCAGGTCAGCATGTGCGGAGGGCCAGGTCAGAAGGTATTCTTGGCCCCAGAACGGCAATACGAGCGACCTTTACAGCGACCCGTATATCGCCACTCGACAGAGGTATCCGTGGACGGAATCGCCGGAACCCAGACCTCCACGCGCATGGTGCGCCTGCATCAGCGCTTTCCCGCGCTCCGGTTCATGAGCGGCGCGCGTCGCGCAGTCGACGACACGATCGATCTGGTCCGCCTCAAGCTCGACGCGCTGCCCGACGGCATCTATCAACCGGTCCCGGGCATCCCCGTGCGCAAGGCGAAGCGATCCGTCGGCACCGGTTCGCGCTGGACGGCGATGGAGCCGATCGTCGAGCGGCTCCGCGTGCGGAGCGCGCTGGACGTGGGTGCGAACGTCGGCTACTTCCCGATCAAGCTCGCCCAGCGAGGGATACCCTCCGTCGCGCTGGAGTCGGATCAGAAGTGCCTCCGCACGGCGACGACCGCCGTGCGGCGGAACCGGCTGGACAACGTGGCGGTGATGGACCTCGAACTGCGCCCTGACACGCTCGATCTGCTGCCCTCGACCGACTGCACCCTGCTGCTGTCCGTCTGGCATCACTTGGTGCGGGGGCTGGGTTTCGACGCCGCCACCGACCTGCTGCGGGGGCTCTGGGCCCGGACCGGCAAGGTGATGTTCTTCGACAGCGGCGAGGACGAGATGCCCGAGTCGTTCGGGTTGCCTCGTATGGTGCCGACGCCTGACGTGTGGCTCACGGAGTATCTGCTGAAGACGTGTACCGGAGGGCGGGTCGAGCACCTCGGTCGGCACCGCGCCTTCGACGCCGCCGGCCTCCCCACGGACCGCGCGCTCTTCGCCGTGATCCGGGAGACGCCGGACGCGTAGGGGCCCGGAGACGGCCCTGCGCGGAGGGACCAGGGGACCGGGACCGACCGGGCGGGCGGGAGGGGCGCCCGACGGATGTCCCGGCCCGTCCTGTGCTACCGCGGCGAGGCGGGCGATTGCGCGGAGCGGAGCACGAGCAGGGTGATCTCGCTGGGGGCGAAGACGCGGAACGGCGGGCCCCAGAAGCCGGTGCCACGGCTGGTGTAGAGGAGGGTGCGGGCGCCGTGGTGGCTGAGTCCGGCGACGGTGGGCTGGTCGATGCGGACCAGGTGGTGGAAGGGCCAGATCTGACCGCCGTGCGTGTGGCCGGAGAGCTGGAGGTCGATACCGGCGGCTGCCGCCCGGTCGATGAACTTGGGCTGGTGTGCCAGGAGCAGGACGGGCAGGTCGGGGTCGGCGCCGCTCAAGGCTCCGGCGAGGTGGGCACGGTGGCCTTCCAGGCCGGAGGACTCGGCGGTGACGTCGTCCACGCCGGCGACCACGAGGGTGTCGCCTCCGCGTTCGAGCAGCAGATGGCGGTTGCGCAGCGGTTCCCAGCCCAGCTCGTCCATCAGGTCGACCCAGCCCTGGGCCTCGCTGTAGTACTCGTGATTGCCGGTGACGTAGACACGGGCACGAGTGGCTCGCACGGTACCGAGCGGGACGGCCTGGGCGCGGCGGCGCTCGGCCGTGCCGTCCGCGATGTCGCCGGTGTGGCAGACCAGGTCGGCCTCCAGGGTGTTCACCGTCTCGCACACCCGTGCCGACCAGTCGGCGCGATCGAGGGGGCCGTAGTGGGTGTCGGTGATGAGGACGACGCGCGTGCCGTCCAACCCGGCACCCAGTCGCGGGAGTCGCACGTCGAGTTGGCGCACGCGTGGCACGCGGCGGGCCTCGGCGTATCCCCAGGCGAGCAGTGCGGCGGCCACGCCGAGAACGGCCCAGGTGACGATTCGGGCCCGGTCCTGACCCTCGCCGACGCCGGCCACGGTCAGGGCGAGCCGCAGCAGGACGCCGAGGAGAACGGACCAGGTGAACAGGACCCAGCTCGTGCCCAGCAGGGAGTCGCCGACGATCGCCAGCCGGTCCTGCTGACGCCGGCCGTGGCCGCGCACCATCGCGAGCGGCATACCGACCAGACCGAGGACGAACAGGCCGGTGCCGGCCAGCGTGACGGGCAGCGGCCAGTGCTGGCCGGTGTACAGAAGCACCCAGCAGGGCACGGCCCACAGCAGGACGGGGGCGATCAGGGGGATGAAGCGCATCAGACGGTGCAGTCGGCTCTGCCGCGGCGCTTGCGCCGCACTGTCTGCGGGTCGGGTGTCGCTCGTGTCGGTCACGCTGCCCCTCTCTGACCAGGCTGCCATCTCGGCACTGTATCTGGTCGCCTTCGGTTGATCGGAGGGGGCGTTCACGGGTGCGGCCTCGGGGAGATCGCCGCTCACCGGATGGCAGGGCCGGGGATCGCGTCGGCCATGGAGGGCGGCTCGCAAAGTCTTGAAGCCGAGCCGTTCGTACCGTGCATTCGGCACCGCAGGACGGCCCGCCCGTCGGAATACCGGGCGGACCGTTCTGGCCGAGATGTCGAGCCGCCGTGACTCAGCTCGCCAGGTCCGGCCGCTGGGTGACCCGGATCGCGTTCACCAGCGACTTGCCGTGGATCGCCGACAGCCGGACGTTGAGCTGACCGTCGGTGACCTTCACCGTGATGGTCTTGTCCAGAGCCGTGAACGTGCCCGCCTCCAGGGCGATGTCGAGGTTGGGGACGAACTCCTTGCCCTCGGCGAGCAGGTCGACGACCCTGGCACCCGGCTTGGTCCCGCTGACCTCGGCGAATCCTAGCTCGACGCGGTAGACGCCGTTGGGGACGTTGTCGAAGCGGTACTCCTGCGCGCCGGTGCGGGCGGTGCTGTAGAGCTCCTGCTCGTTCGTGCCGGAGATGGTCTTCTTCGTGCCGGCCGTGCCCCCGGACCCGATGTAGCCGTACGAACCGGCCTTGTACGCCTGGTCAGGACCCCAGGCGTCACCCCGCCGGTCCGTGATCGAACCGGTGGCGCCGGTGTCGAGCGCCGCCTGGTAGGCCGGGACGACGATCTTCAACGGAACCTCGATGACGGGGACCCTGCCGCTCTGAGACGTGATGAGCAGAGTGCCGGTGAGGACCGTGCCCGGGGTCGCGCCCTCGGTGTCGAAGATCAGGCCCACCTTCTGCTCGGCGCCGTTGGGCAGCGTGCCGGAGGCGGACGTGATCGCGACCCAGGAGGCGTCGCCCTTCTCCTCCACCGTGTAGGGAGTGACGGTGCCCGCGTTGCTCAGGGTCAGCGTGCGGGTGCGGTCCTGCTCCGCGGGTATGACCTCGGTGAAGCTGTCCCTGGAGGTCTTGACCAGAGCGGTCTTCAGGACGGCGTCGGCCACGGCGATGTCCCGGGCCTTCACCGCACGCGCCGCGGTGACGCCGGCGTAGTGCTCCGCGGAGACCGCGATGTCGTAGGCCGACTCCGTGGTGCCGGCCGGGACCTGGACGAGATAGCTGCCGTCTGCCCCTGTGGTGCCGGTGGCGATGGTGTCACCGCCCTTGCCGATCGTGACGGTGGCGCCCTCCACGGCCTTGCCGTCGTTGTCGTCGGTGACCGCGCCGGCGAGCACCGCGCTCTTGCCGGTGCTGAAGGAGACGCTCATGCCGTTGGCGACCACCGGCTCGTTGTACGAGTACTGCAGGGCGTCCGTGCCGGTGTGGTCCTCGACACCGATCGTGGCGCTGGAGCCGTTCTCGTAGCTGCCGCCGTCGATGTCCTTGTAGTGGTAGGAGACGGTGCCGTCCTCACCGATGACCGCGGAGAAGCTGATCCGCTGGGCAGGGGCCGAGATGAACTGCAGGTCACGCCACTCGACGACCACCGTGCGGTGCGGCGCCGTGCCGCGGGTCGCCCAGTAGACACCGGAGTTGCCGGAGGTGGTGTCGATCTGCAGGTTGTCCCAGAAGGGGTAGAGAGCACCGTTGGGAGTGCTCGTGGACGGCAGGCCGATGTTCGCCGAGGTGATGCTGGAGGTGCCCAGCGCGAGTACGCCCTTGATGGTGACGGTGGCGGAGCGGTAGGTCTTTCCGTACAGAGCGACCGGGAACGGCAGGTCGAGGGGGGCCGAACCGGCCGTCGGGCTGGCGATGGCGAGCTTGGTGTCACCGGTCGGGAAGTCACCCGTGCCGACCTGGCAGGTCGTGCCGAAGGCGTCCTCCCGGCCGGCCAGGTCGAAGTCCTTGGCGGCCGAAGCGGTCAGCTCCACCCGCACGGTCGTCGCTGTGGCACAGCGGCTGACAGGCGTGACGGCGATGTTGTACGTACCGGCCGGCAGGGTCACCGAGTACGTGCCGTCGGCAGCCGAGACCGTCTTCACCGGGGTGCCCTGGACCACGACGGTCGCACCGGCCTCGGCGCCGCCCTCGGTCCTCACGGTGCCGCTGAGCGTGGCGTCCGGCGCCTTCTCCAGCGTGAAGTCCTTGGTCGCCGTCCCGTTCTCGTCGATCGTGACGGTGGACTCGGTGGGGCGGTAGCCGAACTTGGAGACAGTGACCTCGTAGTCGCCGACCAGCACCTTGGGCAGGCCGTAGGAACCGTCCGCGCCGGTGGTCAGGGTGGACTTCATCGGTCCGTCCAGCGTCACGGTCGCACCCGCGACGCCGCCTTCACCGGAGACGACCTTGCCGCCGATCGCGCCGAGCGCGCCGCGCGGGGTGGCGTTGACCGCGGCGTACGCGTCCAGACGTCCTTCGCCCCAGACGTTGTTGTCGGCCGCGGTGCCACCGCAACTGGTGTCGTCGGTGTCGATCGCGGTCTCGTCGAGGATCTTCTCCGTCTCCGCGACGTTGCCGCGGAGTGCGGGTGAAGCCGCCCACATCAGCGCCACGGTGGCGGCGGTGTGCGGGGAGGCCATCGACGTACCGGACATGACGGCGTATCCGCCGCCGGGCGCGGCTGAGCGGATGTTGACACCCGGCGCGGCGATGTTCGGCTTGATGGTGCCTGCCTCACCGGTACCACGCGAGGAGAAGGGCGCGATGACGTTGTCGCTGTCGAAGGCGCCCGAGGCGTAGGTGTTGGAGTAGGCGCCGGGCGAGCCCGCCGTGTTGCACCCCCCGGTTCCGGCGTTGCCGTTGGAGAAGGCCGGGAAGATGCCCGCGTCACGCCACGACTGGACGGTGTCCTTGTACCAGGTGTCGATGACGTCGGCACCCCACGAGTTGTTGATGACGTCCGGCGCGAGGTCCGGGCGCGGGTTGGCGCCGGAGGCGTCCGTGGGGGCGACCATCCACTGGCCCGCGGCGAGCAGGGCGTCCTGCGAGCAGGAGCTGGTTCCGCAGCCCTTGGCCGCGATCCACTGGGCACCGGGCGCGACACCGATCTGGTTGCCGGCGCCGTCGTCGCCGACCATGGTGCCCGTCGTGTGGGTGCCGTGGCCGTGGTTGTCGCAGGGCGCGGCGCTCGGGCAGGTACCCGTGAAATCGACCCAGTTGTACGCGTGGTCGTACGAGCCGTCCGCCTTCAGGCCCCGGTACTTGGACGCGAGGGCCGGGTGGTCGAACTGGACACCGGTGTCGATGCTGCCCACGACGATGCCTTCACCGCGGATGCCCAGGTCGTTCCAGACCTTGGGGGCATTGATCCGGTCGATGCCCCACTCGACGGAGTTGGTCCGGGGCTCCTTGGTGCCGGGCAGCGGGTCGGGAACCACGACCGGGTCGTCGGCCTCGATGGTGGCCACGTCCGAGCGGGCCGCGATCCTCTCGGCGAGCGCCTTGTCGCCGGTGATCTTCACGGTGTTCGAGATCCAGAACGACTTGTACTTCGCTCCGGCCTCCTTGGCCAGCGCGATGACCCCGGCCTGGGACTTCTTGGCGAACGCGGTCTTCGTCCGGTAGACGGCACCGGCCTTGGCCGCCTTGCCCCTCGCCGCACGGGCGGACGCGTCGTCCGCTTCCTTCGCGAGGCCGACCCAGAAGGTCACCTTCTCCTGGCTCGCGAACTGCTTCAGTACCTTGCCCTCGGATTTCGCCTGGTAGGCGGAGTACGGGGCGGGTTCCGTCTGTGCCTGGGCCGGAAGGGTTCCGACCGCCAGGGGTACCGCAGTCATGGATGCGGTGACGAAGGCTGCGGCGGACCGCCGTCGGAGACGCGTGAAACGTCTGGACACAAGCTCTCCTTGAGAATCGATGGGGGATCTCCCCCACCCGTTAGGGACGACCTGGTGCCACACACAGCTGCCGCTGCCCGCTGGGGTGTTGGGGGAGTCGCCGCAGCTGCGTGAGCTTGCGGGGTGGATCCTGAGGCACGCGGAGCGAGCCGCACAAGACGCCCGGAAGGCGCCCGCGCACCCTTTTGATCTTCATCGCGCGCCGTCGCCCGCACGATCGCGGCGGGGGCTCTGCTTGCCGTCGGCGTCTCGCTTCCCCGCTGTCCGCTGCCGCCGATCCCCGACACGGACGCAGCCCGGCAACTCCTCCATCGGGGTGCTGACTTGGTGGTTCTCGACGCCGGGAACGCTTTGCCCGGCCAGGGCCGGCCGGTCCCGGAGCAGTACCGGGAGTCGTTGCCGCACGCCGTTCGTCACGGCGGTGCGGCAGCTCCCCTGCCCCTCCTTCCGGTGCGGAGCGAGCCGACTGGCGGCAAGTGGCCAGGCGACTTGCCGCCACCCTGCACGGGCTGATCACCCGCTCGGAGGGGCGGAGGATGCCTCGCATGACCTCCGAAGCCCAAACTCCCGGTTGCGCCAGGCCGACTCGCAGGTGGCGTGGCCAACTGGCGGTGCTCACCTGCGCCGCCGCCATGGCCGGCGGCCTGCTCATCCCCCTGCAGGCCGCCGCCCAGTCCGTCACCTCCGGCGAGCCCGCCCACGCGAACGACACCCACGCTCACGACATCACCCTGATCACCGGCGACGTGGTCCACTACGCGGACGGGCCGGGTACTCGTGACACCATCACCGTCGACCGCGTGGACGGCAGCGCCGGCGGCGTCGAGGTACGGCAGCTCGGTGACGACTACTACGTCATCCCTGACGAGGCCGCTCCGCTGATCGACGCGGGCACGCTGGACCGTCGGCTGTTCGACGTCACCGGGCTGATCGACATGGGCTACGACGACACCCACACCGACGGCCTTCCCGTGATCGCCACATACGACGCCGCGACCCGCTCCATCCCCACCGCCCCGACGGGCGCTTCCCTGACGCGCCGGCTGGGCAGCATCCACGGCGCCGCGCTGACCGTGAAGCGTTCCGGACAGCAGGCGTTCTGGAACGAGCTCGTCGCCACGCCGGGCACGAGCCGTACGCTCTCGGCCGGCGTGAAGAAGCTGTGGCTCGACGCACAGGTCAAGGCCGATCTGAAGGACTCGGTGCCGCAGATCGGCGCGCCCGCGGCCTGGGCCAAGGGTTTCGACGGCAAGGGCGTCAAGGTCGCGGTCCTCGACACCGGCGTCGACCCCACGCATCCGGACGTCAAGGACCGGATCGTCGGCTCCAAGAGCTTCGTGCCCGGTCAGGCCGTGCTCGACGAGAACGGTCACGGCACCCATGTCGCCTCGACGGTGGCAGGCTCCGGCGCCGCGTCGGGCGGCTCCTACAAGGGCGTCGCCCCCTCGGCCGACCTGCTCATCGGCAAGGTCCTCGGCAACGACGGCTCCGGGCAGGACTCCGGGATCATCGAAGCCATGGAGTGGGCCAAGGACCAGGGTGCCGCGGTCGTCTCCATGAGTCTGGGCGACACCACGCCCGACGACGGCACCGACCCGATGGCCCAGGCCGTGAACGCGCTGTCGGCCGACGGCGGACCGCTGTTCGTGATCGCCGCGGGCAACGCCTACGACCCCGGCGCCATCTCCACCCCCGGCTCCGCCGAGAAGGCGCTGACCGTCGCCGCCGTCGACAGGTCCGACAAGCGGGCGTCCTTCTCCAGCCAGGGCCCGCTGATCGGGAACTCCGCCCTCAAGCCGGACATCTCCGCTCCCGGTGTGAACATAACCGCCGCCGCCTCTCAGGCGGTCCCCGGCACCACCGGCATGTACCGCACCATGTCCGGCACTTCGATGGCCACCCCGCACGTCGCGGGCGCGGCCGCGATCCTCGAGCAGCGGCACCCGGACTGGACCGGGCAGCAGCTGAAGGACGCGCTGATGAGCACGTCCAAGGAGCTGCCGGACTACACGCCGTACGAGATGGGCACCGGGCGGGTCGACGTCTCCGCCGCGGTGGACACGCTGATCACCGCCACGGGTTCGGTCGCCGCGGCCTCGTACAACTGGCCGCACAGCGCCGACGACCCGGTCGCCGAGCGCACCCTGACCTACCACAACCAGGGCGACGACCCCGTCACCCTGGATCTGGCCACCGGCACCACGGACGACGCGTACACGCTCTCGGCCGACCGCGTCACCGTCCCGGCCGGCGGCAGCGCCGACGCGGTCCTCTCGCTGGACCCGGCGAAGGTCGCGGCAGGGACCACCTTCTCCGGACAGGTGACCGCCAAGGACCACACCACCGGCACGGTCGTGGCCCACACCGGGTTCGCCCTGGCCAAGGAGCGCGAGCTCTACGACTTCACGATCAACCTGCGGGGACAGGACGGGAAGCCCGTGACGGGCACCGTCAACATGGCGCGGCTCGGATCCGCCACGGCCGACACCTACGACGTGACGGGCACCCGCACCCTGCGCCTGCCGCCGGGCAACTACGTCGTGTGGTCGCAGCTCGACATTCCCGGCGACGGCGAGGACACCAGGGCGAAGGCCCTCCTGGTCGACCCGGAGACCAAGCTGACCGGTGACACCTCCATCACCCTCGACGCCTCGAAGGCCCGGATGGTCAGCGCCCGGACACCAAGGACGACCGAGGTGCGCGAGACGCGGTACGAGATGGTCCGTACCGCCGAGGACGGCACCGTGATCAGGAGCGTCGTCACCCTGCCGATCGCGGTGGACGAACTGTGGGTGAGCCCCACGGACAAGGTCAGCGAGGGCGAGTTCCAGTTCCTCACCCGCTGGAACCTCCAGGAACCCCGGTACACGTACCGCGCGGGCGGGGCCTCGCTGCCCGCTCTGGCACAGACCTCCGGCGCGCCCGTCACCGGCAGGCTCCGACTGCACACGGCCTACGTCCACACCGGCGCGGCCGCCGACTACGCGGACCTGGACGTCAAGGGCAAGGCCGTGATCGTGGACCGGAGCGACGCGGTCCCGCCGTACACCCGGGTGGCCAACGCCGCCGCCGCGGGCGCCAAGATGCTCGTCGTCCTCAGCGACGGCGCGGGCAGGCTCAACGAGTCCTACGCGAAGACCGGTTCGGCGGCCATCCCGGTGCTCTCGGTGCGCCGGACACAGGCGGCCGGTGTGCTGGCCCAGGACGCACGCGGCAAGGAAATCGAGATCGACGCGCAGGCGGCCCCCGGCTACCTGTACGACCTGGTCTCCCGCTACCCCGACCGGGTCCCGAACCGCACGATGACCTACGCGCCCGACCCGGACCGCGACCTGGCGCGGGTCACCAACCGTCTGTACTCGGACCGCTCCACCACCGGATTCGGCTACCGCTTCGACGTCCCGGCCTACGGCGCGGCCGTCGGTCTCAACCTGGAGGAGCGCTACCCGACGGTCCGCACCGAATGGGTGGACCAACTGGAGGGCGGTGCCTCCTGGCTCGAGAACCACGCCACGCAGGACGAGCGTGGGCTGCTGGCCCTCACCGGCGGGCTGCTGAGCTACACCGCCGGCAAGAACTACACCACCGACTGGTTCTCCCCGGTGCTGAATCCTCGCGTCGGTACCGCGTACGCGGGTCCCTACCGTGACAGCAACAACACCCTGTCGCTGGCCGTCACCCCGTACGCCGACGGCGGCGCCGCCGACCGGTCCGGCATTCTCGACCCCGGCACCACCAAGACGGCGCTGTACCAGGGGGACAGCCTGGTCGCGCAGTCCTCGAGTCGCTCGGTGCGCGCGGCGGGCCGTCCCGCCGAGGCACTGCCCTACCGTCTGGTGATGGACTCCGCACGCGACGCCGACGTCTGGCACACCACGGTGAGCAGCCACTCCGAGTGGGGCTTCACCTCCGGGGCGGTCACCGCCGATGCCGGGCGGGAGCCGGTGAAGCTGCTCCAGCCGCGATTCGGGGTGGGCACCGACCTGGCGGGCGACGTCGAGGCGGGTCACCGTGTCGGCCTCACCCTGTCCGCCGCGACACAGCAGTGGCTGACCTCGGTCACCTACGCGGACTCCGCGACGCTTTCCGTGTCGTACGACGACGGCGCCACCTGGCAGGCCGCCCCGCTGGACCGCAAGGGCCGGGGCTCCTGGTCGGCGGATCTGAAGCTGCCCATGAAGCCGGGCGGATCCGTCTCGCTCAAGGCCACCGCGAAGGCCGCGAACGGGCTGACCGTGGAGCAGGAGGTGATCCGCGCCTTCGGTCTGAAGTGATCGCCTGAACCTGTCGGCTGCCGGTCCGTACCCACGGGCCGGCAGCCGATTTGCTTTGCGCGGAGACCGGTTGGGCCCGCCGGACAGCGGCGCGGCCCGCGCCACGGTTGTCGATGCCGATGCCCTCGGTAGGGCTCAAGTGGGTGCAGTCGACCATCGCGGCCAGGTCGTACGGGTGGCTCTCGGCGTCCCGGGCCATCGACGTGTGGCCCCGAGCGGCAAGAGGCTGGCGACTTGACGCCATGGCACTTCTCGCCACCTCCATCAGCTGCGCATGGCAAGGGAGTTGGCAAGGCTGTCGCTCACCGGATCCTCTCTTTCCCTGGAGTGCACCTGTGAGACACAGCAGGCCATGGCGCCGAGCCGCCTCTGGAATAGCGGCGGTTGCCCTGCTGGGCGTCGGCCTTCCCGCGGCGGTCGCCGATGACTCCGGGAACGGTGCCGTCCTCGTCGCCGCGGACCACGCGGCCGCCGGACGGCCCGTCACCGTCACGCTGATCACCGGCGACGTGGTCGACGCGCGCGTCGACATCGACGGCCGGGTCCTGTCGGCGGCCCCACGCGCCGCCGACGGCACCGACCACCCTGCCGCCGTCTGGCAGGACGGCACGCACACCTACGTGTTCCCGCAGGGCACCGAGAAGCTCGTCGACGCGGGCACGGTCGACGCCGCGCTGTTCGACATAGGCAAGCTGGTCGCCGACGGGTACGACGACGCGCACACCGACGCCGTCCCCGTCGTCGTCGCGTACGAGGGCGGGCGCACACCCCGCGCGGCCGCCCCCGGCACCAGGACCACCGCGAACCTCGACTCGATCGGCGGCGCAGGTCTGGCCGTCACCAAGTCGTCCGCCGCCGACGCCTGGAAGGACCTCGCCCCGCAGGACGGACGGTCCAGGGCAGTTGGCGGCATACGCGAGATCTGGCTGGACGCCAAGGTGCACGGCACGGCCGTCCCGGACCTCGGCAGCCCGACCGTCCCGCTCACCGGCGCCACCACCGCGCACCGCGCCGGGCTCGACGGCTCCGGGGTCAAGGTCGCCGTGCTGGACACCGGAGTCGACGCGGACCACCCCGACCTGGCCGGACGCATCGCCGGGACCAAGGTGTTCGTCAGCGGTCAGGACGGCGTGGACCGCACCGGCCACGGCACGCACACCGCCTCGACCGTCGGCGGCACCGGAGCCGCCTCGAAGGGCCGCTACGCCGGCATGGCTCCCGGAGCCGATCTCCTCATCGGCAAGGTGCTGGGCGACGACGGCTCGGGTTCCCTCAGCGGCATCGTCGACGGCATGGAGTGGGCCGTCGCGCAGGGCGCCGGGGTCGTCTCCATGTCCCTGGGCGCGGACGGCGCCACGAGCTGCACCGGTCCGGACGTCGAGGCCGTCCAACGGCTCGGCGACCAGGCCCTGTTCGTCATCGCCGCGGGCAACGCCTCGCTCCGCGGCACGGTCTCCACACCCGGCTGCGCACCGAAGGCGCTGACGGTCGGCGCCATCGACCGGCACGACCGTACGGCGTCGTTCTCCAGCCGCGGCCCTTCCGCGGACGGCATGAGCGCCAAGCCCGACATCGCCTCCCAGGGTATCGACGTCGTCGCCGCGAAGGCGGGCGGCCGCGGTGATCAGGCCTACCAGGAGATGTCCGGCACCTCGATGGCCACCCCACACGTCGCGGGCGGTGCCGCGCTGCTCCTCCAGCGGCACCCCGAGCTCACCCCGGCCCGGCTCAAGGCGCTGCTGACCGCCTCCGCGGCGAGCACCGACGCGCCCGTCCTGGACCAGGGATCGGGTCCGCTCGACGTCGCACGTGCGATCACCCAGCCGGTGCTCGCCGGACCCGCGTCGCTGCTGGGCGACTTCGCGTACCCGCAGGCCGGACTCGACCCCGTCGAGAAGCCGGTCACCCTGACGAACATCACGGACAAGCCCGTCACCCTCGCCCTGACCACGCAGGACGTGCGCGGCGACGACGGCTCCCGGCTGTCCGGCTTCGCGGCACCGGCCGAGCGCAGCGTCACCGTTCCCGCGAACGGCACCGCCGACGTCCCGGTCCGGATCGATCCGTCCGCCCGGCTCGACGCCGGTGACTACGGCACCGTCACCGGGCGCCTCGTCGGCGTCGGCGCCCACGGCACCCGTGTCACCGTCCCGTTCGGGGTGCACATGGAGGAGCCGTCCGCCGACCTCACGGTCAAGGGCCTGGACCGGCACGGCGACCCGGCGGCCTCCCCGTCGACGTTCCAGCTGTTCGACGACCACCGGGACACCGCGAAGCGGTACACCCTCGGCTACCCGGACGCGGGCAGCACCACGGTGCGGGTGCCCCTGGGCACGTACGCCCTCGGTGGCGTGATCATGACGCGTGACGCGGCGGACAACGTCGGCAGTGTCGACTCCGTCTCCCAGATGTACGACGCCGAGGTGAAGGTGACCGGCGACGCCGTCGTCACCCTCGACGCGCGGGACGCCCGGCCGGTCACCTGGGACACCGACCGGCCCAGCCGACCTGCGGGATTCGCGCTCGGCACGACCTTCGGTCTCGACGACACCGGGAACCTGAAGGCGGGCTACGTCACGGCAGTACCGTCCTACGCGAAGGGGGTGTACGCGCAGCGGGTCTCCGGCGACGGCCGGCTCACCTTCCTCGCGTCGGCGCGGCAGGTCGCCCCGCTCGCCGAGCTGAGTACTCCTGACGGCCGGGTCCTCGACTCGCTGCCGCTCCAGAAGGGCACCGAGTTCGACGGCAAGGGCTCCGCCGAGGTCGTCCCCGTGGGCAAGGGCACCGACGAGAACTTCGCCGCCCACGACCTGGCGGGCAAGATCGCCCTGGTCGACGCGGGCACCGGCGGAGGCAACGGGTACCAGTGGGCGACGGCCGCGGCCGAGGCCGGTGCCGTCGGCGTGTTGTCGGCGGTCCCCGACACCGAGGGCCGGTTCCAGTTCAGCGGTGCCGACGGCGTGCCGCAGGCGTCCATCACCTGGGCCGACTCGCTGGCACTCAAGACGCTGGCCGAGCAGGGCAAGGCCACCGTGCGCTGGTCCGGTACCGCCACGGCGAAGAGCCCGTACCTCTACAACCTCGCGTACGTATCGCGCGGCTCGATCCACCCGGGCGGCCGGCGGGTCCACGACTCGGCCCTCACCGTTCGGGACGCTCGGTACCACGTGCAGAACTCAGCCGACACGACCTACTGGTCGGACGTCCAGGTGGGGCTGCCCGGCGTGAGTTCGGTCTGGGCCGGCGGTACCACGCTGCCCCTGCGCGCGCCGCAGGCCCGCACCGAGTTCTTCACGCCGACCGGCTCGGAGGGTCTGACCTGGACGACGCTGATGCGCCGTGACCTCGGCCCGTACAGCGGCACCGCCTACGACGGTCCGCACACGGTCGAGAAGGGCCGCGCGGCGGCCACCTGGTACAAGTCGCCCTACGGCCCGGTCCGCAACACCTTCGACCGGCCGCTGATGACCCGCAGCAGCAACCGGCTCTCGTACGTCGTCGCACCCTTCGGTGACGCGGGCGGGCACGACTCGACGATCGGGCAGCGGGACTACACCACCCGTCAGCTCCTCGTGAACGGTGAGCCGGTGGCGTCCACCTCGGGCATGTTCACGCTGCCGCAGGAGAAGGCGGAGGTCACGTTCCGTCAGACCTGGCGGCGCACCGCGACGGCCGCCGATCGCACGGGCCTGGCCTACGGCACGGAGTGGACGTTCTCCTCGGCCGCCGCGGACCAGGGCGCCCAGCGCCTGCTCGTCCCGGTGGTCGACGTGCCCAGCGACCTGCGCAACACCAGGCCCGCCGGGGGGACGACCACCATCCGGCTCGGGGCCGTCGCCGACGGTACCGACGGCCCCGTCACCCTGGACGGTGCGACGCTGGAGTACGCGTACGGCGACCAGAGCACCGTCGAGACGGTCTCCGGCTGGCACACGGCCCGACTCGTGCGCACGCAGGGCACCTGGCAGGCGACGCTCCCGGCGGACGCACCCGCGGGCAGCTTCGTGCACCTGAGGGTCACTCTGGCCGACAAGGACGGGGCGAGGGTCACCCAGACGGTGGTCCGCGCGTACGAGGTGCGCTGAGACCCTGCTCCCGAGCCTCCGCGCGGAGTTCGCCCAGGTCGGGATCGAAACGAAGACCGACGCCGGGGCGGTACACGGCCCGCCCGGCCGTCTTCGCGGACCGGTGGCGGGCCGGACGGTGGGGGAGCCACTGCCGACAACCGCGCCCGACGTGCCGCGATGCGCCGCCCCGACCGTTCCCGCCCTGCCGCAGGCCCGGCGCAACCGGACCTGCGGCAGGACATCCGAGCCACCTACGGCAATGCGCGCGGTCGTCGTGACGGATCCCGACGACGACTCCGCGTTTCTGCTGTTCCGACGCACCTCGGCCATCGCGTCCGATCCCCCTGGCCGAGCCGCGTCCTGAGGCTGCTTCGATCCAACGGTGGATGTGCTCCCGGGCCAGGGGTGCCCGTGGCTGCCTCGGGGCGCTGCGCGACACTGGCCCTCGGGGCCGCGGTGTGCGCGGGAGCAGGAGGGAAGGAGACAAGAGGGCATGCTGCGATCCATCGGTCTGTCGCTGGACGAGGAGCGGGTGTACCGGGTACTGGTACGACTCGGTAGCGCGACGGGTCCCGAGGTGGCCCGGCACCTGGGCGTGGACGTGCGGGAGGCCGACGGACTGCTCGGCAGTCTGGACAACGGCGGCATGGTGTCACGTGACACCGGACGGGTCGGCGCCTATGTGGTGGCCCCGCCACAACTGGCCTTCGGCCCCGCGCTTGCCGCGGGACGTCACGCCCTGGAGCAGGCGGAGTCCGCGGTGGCCGCGCTCGGCGAGGAATACGCTCGGGGCGCGGCCGGACAGGAACGGGCGGGCCTGCTGGAGGTGGTGACCGGGGCCGAGGCGATTCGGCACCGGTTCGAACAGATGCAGTACGGGGCCAAGCGCGAGCTGCACGCCCTCGTCACGGCCGAGCCTGCGGTCATACGCGAGGACGAGCACGAGGCGGAGGAGCACGCCACGGGCCGAGGGGTCCGGTACCAGGTGGTCATGGAACAGGCTGCGCTCGACCGACCGTCGACGACGGCGGCGCTCTCCGCGGCGCTGGGGCGCACCCAGCTGGTGCGGGTCGTCGAGCGGGTGCCGTGCAAGTTGGTTGTGGCCGACCGTTCCACGGCATTGATGCCGCTGCTGCCCCGGGACGCCGGACCGGCCGGTGCGGAGCCGACGTCCGTGGTGGTGCGGGCGCCGGGCATTGTGGAGGCGCTGCTCACGCTGTTCGAAGCGGTCTGGAACTCGGCCCGCCCACTGCTTTTGTCGGCATCAGGCGAAGTGGAGGCGGAGCCGCGGACCGAGGGCCCGGACGAGACCGACCTGCTCCTGCTGTCCCTGATGCTCACCGGGCTGACCGACCGTGCGGTAGCGGTCCGGCTGGGACTGGGGCTCCGCACAGTCCAGCGGCGGCTGCAGCGCCTGACGGAGGTCGCAGGGGTTACCACCCGGATGCAACTCGGCTGGCACGCCTTCGAACGGGGATGGGTGCGGCGCTGACCCGGCTGGGCGAAATGCCGAAGCTGTCGGACGAGCGGTTCGCCCTGTTGGAGAAGGAGCCGGCCAGGCGTCTGGTCCCATCAACTTCGCCTCGCCGTGCCGCTCGTGTTTGCCATCGACTCAGAATCCTTGCCCGGGTCCCCCATGACGCCTGTCCCCCGATACCACGTGTTACATGTGCACAAGCCGACGGCGAACAGCGGGCGATCCGATCCGGGTATGCGTATCACCTGCATTTGGTCGGGCGTGGCAGGGGGGTTGACCCTGCACCGGTCAGTCGGCCGAGCAGTCAATACCTAGGTCAAACTCGGAGCGGTTCACCTCAGCGGGTGCCGTGAGGTGTCGATAGCGAATGGGGAAGCTCACTCGGTAGACCTGCGGCTGTGCCGGACCCGCCCGTCGGACGTGGTCCCACAGGGACGCCGTTCGGTCCGTGACTGGGCCGGGACGGATTCACTTGGAGCTCGGACAGCGGCGCGAGGCATCGGGTTGGTCACGGAGAGCGGCTCCCATGTCGGGTTGCCCGGAGGCCGACGAAGCCTCCAGGCAACCGACTTGCAGCTCTAGAAGAAGCCGAGCTTCTTCGGCGAGTAGGACACCAGAAGATTCTTCGTCTGCTGGTAGTGCTCCAGCATCATCTTGTGGTTCTCGCGTCCGATGCCGGACTGCTTGTATCCGCCGAAAGCGGCATGTGCCGGATACGCGTGGTAGCAGTTCGTCCAGACGCGGCCGGCCTGGATGGAACGGCCCGCCCGGTAGGCGGTGTTGATGTCCCGTGTCCACACGCCGGCACCGAGCCCGTACAGCGTGTCGTTCGCGATCTTGATGGCGTCGTCGAAATCGTCGAACGACGTCACCGAGACGACCGGGCCGAAGATCTCCTCCTGGAAGATCCGCATCCGGTTGTCGCCCTCGAAGATCGTCGGCTGGACGTAGTAGCCGCCCTTCAACTCACCGTCGTGTTCGATGCGTTCACCGCCGGTGAGTACCTTGGCGCCCTCCTGCCGGCCGATGTCCAGGTAGGAGAGGATCTTCTCCAACTGGTCGTTGGACGCCTGCGCGCCGATCATCGTGTCCGTGTCGAGCGGGTTGCCGGGCTTGATGAGCTCGGTGCGGGCGACCGCCGCCTCCATGAACTCGCGGTAGTGGCCACGCTGGACGAGAGCGCGCGAGGGGCACGTGCACACCTCGCCCTGGTTGAGCGCGAACATCGTGAAGCCTTCGAGCGCCTTGTCGCGGAAGTCGTCGTTCTGCGCCCACACGTCGTCGAAGAAGATGTTCGGCGACTTGCCGCCCAGCTCCAGCGTCACCGGCTTGATGTTCTCCGAGGCGTACTGCATGATCAGCCGCCCCGTGGTGGTCTCACCCGTGAACGCGACCTTCGCCACCCGCGCGCTCGACGCCAGCGGCTTGCCCGCCTCCACGCCGAAACCGTTGACGATGTTCACCACGCCCGGCGGGATCAGGTCCGCGATCAGGCTCATCAGGTAGTGGATGGACGCCGGAGTCTGCTCGGCGGGCTTGATGACGACCGCGTTGCCCGCCGCCAATGCGGGAGCGAGCTTCCACACCGCCATCAGAATGGGGAAGTTCCACGGGATGATCTGCGCGACCACGCCCAGCGGCTCGTGGAAGTGGTACGCGACGGTGTCGTCGTCGACCTCGCTGAGCGCGCCTTCCTGAGCACGGATCGCTCCCGCGAAATAGCGGAAGTGGTCGATCGCGAGCGGGATGTCGGCCGCCAGCGTCTCGCGGACCGGCTTGCCGTTCTCCCAGGTCTCCGCGACCGCCAGCTTCTCCAGGTTCGCCTCCATCCGGTCGGCGATCTTGAGCAGGATGTCGGCTCGCGCGGTCACGGAGGTGCGCCCCCACGCGGGCGCCGCCGCGTGGGCCGCGTCCAGCGCGCGCTCCACGTCCTCGGCGGTGCCTCGCGCGACCTCGGTGAACGGCTGCCCGTTCAACGGGCTCGAGTTCTCGAAGTACTGTCCGCGAGCCGGCGCCACGTACTCCCCGCCGATGAAGTGGTCGTAACGCGCCTGGTAGGAGACGATCGCGCCCTCGGTGCCGGGCGCCGCGTAACGGGTCATGCTGGTTGCCTCCCGGAGAAGCGCTGCCCGCCGTTGGGCAGCTCTCGCCGCGAGGCTAGAAACCCGGACGTTGCAACGACGTTGCGCGGGCCGGGGAGCCGGGGAGCCGGGGAGCCGGGGAGCCGGGGAGCCGGGGAGCCGGGAGCCGGGGCCGCGGCCGAGACCTTGACCTGGGCTGGGTCCGAGACCGGGACATGGGTCCGCCGCCCGCCTCGTGCCGTTCCGCCACACGGGCGGGCCGCCCGCCCCGTCAGTGCGACCGCGGTCGCATCCGGCCGTCGCGCGCGGAGCGTGCCCAACCGGCCGGTGCCGCCTGCTCGGACTCCAGCTCCGCCACGCGCGCGTGGACAGCCGCCGCCGGGCGCAACGCCGACAGCGCCCGCCAGACGTCGAGATCGTCCTCGCCCCAGGGTGCACGGACCCAGTCGGCCAGCAGGTCGGGGTCCCGCCGGGCGATGATCGCCGTACGCAGCCCGTCCGCGAGCCGTCGCCGCAACCGCGTCACCGCGGGTGCCGTCGAACCCGGCAGCAGGGGCCCGGCGTAGACCGCGGCGGCCGCCGTCACCGCGCCGCTGCCGAGCCGTCGCTCCACCACCGCCACATCGGACTCGACCGGCCGGGTGAGCCGGTAGGGGCGCGAACCCAGCAGCCCGGCACCGAGGATCCTGCGCAGCCGCGCCAGCTCGGCCCGCAGGGTCACCGGTGTCACCGACTCGTCCTCATACAGGGCGCACTGCAACTCGTCGCCGGTCAGCCCCTCCGGATGCCGGGCCAGCAGCACGAGGATCTCGCTGTGTCTGCGGCTGAGCCTGATCTTCCTTCCGTCCGTGACCAGTTGGGCCTCGTCGCGCCCCAGGGCGGTCAGCTCGAGGGAGTCGGCCAGGGCCCGCGGCGGTGCGAGCAGGGCCAGATGAGTCTCGGCGGCCCGCGCCACCGCCTGTACGAAGCCGAGGCTGTGCGGATGCGCGAGTCCGTCCCCGCCGGTGATGTCCACCGCGCCGAGCACTCGCCCGGTGCGCGGATCGTGCACGGGTGCAGCCGCACAGGTCCAGGGCTGCACACGCCGGATGAAGTGCTCGGCCGCGAACACCTGCACCGGACGGTCGACGGCGACCGCCGTACCCGGCGCGTTCGTCCCGACCGCGGCCTCCGACCACCGCGCGCCCGGCACGAAGTTCATCCGCCCGGCCTGTCGCCGCGTCCCCGGATGCCCCTCGACCCACAGCAGCCGGCCCTGCGCGTCGCACACCGCGAGCAGATGCTCCCCGTCGGCCGCGAACGTCCCCATGAGCTCCCGGAACAGCGGCATCACCCGCGCGAGCGGATGCTCCGCCCGGTAGGAGCCGAGCTCCCCGTCCGTGAGTTCCACCCTCGCGGTGCCCTCCGGAGCGACACCCGCCCGCGCCGAACGCCGCCACGACTCGGCGACCACGGCACGCACCGGCCTCGGCACCGTGCCCGCCTCGGTGAACGACTCGTACGCACGGCGCATCAGCCGAACCCGCTCGGCGGGATCGGTGCCCGGTTCCAGGGCCACCCAAGGATCGGTCAACTCGGCCTCCAGGAAGGCGATGCGACTGGGTCCCATCGTCACTCCCGGTGCGGGCTTGGACAACCCGTGTGACGCTCTCCTTCCGCTCGGTGTCGCGCGGCGTGCCCCCTCGGTCCCGCGCGGTCCGCCGCGAGGCCGCTCCTGGTCAGGCGAAGTTGACGAGCCGGATGTAGCGCACCCAGTCCCAGTTCGGCCCGGGATCCGTGTGATCGGTGCCCGGCACCTCGTAGTGACCGAGGATGTGGGCGCGATCCTTGGGGATCCCGTACTGGTCGCAGATCGTGGCGGTGAGCTTGGCGGACTCCTCGTAGAGCGCGTCGGTGAAGTAGGCGGGCCGGTCCACCCAGCCCTCGTGCTCGATACCGATGCTTCTGGTGTTGTAGTCCCAGTTGCCCGCGTGCCAGGCGACGTCGCGCTCTCTCACGCACTGGGCGACATGGCCGTCGGCCGAGCGCACGAGGTAGTGCGCGGACACCTTCTTCTGCGGATTCTGGAAAATGGACAGGGTCGTGGCATAGGTGGCCTGGGTGACGTGGATGATCACATAGTCGAGGTCATAGCTGTAGGGGCGGTCGGAAGCCGTGTAGTTGGAGCTGATGGCCGGATTCCACTCGGCGTCCGGATAGTCGACGGCCGCCGCCGGCTGCGCCGTCGCCTTGACGTCGGGGAGCAACGCGTAGGGGAGGGCCGCGAGGGCCGCGCCCTTGAGCAGCCGCCGCCGGCTGGGGAACGGCCGTGCTCGTTCCATGGAGAGTTGGCCTTTCGTCGGTGGGGGGTGGGGGCCGTGATTCCGCGGCCCGGAGCCGGCAGGTCGACGCGGGTGCCGGAAGCGGTGGCGTGCCGGCGCGCCGTCTGTCGCGCGTGGAGCGCGCGCATCAGGGCCGGAGCGCCGCGGCCGTCTCCCGCAGTCGGGCGTGCATTCCGCGATGGGTCTCCCGCGCGGGCAGCCATTCCTTGCGCAGCTTGGCGACGCACGTGTAGTTGGTGTCGCACACGTTCGCGACGGGAGACTCGACCGTCTGCGTCGCGAACTGGTAGGCGTCCAGCTCGCTGAACCCGTAGTCGCGCATCAGCCACTGCACGAGGTCGAGCTGCGATATCCGGAAGGCGTCCTCCAACGGGCGTGCCGAGCCCGTCGAGATGATGTGGGTGTCGGACTCGATACGCGGCCACGGGGTGGCGACTCCCTTGAGGAGCTCGACGATCACCATCGTGTTCATCGCGCATTCGACCGCGACTCCACAGGTCTCGCCCTCACCCTGCCGGGCGTGCCCGTCGCCGAGGCTGAGCAGGGCGCCCTCGACGTTCACCCCGAGGTAGCAGGTCACTCCGGCGCGCATCTCCGGCGTGTCCATGTTCCCGCCGTGCGCGTCGGGCACCAGGGCGGAGCGCACCTCCAGGTTCGCGGGCGCCACACCCACGGTGCCGTGCATGGGATCCATCGGCAGTTCGACCTGGATGTCGCTGTCCCGCGCGCTGAACAGCGCGGTCCGCCGCTCCCGGTCGAGCTGCCAGATCCACACGGTCTCCGGCAGCGGTGGCTGAAGCGACGCGGTGGTGTGTGTGGAGGTCAGGGCGCCGAAGAGGGGGACGGTCGTCGACGCCGCCCAGTCACGGGCCGGCTCGATCGACACGAAGTGGACCGCGACCGTGTCACCCGGCTCCGCTCCCTCGACATGGAAGGGACCGGTCTGCGGATTGAGGAACGGGAACTCGCACACCTCGGAGACCAGGTCCTTCTCGGAGCGAACCCGTCCGGCGAAGCAGTCCTCGGTGTAGAGATCGAGCACCGTGCCCGGCGCGATGCGTGCCACAGGGGGTGCTCCGCCGAACGTCCAGGCGAACTCGTCCGGGGTGGGGCGCACGGTCAGGATCCGGGGGTCGCTCATGACTGCACAACTCCGCTCTGCGAGGGGGCGGTGGTCGAGGTCTCGTCGAGGTGGACACGGGCGGTCTCGGCTATGCGCCCGGGGTGGCGGCGCAGCAGGAAGATCAATATCACGACACCGGCCGACATCCAGGCACCCACGACCGGTCCGGCGTACGACACGGGTGGGGTCAGTTCGGTCACGAAGTCGAAGACGGGCAGACCTGCGGCCGTGAGCAGGGCGGGAACGAAGGCGATGATGCCGAGCACCGGGAACACCAGGTGCCGCACCGGTTTGAGCAACTCTCGTCTGCGGCGCAGGAAGTAGCCCGCGCAGGCGAGGTTGACCACGATGTACACGCCGATCACCACGGTGACGATCACGGTCGCGAGGAGCAGGAACGCGGTCACCGGGTCGTACGCGAGGCCCAGACCGAGCATGACCGCGACGCTCACGGCGCACTGCACGGCCACGCCGGCCACGGGGGAGCGGTGTCCGGGATGCACGCGTGCGAAGAGCGCGGGAAAGACCCGGATCCGAGCCAGCGCGAAGGCCGTCCGCGTGGAGACGGTGGCGCACGCGTTGGCGTTGGCGATCGTCGAGTTGACCACCGCGAGGAACACGAGCACCCAGAACAGCCCGAACGAAGCGCGAGCCACCCCTTCCCACGAGCCGGCGCCGGAGGCCCCGAACCCCGAGAACCGGTCGGGGCCGAAGTACACCGACATGGCGTACGTCGTCAGGACGTAGACGAGACCGATGGAGAGCGCCGCGCCGAGGACGGCCCGGTGCATCGTGCGGCGCGGGTCCTTGGTCTCCTCGGCCAGCGGGGCCGCCGCCTCGAACCCGGCGAAGGCGAGCACCGTGTACACCGATCCCGCGAACACGCCGCTGATCCCGTCGTAGCCCTTGGCCGTGTGGGACGTCCCGAACACCGACAGCGTGTTGTCGCCGCCGGCCTTGGCGATCAGCCACACCGCGAAGACGAGGAAGACCAGCACCTCGAAGACGCCGAGGACGGTTCCGAAGCGGGCCGAGGCGCGTACTCCCAGGTAGCCGGCCGCGGCGATGACCGCCGCACCCGTGAGCGACCAGGGCCACCAGAGGTCGCCCGGGTACGAGGACCATTCCTGGTGCAGCGTGCCGGCCGTGGTGAACCCGAGCTGGAGCAGGAGCAGGGGCGGCACCAGGGCTTCGACGAAAACATAGCCCCAGCCGACGAGGAATCCGACGGACGGGTGCAGCCCTTGCGCGGTGTAGGTGGCCACCGATCCCGCGGCGGGCATCTCGCGCGCCAGCTCGGCCACGCACGACGCGGTGAACAGACAGGCCACCAGGGCGATCAGCACGGACAGCGGCAGACTGCCGCCCGCGAACGCGGCTCCCGACGGGATGGACGCGGCGACCGCCGCAGCCAGCGCCATCGCGGTGATGCTCTGGAACAGGACCTCGCGCAGGCCGATCGCCTCACGCCGCAGACCCGGAACCGCCTCCTCCGACATCAGAATCCCCCGATCCGACCGGAACACAGCCCTCGGCATGACGGCTGCGCCTCGCGTGAATTACGGTACGGCGCTTGCCGGTTGGGCAGGAAGAGCCAGGCGCGAGTCCGTGGACGACCCGTTGAATGTGAACAACACGATCACCCGTAAGGGGGGAGACCCTCGGCCGGCGCCCGTGCTCATCCGGCTGCCGGCCCCGACGACCGGCCCCGACGACCGGCCCCGACGACCGACGCAGGGGATCCGCTGACGACAAGCCGGTGTCCCGTCCAACGATCCGGTGGTGTTCCGCCTACGATCGGCCCGCCACCGCCGCCGGGTCGTCCAGCACCGCACGCACCACGGAATGCGCCGCACCGAGCAGTGGCCCCTCGGACCCCAGACGGGAAACGGACACGGGACAGGCGGGACCCGCCGTCCGCCGCGCCAACTCGTCCTCCAGCGAGGGGAGCAGCCAGGGCGCCAGCCCGGCGAGGGCCCCGCCCAGCACCACCGTCTCCGGGTCCAGCAGGTTGACCGCGCCGGTCAGGGCGATGCCGAGCGCGGTGCCGGCGTCGCGCAGGGCACGGCGTACGTCCGGATCACCGTCGGCGGCACGCCGGGACAGCAGACCGACCCGGTCCTCGCCCGGTTCGAGACCGGCGGCCCGCAGGACGGCCTCCTCGCCCGCGTACTGTTCGAGACATCCGCGTCCGCCGCACGGGCACTCCGGCCCCTCCGGGCGCACCGGTACGTGCCCCAATTCGCCCGCGAAACCACGGGTCCCGCGCAGGAGCTGCCCGTCCACGAGCACCGCGGCACCGATGCCGATCTCCGCGGACACGTGCAGGAAGTCACGCGGGGTCGCCTCGCCGAGCCAGAGCTCCGCGAGCGCGCCGAAGTTCGCCTCGTTGCCCACGGCCAAGGGCCACTCGGCGGGCAGCAGCGCACCGAGGTCCGTGTCGTGCCAGTCGAGGTTCGGCGCCCGGACCACGGTCCGGGCGTCACGGGCCACGAGTCCGGGGACGGCGACGGCGAGGCCGGCGGGCCACAGCCCTTCCCGGTCGGCTTCGGCGACGACCTGACGTATCAGCGCCGTCAGTTCCTGGATCACAGGCCCGGCCGCCCGGCCGCGGTTCGTGCCGTGCCGCACGGCACGGGCCCGCACGGCGCCGCGGAGATCGACCGCGCACACCGCGAGATGGTCGACGCCCACCTCCGCGCCGATCCCGGCGGGGCCGTGTCCGCTGACCGCGAGCGCCGAGCCCGGACGTCCCACTGTGCCGGGACGCTCGGGCCCCAGTTCTTCGAGCAGCCCCGTGCGGATCAGTTCGTCCACCAGGGTGGAGACGGCCGCCCGGGTCAGACCGATGTGTGAGGCGACGGCGGCACGCGACAACGGTCCCTCGTCGCCGACGGTGTGCATCACCCGGGCGAGGTTGCGGCGGCGCATGCCCTGCTGGGTGTCGGGCAGTCGCCGGCCGGGACCGGTCGGATGGGCCTCGTGCAGCGGTGCGGTCATGCTTCCGTCAGTCCTCGTCCGGCCGTCCCGGCGGCCTGTCTCGGTGCGGGTCCCCGTCCGGCAGGCCCGTGTCGTCCGGCGGTCCCGCGTCGTCCGGGGCGACCGGGCGGTCCCGGCCGGCACCGCTCACGCGGGAGGGATGCCAGGCCGGGAGCCGGTCACGCCGGGGCGGCACGCCTGATCCTGGTCAGTTCCTGGTCGGCTCCCGTTCGAGCAGCGGGGCCGCGTCGGAGAGTACCCCGGTGATCCGCGCGAGCGTCTCCTCGTCCCGCTCGATGGCCTCGAACACCGGCCCGCGGGCGGTGTCCCAGCGCCGCGCCACCGCCGCCGGGTCCTCGCCCGTCAGCAGGCCGGCCGCCTGAGCGGCGGCGCCGAGCGCGACCAGTTCCCTGGCCTCGGGCACCTGCACGGGCCGACCCGAGAGGCGGCGTACGGTCTGCTGCCAGGCCTTGCCCCGGGCCCCGCCGCCGATCAGGAGCAACGGCGCCGAACGGTCGGCGTCCGCGTCCAGTACCAGGTCGAGGGCGCCCAGCAGCGCGTGCACGGCGCCGTCGTACGCGGCCTGGAGGAGCTGTCCGCCCGACGTGTCGTGCCTGAGTCCGTGCAGCAGTCCCGAAGCGTGCGGCAGGTTCGGTGTGCGCTCGCCGTCCAGATACGGGAGGAACGTCACCGAGGATCCGGGCTCGACCGCCTCCCGGTCGAGTCCGAGCAGCGCGGCGAACCGGTCTACGGCCAGCGTGCAGTTCAGTGTGCAGGCCAGCGGGAGCCAGTCGCCCCGCGCGTCGGCGAACCCCGCCACCGTGCCGGTCGGGTCGGCCGGGCGGTGCGTCGAGACGGCGTACACGGTCCCCGAGGTGCCGAGGCTGACCACCGGCGTGCCGGGGCGCAGCCCGAGGCCGAGCGCGGCCGCAGCGTTGTCACCGGTCCCGGCCGCGACCAGGGTGCCCCTGGAGAACGGCAGCTCACCCCTGGCGTGCACGGTCCCGGCCACCTCGCCCGGCCGGGCGACGCGGGGGAGCAGGGCGGGGTCGAGTCCGATGTGCGCGAGGACCTCCTCGTCGTACGCCTCGCTCCCGGAGCTCCACCACCCGGTGCCCGAGGCGTCGCCGCGGTCGGTCGTGCCCTGCCCGGTGAGCCGCTCGGTGAGGTAGTCGTGGGGCAGCCGGACCGCCGCCGTCGCCCGGACGGCCTCGGGCTCGTGCTCGGCCAGCCAGGCCCACTTCGTGGCCGTGAAGGAGGCGCCCGGCACGCTGCCGGTCCGCTCGGCCCAGGCCTTCGGGCCGCCGAGTGCCTCGACCAGCCGACGGGCCTGCGGCGCCGAGCGCACGTCGTTCCAGAGCAGTGCGGGTCGCACGGGCTCGCCGTGGGCGTCGAGCGTCACGAGCCCGTGCTGCTGCCCGCCGATCGACACCGCGGCGGCCTCGTGCGCCGCGTCACCGCACTGGCGCAGCGCTTCACAGAGCGCGTCCCACCACTGACGGGGGTCGCTCTCGCGGCCCTCCCCGGTGGAGACGGTGTGCGGCGCCTGGCCGCTCGCCACCACCTGTCCGGTCGACGCGTCGACGACCAGCGCCTTGGTGGACTGGGTGGACGAGTCCACCCCGATGACGAGCGGACCCTCGGCTGCTGACATCGGATTCTCCCTCTTCCGCGGCTCCGCGGGATCTGTGCTGGTCACGGGATTTGTGCTGGTCAAAGGCGTGTCCGGACCGCCACGGCCTGGATCCCGCGGTTCGTCCCCGGACCGATGTGACCAGGTTTCCTACTTCGTCTCTTCCCAGAGATGCGTCCGCATACTAATTTGTAAACCGCCATGACGAAATAGTCGGAGCTAGCAAGGAGCCGCGGCATGAACTACCAGCCCACCCCCGAGGACAGGTTCACCTTCGGCTTGTGGACCGTCGGCTGGCAGGGAAGGGACCCGTTCGGCGACGCCACCCGGCGCGCCCTGGACCCGGTCGAGTCCGTACAGCGCCTGGCCGAGCTCGGCGCCTACGGAGTGACCTTCCATGACGACGACCTGATCCCCTTCGGGTCCTCGGACAGTGAGCGCGAGTCGCACATCAAGCGGTTCAGGCAGACCCTGGACGCCACCGGCCTCAAGGTGCCGATGGCGACCACCAACCTGTTCACGCACCCCGTCTTCAAGGACGGCGCGTTCACCGCGAACGACCGTGACGTGCGCCGCTACGCGCTGCGCAAGACCGTCCGTAACATCGACCTGGCGGTCGAGCTCGGCGCCGAGACGTACGTCGCCTGGGGCGGCCGTGAGGGAGCCGAGTCCGGCGCCGCCAAGGACGTACGCGTCGCCCTCGACCGCATGAAGGAGGCCTTCGACCTCCTCGGCGAGTACGTGACCTCGCAGGGCTACGACCTGAAGTTCGCGATCGAGCCCAAGCCGAACGAGCCCCGCGGCGACATCCTGCTTCCCACCGTGGGCCACGCCCTCGCCTTCATCGAGCGCCTCGAGCGTCCGGAGCTGTACGGCGTCAACCCCGAGGTCGGCCACGAGCAGATGGCCGGACTGAACTTCACGCACGGCATCGCGCAGGCGCTGTGGGCGGGCAAGCTCTTCCACATCGACCTCAACGGCCAGTCCGGCATCAAGTACGACCAGGACCTGCGGTTCGGCGCGGGCGACCTGCGGTCCGCGTTCTGGCTGGTCGACCTCCTGGAGAGTGCCGGTTACGCGGGCCCGAAGCACTTCGACTTCAAGCCGCCGCGGACCGAGGACTTCGACGGCGTCTGGGCCTCGGCCGAGGGCTGCATGCGCAACTACCTGATCCTGCGCGAGCGCACGGCCGCGTTCCGGGCCGACCCCGAGGTCCAGGCGGCCCTGCGCGCCTCGCGTCTGCACGAGCTCGCGGAGTCCACCGCCGAGGACGGCCTCGCGGGTCTGCTCGCCGACCGTGCGGCCTTCGAGGACTTCGACGTCGAGGCCGCGGCTGCGCGTGGCATGGCCTTCGAGCAGCTCGACCAGCTCGCGATGGACCACCTCCTGGGCGCGCGCGGCTGACCGGAGTGCTCCCGAGGGGACGGACCCGCCCTCCGGCGGGTCCGTCCCCTCGATGGCTGATCTTCGTGCGGAAATTCCCGGAATCATGCGATCCATGGCATGAGTCCGTATCAACTTCCGCACGGGGGTCGCGCGATGACCGGGTTCGAGGCGACTCTTGGCGGTATGGCCATGCCGCCCGAACCGTCTCAGTCTCCGCGGTCGCGGGGAGACTCACGCCCTCTTGGGGGCGACGCCCAAAGCCCGCATTCGGGGAGCTACGGGCCTCTGTCATCGGAGGGTTTCAGCCCACCGTCGTCGGGTGGCTACGGCCCTCCGGCCTCCCCTGACGGCTACGGGCCTCCTGCCTCCGGCGGCTACGGCCCGCCCCCATCGGGTGGTTACGGTCCTCCGCCGTCCGGTGGTTACGGTCCTGCGCCGGACGGTTTCGGCCCACCTCCGGGAGGCGATGGCCCTCCTTCCGGAGACTACGGTTCGCCGGAACGAGGAGGCAGCCTGCCTCCCGGGTACGGCGGCGGTGGATGGCCCCCGCCACCTCCGCCCGGACCCCCGCCCGGACCCCCGTCCGGGCCCGGCGGTCACCGCGGAGGGCGGCGTCGCAACAGCCTGCTCCTCGTCATCGCGGTGATCGTCGGTGTCGGCGTCATCGTCGCCGTGGCGGTGACGGCCATGGGCGGAGGGGGCAAGGACGACAAGTCCCCCGCCGGGAACACCGAGAGCACCGGCCGGTCGCCGAGCCCCTCGCTGAGTCTCCCGTCAGGATTTCCGTCGCTCCCCTCGAGCCTGCCCACTGTCGTGCCGTCGTTTCCCTCGGACCTGCCCACCGGGCTGGTGCCCAGCGACCTGCGATCCCTCTTCCCGTCCCTCGCGGACGACGATGTGCCCTACTACCTGCTCCGGAAGGGCGATTGTTTCGACACGGACGCCGCCCTGCCCGGACAGGCCGCCAAGCGCAAGTGCACCCAGCCGCACGACGCCGAGGTCGTGACCGTCTCCGAGCTCAACGGCACCTACACGACGGAGTCGGCCCTCAAGAAGGCCGCGTCCGCGCTGTGCGAGGCTCCGCTGCAGCGAAAGGCGGCGAACCAGGCGGCGGGCACGGTGAGCCAGACACTCGTGCAGTACCCGGACACCGGGAGCTACGCGACCGGCATCGACAAGGTCGCGTGCAGCCTGGCCGCGGAGGTCGGCGAAGGCACCCGCAAGCTCACCGGGCCGCTGAAGTGAGCGGTACGCGTGCGTGGCCGTTGTCCATCGTCCACGCACGCGTACCGCGCCGAAGGATTTCCGGGATCAGATTCCGCGCGGCAGTCGCACGTAGGTGACCGTCGTCTCGACACCGCTGTCCACGAGCCGCCCCTGTGCGTCGAAGGCACCCGCTCCGTCGGTCATCCCGAAGTCGTTGTCGTTGATGAGGGCGAGGGTGTCGTGGTCCAGGCGCGCGACGCCCTCGATCTTGCCGGGCACCCCGGCAACGGTACCCAGGTCCACGACCAGGCGCTTCGAGAGCACCGGAACGCCGGCCGAGGCGGGGTCGTCCAGCTGCTCGAGCGACGGCGACGTGGTGTCACTGTCGTACGGTCCGCCGAGGATGTTCGCGCTCCGTGTGAGCCGCACCGAGTGCAGGCGGGACGCCTTGTCCGTGCGCTCCTCCACGAGCAGCCGGTCGCTGCCGACGGCCACCAGGGAGGAGATCTTCAGCTCGGACGTGTCGTCCTCGCTCGGGTCGACCACGTTCACCGCGTCGAAGCGGTACGCGTACTCGGCGGTCACGGCCCGCTTCCTGGGCGAGAAGCGCAGCAGCCGCGTGGTGCGCGAGGCGTTGCCCGCGTCCGCGTCCGGCAGTGAGAGGGGGCTCTGCAGCGCCACCACCAGATCACCGCCGGGGAGCTGGGCCAGCCCTTCGAGACCGCGGTTGGTCTTGCGGTGCAGCAGGACGGCGGGCAGCGCCTCGACGACCGGGTAGTCCGCGCCGGTCAGCTCGAGGCCCTTGGGGACGTAGCGCGTGAGGACCCTCCCGCGCGCGGAGACGTGGACCAGCGACGGGCTGTACTCGTCCACGAGCCAGAACGTGCCGTCCTCGGCCCGCACGATGCCCTCGGTGTCCAGGCCGTTCGCGTTGTACGGGAGGGGGGTCCGGGCGTTGTAGGAGTACGGTGCCTCGTCGCGCCCCGCCTGGTTGGACAGGCCGGTGACCGCCTTCCCGGACGATGTGGTGATCGGAATCGAGTCGATCACCTTCACGGTGTCGCCGGACACCCGGATCTTCACGATCGCCGGGTCGAAGCCCGGGACCGGGAACGTCCGCCGCTTCGTGCCGTCGACCTTGATCTGGCCGTTGGGCCCCCGGTCGGTGACCGTCCAGAACTCGCCCTTGCGCCCGGTCGGGTAGATGTCGCTGCCGATGCCGCCGAGATCGACACCACGGTCGTCGTCCACCGTGCCGGGCAGCAGCGCGTTGCTGAACGAGCCGAGCGGGATGTCCCCGAGGGTCGCGGTGCGCGTCACGCGCGGCTGCGCCGGTCCGGAGTTCGCGTCCGCGGTGCCGGCGAGCACGAAGGCGGCCAGCACGGCGAGCGGCACGCCCAGGGCGACGGATCGGTGAATGCGCGGCTTGCCGGCGACATGCGGGGACATCAGGCCTCCTGAGTCACAAGTTCGTTGACAGCGGCCAGAGTTGGCCCTGGCGCCGAACGGTTTGCGACGTGAGGGTGAACACCGCGCGTCGGACAGTCATCGGGTCCGCATCTGTCGACGCGAAGGCTGTCTCAGGGTTGAGTAGGGGGCGCGGGTCAGGGACGTATCAGGGTCGCGGTCCGGAACCGTGGGACGCGGGGACCCGTTCTCAGGACAGAGAGCGGCAGCAGCCGCGGAGGAGGCGACACATGTCGAAGAACGCGAAGATCGCCGCAGGAGGTGTGGCGGTCGGCCTGATTCTGTGGATCTGGCTGCCCTGGTGGGCCGCCTTCCTGATCGTGCTGGGAGTTCCGGCGGCCGCGTATCTGGCGCTGGACCCCTCGCAGCGGCGCAGGCTGCGCCGTGTCACCCGCAAGGAACTCGGCCGCTGAGGAGTGACCGCCCGGCGGTGATCCGTCCGTCGGGCGTCCCTCCGCTCACCGCGGACGGTGAGCGGAGGGGCTGACGTGACGAACGCGCGAGGTGGCCGGTCGCGAGCGGTGTCACGGGGATTCCACGGGACACCGCGCTCAGCTCGGGCGGACCGCCATCTTGTCCAGGGCCTCCAGGAGGCCGGGCAGCTCCGGTCCGCGACCGATGGGCAGAACCTCGCCGGGTTCCTCGTCGAGCAGGACGAACGCGATGTCGTCGGTCCTGGCGACCAGTGACCAGCCGGGACCGTCGGCGCGGAGCGTGCGGGCGTCGCCGGTGGCGAAGGAGGAGCGGACACGTCCCAGCGGGGGCGGGGTGTCCACGTACGAGCGGGCCTCGGCGAGAACGCGGCGGATCCCGGCGCGGTTCACGCCCTTCCCGCCCTTGGCCTCATCCTCGTCGTCGCCCTGGGGGTCTCGCGATTCCTGAGCGTCCTCGGCGTCGCCGGGGGCGCCGTCGGCACCCTCCGACGGCGCGAACTCGCTGTCGTTGATCTGCTCGCGCCACTGGGCCCACCGCAGCGCGATCTCGTCGGCGCCGAGGCGTCGCTGGGCAGGTCCCCATTCGGTGGTGTCCGGCGGGCTGAGCGGAGGCCGCTCCGAGAGCTCGGCCGACGGATCGTGCGGAGCCGGCACCCCCGGGGCCGATACCGCCACCTCGAGCGGCCAGCCCGGCAGCGCGGCGACGACCGTGCGCTCGTCGGGCGACAGCTCGTGTTCCATCCCGCAGTCCCAGGACGCGATGGCGACGGCGACCAGGGAGACGTCGTCGATGACGACGGTCCAGCGCGCGCCCTCCCCGTCCTGGCCGAGGACCAGGCCGTACCCCTCCGCGAGAGGCGCGAGGTCGAGCGTCGCGCAGGCCTCCGGGTAGTCGTCACCGAGCACGCTGGGGAATTTCGCCGGCGTCAGCAGTACCGCCGTCAGCACATACAGTGCGTCGTCGTCCCCGGTGGCGACGGCGTCTTCGTCCGTCCCGGCCATTCCAGCCTCCCGATAGCGCTCCATCTGTCGGCGCACCCTAAGCGACGGGAAGGCGCTTGTCACGGTCCCGAAACCCGTGCGGAGCTGCAGCTATCCGGCTGGACAGGGGCGAAACGCCCTCGCGGGTCCGCCCGGTCAGGCGGCGGGCAGTCCGAGCAGGGTGCGGGCGACCGCCTGCGGCGACTCGTCGCGTTCGCGGGCGAGGGCGACAACAGCCCGGCAGGCCAGCTCGTTGACCCCGAACGACAGGGCCTCGGGCGACACCCAGGCGGCTGCCTCGTCGATCTGGTCCTGGTCGTCCTCCGCGCATGCGGCCACGTACACCGCGGCCGCCTCGAACAGGTTGTATGTGCGCTTTCTCTCTTTGCCGGCCGTCTCCCGCGCACCCCTCTCGGGCCGCCCGGCCGCGGTCCGGCGCCCGATCGAGCGGAGCCTGCCGAATATGCCGGTCATCCGGTCACCATCCCCTGCGTCATCGCTGATCGTGCGGTTGCCACTACCCAACGTAGAGATGGAGCTGCGGCGGCAGAAGAGGGGCGACCCGGTGAAACCGGAGCTCGTGTCAGCGGCCCGCCGCGTCGAGTGAGCCGAGGGTGGTCCGCAGCCAGGCCAGCTCGGCCTGGCTGGTCGCCCGCGCGATGGTCAGGATGCCGCGCCGGAAGGGGTCGTCCAGCTCCTCGGCCCGAAGCGGCCGGTCGCCGTCGTAGAAGAAGCTCGCGGGCTCCTCCAGGAAAGCCAGCCTGCGGCGCAGCACGGAGGCCTGTGCCTCGGGGTCCGGCAGATGTCGGAGGAAGGCGAGCACCGTGAACCAGCGGTTCTCGTCGGTGATGTCCCGCCGCGCCGGTTCCGCGAGCCTGCGGCGAAGTTCGCGTCCGCCCTCCTCGGTGAGGGTCAGGACGTGACGAGGGGCGGCGACGGAGCCGGGCTGCGTGGCCCGTTCCAGGAACCGCGCGTTCTCCAGCCGCTTGATCGCGGGGTACAGCGTGCTCTCCGCAACCGGCTTCACGTGCCCCGTCAGCGCGGTGATGCGCTTGCGCAGCTCATAGCCGTGCAACGGGGCGTCGTACAGAAATCCGAGGATCGCCAACTCCAGCATGTCCTCATTCTGTCGCATCGGCGCTGTACATCGTTCCATCAATACATCGGAACCGATGTATGCTCCTGGGGCTGTGGAAAACGAAGGAACGGCGACAGGGGGAGAGCGCTATGCGGCAGGCGGAGTTCGACGGCAGGGGGAGCATGATCCGCTGGACGGAGGCGGCGGGCGACGGCCCCGCGCGCGTGTACGTGCACGGCCTGGGGTCGGCCTCGACGGTCTACAACGCCCACATCGCGGCCCGGCCCGAACTGGCGGGCCGCCGCACTCTGTTCGTCGACCTGCCCGGTCACGGCATCAGCGACCGGCCCACCGGCTTCGGCTACACCTTGGAGGGCCACGCCACGGCTCTGGCGGCAGCCCTGGATGCCGCTCATGTCACCGGGGCCGAACTCATCGCCCACAGCATGGGCGGCTCGGTGGCCGTCGTCCTCGCGCATCGCCGCCCCGAGCTCGTCTCACGGCTCGTCCTCGTGGAGGCCAACCTCGATCCGCGGCCTCCGGTCACCGCGGGCAGCAGCGGCATCGCCTCCTACGAGGAGGACGACTACGTCGAGAACGGCGGTCACGCGCGCGTGCTCGAGAAGGTCGGCCACCTGTGGGCCGCGACCATGCGCCTCGCCGATCCGCGCGCCCTGCACCGCTCGGCGACAGGACTCGCCCGGGGCACGACTCCGACGATGCGTCAGATGCTCGTGGAGCTGACGGTGGAGCGCCTGTATCTTCAGGGCGAGCTCAGTGGCGAACTCCCGGACGCCGACGGCCTGGAAGCGGCAGGGGTGCGTGTCGTGAACGTGCAGGGTGCCGGACACAACATCATGTTCGACAACCCCGACGCGTTCGTGGCGGCCGTCGCAGGCACGGCCTGACGGTCGATCACCGGATCCGCCGGTGCTCACCCCGGCGACGGGCCGGCGCTCACCCCCGGCGAAGGCGGACGGTCATCACCGGCGACGGGCCGAGGCCGTCCCTGGCGAAGGCGGGCGGTCATCCCCGGCGCACGGCCAGCGCGAGGAAGCGGGCGTCCTCGTCCACGTACGAGGTCATGTCCCAGCCCGAACCGGCCAGCAGGGGACTCAGGTTGTGCTCCGCGCGCAGGTCGTCCGGAGTGATCCGACGTCCCTGCCGGGCCGCGAGCGCGGCCCGGCCGATGGGGTGGAACAGAGCGAGTGTGCCACCGGGCCGTACCACCCGGGCCAACTCCACGATATTCGCGGCCGGGTTCGGCAGGTGCGCGACGAGCCCGGCCGCGAACACCGCGTCCAGCGACTCGTCACGCAGCGGCAGCGCGGTGACATCGGCCAGCAGCAGCCGCCCCTCCCGGTCCCGTCCGGCCCGGACGGCGGCCTCCAGCATGGCCGGAGTCAGATCGGCTCCGACGACCACCCCGGTGCCGCCGACGGCAGCTCGCAGCGGGGGCAGGGCACGCCCTGTGCCGCAGCCCGCGTCGAGCACGCGGTCACCCGCGCGGAGCCGCATGCGCGCCACCGCGTCAGCGTAGGCGGGACCGTCATCGGGGAAACGGCTGTCCCAGCCGGCGGCACGCGCACCGAAGAACTCCTGGACGTGTGTGTGGTCGTCGCTCATGTGCCGCATGATCTCTCACCGACATGAAGGACGGCGCGGTGCACACGTTCGAGCCCCAGGCGATCGCTCGGGCGCACCGCTTCGCCACTTTGCAGCAGCTTTCGAAACGCGCCCCCGTTGTGCGCCCCAGTGCGGACTAGCGTCCCGGGGCCATGGGACACCTGGACCACGCCGCCTTCGGCTGGCTGACCCCCGTACTGTCGTACGCAATGGCCTGCACCGGGTCCGCACTGGGGCTGCGGTGCACGGTCCGCGGACTCGACGCCACCGGCCGGTCGCGCCGCAACTGGCTGCTCACGGCGGCCTCCGCGCTCGGTACGGGCATCTGGACGATGCACTTCGTGGCGATGCTGGGCTTCGGAGTCACCGGCACGGAGATCCGCTACAACGTGCCTCTGACGATCTTCAGCCTGCTGATCGCGATGACCGTCGTCGGCGCGGGCCTCTTCGCCGTGGCCTACGGCCGTGACCGGCGCCGCGCACTCGTCCTCGGCGGCCTCACCGCCGGGTTCGGTATCGCGAGCATGCACTATCTGGGGATGGCGGCGCTGAGGCTGCACGGCCGGATGCGCTACGACCCGGCGCTCGTCGCCCTCTCCGTCGTGATCGGCGTGATCGCGGCGACCGCCGCCCTGTGGGCCGCGCTCTCCATCAGGTCTCCCGTGGCCGTCGCCATCGCCTCCCTCGTCATGGGCGGTGCGGTGAGCAGCATGCACTACACCGGAATGATGGCCGTGAACGTACGCGTCAGCCCGTCGAGCGACGCGCTGTCGGGCGCCACGGCGATGCAGTTCATCTTCCCTCTCGCCGTCGGCCTCGGTTCCTACCTCTTCCTGACAGCGGCCTTCGTCGCGCTGTCCCCGATGTCCGGCCGAGCCGAAGCGTCCGCGACGGCCCGGCGGCCGGTCGAGGGCGTCGCCCGCTGACACCGGTACCGCAGCCGCGCGGCCCGGACGGCACACCCCGACCCTCTCCGATCGAGGAGGCCATGCGTACACCCCGCAGGACCACCACAGCCGGCGCCCAGCCGTCGCCCCCGCGGCGCGGCCGTCGCGCGCACGCGGGCCCACCGGCGGACGAGGGGGACATCGGTGACCTCCTCGCCGGACCTTCGCCCGAAGGGCCCACGCGCGCGGGGCGGTGGGGCATCCGGCCCCGAACCGTCCGGGCCAAGATCGTCAGCCTGCTGATGGTGCCCATCGTCTCCTTGCTCGCTCTGTGGGCCTACGCCACCGTGAGCACGGCGCAGGACGTCGCACGGCTGCGGCAGTCGCAGCGCGTGGACTCCACGGTCCGCGCCCCTGTCGACGCCGCCGTCGCCGCGCTCCAGGCCGAACGCGCCGAGGCCGTCCGCTGCGCGACCGACCCCGCCGCCGTGTCGCCGGGCGAATTCGAGGACCTCTCCCGACTCACCGACCGCGCCGTGGCGAAGCTCCGCCTGGGAGACCACAACACCGTCGCCGACGGCGCGGACCTGCCCGACGGAGTCACCGGGCGGCTCGCCGCATTCGTCGCCGACGCGGAGCGACTGAAGTCGCTGCGCACCGGTGTACGGGAGCGCCGTACCGGATGGGAGGAGGCGTACGGCGAGTACACGAGAACCATTGCGACGGCGTTCGGCGTCGAAGGCGCGCTCACCGGCATCTCCGGCACGGCCATGCGCACGGACGCACGTGTCCTCCTCGAATTCTCCCGGGCGGGGGAGGCCCTCGCCCAGGAGGACGCCGTGCTCGGCGGGGCCCGGCTGGCCGGGACCCTCGACGGCGAGCGGCTACGACTGTTCACGGGCGCCGTGGACACGCGCCGCACCCTCACGGACGCCGCGACACCCGACCTCGACGGGCCCGAACGGACCGCCTGGAACGATCTCGTGGAAGGGAGCGCGTACGGCGACGTGCGTGCCGTCGAGGACAAGGTGCTCCTCTCGCGCCCCGGGCCCAAGGCACTCGACGCCGCGCCGGAGGCCGCCTGGAGCATCGCTCACGAGCGTGTCGGCGACGGAATGCGTACGGTCGAGGCCGACGCGGGTCGCGTGTCCGCGGACGACGCGACCGACCCGCTCGGGCATGCCCTGCTCACCCCCGCCGGCGCCGCTGTCCTCTTCGGCCTGGCCGCGGTAATCGCCTCGCTGATCATCTCCGTACGCATCGGACGCGACCTCGTCGTCGAACTGGTGGGGCTGCGCGACGGCGCTCTGGACATCGCCCGCCGGAAGCTCCCCGAAGCCATGCGCAGGCTGCGCGCGGGCGAGCCGGTGGACGTCGACGACGAGGCACCGCCGGGACGGCCTTCCGAGGACGAGACCGGACAGGTCGCCCAGGCGCTGAACACCGTGCACAGGGCCGCTCTGAGTGCCGCGGTCGAACGCGCCGAGCTGGCGGGAGGCATCTCCGGGGTGTTCGTCAACCTGGCCCGGCGCAGCCAGGTCCTCGTGCATCGCCAGCTGAACCTCCTGGACGCCATGGAGCGCAGGTCCGAGGACCCTGACGAGCTCGGCGACCTGTTCCGCCTCGACCACCTCACCACGCGGATGCGGCGGCACGCGGAGAGCCTCATCATCCTTTCCGGAGCCGCGCCCGGACGGGCGTGGCGAAGGCCCGTCTCGCTCACGAACGTGGTCCGGGCGGCGGTCTCCGAGGTCGAGGACTACGCGCGCGTGGAGGTACGGCAGCTCCCCGAGGCGGCCGTCGTCGGCGGAGCGGTCGCCGACCTCACCCATCTGCTTGCGGAACTCGTCGAGAACGCCGCTCAGTTCTCGCCCCCGCACACACGCGTGCGGATCACCGGCGAACCGGTCGCGAACGGCTACGCGATCGAGATCGAGGACCGGGGACTGGGCATGGGCAAGGACCGGATCGCGGAGGCCAACCTCCGTATCGAGCGGTCCGAGGCCCTCGACCTGCACGACAGCGACCGGCTGGGACTCTTCGTGGTCAGCCGGCTCTCGGCCCGGCACGGCATCCAGGTGCACCTGCAGGCCTCTCCCTACGGAGGGACGACCGCGGTCGTGCTGCTGCCCACGGCACTCCTGCAGGACGGTCCGATGGAACGTTCCCTCCGTGAGGCCGGCACGGACGGGCCGACGCCGGAAAGGGAGTACGCGCGCGTGCCGGTGGCTCCGGAACCCGACGCCGTCGAGGCCGTCACCGAGCGGCCCGCACTGGTCCCCCCGCGACCGAGAGCCGCCGAGGAGCGGACGAATGGATCGCCGGGGGCACCGCCCCCGGCGATCGGCACGAAGAAGACCGCTCCTTCGGACGTCGCGCTCCTCCGTCCACGACGTCCCGAGGAGGACTCCGGAGATTCCGGCGGACTTCCACGCAGGGTGCGCCGGGCGAACCTCGCCCCCCAACTGCTCGAACGACGTTCCGACGAGCCGGCGGAACCCCCGGTGTCCCCGTCGGGCGACGAGCGCACACCCGAACTCGTGCGGGCCCGCATGACCGCGTACCGGGCCGGCTGGGCACGGGGCGGCGGCGGGTCACCCGGCGTCGGCGCAACTCCCGGCCCCGCAAGGGGCACTGACAGCAGCGAAGGAGACCCCTCATGATCCAAGACCCGAGCACGGACAGCGTTCAGCGGTCCGGTGAACTCGACTGGCTGCTGGACGACATGGTGGTGCGCGTGACCGAAGTACGGCATGCCGTGGTGCTGTCGAACGACGGACTGGCGGTGGGCTCGTCCACCGCCCTGCGGCGCGAGGACGCCGAACACCTCGCGGCCGTCGCCTCCGGATTCCACAGTCTGGCCAAGGGAGCGGGCCGCCACTTCGGCGCGGGCGGGGTGCGTCAGACGATGGTCGAGATGGACGAGGGCTTCCTGTTCGTGGCCGCCGCGGGGGACGGCTCGTGCCTCGCCGTCCTGACCACGGTCACCGCCGACATCGGCCTCGTGGCGTACGAGATGGCGCTCCTGGTCAAGCGTGTCGGCGAGCATCTCCACGCCCCGCCCCGGGTCGGCGCACAGCCGCCCGCGGCAGGATGACCGAGGACGGCCCGCACAGATGACCGAGGACGCGCCGGGCACACCGGCATGGCCGGGCAGCCAGTGGTACGACCAGGAGGCGGGCCCGCTCGTCCGGCCCTACGCCGTGACGGGCGGCCGCACCACAGCCGGTCCGGCCGGGACGCACTTCGATCTGATCGCCCTGGTCACGCTCGACGGGGCGGCCGCAGGAGCCCATGAGGACACCTCGTTCGGCCCGGAGCACCGGACCATGATCGAACTGTGCCGTGCCGAGACCCTGTCGGTCGCCGAACTGGCCGCGGGCACCGGACTTCCCGTGGGCGTGGTCAGGGTGCTTCTGGGCGACCTTCTGGAACGCGGCTGTGTCACCGTCAACCGCCCGGTTCCGCCCGCGCACCTGCCCGACGAGCGAATCCTCCGCGAGGTGATCGAGGGACTGAGGGCGCTCTAGGCGATCCACATCGATCGGCGTCGAGGCCGTTCACGCTCACTCCTGGATACAGAACGCGCACGTTCCGGTCGCGAGGGGCAATCTGCGGTCCAACCCCCGTCCGGCCGGGTTGCAGTTGTCATGATGCTGGCTTCGCTCGCCCGTACAGACGCATCGATGCCGGCCATCGCCGGCACTCCCGAGAGAAGTGATCCATGGTCTCCGAGAACCCCGACGCCACGGGTGGCGACCCGACCGCCATGGCGCTGAAGATACTGGTCGCCGGCGGGTTCGGCGTAGGGAAGACCACCCTGGTGGGAGCGGTCAGCGAGATCCGGCCGCTGCGCACCGAGGAACTGCTGAGCGAGGCCGGTCGTTCCGTCGACGAGACCGACGGCGTGGCCCAGAAGATCACCACCACAGTGGCCATGGACTTCGGACGCATCACCATCCGTTCGGGGCTCTCGCTCTATCTTTTCGGAACACCCGGCCAGGACCGGTTCTGGTTCCTGTGGGACGAACTGTCGACGGGAGCTCTGGGCGCCGTCGTCCTCGCCGACACCCGACGGCTCGAGGACTGTTTCCCCGCGGTGGACTACTTCGAGCACCGCCGGATTCCGTTCGTGGTGGCCGTCAACCGCTTCCCGGGCGCTCGCGCGTACGGGACCGAGGACGTCTCCCGCGCCCTCGACCTCGACCGAGGTACGCCCGTAGTCCTTTGTGACGCCCGTGACCGCGACTCCGGGAAGGAGGTGCTGATCCGGCTCGTGGAGTACGCGGGGAGGGTGTACACCGCCCGACTGCTCGAATCCGTCGGCTGAGGGCGCCCCCCGTCGCCTCGGCACAGCCCGGCCCGGCACCACGTCGCCGTCGCACGGCCTCCCCGCGGTGCCACCGTTCACCCCGCTCGTCGGCCATCTTCTCTGCCATGCCGCCCATGCGCCTTGCCCGGACGGCGGCAGTGGGGAAGGCTTGCTGGTCGAATCCTCCGGCCAGGGGGAACAGCTACGGGGAGACCGGATCATGGAACAGAACACGGGACTCGGCTGGTTGCTGGACGACCTCACCGAGCGCGTCGAGCACGTACGGCATGCGCTGGTGCTGTCCAACGACGGGCTGGTGACGGGCGCGAGCACGGGACTCCGACGCGAGGACGCGGAACACCTCGCCGCGGTCTCGTCGGGACTGCACAGCCTGGCCAAGGGCTCCGGCCGCCATTTCGGCGCGGGACAGGTACGGCAGACGATGGTCGAGTTCGACGACGCGGTCCTGTTCGTCACTGCGGCCGGGTCGGGCAGTTGTCTGTCCGTCCTCAGCGGGGCGGAGGCGGACATCGGGCAGGTCGCCTACGAGATGACGTTGCTGGTGAACCGCGTCGGCGAACACCTTCGCGTGGACGCGCGGCAACCGGAAGGCAAGCCTGCTTCAGAGTTCTGACCTGCTGATACGTCGCCGTGGCTGAGGTTTTCCACAGGCTCCCCGCGATGTCCGACAAGCCGGATACGGTTTTTCCCGAGGCGAACGCACACCGGTGCGAGCCTCCGACACCACAGGGGAGACCGTCATGTCCGCGACCGCCATCACGCAGTCCGCCACCGTCTCGCTCAGCCGGGCCGCACGGGAACTGGAGCTCAGGCGAGGTGAATTCGATCTGGCGCTTCAGCTCGGCTGTGTGCGCTCGGTTCCCGATGAGGGAGGCGGGGGACGCAGGATCGCACGCGTGGAGATCGACCGGGTGCGATCTGAAGCGGGCTTCCCGGAGACGCTGCGCGAGCGGGTCAAAGCCGTCGGCACCTCGGAGGGCGCCGCCCTCGTCGGCGTGACGACCGCCCGGTTCACACGCCTCGCCCGCCTGGGACTGGTCGTACCGGTCAAGTTCTATCTCAACCGGTACCGGGTCGTCGTGTGGCTCTACCTCGCCGAGGAACTACGGCAGTTCGCGGCCGACGAGCAGAACGCGCCGCTGCTGAGCGGTCGGACACCGGAAGGCCTCGGGGACCAGTTGGGCGAAGGCCTGGACCTTCGTCCCCGCAACTGGCGTGGCCGTCACCTGGGGTTCCTGCTGCGGCAGACCGAGGATCCCTGGGCCCGTGCCGCGGCGGTGGCGTCCCTGCTCGACCCCGTCCACGTGGCCGAGATCGTCAAGGATCCCTACGAGCGCACCCAGCTCAACCGCCATATGCCCGCGCCTGTTTCACGGGCCGTGCCGGACTCGCCCGGCGCCCGGATCAACGAACGCATCACGACGGCGGACCACCCGGACGAGATCGGCTGGCTGAGGGCCGACCTGGGGCAGAGCGTCGTGGAAGCCAGGGAAGTCCGTCCCGCGCCCCGCCCGACACCGGACGTCTCGACCGTTCCGGCGCCGGTCCCGGCGCCCGCGTCGTCGGCAGTTCGACCGACCGGAACTCCACCGCCGGCCGGACGGACCTCACCCGCCGGTTCCCCGCGCGCCGAACGGCACCGCCTGGCCGCCGCGAACGCCCCGCTCACACGGCCGGAGTCGGCACGGTCGCGGAGGCTGCTCGCTTGGCTGCGTCGCAGGAGCCCGGACGAGTCCTCCTACAGGGCTCTGAACAGTCCCTCCTGCACGACCGAGACGAGCAGGCGCCCTTCGAGGTCGTAGATGCGCCCTCGGGCCAGACCGCGGCCACCCGTCGCGATCGGCGACTCCTGGTCGTACAGGAACCACTCGTCCGCGCGGAACGGCCGGTGGAACCACATGGCGTGGTCCAGCGAAGCCATGTCGAAACCGCGCGGACCCCAGAGCGGTTCCACCGGGATGCGGACGGCGTCCAGGAGAGTCATGTCGCTCGCGTAGGTGAGTGCGCAGGTGTGCACGAGCGGGTCGTCGCCGAGTGGACCGACGGCGCGCATCCACACAGCACTGCGGGGCTCGGCGCCCTTGACCTCCTCGGGCGTCCAGCGCAGCCGGTCCACATAGCGGATGTCGAACGGCTGGCGCCGCGCCATGCGTTCCAGCGTTTCGGGCAGAGCGCCCAGATGCTCCTTGATCTCCTGCGTCACCGTCGGCAGGGATTCGGGGTCCGGCACCTCGCGTGCCGGCGGCAACTGGTGCTCGAAGCTCCCTTCCTCGGGCTTGTGAAAGGAGGCGGTCAGATTGAAGATCGTGCGGCCCTGCTGCACGGCGGTGACGCGGCGCGTGGTGAACGACCGCCCGTCCCGCACCCGTTCGACCTGGTACACGATCGGGACGCCCGGCCGGCCCGGACGCAGGAAGTACGCGTGCAACGAGTGCACCGGCCGGTCGCCCTCCGTGGTGCGGCCGGCGGCGACCAGCGCCTGGCCCGCCACCTGGCCGCCGAAGACGCGCTGCAGCGACTCCTGCGGGCTGCGGCCGCGGAAGATGTTGACCTCGATCTGCTCCAGGTCGAGCAGGTCGACGAGCCTCTCGGCCGGGTTCGTCATCGGTGGGGTTCTCCTGTACTCAGAGCTGTCCGACGGCGGTGACCTTGACGATGGCACGGCCCTCGGCGTCCGAGGCCGTGAGGTCGACCTCCGCGCTGATGCCCCAGTCGTGGTCACCGTTCGGGTCGGCGAAGGTCTGACGGACGCGCCACAGACCGTTCTGCGGCTCCTCCACGATCGAGAGCAGCTTGGGGCCACGGGCGTCGGGGCCGGTACCGAGGTCCTCGTACTCGTCCCAGTACTTGTCCATCGCCTCGCCCCACGCGTCGGCGTCCCAGCCGGATTCCCCGTCCATGTCGCCGAGTTCGTCGACGTTGTCCAGAGCGGCCAGCTCGACCCTGCGGAACATGGCGTTGCGCACGAGGACACGGAAGGCCCGGGCGTTCGAGGTGACCGGCTTGACCTGGTCGGCCCTCTCCTGGGCCTCCTCGGCCGTCATCACCTCGGGGTTGGCGAGCTGTTCCCACTCGTCGAGCAGGCTGGAGTCGACCTGGCGCACCAGCTCGCCCAGCCAGGCGATCAGGTCCTCCAGGTCCTCGGACTTGAGGTCGTCGGGGACGGTGTGTTCCAGGGCCTTGTAGGCGCTGGCCAGGTAGCGCAGGACGATGCCCTCGGTGCGGGCGAGCTCGTAGAAGGAGACGAACTCGGTGAAGGACATGGCTCGTTCGTACATGTCACGGATGACGGACTTCGGCGACAGCGGGTGGTCGCCGACCCACGGATGGCTCTTGCGGTAGGTGTTGTACGCGTGGAAGAGCAGTTCCTCCAGCGGCTTGGGGTACGTCACGTCCTGGAGCCGCTCCATGCGCTCCTCGTACTCGACGCCGTCGGACTTCATCGCGGCCACGGCCTCGCCACGGGCCTTGTTCTGCTGGGCCGCGAGGATCTGCCGCGGCTCGTCCAGCGTGGACTCCACGACGGACACCATGTCCAGGGCGTACGACGGGGAATCGGGGTCCAGCAGGTCGAAGGCGGCGAGCGCGAACGTCGACAGAGGTTGGTTGAGCGCGAAGTCCTGCTGGAGATCGACGGTCAGCCGCACGATGCGGCCCGTCGGGTCCGGCTCGTCGAGCTTCTCCACGATGCCGCCGTCCAGGAGCGAGCGGTAGATCGCGATGGCCCGGCGGATGTGCCGCAGCTGCTGCTTGCGCGGCTCGTGGTTGTCCTCCAGCAGATGCCGCATCGCGTCGAAGGCGTTGCCGGGCCGCGCGATCACCGAGAGCAGCATGGTGTGCGTCACGCGGAAGCGCGAGGTCAGCGGCTCGGGATCGGAGGAGATCAGCTTCTCGAAGGTGCTGTCCGTCCAGCCGACGAAGCCCTCGGGAGCCTTCTTGCGGACCACCTTGCGGCGCTTCTTCGGGTCGTCGCCCGCCTTGGCGAGCGACTTCTCGTTCTCGATGACGTGCTCCGGTGCCTGAGCCACGACGTAGCCCGCCGTGTCGAAGCCCGCGCGTCCGGCCCGGCCGGCGATCTGGTGGAACTCGCGGGCGCGCAGCGTGCGCACCCGCGTCCCGTCGTACTTCGTCAGCGCGGTGAACAGCACCGTGCGGATGGGGACGTTGACCCCCACACCCAGGGTGTCCGTGCCGCAGATGACCTTCAGGAGACCGGCCTGGGCCAGCTTCTCCACCAACCGCCGGTACTTGGGCAGCATGCCGGCGTGGTGCACACCGATGCCGTGGCGTACGTAACGGGAGAGGTTGCGGCCGAACTTGGTGGTGAACCGGAAGTTGCCGATGAGCTCGGCGATCTGGTCCTTCTCCTCGCGCGTGCACATGTTGATGCTCATCAGCGCCTGCGCCCGCTCCACGGCCTGCGCCTGCGTGAAGTGCACGATGTAGACGGGGGCCTGCTTCGTAGCGAGCAGTTCGGTGAGCGTCTCCGTCAGCGGAGTGAGCACGTACTCGTAGGAGAGCGGGACGGGCCGGGTCGCCGAACGGACCACCGCCGTCGGGCGGCCGGTGCGGCGCGTGAGGTCCTTCTCGAACATGGCGACGTCGCCGAGCGTCGCCGACATCAGGATGAACTGCGCCTGCGGAAGTTCCAGGATCGGGATCTGCCAGGCCCAGCCGCGGTCGCCCTCGGCGTAGAAGTGGAACTCGTCCATGACGACCTGACCGACGTCGGCGTGCTTGCCGTCCCGCAGCGCGATGGACGCGAGGACCTCGGCGGTGCAGCAGATGACCGGGGCGTCGGCGTTCACGGAGGCGTCGCCGGTGAGCATGCCGACGTTCTCGGTGCCGAACATCTTGCACAGCTCGAAGAACTTCTCCGAGACGAGGGCCTTGATCGGCGCCGTGTAGAACGTGACCTCGTCCCGGGCGAGCGCGGCGAAGTGCGCGCCGGCGGCGATCATGCTCTTGCCCGAGCCGGTGGGCGTCGAGACGATCACGTTCGCACCCGAGACAACCTCGATCAGCGCCTCCTCCTGGTGGGGGTAGAGGGTGAGACCGCGTTCCCCGGCCCACGACTCGAAGGCTTCGTAGAGGGCGTCGGGGTCTGTGGTCTGCGGCAGCTGATCGATGAGGGTCACGCCCCCATCTTGCCTGTCGATACACGTGATGGGGGAATCGGATGTTCGGGGAAAGATCACGACCGCTACGCTGTGGCGCCGGTGACGCGTCGGCGTGCACGGGCAACTGGACAGCGTTACAAGAGAAATGGGGCGGGGAACGGCCATGATGGGACCAGCACACTCACTGTCGGGGGCCACGGCCTGGCTGGGCGTCGGAGCGGCTGTCGCCGCGACCGGCCATGCCATGCCCTGGCCGGTCCTGCTCGTCGGCGCCCTGATCTGCGCGGGCGCCGCTCTCGCCCCGGATCTGGACCACCACGCCGCCACCATCTCGAACGCCTTCGGACCGGTGTCGCGAAGGCTGTGCGAGATCGTCGACAAGCTCTCCTACGCCGCCTACAAGAGCACCAGGAAGCCGGGCGACCCCCGGCGCAGCGGCGGACACCGCACGCTGACGCACACCTGGGTGTGGGCGGTGGCGGTCGGATCGGGCACGGCGGTCCTGGCGATCACCTGCGGTCGCTGGGCGGTCCTCGGCATCCTCTTCGTGCACATGGTGCTCGCCATCGAGGGTCTGCTGTGGCGAGCCGCCCGTGGTTCGAGCAGCAACGTCCTGGTCTGGCTGCTCGCCGCGACGACCTCGTGGATCCTCGCGCAGACCCTGGACAAGCCGGGCAACGGCTCGGACTGGCTGTTCACCGCGCCGGGCCAGGAGTACCTCTGGCTCGGTCTGCCGGTCATCCTCGGCGCCCTGGTGCACGACATCGGGGACGCGCTCACCGTGTCGGGCTGCCCGATCCTGTGGCCCATCCCGATCGGCCGCAAGCGCTGGTACCCGATAGGTCCGCCCAAGGTGATGCGCTTCCGCGCGGGCAGCTGGGTCGAGCTCAAGGTGCTGACGCCGGTGTTCATGCTGCTGGGCGCCGTGGGCTGCGCGGCCGCGCTGAACTTCATCTGAGTCCGGCGCCCCCCGGGCCGCATCGGCGGCGCGTGGCTCCTTCCCGGCCGTACGGGCGCCTTCGGTTCGCCAGGGGGCGCCCGGCTCGGTCAGCCGTCCTTGTCCGCTCCGGCCCCCTGCTCTCCGCCTCCGAAGCGCCGCTCGAACTGGGCGATGCGGCCCTCGGAGTCCACCGTGCGGGCCTTGCCGGTGTAGAAGGGGTGGCTCTCGGAGGAGATCTCGACGTCCACGACCGGGTAGGTCTCGCCGTCGTCCCAGTCGATGGTCCGGTCGCTCGTGGCGGTGGAGCGCGTGAGGAACGCGTAGCCGGCGGCACGGTCGCGGAACACCACGGGGCGGTAGTCGGGCTGCTTGTCCTGCTGCATGGCGACTCCTTGGGAAAGAAGCGGGAGGCGTACGGGTCAGCCGGACACGGCGTCCTCGTCGACGATGTGCATCGCGGCCTCCTCCGCCGAGGCCGCGGCGCCGTCGATCCCGATGTCCGTGGCGATGAGCCCGCTCTCCTCGTCCTCGTGCGCGCCCTCGTTCGGGGCCACCAGACGGCCCGAGCGGAGGGCGCCCACCTCGTTGTCGATGGGCTCTCCGTCGGTGCCCTCGCAGTCGCCGATGCCGTCGCCGTCGGATCCGGCGATGTCGGGCAGCTCGTCGGCGAGACGCTCGTCCAGGGTCTCGCCCGCACGGCGCTCCGAGGCGGTCACCCCGCTGTGCTCCACCGCCCACGGCCGGTCCGGCGGCGACCAGCCGCGGTCCAGGGGGTCACTCACACCGTCCGTGACCAGTGTGTCCTCGGCGTCGAGCAGCCCCGCGTCGTCCTGTACCTCGGATCCGTCGGGCTGGTAGACGTCGTCTCCCCATCCGTCGGCGCTGTCCACGGGTACCTCCAGGGGGTGCGGACGGGACCGGAGCCGCCGTGTTCGACGGCGGGCGCGCGGACCCGAGGACACAGGCGTCGATCCCCGGGAACCGGTTGGTTCCCGGGAGTCCCCCGAGCGGGTGCCCACATCCAGCCTTCCACCCCCCTTCGGCACCGCGCAACGCCACAGGGGCCGACCAGCAGCGCCACAGGCCCCGGCCGGGTGCTCCGCTCACCCGTGCCAGGACCTCCACAGTGCCGCGTACGCGCCGTCCGCCGCGACCAGTTGCTCGTGGCTGCCGAGCTCGCTGATGCGGCCGTTCTCCACGACGGCGATGACATCCGCGTCATGAGCGGTATGGAGGCGGTGGGCGATGGCCACGACGGTGCGGCCGTCGAGGACACGGGCCAGCGAGCGTTCCAGATGGCGGGCCGCCCGCGGGTCCAGGAGCGAGGTCGCCTCGTCCAGGACCAGGGTGTGCGGGTCGGCCAGGACCAGCCGGGCCAGCGCGATCTGCTGGGCCTGGGCCGGAGTGAGCGCGAACCCGCCCGAGCCGACCTCGGTGTCCAGACCGTCGTCCAGCGCCCGCGCCCAGCCGTCCGCGTCGACCGCGCCGAGGGCGGCCCAGAGCCGGGCGTCGACGGAGGCGACGCCTTCGCCGGGAGCCTGCTTGCCCTGCCCCTGCCCCTGCCCCTGCTCCTGCCTGTGAGCCTGTTCTTGATCTTGCTCCTCGTCCTGGTGCTGCCGGGAGTGGGGGACGGCGAGCAGCAGGTTGTCGCGCAGGGAGCCCACGAAAACGTGGTGCTCCTGGTTGACCAGGGCGACGTGCGCCCGGACCTCCTCCGCCGGCATCCGGGACAGCTCGGCGCCGCCGAGGGTGACGTGGCCGTCGCGGGGCGCGTAGATCCCGGCGAGCAGCCTGCCCAGGGTCGACTTCCCCGCGCCGGACGGGCCGACCAGGGCGAGCCGGGTGCCGGGCGGCACCGCCAGGGAGACCTCCCGGAGCACGTCCACCCCCGCCCGGTAGCCGAAGTGCACCCGGTCGGCGTGGACGTCGCGTCCCTCGGGCTTCACCGTCGGGTCGCCGGCGGCGGGCTCGATGTCCCGGACACCGACCAGCCGCGCCAGCGAGACCTGGGCGACCTGCAGCTCGTCGTACCAGCGCAGGATCAGTCCCACCGGGTCGACGAGCATCTGAGCGATCAGCGCGCCCGTCGTGAGCTGGCCCACCCCGATCCAGCCCTGGAGGGCGAGCCACCCGCCGATCATCAGGACCGAGCAGAGCACCGTCACATGCGTGATGTTGACGACCGGGAAGAGAACCGACCGCAGCCAGAGCGTGTAGCGCTCCCACGCCGTCCATTCCCGGACGCGGCGGTCCGACAGCTCGATGCGCCCCCTGCCCAGGCGGTGCGCCTCGACGGTGCGCCCGGCGTCGACCGTCTCGGCGAGGACGGCGGCGACGGCGGCGTAGCCCGCCGCCTCCGAGCGGTAGGCGGCGGGTGCTCGCTTGAAGTACCAGCGGCAGCCCATCACCAGCACCGGAACGGCCACGAGGACGGCGGGAGCGAGTACAGGAGCGGTCACGGCGAGTCCGCCGAGGAGCAGTGCCGCCCACACCACGCCGATGGCCAGTTGCGGGACGGCCTCGCGCATCGCGTTGGCGAGCCGGTCGATGTCCGTGGTGATGCGGGACAGCAGGTCGCCCGTCCCGGCCCGTTCCAGGACGCCGGGCGGCAGACCCACCGACCGTACGAGGAAGTCCTCGCGCAGGTCGGCCAGCATCCGCTCGCCGAGCATGGCACCGCGCAGCCGTACCTCCCGCACGAACACGGCCTGGACGACGAGCGCGACGACGAAGAGGGCGGCGGTGGCCTCCAGATGGAGGTCGCGCGCGTGGTCCGAGACGCGTTCGACGACCGAGCCCAGCAGATAGGGCCCGGCCATCGAGGCCACGACGGCCACGGTGTTGACGGCGACGAGGAGCAGGAAGGCTCTGCGGTGCCGTCGGAACAGTTCGGTCACATAGGCGCGCACGGTCGCGGGCGCGCCGACGGGCAGCGTGTTCGCCGTCGTCGGGGCGGCCGGGTCGTACGCCGGTGGGGCCACGCCGATCATGCGGTCTCCTCGATCTCTTCCAGTACGCCGTCGAGAACGGCCGCGTCGTCCGCGGTCACCGTGCCGAGTGCGGTCCGGCTCGCGGCTTCGGCCGCGGTCTCCTCCTCGGTCTCGCGGGTCACCACGGCCCGGTATCGCGGTTCGCTGTGGACCAGTTCGCGGTGCGCGCCGACCGCGACGACCTCGCCCTCGTGGACCAGGACGACCCGGTCCGCGTGGTCCAGGAGCAGCGGTGAGGAGGTGAAGACCACGGTCGTGCGCCCGGTGCGCAGGGAGCGCACTCCATCGGCGATCCGGGCCTCGGTGTGCGAGTCCACCGCGGACGTCGGCTCGTCCAGGACGAGTACCTCCGGGTCCGTGATCAGGGACCGGGCCAGCGCGAGCCGCTGGCGCTGGCCCCCGGACAGGGAGCGCCCGCGTTCCGTGACGCGCGCGTCCATCGGATCCTCGGTGTCGAGCGAGCCCTGGGTGAGCGCGTCCAGCACGTCGCCGCACTGGGCCGCCGACAGGGCCGCCTCGGCGCTCACGAGACCCGACGCGGGCACGTCGAGCAGCTCGCGCAGCGTGCCCGACAGCAGCACCGGATCCTTGTCCTGGACGAGGACGGCGGTGCGGGCGCACTCCAGGGGCAGTTCGTCCAGCGGTACGCCCCCGAGGACCACCGAGGTGCTCCTCGGCCCGTCCTCGGCGCGAGCCTCGTCGCCCTGTTCGGAGGGGTGGCCGCCGAGCCGTTCGGCGAGCAGTCCCGCCGCGTCGGGGTCCCCGCACACCACGGCGGTGAAGCGGCCCGCGGGAGCCAGCAGACCGGTCACCGGGTCGTACAGATCACCGCGCGGTGCCTCCGCGGCGAGGGAGCCGCCGCTGTCGATGGCGCGTTCCAGGGACAGCACCCGGGCCGCGCGCCTGGCCGACGGACGCGAGAAGGAATACGCCATGGCGATCTCCTCGAAATGCCGCAGGGGGTAGGTGAGCAGCATGACGGCGCTGTACACGGTGACCAGTTCACCGACCTCGATCCGGCCGTCCCGGGCCAGCTCCACACCGCGCCAGACGACGGCGATCATCAGCAGACCGGGCAGCAGCACCTGGATCGCCGAGATCACCGACCACATGCGCGCACTGCGCACTGCGGCCCGGCGCACCTCCTGGGAGGCGCGCCGGTAGCGGTCGAGGAAGAGCTCCTCGCCACCGATGCCGCGCAGTACCCGCAGGCCCGCCACGGTGTCGGAGGCCAACTCGGTGGCACGGCCCGCCTTCTCCCGCTGGAAGTCGGCACGCCGGGTGGCCCGGGGCAGCAGCGGCAGGACGGCCAACGCCAGCACGGGTACGCCCACGGCGACGAGCACGCCCAGGGCCGGCTGATAGAGGACCAGGGCCACGCAGACCACCACGACCGTCACGGCGGCGGCGGAGAAACGGGACACGCCCTCCACGAACCAGCCGATCTTCTCGACGTCGCCCGTGGAGACGGAGACCACCTCGCCCGCCGCGACGCGTCGCGTCAGCGCGGAGCCCAGCAGCGCGGTCCGGCGGGCCAGCAGTTGCTGGACGCGCGCGGCCGCGGTGATCCAGTTGGTGACCGCGGTGCGGTGCAGCATGAGCTCGCCGACGGCGATGCACGCGCCGCACACGGCCATCAGCGCGCCGGTCAGGGCGAGCCGGGTGCCGGAGCGGTCGATGACGGACTGGACGGCGAGACCGACGCAGAACGGCAGCGCGGAGACGGCGAGGAAGTGCAGCAGACCCCAGGCCAGGGCCTTGAACTGTCCGCCGAGTTGATTCCTCCCGAGCCACCACAGGAATCGGGGACCTGAGCGTGCGTCGGGCACACCCGGGTCGGGATACGGAAGGTCTTGGATCTGCATGACGTCCCAGTGGCTCGTGTCAGGCGATGGAGAGTGTTCCGGATGTCGGCGGCCGTCCGGCCGGGACCGGCAGCAAACCGTGACAGGTTCGCGTCGCAGCGTGGTCGAAAGCAAACGGTTTTACGTCCCGCCGCAAGGAACCGGACCGGGGGTGGCCGCGACTGGCCGGTACGGGAGAGAAGGGCGATTCGCCCGATACGTGATGCGAGGATGGACGGCATGCGAAAGAACGGTGCGATGCGTACAGGGCTCGCGGCCATGGTCTGCGGGGCCGTCGTGCTCGGTCTCTCGGCGTGCGGTGGCGTGGAGGGCGGAGGCGGCAGCGGTGCGAAGGGCCACTCGGGATCCCGCGGCGAGGTCGCCCGTACGAGTGCGCCCGCGGTCGACCCGACGCGCATCCCCGACGTGGGTGACCGGCTCCAGCGGCAGATCCCCTCCGACTCGCGGCAGGTCCTGGCGGTGTACGGCGAGGGCAAGGACTCCGCGGACTCCACGGCCGTGCTGTACACGAAGTCCGGTACGGCCTGGGAGAAGACGATTGCCTGGGCCGCGCACAACGGGAAGAAGGGCTGGACCACCGACCATCACGAGGACGACAAGCGCAGCCCCGTCGGCGTGTTCACGCTCAGCGACGCCGGTGGCGTGCTCGACGACCCGGGTGCCCTGTTGCCGTACTCGCAGTCGGAGACGTACCAGGCTCCGCACGACTGGCCCGAGTCGTACTGGCACGACTTCGACTACGTCATCGCCATCGACTACAACCGCGTCGAGGGCAATCCGCCGGACGATCCGACCCGGCCCTGGGGCGACGACAAGGGCGGCGGCATCTGGCTGCACATGGACCACGGCAGCGGCACGTCGGCGTGCGTGAGTCTGCCCAAGGAGGGCATGGAGTACCTCCTGCGCACACTCGACCCGCGGCAGCATCCCGTGGTGGTGATGGGGGACAAGGCGGATCTGAAGGCTTAGCGGACCCGGGTGCGTTGGCAGTGGACCCGGGTGCCTTGGCCGGGGGACGCCGGTGCGCCATTGCGGACGGCACGGCCGCCCCGTAGAACACCGCACATGAAGAGACCGGTCATCATGTCCATGCTCGCCGGGTTGCTGTTAGCCGCGAGCACCCTCCTAGCGGCGGGCCCGGCTCCGGCGGCCACCGCGCCCGTCGCGGATCGCACGTCCGCGGCCTCCACCGCGTCCGCCGCGGACAGCGCGTCCGCGCCCGCGGCCCGGTCGGCCGACGTGCCCGCCGAGTTCGGCAGCGACTGGCACGACCCGGTCACCGCCGCCCCGCCCGTCGGCCGGCCGTCCGCGAAGTCCTGCGAAGTGACGCTCGCCGAGGCGCGGTTCCGCGACTTCACGCCGTACACAGGGACCTACGCCCCGCCGTCGGGCTGCGGCGACCGCTGGAGCAAGGTCGTGCTCCGGCTCGAAGGCAAGGTCAAGGGGCGTCAGTTCGACCGCCTCGGCTATCTGCACGTCGGCGGGGTGGAGATTCTCCGTACGTCCACGCCCGAGCCGTCGCCCGACGGGATCGAGTGGTCCGTCGAGACGGATGTGACCCGCTACAGCGACACGTTCCGGCGGAGCCAGGACGTCGAGATGCTCATCGGGAACGTCGTCGACGACACGTACACCGGGGTTCTCGACGTCAGGGCCACGCTGACGTTCTACGCGGGCAGGCCCGCCGTGACGCCCGACCGTGTCCTGACCCTCCAGGACGGCACGTTGACGACCCCGCGCAACAGTGAGCGCGTGATCGCCGAGGTGTACGCGACCGGGTCCGGCGGTGGCTGCGAGGAGGTCTGGTACATGACGGTCCCGGACGCGGCACCCTACTCCTGCAAGGCGGGCGACGGCCCGTACCGTGAGGTGCAGATCAAGGTCGACGGCCGGCTCGCCGGAATCGCCGAGCCGTTCCCGACCGTGTGGACCGGAGGCTGGTCCAACCCCTTCCTCTGGTACGTGATTCCGGGGCCCCGAGCCTTCGCGGTCAGACCCGTCGAGTACGACTTGACCCCGTTCGCCGGACTCCTCAACGACGGGCGCCCGCACCGGATCGACGTCTCCGTCGTGGGCGTTCCCGAGGGGGCAGTCCGGCTGGAGTCTGCCCGTCAACGTCCTGGTCCGACAGGACGCGGGGCGCGCCCGGGTGAGCGGTGGGCTCGTCCGGGCCGAGGCGGGCGACCTCACCGACTCGGCCACGTACACGCCCGGTTCGGAGTACCGCGTCGACAGCGTGGGCGGGCACCGGCTGACGGTCGCCGGGTATCTCGACACCTCGCACGGCCGGGTGCTGACGACGGTGAGCCGGGACCTCGCCAACAACTCCACGCACCGCTGGACCGAGGGGGAGAACACGGACGGCCTGGAGGCGACGTGGACCGACGACGAGGTGGTGACCGTCGACGGACGCGGACCGGCCACGACGACGCGCACCCGGCGCACGTACACGATGGACGGCACGACGACCCTCGGCGCGGACGACCGGCTGCGGACCGTGCTGACGCTCGGCGACCGGGCCACCGTGACCGAGAAGCCGGGCGGCAGGCCCACCACGTGGTCACGGCTCGACGACACCTACACGGGTGACGCGACCTACACGACCGGTGTGCCGCGCGACCAGCGGCACGCGGTCGCCACGACGAGCGAGCGCTATCGGCGCCACGGTTCGGCCGGCTGTTACGACCGCTCCCTGGTCACCGTGCAAGGGACGCTCACACAGGACCGCGCCCGCTGCTGAGCCGGGCGAGCCGGGCGAGGCCTGATCACCGGCCGGCTCAGGAGGACCGGTCGGCCGGCCCGGCGGCGGGGCGGGTCGCGTGCTCCAGCGCCAGCAGGGCGGAGTGGTAGGAGCGGCCCGTCGCGTGATCCATGCCCACCTCGCACATGCGGTTGGCCGACAGATGCGCGTCGAAGTCGCGTGAGGTCACGTATGCCGCCTCCTCGCGGGTGGCCGACTCGGTGAGCTCCCTGTGGAGCATGCCGCGGTCGCCCGCGAAGGCGCAGCACCCGGCGTCGTCGGGCACCACCACCTCGTCCGCGCAGGCCCCGGCCACCGCGCGCAGCTCCGCCTCGTCACCCAAGTGCCGCATGGAGCAGGTCGGGTGGAGGACCGCGGAGCCGAGGGTGCGGTGCACGGTGAGGTGGGGGAGGAGTTCCTCCGCCGCCCACACCACCGAGTCGACGACCCGCAGCTCGGCGTGCAACTCCCGGTTGTCCGGGGTCAGATACGGCACGACCTCGCGCGCGATGCCGAGTGTGCACGACGAGGCGTCCACGACGAGCGGCAGTCTGCCGCCGGCGGTCCAGCCCCAGGCCGCCTCGACGATCCGGTTGGCCATCACGGCGTTGCCGGCGTCGTACCCCTTGGAGTGCCAGATCGTCGCGCAGCACGTTCCGCGCACATCGTCCGGGATCCACACGGGTCTTCCCGCGCGTGCGGAGACCGCGACGACGGCCTGGGCGAGGGACACGTCTCCCGGGCCGCCGAAGACGCGGTTGACGCACGCCGGGTAGTAGACGGCGACGGCACCCACGCGCGCGGTGCGGGGCATCGCGGAGGGGGCGGCTCCGGGCATGCTCGGCAGCCACTCGGGCACGAGATCGGGGCGTACGGCCCTGCGGACCGCCCGCGTCACGGCGTTCACCCGCCGGTCGCCGATCCGGTCCGCGGCGGCGACGGCCAGCCGGGCGGAGGCCTCGAGGACCCGGAAGTGCCGCGCGGCCAGCGCGGCCGCCCTCTCCTCGCGCGGCGTGTGCCGGGCGTGCCGGAACGTCTTCATCAGGGCGCCCGTGTCGATGCCGACCGGGCAGGCCAGTTTGCAGGTGGAGTCGCCCGCGCAGGTGTCCACGGCGTCGTATCCGTACGCCCCCAGGAGCCCCTTCTCCACGGGCGAGCCGTCGGGCTGACGCATCAACTCGCGACGCAGCACGATCCGCTGGCGCGGTGTCGTCGTCACGTCCCGGCTGGGGCAGGTCGGTTCGCAGAAGCCGCACTCGATGCACGGGTCGGCGATCGACTCGATGCGCGGGATCGTCTTCAGACCGCGTACGTGCGCACGCGGATCGCGGTCGAGCACCACGCGCGGTGCGAGCACGCCGGCCGGGTCGATCAGCCGCTTCGTGCGCCACATCAACTCCGTCGCCCTGGGCCCCCATTCGAGCTCCAGGAAGGGCGCGATGTTGCGCCCGGTGGCGTGTTCGGCCTTGACCGAGCCGTCGAAGCGTTCGACCGTGAGCCGGCAGAACGCCTCCATGAAGGCCGCGTAACGCTCCACGTCGGCGGGCTGGGAGGCGTCGAAGGCGAGCAGGAAGTGCAGGTTGCCGTGGGCGGCGTGGCCCGCGACGGCGGCGTCGAAACCGTGCCGGGTCTGGAGTTCCAGCAGCGCCTCGCAGGCCTCGGCGAGCCGCTCGGGCGGTACCGCGAAGTCCTCCGTGATCAGCGTCGTACCGGACGGACGCGCGCCGCCGACCGCCGTCACGAACGCCTTGCGGGCCTTCCAGTGGCCGGCGACGGTCCGCCGGTCACGGGTGAAGGAGTTCGTGACCGAGGGCACGGGCGACACCAGGGAAAGCCCCTCGAGCACCGCGCGGGCCCGCTCCTCGTACGCCTCCTGCGCCGTCTCGTCCGGGGCGCGGAACTCGACGAGCAGCGCGGTCGTCGGCCCCGGCAGCCCGGCCCAGTCCCCGGGCACGCCGTCGACGGCCACCGAGGCACGCAGGGTGTTGCCGTCCATCAGCTCGACGGCCGAGGCACCGGCGGCGGTGAACAGGGGCACGGCGCCGGCCGCGGCCGGCAGCGAGCCGAAGAAGAGCAGCGCCGCGGAGACCCGGCGGTCCAGCGGCAGGGTGTCGAAGACGACCTCCGAGATGAAGCCGAAGGTGCCCTGCGAGCCGACCATCAGACCGCGCAGGATCCCGACCGGTGTCGAGCCGTCGAGGAACGCGTCCATGCGGTACCCGTTGGTGTTCTTGATCGCGTACTTGGCGCGGATGCGGTCGACCAGTCCGGCGTCGGCCTCGATGTCGGCCTTGAGCTCCATGAGTCCGGCGCACAGGCCCGGTTCCGCCAGGGCCAGCCGCTCGTCGGCGTCGGGTTCCGCGGTGTCGACGACCGTGCCGGACGGCAGGACGAACGTGAGCGAGGCCAGAGTGACGTAGGTGTTGCGGGTGGTGCCCGCCGTCATGCCGGAGGCGTTGTTCGCGACGACGCCGCCGACCGTGCAGGCGACCGCGCTCGCCGGATCGGGGCCGAGCACGCGTCCGTGCCGGGCGAGCGCGGCGTTCACGCGGGCGACGGTCGTGCCCGGAGCGATCCGGACCCGCGCTCCGCCGTCGAGGACCTCGACGCCCGTCCAGTGCCGGCGCACGTCGACGAGGATGTCCTCACCCTGCGCCTGGCCGTTGAGCGAGGTCCCGGCCGCGCGGAACACCACCTCGCGGCCCTTGCCGTGGGCGTAAGAGAGCACCGCCGAGACGTCGTCGAGGTCCTCGGGGACCACGACGACCCGCGGCACGAAGCGGTAGGGGCTGGCGTCGGAGGCGTAGCGCACGAGGTCGGAGATCCCGGTCAGCACCTTGTCGGCGCCGAGCAGGGCGATCAGATCGCCGCGCAGGGGTTCGGGAGTCCCGCCGGCCCGGTCCTCCGGGACCCGGTCGGCCGCCGGGGCGTCGGGGCGCGCACCGGGACGTAGTGTGTAGGGGTCGGGCTCCAGCAGAGGCACGGCGGACCACTCCTCAGACGCTCGGCTGACCGACGACGGCGCGGTGTGCCTGTCGTACCCGGCCGGCCCGGACGCGTCCGCTCCGCCCTGAGTCGCCTCAGCGGCGAAGCACCGCCCCGAGCCCGTTCAGCACCGGTGGTGGTCCACCCTCGGCATGCCGTCCACCAAGGTGTCCAGCAGCCCGCCGAGCACCTCGCGCTGTTCGTCCGTCAATGGAGCCAGGATCTCCTCCGCGGCGCCGCGGCGCGCGGCGCGGAGCTCGCGCAGTGCCTTGCGCCCCTCGTCCGTGACCTCGATACGGATCACCCGGCGGTTGGTGGGATCGGGCACCCGGCGCACCTTGCCGCTCGCCTCCAGGCCGTCGACCAGCGTGGTCACGGCACGCGGCACCACTTCGAGGCGCTCCGCGAGATCGGCCATACGGGGCGGTGAGGCGTAGTGCGCGAGGGTGCGCAGGAGCCGGGACTGGGCAGGGGTGATGCCCAGCTCGCGCTGCTCCAGATGGCGCTTCTGGATGCGGTGCACGCGTCGCGTCAGACGTAGCAACTGCTCGGCGAGCAGGCCGTCGGCATCGGGGGTGCTCATGCGGGAACAATATCAGGATGCCGTTCATTGTGAGTATAGGTAACAATGAGCTGGGGTCCGTCAGTCGTGGGATCCCTGCCGATGTCCATGTCGTCATCGGCATCCCTGTTCTCCCGTCTCCCTAGGAGTCCATTGCGCCCCGAACAGTCCACCTGGAGCCCGCCACCTGTCGACAGGCAGGAGCCACGGCAGGTGCGCCGCATCCTGAGTCTCTTCCGGCCCTACCGCGGCCGCCTCGCGATCGTCGGCCTGCTGGTCGGCGCCGCCTCCCTCGTGGGCGTCGCCACGCCCTTCCTGCTGAAGGCGATCCTCGACACCGCGATCCCCCAAGGGCGTACGGGCCTGCTGACCCTGCTCGCGCTCGGCATGATCGCGAGCGCCGTCCTCAGCGGGGTCTTCGGTGTCCTGCAGACACTGATCTCCACGACCGTCGGCCAACGCGTGATGCACGACCTGCGCACGGCGGTCTACGGCCGTCTCCAGCGCATGTCGCTCGCCTTCTTCACCAGGACGCGCACGGGCGAGGTCCAGTCCCGCATCGCCAACGACATCGGCGGCATGCAGGCGACCGTCACGTCCACCGCCACCTCGCTGGTCTCCAACCTCACGAGCGTGATCGCCACGATCGTCGCGATGGTGGCCCTCGACTGGCGCCTGACCGTCGTCTCCCTGCTTCTGCTGCCGGCCTTCGTGTGGATCAGCCGCCGGGTCGGCGACGAACGCAAGAAGATCACCACCCAGCGCCAGAAGCAGATGGCGGCGATGGCCGCCACCGTCACCGAATCGCTGTCCGTCAGCGGCATCCTGCTCGGGCGCACCATGGGCCGGGCCGATTCGCTGACGAAGTCCTTCGCGGAGGAGTCCGAAGGTCTCGTCGACCTCGAGGTGAGGTCGAACATGGCGGGGCGCTGGCGGATGTCCGTCATCGGCATCGTCATGGCCGGCATGCCCGCCTTCATCTACTGGACCGCGGGCGTGGCCCTCCAGCTCGGCGGACCCTCCATATCGATCGGCACGCTCGTCGCCTTCGTCTCGCTCCAGCAGGGCCTGTTCCGGCCGACGGTCAGCCTGCTGTCCACCGGCGTGCAGATCCAGACCTCGCTGGCGCTGTTCCAGCGCATCTTCGAGTACCTGGACCTGCCGATCGACATCACCGAGCCCGAGAACCCGGTCCACCTCGACCAGGTCAAGGGCGAGATCCGATTGGAGGACGTCGAGTTCCGTTACGACGACAAGGGCGCCCCGATCCTCGACGGCATCGACATCACCGTCCCGGCCGGCGGCAGCCTCGCCGTCGTCGGTCCGACCGGCTCCGGCAAGTCGACGCTCAGCTATCTGGTGCCCCGGCTGTACGACGTCACGGGCGGACGCGTGACCCTCGACGGGGTCGACGTCCGGGACCTGGACTTCGACACCCTCGCGCGCGCGGTCGGCGTCGTCTCCCAGGAGACGTACCTCTTCCACGCCTCGGTCGCCGAGAACCTGCGCTTCGCCAAGCCGGACGCCACCGATGAGGAACTGCACGCGGCGGCGCGGGCGGCGCAGATCCACGACCACATAGCGTCGCTGCCCGACGGGTACGACACCGTCGTCGGTGAACGCGGGCACCGGTTCTCCGGCGGCGAGAAGCAGCGCCTCGCCATCGCCCGGACGATCCTGCGCGACCCTCCCGTGCTCATCCTGGACGAGGCGACCAGCGCCCTGGACACCCGTACGGAGCATGCCGTCCAGGAGGCCATCGACGCCCTGTCGGCCAACCGCACCACGCTCACGATCGCGCACCGGCTGTCCACCATCCGGAGCGCCGACCAGATCGTCGTCCTCGACTCGGGCCAGGCGGTCGAGCGCGGCACGCACGAGGAACTGCTGGCGGAAGGGGGGCGCTACGCCGCTCTCGTCCACCGGGATGCCCAACTGGAGCCGACAAGATGACGATATGCCGGGTTTGTGGGCACTAGCGCGTTACCGTGCCGGTTATGCAGACGAACACTCCGCCACGGAGCACGATCCGACTGACGCGCCGGGGCCGGGTCGCCATGATCGCGACCGGCGCCGTCGTGGCGGCAACCGCCGTGGCGGTGCCGCTGCTGAGCATGGGGGACGACGCCCGCCCGACGTCCCTCGTCGTTCCGGAGGGCTGGCGCTCCGGGCAGATCTACGCGGCCGTCGACAAGGCCCTCCGGGTCCCCGCGGGGACCACCAAGAAGTCCCTGGGGAAGGCCCACCTCAAGCTTCCGAACGACGCCAGGGGCAACCCCGAGGGCTATCTCTTCCCGGCGACCTATCCGATCGGGGCGAAGGCGACCCCGGAGTCCCTGCTGACGTTCATGGTCGACACCGCGAACAAGAGGTTCAACGGGGCGCCGATCGCGGCGGGTGCGCAGCGCAACGCGATGAACGTCTATCAGGCGGTCACCGTCGCGAGCATCGTGCAGGCGGAGGCGGCGAGCGCGGCGGACATGGGCAAGGTGGCCCGGGTGGTCTACAACCGCCTGGCACGCGGTATGCCGCTGCAGATGGACTCCACCATCAACTACGCGCTGAACCGCTCCACCCTGAACACGAGCGAGGCGGACACCAGGCTCGACAGTCCGTACAACTCGTACCGGCGCATGGGCCTGCCGCCCACGCCCATCGCCAACCCCGGTGAGGAGGCGATGCGCGCCGCGGTCAACCCGCCCGCGGGCGACTGGCTGTACTTCGTCACCGTCAAGCCGGGCGACACGCGCTTCACGGCCAGCTACGCGGAACACCAGCGCAACGTGGCCGAGTTCAACCGACGGCACCACAAGAGCGCGTCCCCCACGGCCTCGTCCACGCTCCCGCAGTCGGCCTCTCCCGCGGTCACGTCCCCGGCGTCTCCCGCGGTCCCGTCCGTGGCCTCTCCCGCGGTCACACCGGCGACCACTCCGGAGGAGTCACCCGCGGTCACCTCCGCCGTGACCCCCACGGCCGGTTCCACAGCCGGTTCAACGGCCGGTTCCACGGTCGAGCCCACGGCCAGTCCCACGGTCATCCCCACGAACTGACCGGCGTACGGGGCATCACACGGCGACCGGGACGTCCGCCAGCAACCGCCTGATGTCCCGTACGGCCGCCCGGCCCGCCCGGTTGGCGCCGATGGTGCTCGCGGAGGGCCCGTACCCGACCAGGTGGATCCGCGGATCGGCGACCGCGCGCGTTCCCTCGACCCGGATGCCGCCGCCCGGTTCACGCAGCCGCAGCGGCGCGAGATGGTCGATGGCGGCCCGGAACCCGGTCGCCCAGAGGATCACGTCCGCGTCGACGCCCGTCCCGTCCGCCCACTCCACGCCGTCCGGGGTGATCCGCTCGAACATCGGCCGCCGGTCCAGCACACCGTCGGCCAGCGCCCGGCGGATCGCGTCGTTCAGCGGCAGCCCGGTGACCGAGACCACGCTCTTCGGCGGCAGCCCCTGCCGGACCCGCTCCTCGACGAGAGCGACGGCGGCCCGCCCGAACTCCTCGGTGAACGGTCCCTCGCGGAAGACCGGGGGACGCCGGGTGACCCAGGTGGTTCCGGCCGCGTGCGAGGCGATCTCCATCAGATGCTGGGTACCGGAGGCGCCACCGCCCACGACGACGACGCGCCGCCCGGCGAACCACTCGGGGCCCGGGTACTGGGCCGTGTGCAACTGCCGCCCGCGGAAGGTCTCCTGGCCCGGGTAACGGGGCCAGAACGGCCGGTCCCAGGTCCCCGTCGCGTTGATCAGCGCCCGCGCCGACCACGCACGGTCGCCGGCCTCCACGAGCAGTCGCCCGCCGGTGCCCTCCCGGACCGACCTGACGTCGACCGGCCTGTGGACCGGCAGACCGAAGGCGCTCTCGTACGTGGCGAAGTACTCCGAGATCACCTCGGAGGACGGACGGTCCGGGTCGGCGTCCGTGAGGTCCATGCCGGGCAGGGAGTGCATCCCGTGCACCTTGCCGTACGTCAGCGACGGCCAGCGGAACTGCCAGGCCCCGCCCGGGTGCGGCGCGTGGTCGAGCACGACGAAGTCGCGCTCGGGCTCGAAGCCGGTGCGCCGCAGGTGGTAGGCGGCGGCCAGACCGGCCTGACCGGCTCCGACGACGACCACATCGACCTCGCGCGCGTGCACCCCGGTGTTGTTCACAATTCTACGAACCGGACCGGGGCCCGGGATCTTCCCGTCGGGCACGTCGGGTACCTCACGGTGAGCCACCCGACGAAGCATCGCGCCGGAAACCGCCGGCGGCCGTCCGGCCGGTCACGACCGGACTCGCTCGCCGCTCACCGCTCGCCGGTCGCCGGTCGCCAGCCGCCGGACGTCGGCGCCCCAGCCGCCGGACGGACGCCGTCGCCACAGGCCGGGAGCCCGCGGATGGGGGAGGATCGAGGCATGTCCGATGCCTTCACCACGCAGGTCCTGCACATCTCCTCCGGCTCGTCGGAGACGGTCGTCGACCTCACCCGCGACTGCGAGGCGTTCCTCCGTGAGGTCGCGGCGGGCCGCGACGGCCTCCTGAACGTCTTCGTCCCGCACGCCACCGCCGGAATCGCCATCATCGAGACCGGAGCCGGCAGTGACGACGACCTCCTGACCGCGCTGCACTCCCTGCTTCCCGCGGACGACCGCTGGCAGCACCGGCACGGCAGCCCCGGACACGGCCGCGACCACGTCCTTCCCGCCATCGTCCCGCCGCACGCGACCCTGCCGGTGGTGGACGGGGCTCTGGAGCTGGGGACCTGGCAGTCGGTGTGCCTCGTGGACACGAACCGGGACAACCCGAACCGCCAGGTGCGACTGAGCTTCCTCGGCTGAGCGGCCGGTCCTGACGTTCCGTGGGCTCAGGCCCCGTAGGCCACGAGCGCCATCATCCCGGCCTCGCTGTGGTAGGCGTTGTGGCAATGCAGCATCCACTGCCCGGGGTTGTCGGCGTCGAAGACGACGGACACCTTCGACCTGGGCAGCACGATGGTCGTGTCCTTGCGCGCGCCGTCGGCGCCGAGTTGGTAGGTGTGGCCGTGCAGGTGCATCGGGTGCCACATGCCCGTGGCGTTGACGAAGTCGAGCTGGACCCGCTGGCCCTGCTGCACCAGCAGCGGGTCCTCGGTCGGGGCGGCCATGTCGAACCGGTGGCCGTTGATCGCCCAGTCGTACGAGCCCATGCTGCCGGTGAGTTTGACGCGGATGACCTGGTCGGGATCCTTCGCCTCCAGCCGTACGCCGTCGCTCGCGCGCAGCTGTCCGGCGGTCACCATGCGGCCGTCCAGCTGACTCGGACGCGCGGCCGGATCCGGCAGGCCTCCCGATCCGGTCCGCACGAGAGCCATGCCGGAGACGTCCTTGCCCTCGGCCAGCGCGACGAGCGGGAAGACGCCGTCGTCGAGGGTGACCAGCACGTCGTACCGCTCGCCCATGGCGATCAGCAGGGCGTCGACCTCCTCGTGCTCGACGGGGAAGCCGTCGGTGTGGGTGATCGTCAGTTTGTGGCCACCGAGCACCACCCGGTACGCGGTGTCGGCGCCGGCGTTGATGATCCTGAGGCGGACCCGCCTGCCGGGGGTGCCGTTGTAGACGGCCGGGTCCGTCGGCACGCGTCCGTTGATCAGGTGGTACGGGTAGTCGACGTCCCCGGCGTCACGGCCGAGCAGGGGGCTGGCGGAACTGCGGAGCCTGAACCGCGTCGAGGCGCCGTCGCCGGCGGACGCGGACGGGGACGTCGGCATGGACGGGTGCCGTGAGGACATCGGCCGCCTCGATCCGCCGCCCTTCATGTTCATCCCGGACATGCCGTGGCTGAGCTCGGTGAAGACGTCGTCGGGCGTGCCGGTCACGCCGTCGAGCCAGTCGTCGAGGACGACGACCCACTCGTCGTCGTACGAGAGCGGCTCCCTCGGGTCCTCGATGATCAGCGGCGCGTACAGGGCGCGGTCGACCTGGACGCCCACGTGCGGGTGGAAGAAGTACGTGCCGGGTTTGTCGGCGACGAAGCGGTACGTGAAGTTGGATCCGGCCCGCACCGGGTTCTGTGTGACCGGCGGTACGCCGTCCATGTCGCCACGCAGCGAGATGCCGTGCCAGTGGATGGACGTGGTGGTGGCGTCGGGCAACTGGTTGGACAGCTCGGCTTCGAGCGTGTCGCCGGCGGAGATGCGGATCTCCTTGCCGGGGATCTGTCCGCCGAAGGCCCAGGACTTGGCCACCACCCCGCCGCCCAGGTCGACGGTGGCGGGCGCGGCGGTCACATTGAGGCTCCGCACCCTGCCCGTGGCGCCGCGCTCCTTCTCGACGCGGGCGACCTGGGATCCGTTGGGGCTGAGGAGCGCGGGAGCGCTGGGGGTGTCCTTGCCGCAGGCGGCGAGCAAGCCGGTACCTGCCGCTCCCAGTCCGGCGAGGACGGTGCGACGGTTGATGCTGTTCACGAGGAGTCCTCTTCTCGATGCGCGTCAGGCGATTCGGGACGGTCCGCACACGGCCGTACGGCGTCGAAGGACGCGGAGAGCCGTGGGGACATGGCCTATGTGCGCGGTGAGGAGAGGAACGGCGGGCCGGGCCCAGGGCAACATGCGTACCGTCATCAGGGGCGTCAGCACTTCCTGCGAGCTAGGACCGCCACCGTACCCCGGACGGGTATGCGGGCCTCGGAACCGCCGGGACCGTCGTTCGAGATCGTCCAGGAATCATCCGAATGCGGACCGCGGCGGTGCCGGCGGAGCGGGTGGGTGGCCGCGCGGCGTCCCCCGTGGCCGCTACTTCGCCGGGATCTTCTGCTCGAACCAGACGACCTTGCCGCTGCTCACGCGTGTCGCGCCCCAGCGCAGGGCGAGTTGATTGACCAGGAAGAGGCCGCGCCCGCTCTCGTCGCCGGAGCCGGCCTGCCGCATCCTCGGCACCTGGGGCGAGTCGTCGGTCACCTCGCAGCGCAGCACGTCGGTGCGCAGCAGCCGCAGTGAGAGGGGACGGGAGGCGAACCGCACGGCGTTCGTGACGATCTCGCTGACCATGAGTTCCGTCGGGTCGACCAGGGACTCCAGACCCCAGCGGCGCAGTGCCCTGCGGGTCAGCCGGCGCGCCTGGCCCGCGGTCATCGGGTGCGGGGCCAGGAACCAGTAGCCGACGCTGTCCGGCGGGAAGCCGTCGAACCGGGCGGCGAGCAGGGCGATGTCGTCGTCCCGGGTCCCCGGGCCCAGGGTTCCGAGCACGTGGTCGCAGAGGACCTCCAGCGAGGCGAGTCCCTGGGGGGTGCGCTGGAGGGTGCCGCGCAGTGCCTCGACGCCGCTGCCGATGTCCGTGTCGCGGGACTCGACGAGTCCGTCGGTGTACAGCACCAGGGTGGCCCCGGTGGGCGCGGCCATCTCCACCGACTCGAAGACGACACCGCCGACGCCGATCGGAGCGCCGGGCGGAACCCCCAGCACATCGGCCCGGCCGTCCTCGTGGAGCAGCACCGCGGGCGGGTGGCCGGCGTTGGACATCAGCAGGCGGTGCGAGATCGGGTCGTAGATCGCGTAGAGGCAGGTGGCGATGTGGTCGCTGCCCAGCCGCTGGGCCTGCTCGTCGAGATGGTGCAGGACCTCGTTCGGGGGCAGGTCGAGACCGGCGAGGGTCTGCACGATGGTGCGGAGCTGGCCCATGATCGCGGCGGAGGTCATCGAGTGGCCCATGACGTCGCCGACGACCAGTGCGATCCGGTTGCCGGGCAGCGGGATCGCGTCGTACCAGTCGCCGCCGACCTGGGCGGTCTTGGAGGCGGGCAGATAGCGGCTGGCCAGCCGGATACCGGTGGGTTCCGGCAGTGACGACGGGAGCATGGTGTGCTGGAGGGTGTCCGCCACGGCGGCCTCGTGGCCGTACATCACCGCCTTCTGGACCCCGAGCGCGGTGTGCGTGGCGAGCTGCGAGGCGACGAGCAGATCGTCGCTGGTGAAGACCGGGCGGTCGGCGCGGCGGAACAGGACGACCGTGCCCATGACGTGATGGCTGCCGTGCAGCGGCGCGATGATCAGACGGTGGCCCGGGGGCAGCGTTCCCGGCGGCACGGTCCCCGCCGCGAGCAGTTCGGCCACGGCGGGCGTGTTGCCGGGGGCGTCACCGAACGCGGGACGCCCGTCCCGCAGCAGCTCCGCGAGCCGCCCGCTCCCGGCCGGTTCCACGCGCTCGGCGATGTCGGGGAGCGGCGGCGGTGGCGGGGTCCGGCCGCTGTACGGGGCTTGGTCGGTGCAAAGGGCTGTGTCGGCGTACTCGGCCGTGTCGCCGTACGCGGCTCCGTCGCCGTGCGGGACCGTGTCGGCGGCTGTGCCGGCGTTCGGGGCGGTGTCGGCGTGAAGCGCTCCCGGCCACGTCCGTTCGGAGCTGTGCAGGCGGAGCACGACGGGTCCCGTCGACCGCTCGGTGCCCACCGGCAGCGGATCGTCGAGGTGGATGAAGACCGCGTCCGCGAACGCCGGTACGGCCGCCTGCCGCAGTTCCCGGAGCGTCTCGTCCAGATCCATCCCGCGGGCGATCCGCCGCGTCGCCACATCGAGATACCGGAGGCGGTCGGTCTGCGGCACGCGGGCGTCCGTCACCGCCGCAGGTGGCAGGGGGACCTGTGGCGGGGTGGTGCCCTCGTGAGGGGTGCGGTGCTCGGTCACGCTTCTGTCCCGTCGGGTGGGTGGCGCTGTCCGCGGCTCGGACTCCGCCTCCTCAGTCACACCGCCGGCAGCACAGGAAGACCTGCTCCTCGGGCGGGACGTCGGCCACCGAGGGGGCGTACGTGTACGAGGTCTCCTCGACGATCTCGAAGCCCGCATCCTCGATGACCGTGTGCAGGTCCTCCCGCAGATAGCCGGAGACCCGGATCGTGTTCCCGAGGAACGGGATCGCGAAGTCGTCCACGTCGGCCTCGACCATCGACAGGACGAACAGGCCGCCGGGCACCAGCAGATGACGGACGGTCCGCAGGGCGAGGGGAATCTCGGCGCGCGGCAGCATCAACAACGAGAAGAAGGCGGCGACGCCGTCGAAGCGGCCGAGGTCGCGGGGACCGCCCGGGCGCAGGTCGGCGAGGTCCAGTTGATGGAACGTCGCGTCGGGAACGTAACCGCTCGCGAGCTTCAGCATGCCGCCGGAGAGATCGACGCCCACGACCTCGAACCCCGCGTCCGCCATCTGGCGCGCGGTCGGCACCCCCGTGCCGCAGCCGAGATCCAGGACCCGCGCCCCCTCGGAGAGTGATCCGACCAGCCACTCGCCGGCCGCGACCTGGCCCTCCTTGTGCGGGAAGGCCTCGTCGTAGCGGTCGCCGATGGCGTCGAAGGCTTCGGCCTGGCCTTTGCGGTCGAGCAGAAGGCTCTCGTAATCAGTCCCGTGATTGCTGTTGATCACGAAAGGAACCTTTCATGGGGGCGGTCGAAATGGTTCGTCATGCGGATGAAAGCGGCCATGACGGGATCTCCGAGCCTTGTCGGTCGCTCAGGAGACGTCAATTCGAGACGATAGTCGTTCAGCGTTCGGCGGGATGCCCAAGTGTCCGAAACTGTTCGGCCCGCGGAACGGATCCCGCGCGGGTTGCCCTGCCGCTGACGGCATCCGAACTCATGCTGAGCGGAAGCGAGTTGATGTACCCGGGCGACGCCGACACGGCTGGAATCCGTCCGGGGGATTCGGGGGCCGGAGCGGCGCTCGTGGCGGCAAGTCACGCTCCTGGCACGGGACATGCCGAAGTCGGTTATATGGGTGGGGAGTTGAAGCCACGGCAAGGTGGCGGTCCCCGGCCCTCGGGCCTCGGCGCTGGATCGCTCGGGCGCTGGTACGGGTGGTGACACGGGCGGAGGTGCCCGTGGTGAACGCGGCCGGAGATGCTGACAGCGGGACCGGCATCCGGGTGCCGCACCCCGGTCGCGGTGCCCGCCCCGCGGATCCCCCGTACCGCCGCGCCACGGGCCCTCCGGTACGGCCGGACGGCCCGTCCCCTCGTACCGAAATGCCTCATTCGTGGAAGGATCGAGTCGTACCCCATGTGGACCTGGATGTGGACCTGGAGGCTGCCGTGTCCGTGCACCGCGTCGGCCTGGTCGTCCACCAGGGGCGGACGGCGGCCCGCGATGTGGCCCGCGCCGTGCACGACTGGTGCGACGCGCGAGGTATTCGGTGCACCGAGATCGACGTCTGGGCCAAGGACCAGCGGCGACGCGGCGGACGCGCGGAAGCCGAAGCGGCCGGCAACCCGGACCTCGTCGTCACGCTCGGCGGCGACGGCACCTTCCTGCGCGGCGCCCGGATCGCCGTCAAGAGCGGTGCGAACGTGCTGGGCGTCGACCTCGGCAAGGTCGGCTTCCTCACCGAGGTGCCCGCGGCCGACGTCACCCGGGCGCTGCAGGCGGTCCACGAGGGCGAGGCCACCGTCGAGGAACGGATGACGCTGACCCTGCGCGCCTCGCGGGTGCTTGAGATCCCCGGGGAGATGGAGGCCGTGCTCTGCTACGGGCGGGGTCCCGCACTGCCTCCGCCGCAGGTCAGAGCCGAGACGACGGAGGGCGACGGCTGGGGGGTGGCGCTGGACGTCACGGCCCTGAACGACGTCGTCGTGGAGAAACTGGCCCGGGACCGCCAGGTCAGCGTCGGGGTCTACCTCGCCGGCCGACGGCTGGCCTCCTACTCGGCGGACGCCTTCGCCGTCGCCACCCCGACCGGATCGACCGCCTACAGCTTCGCCGCCGGCGGTCCCGTGCTCTCCCCGCACATGGACGCGGTCGTCTTCACCCCGATCGCCCCGCACATGACCTTCAACCGCAGCGTCGTCGCCGCGCCGGACGAGCCCGTCGCCCTGCGGGTGCTGCCCCACTCGGGCCAGGCCGCCGTCAGCATCGACGGCCAGTTGCGCGGGGTGCTCGACCCCGGCGACTGGATCGGGGTCTTCCGGTCTCCACGGCGGGTGCGTCTCATCCGTCTGCACCCCACCGACTTCTACGGGCGGCTGCGCGACCGCTTCCGCCTCACCGACGCGCCGGCCACGGCGGCCGACGGCGAACCCGCCCCCTTCTTCCGCCCCGACACCCCGATCCCCCCGGACCTCGCCGAACTGCGCCTGCCGCCTCCTTCGGCGGCCCGGTGACGGCGGGGCCGGACCGCCGAAGAAGGCGGCAGGGAAATTCCCGGGAGGCCGTCGATCCGCGCGCGACCCGTTCGACGTACGGGTGAGAGCTGGACACCACCGACCCAGGGAGCACGACCATGCCCAAGCTGCGAGTACACAACATCACCGTCTCGGTGGACGGCTACGCCGCCGGTCCCCGCCAGAATCTCGGGCATCCGCTCGGCGAGGGCTTCGAGACCATGCACGAGTGGATGTTCGCCGCGATGCGCGATCTGGCCGACGGCAAGGACGGAATCGACGTCGAGTACGTGAGGCGCGGCGAGGAGAACATCGGCGCCACCATCATGGGCCGCAACATGTTCGGACCTCAGCGCGGACCGTGGGAGGACGAGTCGTGGACGGGCTGGTGGGGCCCCAACCCCCCGTACCACAACGACGTGTTCGTGCACACGCACCACCTGCGGCCCTCCGTCGTCATGGAGGGCGGAACAACCTTCCACTTCACCGACGAACCCGTCGAGACGGTCCTCGCCCGAGCCTTCGAGGCGGCGGCGGGCAAGGACGTCCGGCTCGGCGGCGGAGCGGCCACCGTGCGGCAGTACCTGCGCGCCGGACTCCTCGACGAACTGCACATGGCCGTCGTCCCGCGGCTCCTGGGCGGCGGAGAGCACCTGCTCGACGACCTGGGCGACGCGATCGACGCCTACCGGGTGGCCGAGACGGTCGGATCGCCGGCTGCGACACATGTCCGGCTGGTCCGCCGCTGACCCGACCGCCTTCGCCGGGCCGGGCCGGCTGTCGGTGACCGGCGGCGCTCCCGGCCCGCGAGCCGGCCGCGGGCTCAGTCCTCCCGCGCGGGCGTGTCCGGTCCCGGCGCGCCGACGCGCAGGCCGTCCGTCACCAGGTCCAGCAGGCGGCGGGCGTGCACCTGCCAGTCTCCGTGCCGGTCGAGGTGCCAGAGCCCGGCGACGGCGAGCAGGAAGTCGTCGGGGGTCACCCCCGGCCGGATGGTGCCCGCCTCCTCGTTGGTCCTCAGCAGGACCGCGACCGCCGAGCTCAGGGGGCCGTGGTCGAGCCTCGTGAGAACCCCCCGGGGTGTGGTGGTGGTCGTGCGCAGCGCCTCGGTGAGGCACGCCTTGGCCATCGCGAACCGCGCGAGACGATCCGTCCACTCCCGCAGCGCCCGGTCCGGTGGGCGGGTGGCGAGCAGCTGCGCCGCCGCGTCGGTCACCTGCCGCACCTCATGGCGGTGGATCTCCACGATGAGGGCCTCGCGGTGGTGGAAGTTGCGGTAGAAGGTCCCCTGACCGACCCCCGCCTTCTTGGCTATCGCGCTCAGCGGTGTGTCGGCGGAGCGGGTCAGCTCCGCGAGGGCCACGGCCAGGATGCGCTCGCGGTTGCGCCGCGCGTCCGATCGCAGCGGACCGTCCGCACCGGTCGGCGCTCCTCGGCCCGTCGCCGTGTCGTACGGACCTGGCGGCGCTCCCGCGCCCGTGACCGTGTCGTACGGACCTGCCGGCGCCCCCGAGCCCGCGGGTGCGTCCTTGTCGGGGTGCACGCGTACTCCTTCCGGAACGACCGCCGGACCTTCCCGGTCGTGTCACGCCCGGGCCGCCCTCGGCGACCGGAACCTCTCGCCGACCGGCATTCTGGCGCACCCGGCGGAGCTGAGGCCGGGACTTCCGAAATGGCCCAGGGACCGGTACCGGCCCGGTGTGCCGAGGCCGCGCTCAGCCGGCGCGGGCCCGGTGTCCCGGCGTCGCGCTCAGTCCCCGCTCAGCCCTTCGCCGCCCGCCCGATCGACTCCACCAGGGGCAGCAGCCGGTACGGGACCCGTTCGCGCAGGGCCACCTCGGTCCGGGTGCGGACCACTCCGGGCAGGCTGATCAGGGCCTGGATCACATCCTCCAGGTGGGCGTTGTCGCGTGCCGCGACCCGGGTGATCAGATCGCCGCCGCCGGTGATCGAGAACGCTTCGATGATCTCCGGCACGGCGGCGAGCGCGTCGCCCACGTCGTCCAGATGCCCCTGAGTGACCTCGATGTGCACGAACGCGAGGACGGGATGACCGAGAGCGGCGGGGGACAGGGACGGGCCCGTCCCGGTGATCACCCCGTCCCGCTCCAGCCGGTCGAGGCGGGCCTGGAGCGTCCCCCGGGCGACACCGAGGACACGGGCGTATTCACGGACGCTGGTGCGCGGCTGCTCCAGAAGCAACCGCAGGATGCGGGTGTCGAGCTCGTCCACGGGCATGGTCCGTTGGCCTCCTCGCGGCCGGCGATGTTCTCCTTCGACTGTACCAATGGCCCAGCCGAAATCAGGCCGGTTGAGCCAGTTCAGCGCTGCCGCGTACGTTGTCCGTATCGATGGCGCTGCGCAGCGCCGGACGGCAAGGAAGCCGTACCGGACCCGCGGCGCCTTTCGCATGTGCGCAGCGCATGCCGGATCACTGTTGAACTGCGAAGTGGGGGCGGGCCGCCGAAGGTGAAGAAGATGTTCATGGCGCCGGATCCGGGACTGTTCCGGCTGCGGGTCTCGCTCCGGGCGGTGTTCGGCATCGGCCTCGCGGTCGCTCTGTGCCAGCTGACCGGACTCTCGCTCCCCGCCTCGATCGCGGGCGGGCTCGCGGCGCTCCTCGCGCTGTTCACGGTCGGCGACCCGACCGTGCGCGGCCAGGCCGGCACCACCGCGCTGCTCCCCGTGGTCGGCTTCCCGGTCCTCGCCGCGGCGACCACCCTGCACGGGGCGCCGATGCTGCGGGACGCGACCTGGCTCGCCGTGGTCTTCGCCGGGGTGTACGCCCGCCGCTTCGGCCCGCGCGGACACGCGCTCGGCATCTTCGCGTTCATGATGTTCTTCACGACGCAGTTCCTGCACGCCGTGCCCGGCCAGCTCCCGCAGCTCTACGCGGCCGTCGCCCTGTCGCTGACGGCCTCCTCGGCGGTCCGGTTCGGCGCCTGGTGCATCGAGCGGCGCAGCCCCCTGCCCGCGGCGCCGCTGCCGCTGGAAGGACGCGGGCTGGCCCGCCCCGCCACCCGTCAGGCCTTCCAGGCGACCGCGGCCTGCGCCTTCGCGCTCGGCGCGGGCCAGTTGCTCTCGCACGACCGCTGGTACTGGGCCGTCGGCACGGCGTGGTGGATCTTCGTCAATACGGCCTCGCGCGGTGAGACGCTGGTCCGCGGCTTCCGGCGCGTGATCGGCACCCTCATCGGCATCATGGCCGGGCTCCTGGTCGCCGTGCCGCTGCACGGAGCGCCCGCCCCCACCGCCGTCCTCGTCGCGGTGAGCGTCTTCGGGATCTTCTACACGGCCGCCCCCTCGTACAGCTGGATGATGTTCTTCGTCACCGTCATGGCGGGCCTGCTCTACGGGCTGCTCGGCGTCCTGCATCCGGGGCTGCTGGGCCTCCGGCTCGCCGAGACCGGTGTCGGCGCGCTCGGTGCCGCGCTCGCGGTGGCGGTCGTCCTGCCGATCACCACGCACACGGTCACCGACCGCTGGATCGAGCGCGCCCTGCACGCCGTGCACGGCTGCACCTCGGCGGCGGCCCGGCGGCTCGCGGGTGACGACCGGGCCGACCCGGCGCCGCTCGCGGGGGAGCTCGAAGCGCTTCTGGGGCGCGTACGGATGGCTCTCGCACCCCTGGTGCATCCGCTCAACCCGATGCGGCGGCGCAAGGAGCGGGCCCGCGCGATCCTCGCCCTGCTGGACGACTGCGCCCGCGAGGTGCGCGGTCTCGCCGCTGTCGCCGCCGACCCGGACGCCTCGCACGACGCCCGCCTCACGGCGGCCTGCCGACGGGTCGAGACCGCGATGGAGTCCCTGGTCGGCGCCGTACCGGGAGGCGCTCCGGCGTTCCATCACGGCGTTCCGGGCCATCACCCCGGTGCCGAGCAGGCGCTCGTGCACCTGCACGGCCTGGAGCGGGCGCTCGTCGACATGGCGACACCGCTGCGGGGTCCGGTCTCCCGCTGGCGACTCGTCGTCGGCGCCTGACGCGGCACTCCTCTTCCTCCTCCGGCCCTTGGGTCGCCGTCCGGCGCCCCAAGGGCCGCTTCTCCTTTCTGGGTACAGGCACAGGCGGGGGCCGAGTCCGGGCGCGTGGGGCCGAGAGGTCTCCGCCGGCACAGTCCTGCAAGATCCACACGGAGGCCCCGGACGCCCGCTGGACGGCGCCGGAGCGGTTCCCGAGGCCCCGGGTCCGGCGCGCTCCCAGGAGGCTCCTGGCGGCCGTCGTACGGGTTCCATGCACCCTCGCGACTCGGGCGCACCCCGTGCATGCGGCACCCACCCGGCCGCGGCCGGGTTTCCCGGCGCCGGATCGCCCGGATCACCCGGGGCGGCCGCCGGTCCGGATCTCCGGGACGGCCGTCGTTCAGCCGTCCGCCGACCGGCCCGGTTTTGGTCTAGACCGCAGCCGTGTGACTGCTAGCGTCGCCCCGACGACGTGGGACCGAGAGGGGACAGCAGTGGCGCACGGCGGCAGGCGGCGACAGCGGGCGTTCATCGGCTCGTTCACGGCGGCGGGAGGCCTCGGTGTCCTCACGGCGGCCGTGGACCCGGACACCGGCGCGCTGACCGTGCTGGGCGCCGCCGACGACGTGCCCGACCCCTCGTATCTCGCGTTCGCTCCCGCGTACGACTTCCTGTACGCGGTCAGCGAGAGTGCCGAGGGCGCGGTGGCCGCCTACCGGGTGCACGGCGGCAAGCCGGAACTGGCCGGTCCGCCGACCCCGACCGGCGGCAGCGGACCCACCCACCTCAGTGTCTTCGACGGACACGTCCTGACCGCGGACTACGGTTCGGGCAGCGTCAGCGCCGTACCCGTCCGTCCCGGCGGGGTACTGGCGCCCGCGGCGGCCGACGTGCTCCGGCACACCGGTTCCGGTCCGCACACGGAGCGGCAGCAGGGGCCGCACGCCCACCAGGTGCAGCCCGACCCCACCGGCCGCTGGGCGGTCAGCGTGGACCTCGGCACGGACTCGGTCCGGGTGTGCGCCCTCGACGGCGGAAAGCTCACCGTGCACCGCGAGATCGCCCTGCGTCCCGGTTCCGGGCCGCGCCATCTCGCCTTCCACCCGGGAGGCGAGCACGCGTACGTCCTCAACGAACTCGCGCCGACCGTCACCGTCTGCCGCTGGGACGCCGGGGAGGGCGCGCTGCGGCCGGTCGGTGAGACGCCGGTGCTGTCCGGTGTCCCGCACGGCGACGCGTACCCCTCGGGCGTCGTCGTCTCGCCCGACGGCCGCTTCGTCTGGGCCGCCGTCCGAGGGCGGGACACCGTCTCCGTGCTCGCCGTCGACGCGAGCGGCGAGGGGCTCACGCTCGTCGCGGAGGTGTCCTGCGGGGGCGCCTGGCCGCGTGCGCTGGCCCTCGACCCCTCGGGGCGCTTCCTGTACGCGGCCAACGAGCGCTCCGGCGACGTGACCTGGTTCACCGTCGATCCGGACACCGGCGTTCCGCTCCGTGGCGGCTCGGTCGAGGTGCCCGCGGCGTCCTGCGTGGTCTTCGACTGACCCTGCCGGCCCGACCGGCGCCCCCGGACGTGGGAAAGGGCCCCTCCTGACTCAGGAGCGGGCCCTTTCGGCGTGCGGGTGGTACGGGTAGTACGGGTGGTGCGGTGGTGGCGGCCGACTAGAAGGCCGGCGCTCCCTGACTCTGCGGCGGCGCGATGCCCAGCGCCGTCGTGTACTGGGAGAGCGCGAGCTTGCCGATCGCCGGGTACGGGCCGAGGGCCTCGGCGGCGCTGCAACCGGCCTCCTTGGCGGCCGCGTCGAGCAGACCCGCGTCGAGCTCCGGACCGATCAGGTACGGGGCGAGCGCGAGCTGCTGCGAACCGGAGCCACGAAGCTGCTCGGCGATGGCCGCGATGGAACCCTCTTCGTCGAGGGCCGCCGCCATGACCGGCACGGCGAGCCGCGCGGCGAGCAGCATGCCGGTGATCCCGGCCGCCTGGACCGCGTCCTCGCCGCCGACGGTGGCGAGCACGATGCCGTCCGCGGCGGTCGCCACGGTGAACAGCCGGGCGCGGTCGGCGCGGGCCAGACCGGCCTCGGAGAGGCGCACGTGCAGCGCCTCGGCGAGCAGCGGGTGCGGACCGAGGACGTCGGTCAGCTCGGCCGCGACACGGCTTTCCATGACCGCCTGGCGGATCCGGCGCAGCAGGGCGTTGTCCGGACCGGCGAGCAGCGGGACAACGATGCCGACAGGCCCGTCGGGCTCGGAGACGTCGGAACCGGCGGCGCGGGCCTGCTCGAAGCGCGCGGTGCGCTCCTCGGCGGCGTGGGTCAGCACGGACTGCAGCGTGGGGAACTCGTCGTCCCCGTCCAGGTAACCGATGCGGGCATCGAGGCCGGGGAGCTCGGAGCGGGCGATGCTCACGACCTCCTCGGCGAGGCTGCGCGTGGCGGCGCTGGGGGTGCCCGGCACCGCGAGGACGAGCGCGGGCGCGCCCTCAGGAGCCGCCAGGGGTTCCGGACGGCGGTGCCGCCCGGCTTGGCGGGGTCGCGGCATTCGTACTGGCAGGCCGGACGCGGGCCCAGTGGGGGAGCTCATGGCGCCGCATGTTACTGGTTTCTCGGGTTCCCCTGTTCGGGGAGGGTGCAGGTGAGCGGTATCCGTCCGCTTTTGTCTGATGAGTTACGTAGGGGTCAGAAGTGATCGGTAAACGTCGACTTGCCGGTCCTACGGTGAATTCTGGTCATGGATCTCCTGGTACGGCTTTTCGGCCACCACGTGCAACAACCGTTCGTCCAGGGGCAGTGCGAGCCGGCCGTCCGCCAGGTCGGCCGCGATCCGGAGCGCGCCGTCGAGCGGGTCGCCCGCGGCCGGTACGTGGCGGACGGCCGGCAGGCGCTCGGCCAACTCCTCGCCCAGGGGCCCGAGGAGTGCGGCGCCCACGTTGAACAGGCCCCCGGTGAGGGCGAGATGGCGATCCCCGTCGGTGGGGCACACCGCGGCGGCCGATTCGGCCATGTGCCGGGCGGCGGTCCGCAGGATGTCCGAGGAGACGGGATCGCTTCCGTGGAGGTCGGCCACGTCGGGGGCGAAGGAGGCCAGCAAGGCGGCCCGGTCGGCGCGTGGATACAGCAGACCGGGCAGTTCCGGCATCGGCCCGAATCGGTCCTCCGCCCGTGCCAGCAGTGCGGGCGAGCCGCCCGGACGGCCGTCGAACGCGCGCAGGGCCGCTGCCAGGCCCGCGCGGCCGATCCAGGCTCCGCCGCCGCAGTCGCCGAGCAGATGGCCCCACCCGTCGGCCCTGCGCCACGAGGTGAGGTCGGTGCCGATCGCGATCATGCCGGTGCCCGCCGCGATCACGACACCCGGCCGGGTGCCCAGGGCGCCCGTGTACGCGGTCACCGCGTCCGCCGCCAGGGCGAGCCGCCGTACGCCCAGTTCACGCTCCAGCGCGGCCGGCAGCTCGTCCCGCAGTTCGTCGCCGAGCGTGGCCAGCCCGGCCGCGCCGACGGCCACGGCCCCGAGCCGTTCGGCACCCGCCTCGGCCATCAACCGGCGCGCCATCGGCAGCAGTTGATCCAGCAGATGCCGGGCCGAGATCCCGCGCGGCCCGGTACGGACCGGCTCCCGGGAGGTCAGCGGCCCGCCGAGCCGGACCGGGACCTCGTGGCGTACGCGGCTGACGGCATCGTCCGGAGCCCCGTGCGCGCCGAGAGCCACCCGCAGGCCCGAGCCCCCGGAGTCCACGGCCAGCACGACGGCGGGGCTCTGCCCGTCGTGCGGTCGGCCGTGTCCTCCGTCGGGTGTCACGGCAGGCGCCAGTCCACCGGCTCGGCTCCCTGTTCGGCCAGCAGGTCGTTGGCGCGGCTGAAGGGGCGCGAGCCGAAGAAGCCGCCGTCGGCCGATCTGGGTGACGGGTGCGCGGACTCGACCGCCGGAAGACCGCCGAGCAGCGGGCGCAGATTGCGTGCGGGGCGCCCCCACAGGATCGACACGAGCGGCCGGCCGCGGGCGGCCAGTGCCCGTATCGCCTGTTCCGTGACTTCCTCCCAGCCCTTGCCCTGATGCGCCGTGGGCCTGCGGGGCGCCGTGGTGAGCGTCTTGTTGAGCAACAGCACACCCTGCCGCGTCCAGGGAGTGAGGTCACCGTTGGACGGCTGGGGCGCGCCGACGTCCGTGCTCAGCTCGCGGAAGATGTTGATCAGGCTGGGCGGGAGGGGACGTACGTCCGGGGCCACCGAGAACGACAGGCCCACCGCGTGTCCCGGGGTCGGATAGGGGTCCTGCCCGACGATGAGGACGCGGACCTCGTCGAAGGGCTGCTGGAAGGCCCGGAGGACATTCGCGCCGGACGGTAGGTAGGTGCGTCCCGCGGCGATCTCCGCGCGCAGGAAGTCGCCCATCTCGGCGATCCGTCCGGCGACGGGTTCGAGGGCTTTCGCCCAGCCCGGTTCGACGATCTCATGCAACGGTCGTGGTGCCACGGGCGTCACCCTACTGCCGTACGCATGGCCGAGATCAAACTGGTGGCCGTCCCGCGATCACGGATGACCGATTCGTTGCCGAATCGGACGTCTCCGAGCAAGACGCCTGCCACGGTGGGGTGTTGGACCCTGCCTGGCCGACGCGTCGTCCGAACGGCTCCGAGCCGTCGTGGACACCCCCGCCATGACCGTGCTCAGGCCATGACCGTCGCGCGGACGCACAGGACGTCGGGGAGATGCGAGGCGAGCTGCTGCCAACTGTCGCCGTCGTCCGCGGACGCGTACACCTCGCCGTTGCGGTTGCCGAAGTACACGCCCGCGGGGTCCGCGCCGTCCGTGCACAGCGCGTCGCGCAGCACCGTGCCGTAGTGGTCCTCGGAGGGCAGTCCCGCCGTCAGCGGTTCCCAGGTCGTGCCCGCGTCGTCCGTACGGAAGACCCGGCAGCGCCGGTCGGCCGGGACCCGGTCGGCGTCGGCGTTGATCGGGAAGACGTAGGCGGTGTTCCCGCGATGCGGATGGGCCGCCACCGCGAAGCCGAACGTCGACGGCAGGTCCGCGCCGATGTCGGTCCACTGCCCGGCTCCGTCGTCACTGCGGTACACCCCCCAGTGGTTCTGGAGATAGAGCCGGTCCGGGTTCGCCGCGTCGCGCGCGACCTTGTGCACGCACTGCCCGAACTCCGGGTTCGGATCGGGCAGGAACACGGCGGAGACACCGGAGTTGGCGGGCTCCCAGCTCGCGCCGCCGTCGGCGGTGCGGAAGACCCCGGCCGTGGACACGGCCACCGTCACGGCCCGCGCGTCGCGTTCGTCGGTGAGGATGGTGTGCAGCCCCTCGCCGCCGCCGCCGGGGACCCACCGCGAGCGGGTGGGGTGCTCCCACAGGGGGCGGACGAGTTCGAAGGACTCGCCCCGGTCCTCCGAGCGGTACAACGCGGCCGGTTCCGTCCCCGCGTACACGACGTCCGGTTCGGCGGCCGCCGGGTGCAACTGCCACACCCGCTCCAGCGAGGCGCCCGTCTCCTTGGGGAACTTGACCGCGGGCCGCGCGGGTTCGGTCCACGTACGGCCCAGGTCGTCGGAGTGGAAGACGGACGGGCCCCAGTGCGCGCTGTCCCCGCCGACCAGCAGCCGCGGATTCCCGCCCCGGGAGTCGATCGCGACCGAGTACACGGCCTGCGCGTTGAAGTACGGACTCTCGTCGAACTCCCAGGCGCCGCTGCGCCGTCGCCCGATGAAGAGGCCCTTGCGGGTGCCTACCGTGAGCAGTGCGTCGGCCATGACCGGCCACCTCCGCGACGTCGTTGTCTGCGCTACGGGCCAGTCTGCACCCCGGCACCGACAGTCACCTTTCGGCCTGGCGTTCGTGCAGGTCGGACGGGGTGTTCCGGCAGCGGACGCGGGTTCGTGGCCCCGCTCGCCGGGAGCCGGCCGAACCGCTCGCGGAGAGGGTCCCGCGGCGCACCGGCTCCGCGCTTCGGACGAGCCGGTGGGCGCGAAGCGTGAGCATCGCGGGGAGCACGCGCGTAAGGGAAGGAGATGTGGCGTGTTCATTGCGGTCGTGAGGAGGAGGCCCTTGATGGCGGCGTTCCGTGGTCCGAGGGTCTGGCTGTGGCGGTGGCGGAGCAACCCGCTGCGGCGGCGAAGCGATGTCCTGGAGGCCTGGATCATGCTCGCGGCCTGGGTGTTCACGGTGCTCGGCGGTGCGGTGGCGGGCCTGGTGACCGTCGGCGCCGTGGAGAACAGCCTGGCGAGGGAGCGCGCGGAGTCGCGCACCGTGACCGCTCAGTTGATCGAGGACGCGCCGGAGGCGAGCGGGCCCGGCGGTCGCGTCGTGTGGACGCGGGTCCACTGGACGGCACCGGACGGCATCGTTCGCTCCGGTCAGGTGCGGGTCTCGGCCGGCACCTCGGCGGACACCCCGGTCCTGGTGTGGACCGACCCCGACGGGCGCCTCGTCGACCGGCCCACCGCCGTCGCCGTGGCCCGGCTGCGGGCCTGGCTGATCGGCGCCTTCGCCGGCGCCGGAGTGGCGGGCGTCCCCTTCGCCGCCGGCCGCTTCCTCAGCGGCCGTCTGGAACGCCGGCGCATGGACCGCTGGGACGCGGAGTGGGCCCGGATCGGCCCACTCTGGGGCCGGATGACGAGCTGAGCGGACGGTTCCCAGAGCATCGGCGAACGGCCCCGCGCTTCCGTTCCGACAGCCTCGACGCCCGGATCGACCCCGCCACCGCGGGTCCGGGTGCTTCGGATCCGTCACGCGGCCTCCAGTACCGTCCGGCAGTCCCGCAGGAGCGTTTCGTCGTCGAGGACGTCATGACTGCCGTGCCCGCCCGAGCGGGCGCGGTGACGGCGGGGCGCGGCCAGTTCCGTGCGGACCAGATCGTGGACGGGTGCGCCCGCGGCGCCCATCCGGACGAGGCACGCGGTGATGGTGCCCCGCGTGTACGGGTTCCGCCAGGCGTCGCGGAACACCGGCAGGACAGGTTCCGGATCTCCGGATATCTCCCACAGGGCGCGGGCGGCGGCGGTCCGCTCCCACACCTGTGCGGACTCCGTCAGGCGAAGCAGCCCGGGGAGCGCGGGCGCGGCCGCCGCCCCCGACCGGCCGAGCGCCTCGGCCGCGGCCCGGCGACTTCCGGCGTCCCGTTCCGGGGCCAGTGCCCCGAGCAGGACGGGAAGGACCGCCTCGATGTCGCCCTCCACGGACCGGAGCGCGTCGGCCGCCGCCACGGCGTTCTCGCCCGTCAGCAGTTCCCGCAGCGTCGGTACGGCCTCACGCGCCCGCGGACCGAACGCGGCGAGTGTCCTGGCCAGCGCCTTCACCAGAGCCTCCCGGAGCCGCGGATCGTCTGGCGTGCCGTGCAGCAGTCGCAGCACCTCCGGCACGGCCGCGGCGTACCGCAGCGCGCCGAGACCGGACAGCAGTGGCGCGGCACGGTCGTACGTCTCCGGAGAGCCGAGCGGAACCTCGGCCAGCCGCGCGCGCAGCAGGGGAGCCAGGGGCGCCGCGGCCGGACCCAGAAAGCCGATGGTGTACCCGGTCTCGTTCGGCACGGCCGGGCCCCGCAGCACCTCGGCGAGGGCCGGTACCGCCCGCGCGTCCCCACACCGGGCGAGGGCTTTCAGCGGGCGGTACAGCGTTGCCGTACCGCGCCGCCGGGCGTCCGTGCCCGACTCCACGAGGGCGGCGAGCCGGTCCGCCGCCGGAACCGCCAGAGTGAACAGGAACTCCAGGACGGACACGGCGGCGCAGCGCAACCGCTGCTCGTCCGAGCCGAGTTGCTCACCGATCAGCGCGACCGGTTCCTCGTACGCGCCCCGCCATTCACGGAACAGTCCCGCCGACATCCAGACGGCATTGCAGCGGTCGGCCGTGTTCTGACAGCTCAACTGTCCCTTGAGCAGGGCGATCCGGTCCGCGGTGCGGGCGCCCAGCGCCTTGTGGAGCGTGCGGAGCAACTGCGCTCCCTCCTCGTCCGCCGGGCGTATGCGGCGCAGACTGCCGATGAGGGTGTCGGAGGAGGTCCGGACGGGCTCTCTGGACGGCCGGATCCGCTGTGACCTGGTGTGGAGCAGCGTGACGACCGTGGGCACGAGGTCGGCGGGCAGCCGGTCGAGGGCGCACGAGGCGAGCTGGCCGAGCGCCGCCAGTCGTAGCCCGGGGTCGTGCGGCGGGCCGCACAGCGACACCAGGCAGTCCACCGCGGGGGCCGAGGAACCGCCGTACAGCCGGGCGAAGAGGCCGAGACTCTCGACCAGTGCCAGCCGGACGCCGTCCTCCTGCTCGTCCCGCAGCCGCTCGCTCAACAGGGCCAGGACGCGCGGCGGTTCGCCGTGGAAGCGTACGAGCGCCGACGGCGCGGCGCGGCGTACCTCCGGGTCGCAGTCCGTGACCAGGTCCAGGAAGACCGCGGCACCCGCCCGGACCGCCGCCCGCGCCATCGCGTGGTGGTCGTCCTCGGGGATCTCCGCTTCCCGGCCGCCGCCGTCCTCGTCCGCTCCGTCCCCACCGTCCTCGGAGGTGCCTCCGGGGGTGTCCCCGTCGTCCGAACCGCCGATGCTGCTGAGCAGCTCCACGATTCCGCCCCGGTCGGGGAGTTCCGTGTGTCCGGCGAGCGTGAGGAGGAAGGGGATGGACGCGAGCGTCGAGTCGTACACGTCGCCCTGGTGGTGCACGGCTCCGTACATCCCGTCGAGCGCGGTCTCCCGCTCCTGGGGGAGCGGCGAGGCGAGTCCCCGCAGCAGCTCCGGCACGTCCGCGGCGCTTCCGTACGCATGCTGCATCGAGGCCCAGTCGACCTCGTCGATCCCCCTGAACACGGTGTCCTCCCCCTGCGTACGGCCATCGATCGTGAGTGTGCACCACGGCACTGACAGTGACGCTCACGAACCGTCCCGTCGATGGCGTCGGTCCAGCCAACTAAGGAGCGAACGGCCGTTTTCCGACGGTCGGCCGGGGCTGCCGCCGCCGTCGAGCGATATCCGCACGGTCGGCCACCCGCGGCTGCCGGGCACGGGAAGCGGTTCAGCCGCCGGTGAAGTACGACGGCGTGCGCACTCGCATGGTGCCGGCGAGCTTTCGGAGAACGGTGTCGCTCACGGGAGGGGTGCGGGCTTGGATGACCGCGACGGTGTTTCCGACCCGGGTGAAGTACTCGACGTAGTCGTACCTCGACCATCGCCACACTCCGGGAGCGACCGGGGCACAGGCGGGTGACGGTACGGGGTAGACGCTGGTGAGCGCGGCACAGTGCGAGGGCGGGGTGAAACCCTGTTGCAAGGGGCCGACGGTCACCTGGATCTCTTGTTTGAGGTCGTCCATGGTGTCCGCGCCACTCAGGTCGTCGGGTGAGATCCGGTAGTAGAAGGTGGCCTCGTCCTCGGTTGTCGATCCGCTGGTGCCGACGCCGTTCAGGCGGTAGCCCGCGGGCAGTTGCGGCCCGAGCAGGGGGATACGTGCCTGGGCCAGTTCGCTGTCCTGCCTGCTCCGGACGTGCTGTGCGGTGGCGAGCGAGTCGAGTGGCATCAGCAGGATCAGGGCGAGGGCGACGGCTGCTCGCGGCCACAGCGGCCTGCGGGACTGGGTGATCCAGGCCGCGAGGGCGAACGCCGCCACGCACAGGGCAGGTTGGACGTACCGCGTGCCGCCGGGGATCCACTGGACAGCTTTGATGTTCCGGACCAGGTACCAGCCGATTCCGGTGCCGATCAGCGCGGTGAGCCAGGCCGGACGGATTCCGAGGAGGCGCAGAGCCGGCCAGGCGAGGAGGAAGTTCAGGAAGGGTAAGACGTAGGACCACAGGACGACGATGCCGAGGCAGCCGTAGCCCGGCGCGTTCCGGCAGGTGCCGGAGTCCAGGACCAGCCACGTTGCGAGTGTGGAGACGACCGCCGAGGCGAGCCCGACTCCGGCAGCCTTTGCCGCACGCTTCACATACCGCGGCCGTCTCACGGCTGCCGGTTCGACCAGCGCAGTGCCCATCCTGTCCTCCCCCGATTCGCACCAGAGCGTAGTGAATCAACCGCGGCCGTGGCAGTCGGCCACCTCGTCGTGCAAGACACGACAAGAGTCTCGAGCGGGGGCACGACCAGACTCCCGGCGGGCATCTCAAGAGCCGGGCGGGCCGTGGGCGGTGAGGTGGTGGGCGAGCCTGGCTCGAGCCCGAATCCGGCAGGGGCTGTAAGAGATTCGGTCCGGCTGGACATCTCCCGGTTGAGAGCCGTTGACGGGCGGAACATGGAGGTGCTGTGAGGCGACGACGAACAACCGCCGGGGAGTCCGGTGATCCGGCCGGACACCGGGCCCTGGAGGCTCTCTATACGGCTCATGCCGATCGGGTCCTGGCGTATCTGCTGCACCGTACGGACCGGGAGACAGCACAGGACATCCTGTCGGAGACCTTCGTGCTGGCCTGGCGCAAGTCCGTGTCCGTGCCCGACGATGCCCTGCCGTGGCTGCTCGCCTCGGCCCGGCGGCTGCTCGCCAACCGCGTGCGGTCGGACCAGCGGCACCGTGCGCTGACCAAGCGCTTGGCGGTGATGGCCGACCGGACGGAGGCCACGGAGATCGGGGACGCCATAGGGACGCGGGCCGAGGTGGCCGCTGCGCTGTCGGCGCTTTCCGAACAGGACCGGGAGGTGCTCGTGCTGAGTGCCTGGTACGGACTGACGGCCAAGCAGGCGGCCGTGGTCATGGGCTGCACGGCCACTGCCTTCGCTGTGCGCCTGCACCGGGCACGCAAAAGGTTCAGGACGGAGCTGCCCCCTGCGGGCCATGCCCAGCCGGTCCAAGGCTCCCTTGTCCAGGCCCACTTCACCCAACGGGAGTCAGCATGAAGCAGACCGTCACCAAGCGCGGCCGGGCGTCCGACCTCGACGCCGTCCGCGCCCTGCGCCCCACCGGCGACGGTACCGACGGCTGGGCGGCGTCCGAAGACGGCCGGGCCGTCCTGCGGGAGGTCCTGCGACGTACCGAGCAGCCGGGTGGCACGGCCGGTTCCGGGAGGCGCCGGCACGTGTTCATGGTGGGTGCGGTCACGGCCGTCCTCCTCGGGGGCGCCACCACGGCTGCCGTAGCCATGTTCGGGCCATGGGGCGAGGACGGGCGCAATGTCATGTGCGCTCGCACGCTGTCGCCCGAGGCGGACCTGAGCCAGCTGCCGCTCAAAGCCATGAAGGACTTCGATCCGCAGGATGCGGCGCGTTCCTGCGCGGCGTCCTGGGACCGGATGTGGAACCGGCCCGCACAAGGCACAGCGCCACACACTCCCAAGCCGACCCGGTTCGCGGCTTGCTCCTTCCCCAACGCCCAGCCCGACAGCGGCGAATCCTCCGCCACCGACGCCCAGGGAGACCTCGGCGGACCGGTGATCTACCCGGCGGACGGCTACCCCACGAAGGAGGCGGCCTGCGCAGCCATCGGCTCCAGGCCCGTCGCAGGCGGTTGAGACCGACGGTTTACGCCAGTTGACACTCAACGGCAATCCAGGGCGCTCCCGGTGGCGGAGCCCGAGAGCCGTCGCCGAGTTGGGCGTCGGTCGGCCCAAGCCGGGGCCGGACCCCCACCGCGAGAGCCGGTCCCGCCGATTGATCACGACTCGATACGCGGCCCTAGTCGCCCGGCGTGGACGACCTGGGACGTGCGGATCCGGTCGAGGTCGCCGTGGGTGTCGCCGGGGGCGGTTCGGGGGAGCGCCGGTTCGGGTGGGCCGGGCGCCGGGAGGGGAACCGGGGCAGGGCCGGCGGGGCCAGGAAACCCTCCGCGCGGGCCGCCGCGATACCGATACGGGGAAGATCGGCGCTCTTCTCGAAGAGGAGGTAGCGAGGCTCCCAGACCGGCCGGTACTTGGCGTTGGCCCGGTAGAGGGATTCGAGCTGCCACCAGCGCGAGAGGAACGTCAGCACCGAACACCACAGCCGCAGCACGGGTCCCGCCCCCAGCCGGGTGCCGCGTTCGAAGACGGACCGGAACATCGCGAAGTTCAGGGAGATCCGCTCGACACCGAACTCCTCCGCGCCCAGCAGCAGTTCGATCACCATGAACTCCATGAGCCCGTTGTCGGAGTTCCGGTCGCGGCGCATCAGGTCCAGGGAGAGTCCCCGCTCACCCCACGGCACGAAGCTCAGCACGGCCCGGGGTTCGCCTTCGCTGTCGTGGCACTCCAGCATCACGCACCGTCCGTCGGCGGGGTCTCCCAGCCGGCCCAGCGCCATGGAGAAGCCGCGTTCGGTCGCTCCGTCGCGCCACTGGTCCGCCTTGTCGGTCAAAGCGGCCATCTCGGCCTCGGGGATGTCCTCGTGCCGGCGGACGCGGACCGTGTAACCGGCGCGCCGGACGCGCTTGTGCGCCTGCCGGACGCCCCGCATGGCGCGTCCCTCCAGGGTGAAGTCGGACCGGTCCACGATGGCTTCGTCGCCGAGTTCAAGGGCGTCCAGGCCGTGCCGGGCGTACACGGTCCCGGCCTCTTCGCCGGCCCCCATCACCGCGGGCGTCCACGCGTGCCGCCGTGCCTCCCGCAGCCACGCCTCGATCGCGCCGGGCCAGGCCTCCGGGTCGCCGATGGGGTCGCCGGACGCGAGGGTCACACCGCCGCGGACGCCGTACGCGATCGCCGCCTTGCCGCTGGGGGACCAGATGACCGCCTTGTCGCGGCGCAGCGCGAAATAGCCGAGGGAGTCGCGTTCCCCGTGCCGGGCCAGCAGGGCTCGCAGTCGGACCTCGTCGTCCTCGCCGAGGAGTTCGAGGCCGCGTGGCGAACGGAAGCACGCGTAGAGCACCAGCAGGAAGGTGGCGGCCACCAGGACGTTGACCAGGATGTCGACCCAGCGGGGCGCGACGACGCTGTCGAAGCGGTCGGCGAGCGGGCCGACACTGATTCCGCGCAGCAGGGTGTACGCGATCCGGTCGCCCAGCGGTGTTCCCGGCACGCGGTTGGTGGCGCTGACGAGCAGGGTGCCGAGGGTGGCGCTGACGAGCAGGCCGCCCGCGCCGACGGCCAGTGCGAGACGGGGGTTCGAGCGGTCTCCGACGGCCTGGAACTCCTTGCGCCCCAGCAGCAGCGAGACGACGAAGAGCGCGGTGAGCAGGAGCGAGATCCAGTTGAAGACGTGCCGCTGGTAGCGGTCCTGGGTCAGGGCCACGGTGTAGAGCGCCAGGAGCGGCCCGGCGAGCAGCAGGTTGAAGATCCAGGCCGCTCGCTTGCGGCGCCGCATCACGAGTGCGAGGAACAGGGCCAGCGCTGCCGAGATCAGCCCGGCGGTGGCCAGATAAGGCGTGAAGAACTCGCCTCCGTTGTGCTCGTGCACCTCTTCGCGGAAGGGCAGCGAGGACACGGCGACGACGTTGAGGACGGCGAGCAGCCGCAGATACCAGACCGTGAACGCGGCGGCTCGTGGCCGGATTCCGTCGCCCGCTCGTCCGGAGGGGGCCGTGCCGCGCGGGCTCGAGTGCCGCTGTTCCGGGATGAGCGCTGACTGTTGTACGGACACCGTGGAGCATCACCTTGGGGAGAGGGCGGGAGAACCGGTGGGGACAGAGGCCGGAACACTACATCTTGTAGGGAAGAGTGAGGTTATGGCCAGCCAGAGGCGGAGTGAAGAGGTAAGGAGGAGTTGAGAATGCGCGGAGCGGTCCGCGTCGCCCTGTGAGGCAGGGGTCGCGTTGCGCAGGAGTCGCGTTGCGTCCGTCCGGCAGGAGTCGCTTCGCGCGGGCGTCGCGTTGCGCCTGTCCGGCAGGAGTCCTACCGCCCCAGCCCAAGAGGGGCGGGTCGCATCTGTCCGACGGGGGCCGGGTCGCTCTTGTCGGCGAGCCGGGTCGGGCCGTGGACTGGCGTGCCACCCCCCGACGCGGCTCGGCCCCGGTGACGTCGACCCGGGCGACCCGGGCGACCCAGCCATCTCAGGCGACGACCGTGCCTCTCGCGAATCGCGGATGCCTCGCGTCCGTGGCGGCGGAGTCCGGAGGGGGCTCCTCAGCGGTGGGGCGTCGCGCCCCGGTCGCGGCCCGTGCGTGTGGTCGCCCACCACAGGAGGTCGCCGAGGGCCGCGCCCGCCGCCACCAGGGCCGTGATCACTCCGGCCATGGTCAGTCCGTCGGCGAGGTGCGGGCGTCCGTGCAGGGCGTGCAGGTCGAACCCGCACAGGTGGTACACGCCCAGCGCGGCGATCCCGAGGCTCGGCACGAGCAGGGCCAGCACGGACCCGGGTCCGCGTGCCGCACGCCCGGTGTCGCGTTCGTTCACGGGCTCCCCCTGCCGTACGTCGTTCACCGCCGGGACCCTACAGTACGTAGGGCCCCCTGTCCTGGCCGTGCTTCCACGGTGTTGCGGCGGCTACCCCGGACGGCGGCCGTCATGCGGGGCGGGGGCGTCCGGAGCGCGTGATCCGGATCACGGGTGCGCCACCCGTTCGGCGCCCGCGGATTTCCGTACCCCTTCATGACGTCCGGACCTCGGATGCGAAGATGAGGCGGTCATGACTGCCGGGTGGTGCACGCGCATGCTGCGGGCCGTGATGTTCGCGGCCGTCTGTGTGGTGCTCGCCGCCCTCGGCCACGTCATGATGTCCGGCTCTCCGGTGGCCTGGTGGGTGCTGGCAGGCTCGGGAGCCGGCATGGCCGGGGCGGGCTGGTCCCTGGCCGGTCGTGAGCGCGGGCTTCCCCTCATCGTGTCCGTCGTGGTGCTCGCCCAGGGCGTGCTCCACGGCGCGTTCTCGGTCGCGCAGTCCCTCACCGCTGCCACGGGTGCCGGACCGGGTCGGTCCGCCGGCGGTGCCATGGACGGCATGGACGCCATGGCGATGGGCGCCATGGACTCGATGAACATGAACTCGATGGGTGCCATGGGTGGCGGGTCCATGGGCATGGACTCCATGGGCTCGGGCTCCATAGAGATGGGCTCCATGGGCGGGGGCTCCATGGGTTCCGGGGCCATGGAGCATGTGCTTCCCTGGGGAGCCGAAGCGAGCTCGCCCTCGTCGATCGGCATGTTCGCCGCCCACCTGCTCGCGGCACTGCTGTGCGGCTTCTGGCTCGGGTACGGCGAGCGTGCGGTGTTCCGCGTCCTGCGGGCGGTGGCCGGCCGACTGGCCGCGCCCCTGCGGTTGTTGCTCGCCCTTCCGCTGCCGCCGTACCGGCCGACGCTCCGGGTGCGCCGACGTTCATCGGACCGCGCCCCGCGCCTCCTCCTTCTCGTTCACGCGATCACTTCCCGGGGTCCGCCCGTGGGGACCGCTGTCGCCTGAGACAGCCCGCTCCCCGAAACGCCACCTGGGCGCTTCGGGCATCGGTCGTACCTCCTGGGTACGGCCGCACCCCACCACCGGACCCATGGCCTTCGCGCCGGTCCGGATCACGGATGACCCGAGAAGGACACCTGGTGATCACTCCTGCCCTGCCTGCTCCCTGCCGTGGACACGAGCGGCGGAACGAAGACGGCCGAGCGGTGTCGGCCGACGAATCCGCGACCGCCTGGGCGCTGGCCGCCCGCGCCGGCGATCCGGCCGCCGTCGAGCGCTTCGTCCGCGCGTTGCACAGCGATGTCGTGCGCTTTGTCGCCCATCTGTCCGCCGATCCACAGGCCGCCGACGACCTCGCCCAGGACACGTTCCTACGGGCGTTGGGCAGCCTGCACCGTTTCGAGGGGCGCTCCTCGGCGCGGACCTGGCTGCTGTCCATCGCCCGCCGCGCGGTGATCGACAGCCTGCGGTACGCAGCCGCCCGCCCACGGTCGACCGGTTGCGCGGACTGGCAGACCGCGGTGGAACGCGAGCAGCCGCTCGGTCTGCCCGGCTTCGACGACGGCGTCGCTCTGATGGAACTCCTGGCCGTGCTCCCGGACGAACGGCGCGAGGCGTTCGTCCTGACCCAGATGATGGGTCTGCCCTACGCGGAGGCCGCCCTCGTGAGCGGCTGTCCCGTCGGAACCGTCCGCTCCCGCGTGGCGCGCGCCCGCGCGACCCTGATCGCGCTGCTGGCCGAAGCGGAGGCCGAGGTGGCGACCGGGACGGAGACCGTGGTGACGATCAAGGCGATGGCCGCCGGGGGAGCCGCGTCGACCGCCGCCTGAACGGGACGGGGCCGCGGTCCGGCCCCCGGCGCCGGGCGGTGCGACAGCGCGTCGACCGCCCGGCGCCGGGAGCCGCTTCGCGGCCTCCGCTGCCGGACGTCTACACGGACCGGTGGTACTGATCGGGGACATGGACCTCGGCCCCGAGTTCGCGTGCCGCGAGCCGGGCGAAGGACGGGTTGCGCAGCAACTCCCGTCCCAGCAGCACCGCGTCGGCCTCGCCGTTGGCGACGATCTTCTCGGCCTGCTCGGCCTCGGTGATGAGCCCGACGGCGGCGACGGCCATCGAGGTCTCCCTCTTCACCCGTGCGGCGAACGGGACTTGATAGCCGGGCCCGACGGGAATGCGTACGGCGGAGGCGTTCCCGCCCGTGGAGACGTCGAGCAGGTCCACGCCGTGGTCGTGCAGTTCGCCGGCGAAGCGGACGGTGTCGTCGGCGCTCCAGCCCGCGTCCTCCAGCCAGTCGGTCGCGGAGACGCGGAAGAAGAGCGGCTTGTCCTGCGGCCAGACCTCCCGTACGGCGTCGACGACTTCGAGGGCGAACCGGGTGCGGTTCTCGTACGAGCCGCCGTACGCGTCGGTGCGGTGGTTGGAGTGGGGGGAGAGGAACTCGTTGATGAGGTAGCCGTGGGCTCCGTGGATCTCGACGATCTCGAAGCCGGCGGCCAGGGCCCGGCGAGCCGCGTCGGCGAACTGGCCCACGATCTCGCGGATTCCGTCGACCGTCAGCTCGTCGGGAACCGGGTGCCTCTCGTCGAACGCCAGCGCGCTCGGGGCGACCGGCTGCCAGCCGTGCGCGTCCGGACCGACGGGGGCACCGCCCTTCCAGGGGCGGTCGGTCGAGGCCTTGCGCCCGCCGTGGCCGAGCTGCACGGCCGGCACCGTGCCCTGTGCGGAGAGGAAGCGCGTGATGCGGCGGAAGGCCTCGACCTGGGTGTCGTTCCAGATGCCCAGGTCGTACGGGGAGATCCGGCCCTCGGGCGAGACGGCGGTCGCCTCGACGATGACCAGTCCCGTCGCTCCCGTGGCGCGGGCCGCGTAGTGGGCGAAGTGCCAGTCGTGCGGAGCTCCTGCCGAGGGGCCGTCGGGCGCGGCCGAGTACTGGCACATCGGGGGCATCCACACCCGGTTGGGGATGGTGACTTCGCGCAGGACGCAGGGCTCGAAGAGAGCGCTCACGACCGACTCCATTCGTGGCGGGACCGGTGAATGCCTCGTACGATAAACCTCGTAGTACGGCGAGTGTCAAACTACGACGGGTCTCGTACTATGGCGAGGTGCGGCGGAGCCGGGTGAGGCCCGTCGGACGATGCCGAAGGTGAGGGGGCGAAGACCGAGGTCCCCCGGACGAAGTGGAGCCGCCGTGACGCCCGCCGCCACCGCCGCCAGTGGTCGTGATCTGCCGCACCCCGCGCGTGAGGAGATCCGGCTGGAGTCGGTGCTGCACGCGCTGGCCGACCCTATGCGGCTCCAGATCGTCCGCGAGCTCGCCGCCGAAGGCCGTGAACTCTCCTGCTCGGACTTCCTGCTGCCGGTCACCAAGTCCACGACGACGCACCACTTCCGGGTGCTCCGCGAGAGCGGGGTCGTCCGCCAGGTCTATCGCGGCACGGCGAAGCTCAACGGCCTGCGCGCGGACGACCTCGACGCACTCTTCCCCGGACTCCTCGACCGTGTTCTGGAGGCCGCCACCCGGCAGGCCGCGCGCCCGGCGCAGTGACGCCTCCCGGAGCCTGCGTCCGACGCCCTCGCGGAGCCGATTCCGAGGCTTCCGGGTTCCGGGCAAGAGGCTTCCGGGTTCCGGGCAAAAAGAAAGGGCAAGGAGGAAATCCATCCCCTGCCACTCTCAACTTATAGCGCACCGGGGGGCTTGCGGCAAGGCCCCCGTCGTCCCGCAGAATCACTGGCCGAAGCCAGGACCTGCGGAAAGTTGACATGAACCCTCTGACCACCAGCGCGTTCCGCCTTCCCGGCCGGCTCTCCGCCAAGGCGGACCCGGCACTGATCGCCGCGGACGAGCGGCACTTCACGGCTGTCGCGGAAAGCCTCGAACGCGCGATCGTCGAACTGTCCGACCGTCTCGCCGCCGAACGCAGGGCGCCCGGCGGCGTCGGCCGCGAGGCGATGGAGCGAGACCTGGAGATCCACCGGCTGACCGGTCGGCTCCGTGCGCTGCGCCGCTTCGGGCTCGACCTGTGCCTCGGCCACATCGTCGCGGCGGACGGCTCCGGACCCCTGTACATCGGGCGCCTCGGCCTCACCGACGGCGCGGGCCGCCGGCTGCTGACCGACTGGCGTTCTCCCGCCGCCGAGCCGTTCTTCGCCGCGACCCACGCCCAGCCGATGGGGCTGGCGAGCCGACGCAGATATCGCTGGACCGACGGCCGGATCAGCGACTACTGGGACGAGGTGTTCACCGCCGAGGGACTCGAACGGCGCGCGGCCCTCGACGACCAGTCCGCCTTCATCGCCGGCCTGGGCGGCAGCCGTTCGGCCCGGATGAGGGACGTGCTCGCCACCATCCAGGCCGACCAGGACGCCGTCATCCGCGCGGGATCCCGCGGCGCCCTCGTCGTCGACGGCGGTCCCGGCACCGGCAAGACGGTCGTCGCGCTGCACCGTTCCGCCTACCTGCTCTACTCCGACCCCCGGCTCGGTCACCGGCGCGGCGGCGTGCTGTTCGTCGGTCCGCACCAGCCCTATCTCGCCTACGTCGCCGACGTCCTGCCCAGCCTCGGAGAGGAGGGCGTGCAGACCTGCACCCTGCGCGACCTCCTGGCCGAGGGAGCCGGAGCGACGGCCGAGCGCGACCCGCACGTGGCCCGCCTGAAGTCCACCGCGGACATGGTGCGGGCGATCGAGACGGCCGTCAGGTTCTACGAGGAGCCGCCTGCGAAGGGGATGACGGTCACGACCCCGTGGGCCGACGTCCGGCTGAGCGCCGACGACTGGGCCGAGGCCTTCGAGGCGGCGGAACCGGGCACGCCGCACAACGAGGCACGCGACCAGATCTGGGAGGCGCTGCTCGCGATCCTGGCGGACAAGCACGACGACGACGTCTCGCCCGAACTGCTGCGCAGGGCGCTGCTGCACGATCAGGAGCTCGTCGGGACCCTCGACCGCGCGTGGCCGCTCCTCGACGCGGCGGACGTCGTGGGCGACCTGTGGTCCGTGCCCGCCTACCTGCGGCTGTGCGCGCCCTGGCTCGGACCCGACGACGTCCGGGCACTGCAACGCCAGGACGCGCGGGCCTGGACGGTGTCCGACCTGCCCGTCCTGGACGCGGCACGGCAGCGGCTCGGTGACCCGGAGACCTCCCTGCGAAGGCGCCGCCACGAGGCGTCCGTGGCCGCCGAACGCGAGCGCATGGCCGGCGTCATCGACAACGTGCTCGCGGCCGACGACGACGGCGAGGGCGCGGTGACGATGCTGCGCGGCCGGGACCTTCAGGACACCCTGATCGACGTGAGCGGACTGCCCGCCGACCGGCCGGACCTGCTCGCCGGGCCGTTCGCGCACATCGTCGTCGACGAGGCGCAGGAACTGACCGACGCGGAGTGGCAGATGCTGCTGCGGCGCTGCCCGTCCCGGAGCTTCACCGTCGTCGGGGACCGCGCACAGGCCAGGCACGGTTTCGCCGAGTCCTGGGAGGAACGGCTCGGGCGGGTCGGATTCGACCGGATCGACGTGGCCTCACTGACCATCAACTACCGGACGCCGCGAGAAGTCATGGCGGAGGCCGAGTCCGTCATCCGGACCGCGCTGCCGGACGCCAACGTGCCGACCTCCGTCCGCGGTTCCGGCGTTCCCGTCGTCCACGGTTCGGTCGCGGATCTGGAGTCGGTGCTCGACACCTGGCTCCACGGGCACGCCGAGGGGATCGCCTGCGTCATCGGCGACCCCACGTTCCGGGCGACCTCCCGGATCCGTTCACTGACACCGGAGTTGTCGAAGGGCCTCGAGTTCGACCTGGTCGTCCTCATCGACCCGGAGAACTTCGGAGAGGGCGTGGAAGGCACGGTCGACCGCTATGTCGCGATGACCCGGGCGACCCAGCAACTCGTCATCCTCACGAGCCCCTGACACCGAGAACACGCCGGACCGCCGGAGGCCGCCCGTCCGGGCGGCTCACGGGGCCGTCCCGTAGGCCGCCGAGAACACGGCATCCGCGCGGCCGTCAGCGTCGGGCCGACGCGGTCGGCAGGACCCACCCTCCGGCCGCCGCAGGACCGGCGGCCGGAGGGCCGGCCCCGACGAGGGCGCCGGAATCCGCTGTCCGTGGGTCATCGATGCCGCCCATCCTCGCGGCCGTCGCAGTCAGGCCTACGCGGTTGTCAGGACCCGCCCTCGGGGGACTGCCAAAACCGCCTGTCCCGGGGCCGCCGGGGCCGGCCCCGGCGAGGGGCGCCGGAACCCAGTCTCCGTGGGGCATCGGCGCCGCCTGTCCTCGCGGTCGTCAGGGTCGGGCCGGCCAGGATCGCCGGGCTCACCTTCCGTAGGTCGCCGGGAGCCCGGCGTCCGCGCGGCCGGCGGTCACCCGGTCGTCCGTGCCGCCGTCCAGAGCGCCTCCCAGTCGGGCAGCTTGACGACCTCACGGCCCAGCCCGGCTCCCAGCTCCGCCTCGGCCCGCTCGATCGCCTGCCATCCGGCCCATTCGACCGGCCGAATCCCTTCGGCCCGCAGGGCCGCGAGGGGATCATCGGCCACCTCCCGCCGTACGAGTCCGGGGGCGTCCTCCAGCAAGGAGGCCACCGTCTCCTTCGCGCACGGGCGATTGGTCCCGATGACTCCGGTCGGGCCCCGCTTGATCCAGCCCGCCACGTACTCGCCCGGCGAGACCACGCCGTCGCGCAGGACCCGTCCGGCCCGCTGCGGCACCGTGCCGCGCCCGGCGTCGAACGGCATCCCGTCCAGCGGAACCCCGCGATAGCCCACCGAGCGCAGCACCAACTGGGCCTCGATCTCCTCGAATCGGCCCGTCCCCGTCACTCCGCCCGCCCCGTCCGGAACCGTCCGCTCGAACCGCACCGCGCCCACCCGGCCGCCGTCGGCGAGGAGTTCGACGGGCCGCAGGAAGAAGCGCGGGCGGATCAGCCGCGGCCGGCCCAGCGGCGCGCCCGCGGCCCAGCCCCTCAGGACCTCCACGTTGCGCCGCTGTGCGGCGGGCAGTCCGGACGGATCGAGGTAGGCGGGATCGAGCGCCAACTCGGCCTCGTCCACGCTGATGTCGGCCTCCGGAAGGCCGCCCAGCTCGCGCAGTTCCTTCGTGGTGAAGCGGGCCTGCGAGGGCCCGCGTCGCCCGACCATGCTGATCTCGGTGACCTCGCTGGCGGCCAGCGCGCCGAGCGCCGCCTGCGGAATGTCGGTGGGGCTCAGCTCGGGCGCGGTGCGGGCCAGGATGCGGGTCACGTCGACGGCGACGTTCCCGACGCCGATGACGACGGCCGAGCGCGCCCCGGCCACGAAGCCGTCGGCCACGGAATCGGGGTGCGCGCTGTACCAGGAGACGAACTCGGTCGCCGACCAACTGCCGGGCAGGTCCTCGCCTGGCACGCCGAGGTGCCGGTCGGTGGCGGCGCCCACGCAGTACACGACCGCGTGGTACAGCTCCCGCAGCCGTGCCACCGGCACCCCGCCGGGGCCCACCTCGACGCCGCCGAGGAACCGCACCCGCTCGTCCTCGAGGACGGTCCGCAGATTGTTCTGGAGCGACTTGATCTTCTCGTGGTCGGGTGCCACGCCGTAGCGCACCAGGCCGTACGGGCAGGGCAGCCGGTCCAGGACGTCGACGCGGACGTCCGGAGGCCCGCTCCGCTGGACCAGACCCTGTGCGCTGTAGACCCCGCTGGGTCCCGAACCGACGACGGCGACACGCAGCACGGCGGAACTCCTCACCCGAGGGATCAGGAAGATCGCTGACAGGACATCGCTGGTGCTCCCAGGATCGCACCACCGGGTGCTCCGCTGACAGGGTGCGGTGCGTACCGATCACGCGCGTGTCCGGCCGTGGCGAATGTGATGATGCGGTTACGTTCCGTATGTGCTGGACGCATCGTTTCTTAATCTGTCCGACCGCTGCCGCGCGGACGGCGAGGTGTCCGTGCGGCCCGCCTGGGACGTACGGGAGTCCGCGTCGGGCGTCACGTCCTGGTTCAACGTCCGGCTGGCCTTCCCCGACGGTGCCAGGGTCGATCTGCTCGCCGTGCTCTCGGCGACGGCCCTGTCGATCGAGGACGTACGGGCCGAGCCGCCCCTCTCGCTGGACGACCTCGCGGCGGTCGCCGAGTGGATCGAGGAACCCCTGTCCGAGGCGTGCGGCAGCCGCCTCGGCGCCGGCCACGACCAGGACCGGGAGAGCCAGGCGCGGCGCGCCCGGCCCGCCTGGCCGCGCGGCGCCGAGGGCCGTCTGCTGGTGGCGGAGGAGTACCGGGCGGCGCAGGAGGAGGGGCTGGATCCGGTGCTCGCGGTCATGGACGCCACCGGTCACAGCCGCCGCAAGTCCCTGAGACTGATCGCCGGGGCCCGGGACGCGGGTTTCCTGGCACCTCGTCACGCGCGCCGCTGACCGGGGCCGGGGCCGGGCCCGCCCGAGCGTGGCCCTTCGAGCGCGGGCCAGGCATCCGGAAAGGCCGGCACCACGCGCTCGACAACCCGAGAAGACCGCTACGTGGACTGACCGTCCGCGGGCTCGGGCTCCGGGTCGGTCGCGAAGAAACGGGAGAGATCCGTCGCGCGGCGGCCGTCGGCCGCCTCGGAGCCCGGCGGCGCCCCCATCTCCCAGTCGAGCCGGTAGCGCTTGAAGAGTTCGGCCCGCAGCACCGGGATCCTCATCGGCACGCCCGGCACCAGCGCCGAGTAGACGGCGCCCATGAGCAGGGCGCGCAGCATCGGGTAGTCGGCCGAGACCTGCTGCGATCCGTACCGTGCCACGGTGTCCCCGAGCAGTTCGGAGAGCCGCACCTGTTCGGGGCACCGCACGAACCCCTCGGCCTGGAGCAGCCCGGCCATGTGCTGCCGCATCAGCACCGGCTGGTCCTGGGTGAGGCCCAGGATCGCGTCGATGGCCCGTGCCATCCGCTCCCGGCCGTCCTCGGTGCGAGGCTCGCGCTCAAGGGCTTCCTCCAGGGTGCGATGCATCAGCCGGTGCACCGCGGACTGCAGGAGCTGGCGTTTGCCGGGGAAGTAGTACGAGACGAGCCCGCGCGCCGATCCCGCGCGGTCGGCGATGTCCCCGAGCGTCGTGGCCTCGTAGCCACGCTCGCTGACGAGCTCGACCGCGGCTTGCAGCAAGCGCTCCCGGGAACGCCGCCGCAACTCTTCATTGACCGAGGCGCTTCGCGGGGACATGCTGTAACTCCTGCGTTGACTGGCTGCCAGCCAACTATACTCAACGCGTCCGGATCGAGGCCCTTCGCGGGTCGGTTCCGGGCTGCCGCCGACCTGGGGCGACGCGGGGGATCGCCTCAGGTCGGACGTGCGGCGGCGGGTGTCGGGGGAGTGCCGTCCAGGCGGCCGCCGTCCTCGCGCCTCGAACCGTCGTTCCGCGCCTCGGGCGTCTCGCCTCGGGGCGGGCGCGGGTGTGCGGCGAGGTAGGCGCGTCGCCAGTTGGTGACCATGTACCAGCCGACGGACAGACTCAGCAGTGCGTTGCCGACGAGGGTCTCCCTGTCGTCGCTGCGTGCCGTGTTGACGAGCGCGGCACCGGTGACGCAGGTGAGGAAGCCGGCGAGGAGAATCCAGAACGCTGTCTTCATTGCGGACCTCGGGACTGTGTGGCGGAGGCGCCAACGTAGCCATGGATCCCGCATTACGAAGCGTTTGGCCTCTGTTGGCCGGAACTTGACGATGTCGGCCTGTCCGAGGCTGAAAATCGTCGCTTCTGTATCGGGATTCCTGAACGGGTGTTCCAGTGACGGTGAACGGCTGTTTCCCGTGCGTCAGTTCGTGTCCACCAGGCCGAGTACCGGCCGCAGTCCGTCCGGGCGGTCCGCCGCCGGCAGATGGTCGACGAAGAGCACCGCACATCCCAGGGCGGCCGCGCCGCCGTCCGCCGTACGGTCGTCGCCGACCATCAGAGTGTCGCCCGGGGTGATGCCCAGTTCGGCGCAGGCGGTCGCGAAGAGCCGCGGATCCGGCTTCTGGACACCGTGCTCGTACGACAGGACGTACGTCCCGACGTACGGGTCGAGCCCGTGCTCGCGGAAGACCGGCCGCAGGTCCCAGCCGATGTTGCTCACCACCCCGACGCCCAGACCCCGCTCGCGGAGCGCGCCGAGCACCTCGGCGGCGTCGGGATAGGACCTCCAGGCGGCGGGGCGCATCTGGCGGTCGTAGAGAGCGTCGTGCAGACCCGGATCGGGCAGCGACACCTGCCGGGACAGGCCGGTGAACGCCGCCCGGTGTTCCTCGGCACCGCGGTCGCGGGCCTCCCACAGGGCGCGGAGGCGATCCGGCACCGGGAGCGTCGGAGGGGCTCCGCCCGCGAGCGCCCCCACCGCCTCCAGGGCACGCGCCTTCTCGGCCAACTCCGGCTCCGTGAGCGAGTGACCGGCCTCCGCGAGCACCGCGCGCAGCCACGATTCCGTGTCCTCGACACGGAAGAGGGTCCCGGAGAAATCGAAGAGCACACCCTTGAAGGTCATGAGGGAGATCCTTCGCGGCACCTCCCGCGGCGGTCAAGAAGCACTCGTCCGCCGGCCCCGCACGGGAGTCCGGGATGCCGCCGACCGGACGAACGACCCGGTGGTACCGGCTAGCCCAGGGCGCGCAGGCCCGGTACGAACGCCACGAGGACCGGTATCACCGGCACCAGCGCGGCCGCCGCCGTCAAACGCAGCCGACGGGCCGCCGTGAGCCGGTCCCGCGGCGTGAGGAGGCGGTCCACGCGTTGGGGGACGTGCGCGCCCGGGCCGGCCGGGCCGGGTCCGAACACGCCCCGGTCCTCGTTGAGTTCGACCAGGGCGAGCGCGATCGTGAGCCGGCCGAAGCGGCGCGACGCCACGTCGTCGGCGGCGAGTTCGACCAGCCGGTGCATCTCGTCGCGGAACGCGGCGAACACGGGCACCTGCGGAAACCCGTTGGCCAGCGCGGCCGAACAGTGCAACAGCCAGTCGTGCCGGGCCCGCGCGTGCCCCTGCTCGTGGGCGAGTACGGCATCCAATTGCCGCCCCTTGAGACGGCGCAACGCGGCTGTGGTGATGACCAGTTGGGGAGCGGCGCCGGGCAGCCACCAGGCGTCGGGGCGTTCACCCTCGAGGACCACCAGACGGCCGGCGGTGCCCCCTTCGCCGGGCAACAGCGGTGCCCGCACCAGGAGTTCGGACCGGTTCTGCCGACGGCGCGTCCGGGCCCGTACGATCTCGCGTGCCAGCATCGCCGCGGTCCAGGCGCCGCCGCACGCGAGTGCCACCGCCGTGGCGGCGGCCCAGGGGGCGCCCGCACCCGGCGCGTAGGCGTCGACGACCGACGCCGGTGCGCCGTCGAAGACGTGCCCGCGCACCGCCACCCAGGCGGCGGACGCGCTCAGCGTCATCGACAGGACGCAGCACAGCAGGACGGCCGCCACCACGCATTGCCACACCCAGAGGGCGACCACGGGTTCCCGGTCCGGCCAGTCGGCCCGAGCGAGCAGTCGCGGAGCGACCACGGAGGCAAGGGCGCCGAGCAGCAACAGTGCCGCGGGGACCATCATGGCCGAAGCCTATGAGCGGGGCCCGCCGGTGGATACGGTCGGCGACCCCAAGTGACGTACGCCACGGGTCCGTAGAGGGCGAGCGGCGTCAGAGCGTGATCAGCATCGCCAGCATCGCGATCCCCATCGACAGGCGGCAGGCCTGGGAGAGTTCGGGGCGGTCGCCCCAGCCGACGGAGCCTGCCGGTGGGCCGGACGCGACGGGGCCCGACGCGACGGCCAGGGGCAGGAGACGGGCACCGGAGCGGAGTACGTAGCCCGTGAAGTACAGCAGGAGCGCCCCGGTGAGGACGGGGACGCCGGTGCCGCCGTGGACGTGATGGGCCGGGGCGGCGGTCATCACCGCGGCCATGTAGACCATCGCGACGGTGCCCATCAGATGGTGCAGATGGTGTCGCGTGCCGCGGGCCGTCCCCAGCGCGCGCAGCGCGGCGACGCCGAAGACCGCCGTGCAGACGAGCCAGGCCCAGCGCGGCGGGGTCACCACGGCCGCCGGTATCGCCATCGCGGCCATGCCGAACCCCATGAGGGCCTCGCCGCCCGCGGTGCGGCGCTGTTCCTCGACCGGGCTGCGCATCCGCAGCAGGCAGTAGGCCCCGGTCGCCGCGCACAGCGCGACGAGCAGCCAGCCGGGTGAAGCCGGTCCGTGCACCGCGTACCTCCCCGCAAGACGACGTCGTACACGCGACGGTCGGTCAGGGCATGCCCCGGGCGGCCGGTGCGCAAGCGAGCGCAGGGGTGTACACGGGGGAGCGTGCGGGAGTACGCCGCAGGTGGGAGCCGATTCGGGAAACTAATTTACAGATAAAACACCTGCTAAGGTTATGGAATGAGCAGTGCGACCCCTCTCCGCCCCGGCGGTGCGACCCCTCCCCGTCCCTCCCGCGCACGGCGGCTTCCGCTGGCCGACGCGCTGCGTCTCGGCAGGCCCTCCGACATCTGGTTCAAGCCCGCCCTGAGCGTCGTCGTCGCGGTCGCCCCGCCGAATCTGGCGCTGCTGGCGCTCGGCCGGCTGGACCTGGCGATGTACACCATGGCCGGGTCGCTCTGCGCGCTCTACGCCCACAGCCGTCCCTACGCCGCGCGGGCCCGGGCCCTCGCCTGGGTGGTGGCCGGGATGCTCGCCGGACTCGGCGTCGCGCTCGTCACGGCCTCGCTCACGACGAACGCCGTCGTGCTGGTCACCGTCGGCGCGCTGCTGGCCGCCGCGCAGAAGACCCTGTGCGACGCCACGCGCATCGGCCCGCCGGGGCATGTCGTCCTCGCCTTCATCTCCTCGGCGTCCCTGTTCGTGCCGCAGAGCCTCGGCCAGGTGCCGGGCCACCTCGCGCTGGGCGCGGCGGCGGGGGCCTGGGCCTGGATCGTCGGCATGGCACCCGGGCTCGTGCGCCCGCACGGCCCGGAGCGGCGTGCCACCGCCCACGCGCTGAACGCCGCGGCCGTGTCCGTCGGGGCCCCGGACGACGCCCGTGCCCGCGCCGCCGCGGCCGCCGCCGTCCACACCGCCTGGCAGTCACTGCTGTCCACGGGAGCCCGTTCCGCGCCCCGGCGCGCTCTCGAACGGCTCGTCGTACGGGCCGAGGTCGCGCTCGCCGCGCCCGCCGACACGGACCCCGAACGGCTGCGCGGCTGGGCTCGCGCACTCTCCGGCACCGGCCCCGTCCCGCACCCCGACGGTCTCGGGGACGCCGCGGACGAACTCCTCGGCGTCGAGGCGGCCCTCGCTTTCGGGGAACCGCCCCTGTACGCCCGGCTCGGTCCGCTCGCCCCCATCGCCCTGCGCACCTCGCTCGGCTGCGCCCTCGCCGGATACGTCTCGCTCGCGCTCGGTGTCGGCCGCCCCTACTGGGCCCTGGTCACCGCCGCCTCCCTCTACCAGGCCAACGTCACCCTGACCTGGAGCCGGAGCGTCCAGCGGGTGACCGGCAACCTCGTCGGCGTGGCGGCCTTCGCCGTCCTCGTCCCGCTCGCCCACGCCGGCCAGGCGGCCCTCGTCCTGTGCTGCCTCGCGCTGAACTTCGGCGCCGAGGCGCTGATCGGCCGCAACTACTGGCTCGGCAGCGTCTGCGTGACCCCCATGGCCCTGCTGATCACCGAGTTCGCGCACGCCCAGCAGCCCGGGGAGCTGATGACCGACCGGGTCCTGGACACCCTCGTGGGAGCGCTCGTCGGCTTCCTCGCGGCCGTCGCCGTGACCAACCGGCGGGCCGGTGACCGGATCGAGGAGGCGCTCTCCGCGGTGGGGCGCGCCCAGGACCACGCCGCCGGACTGCTCGCCGAGGAGCGGCCCGAGCCCGGCGCCCTGGAATCGGCCCGCCGGGGCCTGTCCGCCGCCGTCGTTCACCTGCGCTCCGCCGCGGACGCCGCGGCGGGCGAATGGTGGCGGCGCGCCCTGCCGGAGGAGCGGGTGATGCGGTCCGAGCAGGCCGGACACCGTACGCTCGCGGCGACGGTACGACGCCAGGGACTGCACTGCTCGGAGGGCGCACAGGCATGACGACAGCGGACGGGCGGAGAGCGGCGGAGGGCGACCCGGCGCGGGGCGGTGATCCGGCGCCGGACGTGGACCCGGCGCGGAACGGCCACCCCGCACCGGACCGGGCGACGCCCACCGAGGGGACGTCCGTCGACACCGAGCCGACCGGCACCGGCCCGTCAGGAAACCCGCCCGCCGAAGGGACCCCGGCGAGCACCGGGTCCGGCGGTAGGGACTCCTCCGGCACCGAGCGCGCGAGTGCCGGCCCCGCGGACGGGGAGCCGTCCGGCGGCGGCTCCGCCGAGCGGCCCCCCGGCGCCAGCGTCGGTGACACGGTGGCGGCCGTCGTGCGGCAGTGGGAGAACGTGCGGCCCGATCTCGACACCGGGCCCATGGAGGTCATCGGGCGGGTCAACCGCTGTGCCGCGCTTCTTCAGCAGGCCGAGGACGCGCCCCTGCGCCGGGCCGGGCTCACCCGACCCGAGTTCGACGTGCTCGGGACGCTGCGCCGCACCGGGCACGAGCTGACCCCCAGCGACATCGCCCGCGAGACCTTCTCCTCGGGTGCCGCCGTGACCAAGCGGCTCAAGCAGCTCACCGAACGCGGTCTCGTCGAGCGGCGCGGCGACACCCGGGACCGCCGTGTCGCGCACGTCCGGCTGACCGACGCCGGACAGGACCTGGTCGACGCCGTCCTCCCCGACCAACTCGCCTACGAGACCGGGGTCCTGTCCGGCATCGACCGGGAACGCCAGCGTGAACTGGCCGGACTCCTGGGCGAGTTGCTCGGGCAGCTCGAAGGCCGGCTGAGGCTGCCCCGCGCCTGACCCCGGCCGGAGACGAAGGGCAGGCGCAGCGCCTGGATCAATTCCGCGCAGCTCAACCGCCCGGGTCGGGTCAGTCCCGCGCGGCTCACCTGCCCGGGTCGGGTCAATCCCGTGACGCCTTGGTCGGGTCAATCCCGCGCAGCCGCGCCCGGCCGGATCAGCCCTCCGGCCCTCCGCGCCCGCCGACCGGCCGGATCAGACCTTCGTGCCCTCCGCGTAGATGCCGAAGGCCGCGCCCTGCCGGTCCCGGGCGACGGCCAGACGGCGGTGGCCGCCCGGCTGGGAGACGGGCTCCATCAGCAGGTGGCCGTCCGCCATGAGGACCGCGTTCGCCGTTTCGTCCACGTCCTCGACGGCGAAGTAGGGCAGCCAGTGCGAGGGGACCTCGTGCGCGAAGTTCTCGTCCATCGTGACCATGCCACCGAAGTCGGCACCGTCGATGCCCCACTGCGGGTAGTGCTCCGAGGGCTTCACGGTCCAGCCGAACACCGTCGTGTAGAACTCGGTCACCCGGTCCGGGGCCCGGGTGAGGAGTTCCACCCAGCCGAGCGCGCCGGGCGCGTTGAACAGCCCCGCACCGGGGAAGGCCCGCGCCTGCCACATCTGGAACACGGCGCCGCCCGGGTCGAAGGCGACCGCGAAACGGCCCACGTCGAGGACGTCCATCGGGGCGAGGGCGAGCGTTCCGCCGGCGGCCTCCACGGCCGCCGCTGTCGCGTCCACGTCGGTGACGCCGAAGGACACGTTCCAGGCGACGGGCTGCGACTCCTGGTAGATCGGGGTGATCGCCGCGACGGCCGCGTCCCCCAGGTGGGCGACGGTGTACCCGCCCGCCTCCTGGCGCGGGTCCGTCTCCGGGCGCCAGCCGAAAAGATCGGCGTAGAAGGCCTTGGCGCCCTCCAGGTCGTCGGTGCCGAGCTCTGTCCAGCAGGGTCCGCCGGGCACGGGCCTGTCGAGCTTCATGACGTTCCTTCCGCAGCGAGTTCCCTCAGCACGCTAAGCCCGCCGTGGAGCACCGGCCATCCGGACACACCGTCCCGGGGCTTCAGGGCCGGGAGCGCAGCGGGTGGTCGGCCGGGATCTCGACGATCACGATCTCGGTCCCGTCCGGGTCCGCGATCCACATCTCGACGAGCCCCCACGGCTCCCGTACGGGCCCGCGCACCACCTCGACTCCGGCGGCCGTCAGCTCCTCATGTGCCGCCGTCATGTCCGCGACCTGGAGCCACAGTTTGAGCGCCGGGGAGGGCGGCGTCTCGGAGCGTCCGGCGACCTCCAGGAAACCGCCGCCGAGGAAGTACACCGTCCCGCGCTCGGGCCCCGTGCCGAACTCGCGGTAGACGGCCAGGCCGAGCCGCTCACCGTAGAAGACGCGTGAACGTTCCGGGTCGGTCGGACGCAGGAGGGTCCGGCTGCTCAGTACATGCACCATGCGCACGGAGCCTAGGGCCTGTCAGACCCCCGGGGCCTGCCCGACAGCTCCCGGGGGAGCGTTACGCTCGGGCGTGCCCCGCCGCGCCACCGATCGGAGAACCGCTGCCATGGAAACCGCCGCCGCCACCGGACTGACCTTCCGCGACGCCGTCGACAGCGATGTGGACGCGCTGGTCGCGCTGGTCGAGTCGGCGTACCGAGGTGACTCCAGCCGGGCCGGCTGGACCACGGAGGCGGACATCCTCGAAGGCCAGCGGACGGACGCCGACGCCGTCCGCGCCATCGTCGAGGCACCCGACAGCCGGCTCCTGACCGTGGAGCGGGACGGCGCGCTCGTCGCCTGCTGCCAGCTCGAGCACCGCGGCGACCACGCCTACTTCGGCATGTTCGCGGTCAGCCCCGCGTTCCAGGGCGGCGGTCTCGGCAAGGTGATCATCGCCGAGGCGGAGCGGACGGTCCGCGAGGCGTGGGGCGCCACGGAGATGCACATGACCGTGATCTCCGTACGCGAGGACCTCATCGCCTGGTACGAGCGGCGCGGTTACCGCCGTACGGGCCGGATGACGCCCTTCCCGTACGGCGACGAGCGCTTCGGTGTCCCGCAGCGCGACGACCTGCGCTTCGAACTGCTGGTCAAGCCGCTCGGCTGAACCCGCTCGGCTCAACCCTCCCCGCCCGGGTTCGCTCCGGGCCATCGACCAAGAGGTCTTCCGGGCCGCTCGGCGCGTCCTCGCCGAGCGGCCCGTACGCGTCGCCCCCGACGGCGCGGGCCCGCCTCGTCCGGCTACGCCGTGAAGCGGCCCGTGCGCTTGATCTCGGGGTAGTCGGTCGTGGCGCCGTCCAGTTCCAGAGCGCGTACCAGCCGGAGATGGTCCTGGGTGTTCACGACCCAGCCGATGATCTTCAGGTCGGCCTTGCGGGCGTGCTCGACGACCTCCAGGCTCAGCCTGCGGATGTTGAGGCACACGGTCGCGGCGCCGGCCTCGACGGCGCGGTCCACCACGTCGGTGCCGAAGCGGCTCGCGATCAGCGCGGTGCGGACGCCCGGCACCAGCCGGGCGATCTCGGCGACCGCCTCGTCGTGGAACGACGACACCTCCACCCGCCCGACGAGGTCCTTGCGGTGCATCACCTCGGCCAGCGCCCTGGCCGCCGCGACGTCCTTGATCTCGGCCTGCAACGGCGTCCTGACCGCCTCCAGGACCTCCTCGAAGACGGGGACGCGCTCACCGCGTCCGGCGTCCAGCGTGCGCAGTTCCGCGAGCGTCTTGTCGGCGATCGGCCCCGTGCCGTCGGTCGTACGGTCCACTTCGGCGTCGTGCATGACGACGAGTGCGCCGTCCTTGCTCAGATGCAGATCGAGTTCGATGAGGTCGAGGCCCGCGTTCTGGGCGGCGGTGAAGGAACGGAGGGTGTTCTCGGGCTCGACACCCATCACTCCGCGGTGACCGATGGTGAGGAAGTTCAAGATTCGACTCGCTTCCGTCGACGGCGGCTCGGCTCGCGCGTGGTTCCGACGGGCGGCCACGCGGCAGGCCGCAGCCTAATGGCCTGGCTGTGCTGTGTACCCGTTCCTACGCCGTGCAATGGGAGTGTCGGATTCACACGGCGCGGCGGAAGCGCCGTGACGAGGGCCACGCGTACACCGCCGGCCCGTGGGAAGTGGCGGAGAGAGGACCTCGGGAGGCCGGAGAGCGGGTCGCCTAGAGCGGTCAACGGGGCGTGTTCCACGGACCGTTCGGATTCCCGGAGCGTCCGGCGGGCACCCGTGCCGCCACGGAAGCTGTGGCGCATGTCATCGCATGGACGGTGTCGAACAGGAAAAAGAGCGGTGAAGGCGGGGGGTGCGCAGGATAATCTCCCGGCTTTCCTCTTGCGTAACGGAACCTCGCATACATACGGTGTCCATACGCGAGGTTTTCCTGTGGAGGATGGGACATGACGGAAGTTCTTGAGCGGGTGGGTTCGGAGGAGCGGGTTCCTCCCGTGGCCAGGGTGGTGGATCACCCGGCATGGCCTGTTCTCAAGGCGGCCGTGGAGGAGATCCGTCCCTGGCAGTCCAAGGACGGCTCCATCGACCTCGAGGCGGACGGCGCCCCCGCCGCCGCCGACGTCGAAGCCGTCGTGCGCCGGGTGGCCGAGGCGATAGATGACCTCTCCCCGCTGGTTCCCCACGACGTCGCCTACCACGAGGCGCTCGTGAAGGACCTGCGCCGCTGGGCCGACAGCGGCTTCCAGGTGCCCGACTTCCTCGACTCGCTGCTGGCCTTCCAGCCCGCCGCGAACCGTGAGGACGGCCTCCAGCACCTGGTCGTCTTCCCGATGTACACGCAGAACGGCAACCTGGACCGCAACTTCGAAGCGGTCGTGCTGCGCATGGTGTGGCCCGAATGGCTGGCCGAGCTGGAGGCCACCCGCTACGACAACCCGCTGTTCTGCGGCATCACGTTCGAGGACTTCACCGCCGGGTACGACACCAACTCGGCCGTGCTCTTCCCGGAGACCATCGCCGTGCGCGAGGCGCCGGAACGATTCTCCTGGGGCGGCATCTTCTGCGACCGCGAGGCCGCCCGCTTCCGCGCCGTCACCGAGGCGGCCGTGGACACCCTGGGCCTGGAACTGCCCGAGGACATCGCCGCCATGGTCCACGACCAGGAGCGCTGCGAGAAGGCCTTCGTGCTCTGGGACATGGTCCACGACCGCACCCACAGCCACGGCGACCTGCCGTTCGACCCCTTCATGATCAAGCAGCGCCAGCCGTTCTGGATGTACGGCCTGGAGGAGCTGCGCTGCGACCTCACCGCCTTCAAGGAGGCCGTGAAGCTGGAGTCCGAGGGCAACGCGCACGGCCGCGACGTGCAGTACGCCGTGCTCTTCGACCGGATGTTCCGCTTCCCGCTCACCGGCGACCGCGTCCGCAACTACGACGGTCTCGGCGGCCAGCTCCTCTTCGCCTACCTGCACAAGCACGACGTCGTCCGCTGGACCGACAACAAGCTGCACATCGACTGGCAGCGCGCCCCGCAGGTCACCAACCAGCTCTGCTCCGAGATCGAGGAGCTCTACCGAGCCGGCATCGACCGCCCCAAGCTCGTCCACTGGTTCAAGGCGTACGAGCTCGTCTCCACGTACCTCGCCCCGCACCCGGGTTCCCGCTGGGCCAAGGGTCCGGACGCGCTGGACCTGTCCCTGCCGCCGCGCAAGCTCGTCGACGACGTGCTTCCGGACGAGTTTCCCCTGAGCATGTTCTATGAGGCGCTCTCCAAGAAGCTCAAGACCGTGATCGCCTCCACCAAGGGCATCACCGCGGCCGGCTCCGAGCGGGTCGCCGCGTGACCGACCGCGGTAGCGAGAACATTGCTCAGGAGGCGAAGACCATGGGGAACGGGGCTCTCAGCGGTGCGGTGATCGCGGTGGCGGGCGCGGGCGGACCCGCCGGCCGCGCGGCGCTGCTCCGGCTCGCCGAAGCCGGCGCGACCGTCATCGGCGCGGACAACGACGCGGAGCGGCTGGCGGAGGCCGTCGACGCGGCCCGCTACGCGCACGGCGGCTCCACCGTCGTCGGCGACACCGTCGACCTGCTTGACCTCCAGTCCACCCGTGACTGGTCGGCGCGCATCCAGAAGGACTTCGGCCGGGTGGACGGGCTCGTCCACCTCGTCGGCGGCTGGCGCGGCAGCGAGACCTTCACCAAGACGGTTCTCGACGACTGGGACCTGCTCGAACTCCTGCTGATCCGCACGGTGCAGCACACCACGCTGGCCTTCCACGAGGCGCTCCAGGCCAGCGAGCGCGGCCGGTACGTCCTGATCAGCGCCGCGGGCGCGAGCAACCCCACGGCGGGCAACGCCGCCTACTCCGCGGCCAAGGCCGCGGCGGAGGCCTGGACCCTGGCCATGGGGGACTACTTCCGCAAGGCCGGCATCGCCGAGGGCGCCGACGGCGCGACCTCCGCCGCTGCCATCCTGGTCGTGAAGGCGTTGGTGCACGACGCGATGCGCGCCGAGCGGCCGAACGCGAAGTTCGCGGGCTTCACGGACGTCACGGAGCTGGCCGAGTCCATCGTCGGCGTCTGGGACAAGCCCGCCGCCGAAGTGAACGGAAAGCGCCTGTGGCTGACCGAGAAGCCGTGAACCCTCCGAAGACCGACGCCCGGCGTCATCACGACCCGGCCGTCCGCGGCTTCGCCAGCGACAACTACGCGGGGGCCCACCCCGAGGTGCTCGCCGCCCTGGCCCTGGCCAACGGCGGGCACCAGGTCGCGTACGGCGAGGACGACTACACGGACAACCTGCAAGGGATCATCCGCAGTCACTTCGGTGCCGGAGCGGAGGCCTTCCCGGTCTTCAACGGCACCGGCGCGAACGTGGTCGCGCTCCAGGCGGTCACCGACCGCTGGGGCGCGGTGATCTGCGCGGAGAGCGCGCACATCAACGTCGACGAGGGCGGCGCCCCCGAGCGCATGGGCGGCCTCAAGCTGCTCACGGTGCCCACGCCGGACGGCAAGCTCACGCCCGAACTGATCGACCGGCAGGCGTTCGGCTGGGACGACGAGCACCGCGCGATGCCGCAGGTCGTCTCGATCACCCAGAACACCGAACTGGGCACGCTCTACACGCCCGACGAGATCCGTGCGATCTGCGACCACGCCCACGCGCACGGCATGAAGGTGCACCTGGACGGGTCCCGGATATCCAACGCGGCCGCCTCCTTGGACGTCCCGATGCGGACGTTCACCAACGCGGTCGGCGTCGACATCCTGTCCCTGGGCGGTACGAAGAACGGGGCGCTGTTCGGCGAGGCGGTCGTCGTCCTCAACCAGGACGCCGTCAGCCACATGAAGCACCTGCGCAAGCTGTCGATGCAGCTCGCCTCCAAGATGCGTTTCGTATCGGTGCAGTTGGAGGCGCTGCTGGCCAAGGATCTGTGGCTGCGCAACGCCCGGCACGCCAACGAGATGGCCCAGCGCCTCGCCGAGGGCGTCCGCGCCGTGCACGGAGTGGAGATCCTCCACCCGGTCCAGGCCAACGCGGTCTTCGCCCGGCTCCCGCACGACGTCACCCTGCGGCTCCAGAAGCGCTACCGCTTCTACTTCTGGGACGAGGCCGCGGGCGACGTCCGCTGGATGTGCGCCTTCGACACGACCGAGGACGACGTCGACGGTTTCGTGGCCGCGCTCAAGGAGGAGATGGCCCAGCAGTAGCGGGGCCGGCACCGAACAGAGTGCATAGATATGCGACCACCCGAAGAGTTATTGACTCTCGGGTGGTCGCATTCTTATGCTCTACGGGTATGGAGCTGATCCAGACAACGAGCGACCTGTCCGCCTATCTGGCCGCCGACGAAGTGGTCGACCACCATCATCCACGCGTCCGCGAGACGGCGGCGCGGCTCGCCAAGGATTCCGTGGATTCGTATGCCTATGCGCGATCGGCGTTCGAGTTCGTGCGGGACACCATCCCGCACTCGGCCGATTCCGGTGATCCGCGGGTCACCTGGCGCGCCTCCGACGTACTGGAACAGCGCACCGGCATCTGTCACGCCAAGGCCCACGCGCTCGCCGCGCTCCTGCGGGCCGAGGACATTCCCACAGCGTTCTGCTACCAGAAGTTCGAGGTGCTGCACGGTCTCGTCGCCGTACGCCTCGACGGCGCCTGGCACCGGCAGGACCCCCGGGGCAACAAGCCCGGCGTCGACGCCCGTTTCTCGCTCGACGGCGAACGGCTCGCCTTCGCGCCGGACCCCGGCCTCGACGAGCTGGACTATCCCGGGTTGTACGCCGAACCGCACCCCGCCGTCATCGGCGCCATGAAGGCCGCCCCGGGCCGGGTGTCCCTGCTCCGGACGCTTCCCCTCGCGCTGTGACGCGGGGGGAAGCGTTCCTCACGGTGAGGAGGGGAGAGGGTCAGCGGGCCTCGGCCGCGCGCACCTCTTCGGGGGTCGGTGCGGTGCCGCCGAGGTGGGCGGGCATCCACCAGGTGTCGTCCGGCCCCTTGGGGCGTACGGGATAGGCGCGCTGGGCCGATTCGAGCAGCTCCTGGACCCGCTCGCGCAGCCGCCGGGTGATGGCGCCCGCGTACTGGTCCTTCGGGGCCTCCACCGGCTCGCCGACGCGGATGGTGATCGGGGTGTGGCTGCGCTTGAAGTTGCGCGGGTGACCCTTGGTCCACAGCCGCTGCGTGCCCCACAGGGCCATGGGGATGAGCGGCACGCCGGCCTCCTGGGCCATGCGCGCGGCGCCGGACTTGAAGCTCTTCAGCGTGAACGACTGCGAGATCGTCGCCTCGGGGAAGACGCCGACGATCTCACCGGAGCGCAGCGAATCCAGCGCGTGCTGGTAGGCGGTCTCGCCCTGGGCGCGGTCCACCGGGATGTGCTTCATGCCCCGCATCAGCGGACCGGAGATCTTGTGCCGGAACACCGACTCCTTCGCCATGAAACGCACCAGGCGCTTCTGCGGCAGGGCGGCCAGACCGTCGAAGATGAAGTCCAGGTAGCTGATGTGGTTGCTGACCAGCACGGCGCCGCCCGAGCGCGGAATGTTCTCCGATCCCTGCAAGTCGATCTTGAGGTCCCACGCCTTGAAGAGCGTTTGGGCGAGTCCGACGACGGGACGGTAGACAAGCTCAGCCATGGACGGGGTGGACCCTTCTCTCTGCCTGGGAAGGGGTCTCCCGGCGGGAAAGTTACGCTGCCGTAGGTTTACGGCAATGCGCAGATCGTGCCCGAAGAACGGACGGGTGGCCAGTCCTGGTGCCGCGGAGCGGCGAGATCCTCGTCACGTCGCCCCTTGATCCACCTCGGGGTTTTAACACGCCTTTACTTTGCGCGTACCGTCACACGCCGTACGAGCAGGTACATCTCGCATCCGAGGCAGTACCCGAACGCGGCATTGAGAAACGCCGCCGCGAGGGCGCACGCGGTCGCCGCCGACCCCAGCCACGCCGGCCCCACGGTCCAGCCGATCAGGCCCACCACCGCGAAGCCGAGCCCGACCGCCTGCGCGAACCGCGGGGGCTCCGGCGCCTCGAAGTCCGTCGGCGGGCCGAGCCGCGGCCGTACGGCCTTCCGGAAGACCCAGCCGTACGGCGAGCGCGTCACGCCGCCCGCCGCGCCCAGGGCGAACGCCAGCGTCTGCCACGCCAGCAGCCAGACGTTGCCGGTGATCAGCGTGACCGCCAGCACGACGGCCGTCACCGCCGCGCCGAAACGCGGCCCTCTCGCATCGATGTCCATGAATCAAGCATTCCGCACGAAGGGCGCCCCCCGGACCCGGGAATCTTTGCGGTCTCGTGAATGCTTGTGCATGTGATGAGCGGACTTGTGGTGTGCCTGGTTGTGCTCGCGGCGGCGAGCGTCTTCGGAGTGCTGCACCGACGGCGGAGCGGGAGGGTGCGGGTGAGCGGGCGCGACGGCGGAAAGCGGCTCGGCGCGGCGGAACTGGGACAGGCTCTCGGGGAACGGGCCACGCTCGTGCAGTTCTCCAGCGCCTTCTGCGCCCCCTGCCGGGCCACCCGGCGCGTGCTGGGCGAGGTGGCCGGCATGGTTCCCGGCGTGTCGCACGTGGAGATCGACGCCGAGGACCACCTGGACCTCGTACGCGATCTCGGCATCCTCAAGACGCCCACCGTGCTCGTGCTCGACGCCGGCGGTCTGATCGTGCGGCGCGCGGCGGGACAGCCGCGCAAGGCGGACGTCATCTCGGCGCTCGGCGAAGCCGTCTGACCGGCGGCGATCATGGTGAGCCATCTCCCACATGCCCGTACGCCCTTGACTGCGCCCGCCGCCTCTCGTCAGCCTGACCGTATGTCACCGCACAGCCTTCTCCCCGAGCTCGCCGACACGGACCCGCCCCGCACCGCGGGCGCGCGTCGTCCGGGCTGTTGACCGGTCACGGACCGTCTCCCGCCCCCGGTTCCGCCCGAGAGGCGGGAACCTCCCGCCGGCTCTCGCAGAAGGACAGTTCCATGACGGCCACCCCCGGCCTCGGCACTCCACGGCCCGCGTCACCCGATCTGCTGCGCTCGGTGTTCCGGCGCCACGCGGCCGGTGTGGCCGTGATCACCGCCTCGGGTGCCCGCGGTCCCGTCGGCTTCACCGCCACCTCGCTCACCTCGGTCTCGGCCGAACCCCCGGTCGTCTCGTTCGGCATCGGCACCGGCGCCTCGAGCTGGCCCGCGATATCCGAGGCCGGTCACGTCGGCGTCCACGTGCTCGGCGAACACCAGCGGGAGCTGGCCGCCACCTTCGCCCGCAGCGGCGCCGACCGGTTCGGCGCGCCCACCCGTTGGCGTAAGGGGCCCGAGGAAGTTCCCGTGCTGGACGGCGTCCTGGCCTGGCTGGTGTGCCGTGTCGTGGCGCGGGTGCCGGCGGGCGACCATCGCATCGTCCTGGCGGAGGTCGTGCTGGGCGATCACTCGGGTGCGGGCAGCCCCCTCCTGTACCACCAGGGCCGGTTCAACGGCCTGCGTGACTGAACCGGCAGGCCGGGGGCAGTGGCTTTGCTACTCACCGGTTCTACTCGCTGGTTACACAGCGTTGCGAAGGTCACAGTCCAAAGCGCTTGCTCAGTGCGTGCCCACTGGGTGTACTGGTGAGTAATATTTCGTTCGGAGCGCGGGCCGCCCCGACCGGGATCGGCCGCTTCAGGCGCCTATGCTGCCTGAAAGAAGGCAGCCCAGACATGACGATGCAGTAGGAGAGCCGGCGTGAGCTTGAGGATCGTTGTCACTGTGAAGTACGTGCCCGACGCCACTGGCGACCGGCACTTCGCCGATGACCTGACCGTCGACCGTGACGACGTGGACGGCCTGCTGTCCGAACTCGACGAGTACGCCGTCGAGCAGGCGCTGCAGATCGCCGAGAACGCGGACGACGCCGAGATCACCGTGCTGACCGTCGGCCCCGAGGATGCCAAGGACGCGCTGCGCAAGGCGCTGTCCATGGGTGCCGACAAGGCCATCCACGTCGAGGACGACGACCTGCACGGCACCGACGCCGTCGGCACCTCGCTGGTGCTGGCCAAGGCGATCGAGAAGGCCGGCTTCGACCTGGTCGTCTCCGGCATGGCCTCCACCGACGGCACCGCGGGCATCGTCCCGGCGCTGCTGGCCGAGCGTCTGGGTGTCCCGCAGGTCACCCTGCTCTCCGAGGTCTCCGTCGAGGACGGCGTGGTCAAGGGCCGCCGTGACGGCGACACCGCCTCCGAGCAGCTCGAGGCCTCCCTCCCCGCGGTCGTGTCGGTCACCGACCAGTCGGGCGAGGCGCGTTACCCGTCCTTCAAGGGCATCATGGCCGCCAAGAAGAAGCCGGTGCAGTCCTGGGACCTGTCCGACCTCGACATCGAGGCGGACGAGGTCGGTCTCGAGGGTGCCTGGACCAAGGTCGACACCGCCACCGAGCGTCCGGCGCGCACCGCCGGAACGATCGTCAAGGACGAGGGCGAGGGCGGCAAGCAGCTCGCCGAGTTCCTCGCGGGCCAGAAGTTCATCTAGTCGTCGAGGGCCCGGGGGCGCACCCCCGGACCGTCTCCGCGGCCAAGGCCCACCCGCTTACCGCCCCTCAGACTTCGCAATCCGCAGGAGAGCATTCCCATGGCTGAAGTTCTCGTCTACGTCGACCACGTGGACGGTGCCGTCCGCAAGCCCACCCTCGAACTGCTGACGCTGGCCCGCCGTATCGGCGAGCCCGTCGCCGTCGCCCTCGGCTCCGGTGCCGAGAACACCGCCGCCGCGCTCGCCGAGCACGGTGCGGTGAAGGTCCTCACGCACGACGCCGCCGAGTACGCCGACTACCTCGTCGTGCCGAAGGTGGACGCGCTCCAGGCCGCGTACGAGGCCGTCTCCCCGGCCGCCGTACTCGTCCCGTCCTCCGCCGAGGGCAAGGAGATCGCGGCCCGCCTCGCGGTCCGCATCGGCTCGGGCATCATCACCGACGCCACCGACCTGGAGGCCGGTGACGAGGGTCCGGTGGCCACGCAGTCCGCGTTCGCCGCCTCCTTCACCACCAAGTCCCGTGTCGCCAAGGGCACCCCGGTCATCACGGTCAAGCCGAACTCGGCCGCCGTGGAGGCCGCCCCGGCCGCCGGCGCCGTCGAGGCCCTCGCGGTCACCTTCTCCGACAAGGCCACCGGCACCAAGGTCACCGCCCGCACCCCGCGCGAGTCGACCGGCCGCCCCGAGCTGACCGAGGCCGCGATCGTCGTCTCCGGCGGCCGTGGCGTCAACGGCGCCGAGAACTTCTCGATCATCGAGAACCTCGCCGACTCGCTCGGTGCCGCCGTGGGCGCCTCGCGTGCCGCGGTCGACGCCGGCTGGTACCCGCACACCAACCAGGTGGGCCAGACGGGCAAGTCCGTCTCGCCGCAGCTCTACATCGCCTCCGGCATCTCCGGCGCCATCCAGCACCGCGCCGGTATGCAGACCTCGAAGACGATCGTCGCGATCAACAAGGACGCCGAGGCGCCGATCTTCGACCTGGTCGACTACGGAGTGGTCGGCGACCTCTTCGACGTCGTCCCGCAGCTCACCGAGGAGATCAAGTCCCGCAAGGGCTGATCCCCAAGCGCTGAGGAAGGCCCCCGCGACCGCACCGGTCGCGGGGGCCTTCGGTCATCCCAGGGTCAGCGACGCCCGTACGGGTAGATGGTCGCTCGGGAACTGGCCGTGCAGCGAGAAGGTGTCGACCGACGCCCGGGCCACCTCGGTGCCGGGGCCGGCCAGGATCCAGTCGATGCGGTCACCGTCCGGCGTCAGCGGGGCGTAGCCGTGGAAGGTCGCGTAGAGCCTGCTCCGCGAGGCGGCCGTGTCCCAGGTGTCGGTGAGTCCGGCGCCCAGCAGGATGTCGTAGGCCTCGTTCCGGTGCGCCGGCGCGTTGAAGTCCCCGGTGACCAGGCGCGGCAGGGACGGATCGAACCGCGCGATCCGTTCGGCGACGAGCGAGGCGGCCCGTACGCGCGCGTACTGGCTCGCGTGGTCCAGGTGGGTGTTGAGAACGTGGAACTGCCGCCCGCCGTCCCGCAGATCGCGGAAGCGCACCCAGGTGGCAATGCGGGGGAACGCCGCGCCCCAGGTGTTCGAGGCGATCACCCGGGGGGTGTCGGAGAGCCAGAACGTGTCGTGCTCCAGCGGGGCCAGCCGGCGCGTGTCGTAGTAGATCGCCGCGGCCTCGTCGCTGCTTCCGCCCCCTCTGCCGGTGCCGATCCACGCGTAGTGCGGCGCGAGGTCGGCCTCGATGTCGAGGAGTTGGTGGTAGAGGCCCTCCTGGGTGCCGATGACGTGGGGCGAGGCGCGGCGCAGGAGCTCCCGCATCACCGGACGGCGCACCGCCCAGCTGTTGGGCTCGACATCGCTCGCGAAGCGCAGGTTGTAGGTCATGACGTCGAGACGGGGGCGGGGGCGCCGGGTGGCGGAGGCCTGCGCCGTGGTGAGCAGGGGCAGGGCGACCGCGGCGGCCACCGCGTTTCTCAGCCCGGTGCGTCGGGCCACTCTCCTGGAGTCGGGCACGTGTGATCCTTCGCTCGCGAGTCGGGACGGGGGCGCGCACCACCGAAGGGGAAGGAACCGGGAAAGTCTGCCCCGGGCGACCGGGACGCGAGTGAACGCGGCGGCGCCGTGGCGTTTCCCGCGGTCCACGAGAGTGTTGACCCGCGGGAAGGCCGCCGGATAACTTCATTCAACAGATTGTTGATTCCATGCTGCGGAAAACAGGAGGCTGTCGGATGGGTAAGGGTCAGCAGGAGACGGTGGCGACCAGCCTCTCGGGCGCCGTCATCGAAGCGGTCGGCGCCTCCCTCGCCCCCGTCGACGCCGAACTGGAACGCCGCTATCCAGGAGACCCCGGCTCCCGCCAGCCCGTCCATACCGTGTACGTCCCCGGAGACGCCTTCGCCGCCGACACCGTTCGCGCCTGGGGTGATCGTGCCCTCGCCGCCCTCGACGAACACGCCCCCGACGCCGCGTCCTTCGCCGCCGTCCTCGGTCTCACCGACGAACTCGCCGGACCCGTGTACGACCGCGTCCGGGCCAAGCTGGAACGCGAACCCGTCGAAGACCTGCGCGTCGACTTCGAGGACGGCTACGGCGCCCGCCCGGACGCCGAGGAGGACGCGGCGGCGGCCCGCGCGGCCCGGATCGTCGCCGAGGCGTACGACAACGGCACCGCGGCCCCCTACATGGGCATCCGCATGAAGTGCATGGAGGCCTCGGTCCGCGACCGGGGCATCCGCACCCTCGACATCTTCCTGACGGGCCTGATGGAAGCGGGCGGCCTGCCCGGCGGGCTCGTCCTCACCCTGCCCAAGGTGACGTACGCGCGGCAGGTCACCGCGATGGTCAGGCTCCTGGAGGAGTTCGAGAAGGCCCGCGGCCTGGAACCCGGCCGGATCGGCTTCGAGATCCAGATCGAGACCAGCCAGGCCATCCTCGCCACGGACGGCACGGCCACCGTCGCCCGCATGATCCAGGCCGCTGAGGGCCGCGCCACCGGACTGCACTACGGCACCTTCGACTACAGCGCCTGCCTCGGCGTCTCCGCCGCCCACCAGTCGAGCGACCATCCCGCCGCCGACCACGCCAAGGCGATCATGCAGGTCGCGGCCGCCGGCACCGGCGTACGCGTCTCGGACGGCTCCACCAACGTCCTGCCGGTCGGCCCCACCGAGAAGGTCCACGACGCCTGGCGCCTGCACTACGGCCTCACCCGCCGCGCCCTGGCCCGCGCCTACTACCAGGGCTGGGACATGCACCCCGCTCACATCCCCACCCGCTACGCGGCCGTCTTCGCCTTCTACCGAGAGGGCTTCGAACAGGCCGCCGCCCGCCTCTCCCGCTACGCCGGCCACGCCCCCGGCGACGTCCTGGACGAACCCGCCACGGCCAAGGCCCTCAGCGGCTACCTCCTGCGAGGCCTGGACTGCGGCGCCCTGGACCTTCCGGAAGTCGCCCGCGCGTCAGGCCTGACCCGCCCGGAACTGGTGGGCTTCGCGGGGCCCCGACGGGGGGATCTCACCGCGTCGGGGCGGTAGCGGCGCGGCCGTCGTTCAGCGCGCCGGCGGCAGTTCGCCCGAACCGCGGGTGATCAGGCGGGTCGGGAGTTCGATGCGTTCCGGGGCGATGAGGTTGCCGTCGAGCTGGCGGAAGAGGCGTTCGGCGGCCGTGCGGCCCAGGGCCGCCGCGTCCTGGGCGACGACGGTGACGCCGGGCTCCAGGAGGTCGGCGAGCTCGATGTCGTCGAAGCCGACGAGGGCGACCGGGCGGCCGCGCTCGGCGATGACACGGACGACGGTCACGGTGACACGGTTGTTGCCCGCGAAGACCGCGGTGACCGGGGAGGGGCCCGACAGCATGTCCTCGGCCGCCTTGCGCACGCGCTGCGGGTCGGTGACGCCGAGGGACATCCAGTCGTCCTCGACCGGTATCCCCGCGTCCTCCATCGCGGCCCGGTAGCCGCGCAGCCGCTCGGCCGCGGTGTGGATGCGCGGCATGTCGCCGATGAAGCCGATCCGGCGGTGGCCGTGGGCGATCAGGTGGGCGACACCGTCCCGGGCGCCGCCGAAGCTGTCCGACAGGACGACGTCGGCGTCGATCCGCCCCGCCGGGCGGTCCACGAAGACCGTGGCGACGCCCGCCTTGATCTCCGGCTCCAGATAGCGGTGGTCGTCGCCGGCCGGGATCACGACCAGCCCGTCCACCCGGCGCGCGCACAGCGCGAGGACCAGTTCCTGCTCGCGGTCCGGGTCCTCCGCGCTGGATCCGTTGATCAGCAGCGCTCCGTGCGCCCGCGCCACCTCCTCGACCGCGCGGCTCAGCGGCCCGTAGAACGGGTCCGCGAGGTCCTCCAGCACCAGCCCGATGCTCGCCGTGCGGCCCTTGCGCAGCACCCGGGCGCTGTCGTTGCGGCGGAAGCCCAGCGCCTCGATGGCCTCCTGGACGCGCCGCTCCGTGTCCGGGGTGACCCCGGGCTCACTGTTGACCACGCGGGAGACCGTCTTGAGACCGACTCCCGCACGCGCCGCTACGTCCTTCATCGTCGGACGGTTGCCGTAGCGGTTCTCGGATCGGCGGGCGGTCTCGGCCACGATGTGCTGTCCTGTCCTGTCGTCCACGGGGATGCGTAGGTCCATGGGGTTGTATGAGGATGTGGCGTCGAGCATAGAGCCTGGACAACGTTGTCAGATGCGGGAGACACTGTCCACCGCAATCTCCGGCCTGCGTCTTCCCCAGGGCGCACGGTCCTTGGGGTCCGTCGGCGCACTCCGCGCGGCCTACGACGGGACCCGATCCGAACCGTTCCCGGCCGGAGACCCGGACCCGCGGCGCGGCGGGCCCGTCACCACACCTCATGGGAGACCTGAAACTGATGCACACCGACCTCGTGGCCGCGCTCGACATCGGCGGCACCAAGATCGCCGGAGCGCTGGTGGACGGCCACGGCCGGATCGTTCTGCGCGCGCAGCGCCCGACGCCCGCCCAGGAGGACGGCGACACCGTGATGCGTGCCGTCGAGGACGTCATCGGTGAGCTTGCGGTCTCCCCGCTGTGGAGCGGCGCCAGGGCCCTGGGCATCGGCAGCGCGGGCCCCGTGGACGCCTCCGCGGGCACGGTGAGCCCCGTCAACGTCCCCGGCTGGCGGGGCTACCCGCTCGTCGAGCGGGCCTCCGAGGCCGCGGGCGGACTGCCCGTCGAGCTGATCGGCGACGGCGTCGCGATCACCGCGGCCGAACACTGGCAGGGCGCCGCCCGTGGCCACGACAACGCGCTGTGCATGGTGGTGTCCACCGGCGTGGGCGGCGGGCTCGTCCTGAACGGGCAGCTCCACGCCGGCCCCACCGGGAACGCGGGCCACATCGGGCACATCAGCGTCGACCTGGACGGCGACCTGTGCCCCTGCGGCTCCCGGGGCTGCGTCGAACGCATCGCCAGCGGCCCGAACATCGCCCGCCGCGCGCTGGAGGCGGGCTGGCAGCCGGGCCCCGACGGCGACGCCTCCGCCGCGGCGGTCGCCGCGGCGGCGTGCGCCGGTGACCCGGTCGCCGTGGCCTCCTTCGAGCGGGCCGCGCAGGCTCTCGCGGCGGGCATCGCGGCGACCGCGACCCTGGTCGAGATCGACATCGCGGTGATCGGCGGGGGAGTGGGCAAGGCCGGCGACGTGCTCTTCGCACCGCTGCGCCGGGCCCTGGCCGACTACGCGACGCTTTCCTTCGTACGGCGCCTGACGGTGACGCCCGCCCTGATGGGCACCGACGCCGGGCTGGTCGGCGCGGCCGCGGCGGCACTCACCCGCCGGTCGCGGACGGCTACGGCACGCGTCTGATCCCGTGGTCGCGGGTCGCTTCGTACGCACGTGACCCGCGACCCGGGGGCGCCGACCGGCTCAGGGGATCCGCCGGGCCTCGGCCGGTGGGTGGGGCGGGGCCGTGCCGGTGCATCAGCCCGTCGCCGTTGGGTGAGGTGTGGTCGTCGGTGGCGACGGGCATCGATGTACCGGCACGTCCCCTCGCGTCGGATCCCGGGTGCGGGTGGTTCGTGGTGCCGACGTGCGTCGATGTGCCGGAACGGCTCCTCGCGTGCGCGGCCGGGTGCGGGTGGTTCGTGGTGGCGACGTGGCGACGGGCGTCGATGTGCCGGCACGTCCCCTTGCGGCGGATCCCGGGTGCGGGTGGAGGATGCAATTTCTGCGGCCCGCCTCTCGTCGCCGGCTCCGGTGCATGCGTCTCGGACGGCTCCACCAACGTCCTGCCGGTCGGCCCCACCGAGAAGGTCCACGACGCCTGGCGCCTGCACTACCGCCGACTCCTACCGGCACGGTCTGCTCGCCTTCGGTATCGGCCCGGACGCTCGGCGCCGGACGACAGGGACCAGGCGGGGTGTCGGCGCAGGGCACCAGGTGGCGGTACGCCTCACCCACCGGGCGGATCGGGGTGTCCGAATGAAGGTGCTCCCTCCACCCGTGACTCCGTCCGGCCTGCGTAGTTGAACCGGGCATGAAGAAGCGCAGCATGCTCGCCATCGCCTCCCTCGCCACCGGGTTCGTCGTCGCGGCGATCACCCCGTCCCACGCGCTGAGCGGGGACAGCCTGAGCGACCTGAACGTCAACGACTCGCTCAGCTCGCTCGACCACACCGTCGGCGCCGACGGTGTGGCGGTCGACGAGGCCGCCCCGGGCGGCCAGAACGGCTGAAGGCCCCCGCGCCGCGCCGGTGTCCCCGCCACGGGGGCACCGGCGTCGCCGTGTCCGCGCTCTCATCAGGGGCTGGTTTCCGTGGCAGGGTGGAGCGGGCAAGCCTCAGGGGGCCACAGAAGAGGGGGAATCGTGATCGTCTGGATCAACGGTGCGTTCGGTGCGGGAAAGACCAGCACCGCACGGGAACTGATCGAGCTGATCCCGAACAGCACGCTCTTCGACCCCGAGCTCGTCGGGGCCACACTCACGCAGTTGCTCCCGGCCAAGCACCTCGCCGAGGTCGGCGACTTCCAGGACCTGCCGATCTGGCGCCGGCTCGTGGTCGACACCGCGGCCGCCCTGCTCGCCGAGCTCGGCGGCGTCCTCGTCGTCCCCATGACCCTGCTGCGGCAGGAGTACCGCGACGAGATCTTCGGCGGGCTCGCCGCGCGCCGGATTCCCGTGCACCATGTGCTCCTCGCTCCGGCGGAAACGATCCTGCGGGAGCGAATAGCCGGGCGGGAGGTCCCGCCGGACCTCCCCGATGGAGAGATGCGCGTCCGTCAGTGGTCCTACGACCACATCGAGCCCTACCGCGCCGCGCTCCCGTGGCTCACGGCCGACGCCCACCCCGTCGACACCAGCGCGCTCACCCCGTACGACTCCGCCCTGCGCGTCGCCGAAGCCGTACGCACCGGGGAGGCACCCGTGTGCGACATCGTGCAGACTCCCGAACCCACCGCGGAGACGGTCGCCGCCGGCGTGCTCCTCTTCGACGAGGACGACCGGGTCCTGCTCGTGGACCCGACGTACAAGGCGGGATGGGAGTTCCCCGGCGGGGTCGTCGAGGCCGGCGAGGCCCCCGCCCGCGCCGGTATGCGCGAGGTCACCGAGGAGACCGGGATCACCCTCGACGAGGTGCCCACGCTGCTCGTCGTGGACTGGGAGTCCCCCGCACCGCCCGGCTACGGCGGTCTGCGGCTTCTCTTCGACGGCGGCCGCCTCGACGAACAGGCCGTACGAGGGCTACTGCTGCCGGGACCGGAACTGCGCGGCTGGCGCTTCGTCACCGAACAGGAGGCGGCCGACCTGCTGCCCCCCGTGCGCTACGAGCGCCTCCGCTGGGCCCTGCGAGCCCGCGAGCGCGGCGCGGCGCTGTACCTGGAGGCCGGAGTGCCACTCGGCTGATACCGCCCACCCTGTCGGGTGTCGGGTGTCGGCTGTTCCGTCGGCCGCCCAGTGCGGATCCCTGTGGTCCGGCGCCCTTACGGCCGTCGAGCCCGAGGGGTGAACGAGCGGACATGGCAAGGGCCCTCACCTGTCGGTGAGGGCCCTTGCCATGTCCGGGACGATCAGCTCGCCGCGTAGTTCCGCAGGAACAGGGCCTCCGCGACCGACAGCCGCTCCAGCTCGTCCGGCGACACGCTCTCGTTCACCGCGTGGATCTGCGCCTCCGGCTCGCTCAGACCGATGAGCAGGATCTCCGTGTCGGGGTACAGCGAGGCCAGCGTGTTGCACAGCGGGATCGAGCCGCCCATGCCCGCCGACTGCATCTCCTGGCCCGGGTAGGCGACCGCCATGGCCTCGGCCATCGACGCGTACGCGGGGCTGGAGGTGTCGGCGCGGAACGCCTGACCCTGACCGACGCGCTCGGTGCTCACCCGCGCCCCCCACGGCGTGTGCGCCTCGATGTGCGCCTCCAGCAGCTTCGTCGCCTCGACCGCGTCGACGCCCGGCGGCACCCGCAGGCTGATCAGCGCACGGGCGCCCGCCTGCACCGACGGCGTCGCGCCGACGACCGGCGGACAGTCGATCCCGAGCACTGTGACGGCCGGGCGCGCCCAGACCCGGTCGGCGACCGTGCCGGAGCCGATGAGCTCCACCCCGTCGAGCACCTTCGCGTCCTCACGGAACGCCTGCTCCTCGTACTGCAGCCCGTCCCACGCGGACTCGCCCGCCAGGCCGTCCACAGTCGTCGAACCGTCCTTCGCCCGAAGCGAGTCCAGGACGCGGATCAGCGCCGCCAGCGCGTCGGGCGCCGCACCGCCGAACTGACCGGAGTGCAGGTTCCCTTGGAGGGTGTCCACCTGCACCCGTACGAGGGTCATGCCGCGCAGGGTCGCGGTGACCGTCGGCAGGCCCGCGCGGAAGTTGCCGGCGTCGCCGATGACGATGGTGTCGGCGGTCAGCAGCTCCGGGTGCGCCTCGGCGTACCGTTCGAGACCGCCGGTGCCCTGCTCCTCGGAACCCTCGACGATGACCTTGACGTGCACCGGCACGCCGCCGTTCGCCTTCAGGGCACGCAGCGCCAGCAGATGCATGACGACACCGCCCTTGCAGTCGGCGCTGCCCCGTCCGTACCAACGGCCGTCACGCTCCACCAGCTCGAACGGAGGCGTCGTCCAGGCCGCCTCGTCCAGCGGCGGCTGCACGTCGTAGTGCGCGTACAGCAGGACCGTCTTCGCGCCCTCGGGACCCGGCAGGTACCCGTACACCGACTGCGTGCCGTCCGGGGTGTCGAGCAGTGCCACGTCCTGGAAGCCCTCGGAGCGCAGCGCGTCCGCGATCCAGTTGGCGGCACCCTCGCTCTCGCTCCTCGGATACTGGTCGAAGTCCGCCACCGACTTGAAAGCCACCAGCTCGGTGAGTTCCGCCTTCGCCCGGGGCATGAGCGAGGCGACGGTCTCGGCGACCGGATTCGACGACATGGGCACGCTCCTTGTAGGTGCGACGTTGTACTTCTGTGTACAGATGATCGAGTGATGCGGACTGGTGTACAGGACGCATCCGTGGCAGATCCTCCCACAGCGGCCGGCGGTGACGCCCGCCGTAGGATGCGGGGGACAGGTGCGGCAGACGGCTGGACTGGGAGCAGTAGACCAACGTGAGCAGCGAGAACTCTTCGGCGGGCGACGAGCGGCGTGCGACGGACGACGAACAGCAGGTGTGGGACGTCGTGGTCGTCGGTGGAGGGCCGGCGGGTGCCTCGGCCGCTTACGCGGCAGCGGTCGCGGGACGCAGCGTCCTGCTGTTGGAGAAAGCCGAACTGCCCCGCTACAAAACATGCGGCGGCGGCATCATCGGCCCCTCGCGCGACGCGCTGCCTCCGGGCTTCGAACTGCCGTTCAGGGATCGGGTGCACGCGGTCACCTTCTCGATGGACGGCAAGTTCGCCCGCACGCGGCGGTCCCGGCACATGCTGTTCGGGCTCATCAACCGTCCGGAGTTCGACCAGCAGCTCGTCGAGTTCGCGCAGAAGGCCGGCGCCGAACTGCGCACGGGTGCCACGGTCTCGCGTGTGGAGCAGCACGGTTCGGCGGTGCCGGACCGTCGCACCGTGGCCGTGGTCCTCCAGGGCGGAGAGACCGTTCTGGCGCGCGCGGTCGTCGGTGCCGACGGCAGTGCCAGCCGGATAGGAGCCCACGTCGGTGTGAAGCTCGACCAGGTCGATCTCGGCCTGGAGGCCGAGATCCCGGTGCCGGAGACGGTCGCCGAGGACTGGCGGGGTCGCGTCCTGATCGACTGGGGCCCCATGCCGGGCAGTTACGGATGGGTCTTCCCCAAGGGCGACACGCTCACCGTCGGCGTGATCTCCGCGCGCGGTGAAGGCGCCGCCACCAAGCGGTACTTGGAGGACTTCATCGCCCGGCTCGGTCTCGCCGGCTTCGAACCGTCCATCTCCTCGGGCCACTTGACCCGCTGCCGGGCCGACGACTCGCCGCTGTCGCGCGGCCGGGTCCTCGTCTGCGGCGACGCGGCGGGACTGCTCGAACCCTGGACCCGTGAGGGCATCTCGTTCGCCCTGCGCTCCGGGCGCCTCGCGGGCGAGTGGGCGGTACGGATCGCCGAGGCGCACGACGCGGTGGACGCCCGGCGGCAGGCGTTGAACTACGCCTTCGCGATCAAGGCCGGGCTCGGTGTCGAGATGAGCGTCGGCAAGCGCCTGCTCGGCGCCTTCGAGCGTCGCCCCGGCATGTTCCACGCGGGACTCACCGGCCTGCGCCCGGTGTGGAAGGCCTTCACCGGAATCACCCGCGGCTCCACCACGCTCGGGGAGATCATCCGGACCCACCCGATGGTCGGGCGCGCCCTGACGACCCTCGACCGCCGGCCCCAGGTGGCGGAAGGCGCGGAGGAGTAGGAGCAGGGGGACGGAAGCAGAGGGCCAGGAGCAAGAAGCAGAGGGCCAGGCGCAAGGGGACTGAAAGCAGGGCCACCAGCACCTGGACCTGCCCGACGCTTTCCTCCGGCACTCGAAGACTGCCGGGGTGGACGGGAATCGTCGGGCGGGTTCTGGTTCAGGGGGCGGCGCGCGGAATCGTCGGACACGCGCGGGGTTCAGGAGACGACGCGGTCGGCGTCAGCCGTTGACGGTGATCCGGAAGACCGGGTGATCGGGAGCGATGCGCCGCAGCTCCTCGTCGGACGAGTCGGGGCCCACGCCGCCGAAGAACACGCCGACCTCTGCCTTCCAGCGCTTCAGGTACGCGCGCAGGATCGACGCCTTGTCGTCGTCGGACACCTCCACCGCGGTGAAGGTCTCCACCTTCTTCCCGAGGCGCAGCTCGCCCCCGCCGGCCGCCCGCATGTTGTGCGTCCACTGGACATGACCGCGGGGTGCTACGAGGTACTGCTCACCGCCGAGGGTGAGCGGATTGACCGGGGTCGTCCGCCACTCACCGCTCTTGCGGCCCCGGACGGCCAGAACGCGCGAGCCGCGGAGGCTGAGGCCGCGCTTGGTGATCCAGGCCACGGCACGGTTGAGGACGTTGACGGTGAACCAGCCGGGCTTCTGGACGTGAGTGGACACGGTGACCTCTCGGGGAGGGGCGGGTTGATGAGAGCGCCGATCTGTTTTGTGAGCACCGCTCTCGCTTGAGAAGAGTCTGCATCGGATCGGTGATCCAACGCAAGAGCGGTGCTCTCGTTTTTGTGCGCCGATCTCTTTTGTGGCGGGTGATCGCTAGATGGAGCATCGATCCATTTTCGGATCGGCGCTCTCGTTTGTGTGCACTGCTCTGAAAACGTGGGAGACTGCTCCGTATGAGTACCGCGCGAGGGGCACGTGCCCGAGCCAGGATCGAGGTCACGGCGGCCATCAAGGACGAGGCGCGCAGACAGCTCGCCGCCGAGGGTGCCGCGAAGCTCTCGCTGCGGGCCGTCGCCCGTGAGCTGGGGATGGTCTCCTCCGCCCTCTACCGGTACTTCCCCAGCCGGGACGACCTGTTGACCGCGCTCATCATCGACGCCTACGACTCCCTCGGCGAGGCGGCCGAGTCGGCCCACACCGAGGTCGTCACTGCCGGCCCCCGCGAACGCTGGATCACCGTGTGCGTGGCGGCGCGGCGCTGGGCGCTGGAGCATTCGCACGAGTACGCGCTCATCTACGGTTCGCCCGTCCCCGGGTACGTCGCGCCGCAGGAGACCGTTCCGTCCGCCTCCCGGGTCGGCCTGCTCCTGATCGGAGTCGTCCGGGACGCGTACCGGGGGAAGGGCGTGGCCCGTACGCCGCTGTCCGACGGACTGAAGACAGAGGCGCGGCGGATGGCCGCCGATCTCGCGCCGGATCTGCCGCCCGAGGTGGTGGTCGCGCTGGTGGCCTCGTGGGCGCAGCTCTACGGGCTGATCGGGTTCGAGCTGTTCGGCCAGTTCAACCGGGTCGTGGAGGACCGGGAGCCGTTCTTCCGGCATGCGGTGGGGCGGCTCGCGCAGGACGTGGGGCTGGTGTATCCGGAGACGGGCGAGACCACCGCCGGGTCGTCGGCGTCGTAGGCGTCGTTGTAGGCCGGGCCGCCGTCTACGTGGGTCGGGTTCCGGGCATGGGCGGGGCTTCCCCGGTGTGGGTCGGACCGCACTCGGTGCTCGGCGAGCTTCTGTCGGCGTGCGCCTCTCTCGGCGTGGATCGTGTCGCCCATGGGCTGGACCGGGCCTCGGCGTGGATCGTGCCGCTCTTGGGCTGGACCGGGCCTCGGCGGCGTTGCGCAGGCCGGGTCGTCGTCGGTGCAGGCCGGGCCGCGCCTGGTGCGGGTCGGGTCCCGGCCGCCTCGTACTCCGTGGGGAGTACGGGTGATCACCTCGCCCGGCGGACGCCGCCGTCGCGGTCGGCCGTCTAGCGTGACGGCCATGGAAGAGCAGCACACACCCGCGGCGCCGACGTGGGGCGGTCCGTCGCGCTGGTGGCACGGGCCGCCCGGGTGGGACCGCCGGGACGACGAGGGGCGCCGCGCGCGCTGGCCTTGGCGTTCCACACTGCTGCTCACCGCTTTCGTGTTGATCGGTTCCAACTTCGCCGCCCACGCCCAGCACGGCGATCGGCTCGCTCTGGACCCCTTCTCCCGGGCGCTTCTTCTGGTGGGCTCCGGCCTGTTGCTCTGGCGCCTGCGGCACCCCGTGTTCGTCGTGTTCGGCACGGCCGCGGTGGCCCTGGTCTACGTGGCCGCCGGATATCCCTACGGGCCGGTCTTCCTCCCCGTTGCCGTGGGCTGCTTCAGCGCCGTGGTGGCCGGGCACCGCAAGGCGGCCTGGACGGCGCTCGGACTGCTGTGGGCGGGGCATCTCGTGGTCGCCCACTGGCTGTATCGCGAGTTGCCCCCGACGGGCGACCACCCGCCCTCCTGGATGCAGGAGATCGGCATCGCCACCTGGGTCGTGGCGGTGGTGGCCCTGGCGGAGCTGGTGCGGGTGCGCCGCGAGCAGTGGAACCGTGAACGGGCCGAGCGCGCGCAGGCGGCCCGGCGCCGAGCCGACGAGGAACGGCTGCGGATCGCCCGCGAACTGCACGACGTGCTGGCGCACAGCATCTCGGTGATCAACGTCCAGGCGGGCGTGGGTCTCGCGCTCCTCGACTCCGATCCCGAACAGGCGCGTACGGCGCTCACCACCATCAAGGCGGCCAGCAAGGAGGCGCTCGGCGAGGTCCGGCAGGTGCTCGACACCCTGCGAGCGCCAGGGGAGGCGCCGCGCGCGCCCGCTCCCGGGCTCGACCGGCTTCCCGAGCTGGTCGAGCAGGCGGCGAGCGCCGGTCTGACGGTCGAGGTCGAGGGTGAGGTCCCGGCGCCCGCGCCCGGCACCGACCTCGCCGCGTTCCGCATCGTCCAGGAAGCGCTCACGAATGTCGTACGGCATTCGGGGTCGCGCCGGGCCCGGGTGCGGTTCGATCACGAGGAGGGCGTGCTGCGGCTGCGGATCGACGACGACGGTCCGGCCACCGGCGCGGACGCGGGCGGAAGCGGCAACGGGCTCGCGGGCATGCGGGAGCGGGCGGCCGCGCTGGGTGGCACGATCGAGGCCGGTCCGCGCGACGACGGAGGGTTCCGGGTGCTGGCCGTACTGCCGTGGAAGGCCAAGGAGGAGAATCGGTGATCCGCGTACTGCTCGCCGACGACCAGTCATTGGTCAGGGCCGGCTTCAAGGCGCTGCTCGACGCCCAGCCGGACATCGAGGTGGCCGGGGAGGCCGCCGACGGCGAGGGAGCGGTGCGTGCGGTCCGTGAACTGGTTCCGGACGTCGTCCTGATGGACATCCGGATGCCCGTGCTGGACGGCCTCGCCGCCACGCGCCGTATCACCGGCGACGGAGCGCTCGGAGACGTGAAGGTGGTCATGCTCACCACGTTCGAGCTGGACGAGTACGTCTTCGAGGCCATCCGCTCCGGTGCCTCCGGCTTCCTGGTCAAGGACACCGAGCCCGATGAACTGCTGCGCGCGGTACGGGCGGTGGTCGAGGGCGACGCCCTGCTCTCGCCCGGGGTGACGCGCCGGCTGATCTCCGAGTTCGCGGCGCGCTCGAAGGAGCCCGAGTCGGTCGCGACGCTGGCCGGACTCACCGAGCGGGAACGGGAGGTGATGGCGCTGGTCGGCATCGGCCTCTCGAACGAGGAGATCGCCCGCCGCCTCGTCGTCAGCCCGCTCACCGCCAAGACCCACGTCAGCCGGACGATGGTGAAACTCGGCGCCCGTGACCGCGCCCAACTGGTCGTACTCGCCTACGAGTCGGGGCTGGTACGACCGGGCTGGCTGGGCTGAGGAACGGAGGCTTCCCGGTGGAAGCTGAACAGCACGGTGGCCACCCGTAGCGCGAAGAGGACGGCGGCCAGGGTGCCGCCCACGGTGATGAGCGCGTGCACCGTGGCGGACGACAGGTCCAGGAAGAGAGCGGGACCGGTCACGACGCCGAAGGCGACCGCCGCGACGAACACCGCGCTGGCCAGGGCGTATCCGATCTCGACCGTCACGGCGTCGCGCCGTGCCTGATGCTGTGCTTGGGTGCGCGGCACCCGCGTCACATCCGTACCGCTGCGGCAACTGCCCGTGATTTCCCCGTCGTTGTCCATGGGCCGAGTCAACAGCCGCGCGCCCGGCGGAGCAAGAACCCCGTCGGGCGCGCGCGTCGGACGTGTTCAGCGATCGTGGACGGCGACCCGTTCCGACTCAGACTCCGACTCCGACTCCGCCACTGTCCGGCCGGACTGGCTGGACTGGTCGGACCGGTCGGACCGGGCGACGACGAGGGACTCCCGCTGTCGCCGTGCGCGCAGGCCGGGCAGCGTGATCAGCAGGCCTGCCAGGGCGATGCCGGTCACCACCACCAGGCCGGTGCGGTAGCTGTCGAGGACGTCCTGGGGCGCGGACCCCGCGGAGGAACTCGCGGTGACGACGGCCGTGACGACCGCGAGGAAGATCGCGCCGCCGACCTGCACGGAGGTGTTGAGCAGGCCCGAGACCATGCCCTGCTCGTGGTCGTCGACGCCGTTGGTCGCCTGGATGTTGAGGGACGGGAAGACGAGGGCGCAGGCGGCGCCGATGAGCAGCATGGTGGGCAGGATGAGCGTCGCGTACACGGGGTCGAGGTCGACGCGGAGGAAGAGCGCGTACCCGGCGACCATCAGGGCGAAGCCCGCCGCGATGAGCCGCGGTGTGCCGAACCGGTCGACGACGGCCCCCACCTTCGTGGAGGACAGGGCGACCAGCGCGCCGGCCGGCAGGAAGGCGAGCGCGGTGTGCAGGGCCGACCAGCCGAGCAGCGACTGCATGTACAGCGTGACGAGGAACTGGAAGCCGACGTACGAGCCGAAGAACGCCATCGCGCCGAGCTGGGCCCGGACCTGGCTGCCGGAGCGCAGCACGCCGAGCCGGATCAGCGGGCTCGGGCTGCGCCGCTCGATGCCGGCGAAGACGGTGAGCAGCACGGCGACGGTGAGGAAGGACAGCAGGGTCCGGGCCGATCCCCAGCCGGCTTCGGGCGCCTGGACGACGGTGAAGACGAGCAGCAGCATCGAGGCGGTGCCGATGACGGCGCCCGGGATGTCGTAACCCCCGTGGCCCTTCTCGCGTTCGCTGCGCGGGATGAGCTTCAGGCCCGCGAACAGGGCGACGACGGCGATGGGGGCGGGAAGCAGCATGGTCAGCCGCCAGCTGGCCTCGGTGAGCAGCCCCGACAGGACCAGGCCCATGGAGAATCCGGTGGCCGCGCAGGTGGTGTAGATCGAGAGCGCGCGATTGCGCAGTGGACCCTCGGCGAACGTCGTGGTGATGATCGACAGGCCCGCGGGTGCGGTGAACGCGGCGCTCAGTCCCTTGATGAAACGGCTGGCGATCAGCAGCGGGCCCGAGTCGACGAGACCGCCGAGCAGCGAGGCGAGCGCGAACACGGCAAGGGCCACGAGGAAGACCTGGCGGCGGCCCAGCAGGTCGGCGGTGCGCCCGCCGAGAAGCAGCAGTCCGCCGTAACCCAGGATGTAGCCGCTGACGACCCATTGGAGCGTCGAGGTGGAGAGGTCGAGTTCGGAGCCGATGGACGGCAGCGCCACGCCGACCATCGACACGTCCAGCGCGTCCAGGAACATCGCGGCGCAGAGCACGAGCAGGGTGCCCCACAACCGGGGCGTCCAGCGTCCCGGTACAGGGTGGGTGAGCGGAGAGGTCATACCGCCGACAGTACATGCACATGCATTCAATGCAAGCGCATTTAATTACGACGCAACAAAGTCGATTCTTTGCTACGGTGCGTGCATGGCTGCCGAGAATGCCGAGCAGGGGCTCGTGGACCAGTGGCGCGGCATCCTGACGGTGCACGCCCGCACCCTTTGCGAACTCGACCGCGAGCTGCATCCGCACGGTCTGGGAGCCAGCGACTTCGAGGTGCTCGACCTGCTGACGGCGGGCACCGCGGCGGACGGCGGCCCCAGCTTCCGCGTCCAGGAGATCTCCGAGCGCGTCCACCTCAGCCAGAGCGCCCTGTCCCGGCTCATCGGACGCCTGGAGAAGGACGGCCTCGTGACGCGTGGAATGTGCGCCGAGGACCGGCGGGGCGTGCGTGTGTGCGTCACCGCGAAGGGGCGCGAACTGCACGGCGAGGTACTGCCGTTGCAGCGTGCGGTCCTGGCCCGGATGCTGGCGGGCGACCCGGCGGTGTGCGGGGAGTGACCGGGCCGTCCGGTTCACGGTCCGCCGCCCGGACCCGGAGGCCCGTTCGGCGGACGTGACCCTCAACTCCAGTTGATGGCGGACCTCTCCCGCCACAGGGTGGCGAGTGAGGCGTCCCCCGTCACGGTCGGGAACGGGGCGCGGTTCCACAGGGCCAGGTAGAGGCCCGCGACCGGTCCCGCCAACTCGCAGTCCACCTCCACGTCTGCGTTCTGGTCGGTGTCGGGGTCCGGGTGACCGCCGCGCTCGGCGAACGGCGCTTCGGACGACAGGCGTACGGTCCACACGGCGTCCGCGCGGTCCGTGGCACGCACGCGCAGCACACGGGGTTCCTCGGTGCGGACCTTGCTCCTGTCCCGGCCGTGGAATCCGCGCAGCAACTCGTCGATCCCGTCGACCGCGAAGTCCGGCTGGACGGCGGTGGGTTCTCCGCCGAGCGCCGACTCGGCGTCGACCCGGTGCACGGTGGTCTCGTGCGCCTGACGGCGTGCCCAGAAGGCCAGGGGTGAGGGTGCCGGGAGGAAGGTCCAGCACCGCACGTCCGGCGAGGCGTCGGTCAGGGTGTCCACGAGCCTGCGGTGCCCGTCACGGAACCAGGACAGCAACGCGTCGTGGTCCAGCTCCGGCAGACCGCCGTCGGGGTGGTACGAGGTGTGCCCCTCGGCGACGAACGCGGTGGCCCAGCGGTGGACCATGCCCGTGTGCCGCACCAGATCCCTGACCTGCCAGCCCGCGCAGGTCGGGACCTCGGCGTCGACGCCCGACTTCTCCGCGGCGGTGGCCAGCGACCGGCCCTCCCGGTCCAGGGTTTCCACGAACTCCCGAATCTCCATGCCGAGAAGTGTGCCGGACGCGGGCGCCTCGCGCGGAGGACGGGGCCGAAGTGCGAGGGAGGGACGGGGGCGAAGTGCGGGGGAGAGGAGGCGACTTCAGCATGCCGGAACGGGATCTCGGCCCCGCCGGCGTCTGCTCGCCTCCGTGGGCCCATGGCGGGGCGGTGCCTGCCCGCATCCGCCGGCCCAGGTCGGCCCAGCGCCTCCCCGCCCCGTCGCCACGGCGGTGCTGAGCCTCGCACCGCCGTCGGCCCATGGCGGCCCGGCGCGTCCTCGCCCCCGTCAGCCCACGGCGGCGCGGCGTGTCGCGAATCCGATCAGGGCGGCAACGGCCGCCAGTGCCGCCACGCTGGTGAGCGCCGTAGGCAGTGAGTACCAGTCGGCCATGAATCCGATCACGGGCGGGCCGATCAGCAGACCCCCGTACCCGAGGGTGGAGGCGACCGCGACACCGTTCGCTCCGGCGAGCGCGCCGGCCCGGTCGACCGCCACGGGGAAGACGTTGGCGAGGCCGAGCCCGGTGACGGCGAAGCCGAGGAACGCCGCCCAGACGGACGGCGCGAGGGAGCCGAGCAGCATGCCGAGCGAGGCCGTCGCGCCGCCCATGACCAACGTGCGGGTCCGGCCCAGCCGTTCGAGGAGTGCCGTCCCGCTCAGCCGGCCGATCGTCATGGCGAGGGCGAAGCAGGAGTAGCCGACGGCGGCGGTCCCCGGGCGGGCGTCCAGGTCCTGCTGCAGATGCAGCGCTCCCCAGTCCGCGAGAGCGCCCTCACCGTACGCGGTGCACAGGGCAATCAGCCCGAAGACGAGCACCAGGCCGCGGGTGCGGGAGTCGAGACGGCGTCGCCGCTCGGGCGCGTCGCCCAGCGCCCGCTCCGGTGACACCGGGACGTCCTCGCGGAGCAGCGCGTGTCCCGCGACGCCGGTCACGAGCAGGCCGATGACGGCGATGCCGAGCAGATGGCGGGTCGGTGACAGATACCCGGCCACCAGCCCGCCGAGAGCCGCTCCGAGCATGCCGCCGAGACTGTAGGCCGCGTGGAAACTGGGCATCACGGGACGTCGTAGCGCGGCCACGAGATCGACGGCCGCGCTGTTCATGGCGACGTTGATACCGCCGTAGCCCACGCCGAAGATCAGCAGGAACAGTCCGAGCAGCGGCACGGAGTGGGCGAGCGGGGGCAGGACGATGCTCAAGGACAGCAGCACCGCGCAGGCCACGGTCACCGGGTGACTGCCGAACCGCCGGCACAGGCGCCCCGTCAGCATCATGGTGATCACGGCTCCGGCGGAGACGCCGAGAAGGGCGAGGCCGAGAGCGCCGGCGGAGGCGCCGGTCTGGTGCTTGATGGCGGGGATACGGACGACCCACCCGGCGAAGACGAAGCCGTCCAGGGCGAAGAAGGCGGTGAGGGTGACACGGAGTCGGGTGAGGGAACGATCCGGCACGACACTGTGCGGAACGGGTTTGTTTATTAGCGGCACAAACGTACGTTAGACGGCTGCCACGCTCGGGGCAAGGGGAGCGGCGGGCCGGGATGGGAGGGGTGAGATCGTATGAACGCGCTGGTGGAGGGCGGATGGAACCCGCCTGGGCACTCGTCGAGCCCGGCCCGGATGCGCGCTCGGCGAGCCCGGCCTGGGTGCGCGTTCATCGAGCCCCGGTCGAGCCGAGGGGCGCCGATGCCGGACGAAAGCACGTTCCGCGCGGTCACGGAAGTGGCGCGGGCGCGGGACCTGCGCCCAGCCGCCGATCACTGAGGGCCGCCATCCGGAAACGGATGGCGGCCCTCGGTGAGCGTGGTTCTGCCCGTCGAGCTTCTGTCCCTGAGCGGGTCAGCGGTTAGGCGCGACCGCCCCGGCATCCCCGCCGGAACGGGAGGAGCCGGGGGTGGATCCGGACTCAGACCGCCGGAGCCGGGAAGGTCGGGTACTCCACGCCCGAGACGTGCTGGACGACGCGGATGACCTGGCAGGAGTAGCCGAACTCGTTGTCGTACCAGAGGTAGAGGATCGCGTTGTCGTCCTCGACCTTGGTGGCGCCGGCGTCGACGATCGAGGCGTGCCGCGAGCCGATGAAGTCGCTGGACACCGCGTCGGGGGCGCTGATGAAGTCGATCTGACGCTTGAGCGGCGAGGTCAGCGAGACGTTGCGGAGGTAGTCGAGGACCTCCTCGCGGGTGGTCGCGCGGCCCAGGCGCAGGCTGAGGATCGCGATCGAGACGTCCGGCACCGGAACACGGATCGAGCTGCCGGTGATGGGCGCCTTGAGGTCGGGCAGTGCCTTGGCGACCGCGGAGGCGGCACCCGTCTCGGTGATGACCATGTTGAGCGGCGCGGAGCGGCCACGGCGGTCGGAGCTGTGGTAGTTGTCCAGCAGGTTCTGGTCGTTGGTGAACGAGTGGACGGTCTCCACGTGGCCGCGCAGAACGCCGTACTCCTCGGCCATCGCCTTGAGCGGCGGCACGATCGCGTTGGTGGTGCAGGAGGCGCAGGACAGGATCTGCTCGTCCGGCTTGATCGTGTCGTGGTTGACGCCGTGCACGATGTTCGGGACGTCGCCCTTGCCCGGAGCTGTCAGGACGACCTTGTCGATCCCGGGGCGCAGGTGGTTCGAGAGGCCCGCGCGGTCACGCCACTTGCCGGTGTTGTCGACGAGGATGGCGTCCTTGATGCCGTACGTCGTGTAGTCGATCTCGGACGGGTCGTTGGCGTAGATGACCTTGATCTCGTTGCCGTTGGCGATGATCGTGCTGTTCGCCTCGTCGACGGTGATCGTGCCCTGGAACTGGCCGTGGATGGAGTCGCGGCGCAGCAGTGAGGCGCGCTTGACGATGTCCTGGTCGCCGCCCTGGCGCACGACGATGGCGCGCAGGCGAAGGCCGTTGCCGGAGCCGGTCTTCTCGATGAGCAGACGGGCGAGCAGACGGCCGATGCGGCCGAAGCCGTAGAGGACGACGTCACGGCCCTCGCGGCGCTCGATCTTGTTCTCGCCGGTGGCGCCGGCGACCGCCTCGGCGGTGAACTCCTCGACGGACAGCCCGCGGTCGTCGGCGGCGTACGTCGCGGCGAGCATGCCGATGTCGATCTGGGACGGGCCGAGATCGAGCGTGGTGAGCGTCTGGAGGAACGGAAGCGTGTCGGTGACCGAGAGCTCCTCGCCGGCGATCTGCCGGGCGAAGCGGTGGGTCTTGAGAATGCTCACCACCGACTTGTTCACCAAGGAGCGGCTGTGCAGGAGAACGGTGACGTCCTGCTCCCGGTGCAGCCTCCCGATGATGGGGATCATCGACTCCGCGATCTCTTCGCGGGTCTTCCAGTTGGTGAACGCGTCGTCGTTGACAGTCACAGGAATCATCTTTCGAGCTAGGTGGCGCTCATATGGTAACCGGCCCCTGTTTCCGACGTTCATGCGGTGTCCACTCGTGGGGAGGCCGACGTCCGCCGGGGCGTTCGTGGCATGGGATCGGGGGCGGCCGGGTCCCGCCCCGCGAGCCGGGTTTCGCCCCGTGAACGGGTTCCGCCCGTGAGTGGGGACGCCCCGTGAACGGGGGCACGCCACGCGTGCCGGGTTCCGCTCCACAAACCGGTCCCGCCCCGCGAGTCGGGTCCTTCAGGCGCGGGCGGTCGTCCGGTTGAAGCGCCGGACGGTCATACGGTCATACGGCGATGACCTCGATGCCGGCTTCCTCGAACCGTCCGATCGTCTCGGGTCCCGCCGCCGCGTCCGTGACGAGGGTGTTCACCGACTCGGCCGCGCAGATGCGCGCGAACGCGCGCTGCCCCAGCTTGCTGGAGTCGGCGGCGACGATCACGCGCTCGGCCCGCTCGCACATGAGGCGGTTGATCGCGGCCTCCGCCTCGTCGTGGGCGGCGGCGCCGTGCGTGGCGTCGAACGCGACCACGCCGAGGACCGCGACATCCAGGGTGATCTGCTTGAGGACGGCATCCGCGAGTGGTCCGATCAGCTCGTACGACTGCGGCCGGGCGACCCCGCCGGTCGTCACGATCTTGAACTGGGGGCGTACGGCGAGCTCGTTCGCGATGTTGAGCGCGTTCGTGACCACGGTCAGCGCGGGGGAGCCGGACGTCAGGTCCGGGCGTACGGCGAGAGCGCGGGCCACCTCGGTCGTCGTGGTGCCCCCGGTGAGACCCACCGCTTCGCCGGGGGTGATCAGGTCGGCGACCGCCTTCGCGATGCGCTGCTTCTCAGAGGCGTGACGGGCGGTCTTGTAGCGGAGGGGCAGTTCGTACGAGACGCCGTGCACGACCGCGCCGCCCCGGGTGCGGACGAGCATCTGCTGCTCGGCGAGCTGGTCGAAGTCGCGCCGGATCGTGGCCGCCGAGACCTCCAACCGTGCCGCGGCCTCCTCGACGTCCAGACGGCCCCGCTCCACGAGCAGTTCCAGCAGCGCCTTCCACCGGGCGTCCCGCGACATCAGGGCTCTCCATTCCTCGCTCCTCCGCGACCTTAACGCACCCCATTCGCGCTCAGATGCTTGATTGTGCTTGAAACCTCGCTATATCTTGCAGAAACGAGCATCGGTGGGAGGGGTAAGCCATGACGTATGTCGAAGACGAACTGAACAGCCAGCCCGAGTGCTGGATCCGCGCCGCCGACGAGGCGACAGCGCACGCGGCCGCGCTGCCGGCGCCGGGGGAGCGCGTCGCGATCGTGGGATGCGGCACCTCGTTCTTCATGGCGCAGGCCGCGGCCGCGCTCCGCGAACGGTCCGGGCAGGGGGAGACGGACGCCTTCGCCGCCTCGGAGTTCCCCGCGGGCCGCTCGTACGATCGCGTGGTCGCCCTGACGCGCTCCGGGACGACCACCGAAGTACTCGAACTGCTCGGCCGGCTGCGCGGACGGACCCGTACGACCGCCGTCACCGCCGATCCGGACACGCCCGTGATGAAGTCCGCGGACGACGTCGTCGTGCTCGGCTTCGCCGACGAACGGTCCGTCGTGCAGACCAGGTTCGCGACGACCGCGCTCACCCTGCTCCGCGCCCACCTCGGCCTGCACCGCGAGGCCGTCGTCGCGGACGCGCGCACCGCACTCGACACCCCGCTGCCCCAAGGGCTCGTCGACTGCACGCAGTTCACCTTCCTCGGCCGCGGATGGACGGTCGGGCTCGCCAACGAGGCCGCGCTCAAGATGCGGGAGGCGTCCCTCGCCTGGACCGAGGCCTACCCCGCGATGGAGTACCGGCACGGCCCCATCAGCGTCACGACCCGGGGCACCGCCACCTGGATGCTCGGCGAAGCGCCCGAGGGACTCGCCGAACAGGTTCGCGGGACCGGTGGGCTGTGGGTCGACGGGGGCCTCGACCCGCTCGCCGAACTCGTCCGCGCCCAGCGCCTCGCCGTCGCCGTCGCCGCGGCGCGCGGCCTCGATCCCGACCGGCCCCGCCACCTCACCCGCTCGGTGATTCTCGACGGCTGAACCGGCTGAACCGGCTGAACCGGCTGAACCGGCTGCACTCCCTGCACTCTCTCAAGCCGCTCAAGCCGCTCAAGCCGCTCAAGCCGCTCAAGCCGCCGGAGTCGCGGAGCCGTCGGGCCCTTGGCGCCGCCGGTGCCGCCGAAGCCGCCACTCCGGCTCGATCCCCCATGGAACAGGAGGAGTTGTGCCCCTCGCAGCAACCGGAGAACTGGTCGCCCGGACCGCCGCGGACCGGACCGCAGTCGCCGCCTTCAACGTCATCACCCTGGAACACATCGAGGCCGTCATAGCGGGGGCGGAGTCGGCGGGCGCGCCCGTCGTCCTCCAAGTCAGCGAGAACGCGGTCAAGTTCCGCCACGGAAGGCTGCTGCCGCTGGCCCGTGCCGCCACCGCCGCCGCCGAACGGGCCTCCGTGCCCGTCGCCCTGCACCTCGATCACGTACAGAGCGACGATCTGCTGCGCCAGGCGCCCGGCGCCGGGTTCAGCTCCGTCATGTACGACGCCTCACGCCTGCCGTACGAGGAGAACCTCGCGGCGACCCGCGCCGCCGCCGACTGGGTGCACGCCCAAGGCCTGTGGATCGAAGCGGAGTTGGGGGAGATCGGCGGCAAGAACGGCGAACCTCCGCGGGACGCGCACGCGCCGGGTGCCCGTACCGACCCCCTGGAGGCCCGCGCCTTCGTGGCGGACTCCGGCGTGGACGCCCTGGCCGTGGCGATCGGCAGCTCGCACGCCATGACCACCCGGACCGCGGCCCTCGACCACGACCTCCTCAAGCGACTTGCCGTCACGCTCGATGTCCCCCTCGTCCTGCACGGTTCCTCCGGGGTGCCCGACGGAGAACTCCGGGCAGCCGTCGAAGGCGGTATCGCCAAGGTCAACATCGGCACCGCGCTGAACATCGCGATGACGGGCGCCATACGGGAGTTCCTCACCGCCAGTCCCGACGCCGTGGACTCACGCAAGTACCTGGGCGTGGGGCGCGAGGCGATGGCGCGGACGGTGGCGGGACTCATCGCCGTACTACGGGGGTGAGGGTCCTCGCGTCGCGCGGGTGAGCCGCCGCCGGGTGCGCGCCTCGCGCCGAGGGTCTGAGCGCCCCTCCACATACCGCTACGGCCGGATATGCGCCCCAAAGCGACCGTCCGCCGCGCACCGAGGCGGGCGGAAGCCGTTTTCCACGCATGTGCTTTTGCACCGACGGCAGTTCGAGCGGGTGACAAGGTGGCTAGGGTGAACGACTATGAGGAGGCCGAAAGGGCACGGCAGGCTCGCGGGTGAACCTTCACCCCGGAGGCCACTCGGGCACGCGTCCGGATGCCCCCATGAACGCGGGGAGCAGGGGTTTGCGGTGTTTTCGGGGCAGGGCGGGCACCGGGCCGGGCGCGGGACGGAGAAGGCCTTGAGCGGTCAACTTCTGGCCGGTATAGGTAGGTCGGCGCCCGAGGACGGGTCGTACACCCCGGTGAACAGGGCGATCTCCGCCACCGGCCCTGACCGCGGCCCGTATCGGGGCGTGCGCCCTCGCCGCGGGGACGGTCGGGGACCCCGCCCGCGCGTGCCTCTGGGCCCGCTGTGAACGGACTGATCTACTACCTGGCCGCCGCCGTCCTCTGGATGGGGCTCGCCGCTCAACTCCCCGACCTGCGACGGCACCGCGAGGACCCGCTCAAGCGGTCCTTCTGCGCGGTCATCCTGCTGTCGGGACTCTGTTTCGTGCTCGGCGCGCCGCCCACCGTCATTCTCGTCAACAGCGTTACGGGCATTCCGAACATGGCGGCGCCGCTGACCTACGGCGCGGTGACCGCCTTCGGCGCGGCCTCGCTCATCCTCATCGTGCACTGGCGGGGCAATGACCCCGTCCAGGTGCGGCGCACGTCGCGGGCATGGCTGTTCAGCTACCTGGGAGTGATCGCCGCCGAGGGCGTGCTGTTCTCGCTGGGCGACGCTCCGGTCGAGCGCCGGGCCGACTTCGACACCTACTACGCCTCGACGCCGTTCATCCGGGAGATGATCGTGCTGTACCTGGTGGCGCACATGGTGGCCGCGGTGACGACGACCCTGCTGTGCTGGAGCTGGATACGGAAGGTGAAACGCTGGACCCGGGGGTCCTTGGTCCTGCTCGTTCTGGGCTGGCTGTTCACCAGCGCCTACGGCGTCGTCAAGTCCGTCGCGCTGACCGCTCATTGGCTCGGACACCGCTGGGACAGCCTCAGCACCAGCGTCGCGCCGCTGGTGGCCGTCGGCTCCTGTCTGGCCTCGGCCGGCTACATCCTTCCCCTCGTCGGCCCGCGCATCGATTCGGCCATCACGTTCGTACGGCTGCGTCCGCTGTTCCGGCTGCTGGCGGGGCCGACCAGCCGTCGGCGCTGCGTCACCGCGCTGTCGTGGCGGATGATCGGCGACGTCGAACTGCGGCTCACGACAAGGGAGACCGCCATCCGCGACGGCCTCAAGCGGCTCGCCGGACAGCTCGACGAGCAGGTGCGCAGCCATGCCTACCGGGACGCGCTGGCCGCCGGATCCTCGGCGGCGGAGGCCGAGATGATCGGGATGGCCGCGATGGTCGCCGTCGCCGCTCTCGCCGAGGCGCCGACTCCCATGGCGGAGACCGGCACCATCGGCATCTCGGTGGGTGACGTCGACGTCGTGGTCTCGGTCAGCGCGCGCGTGCGACGGCCGGCCGTCGGTTCGCGGTCGCTGGACACGGGGCAGCCGTCCCTGCTGAGCCTGTCCAAGGCGGTCCGCACACCGATCGTCGACGCCGCGATCCAGTCCCGCAGAACCGCGGTGCGACAGCCGTCCTGACCGCGTATCGCGCGGTGGGCCCGCGCGTCATCGGCCGCCCCCTGCGCTCGTACGACGGCAGGACGGAAGCCCGGAGCGTGAACGGCCGCGACCGCGCCCCTACCGTACCCACCGCCGTCACACGGCGAGCGGGCCCACCGACTCGACGAAGGCGCTCTCCTCGAAGGTCAGCGGAGGCCCGGCCTGCGGCTCCGTGCCGGGGCCCTTCAAGGTGGCCATGAGCAGTTCGCTGTGCAGGAGGCGGCTCGGGTCGGCCTGGAGCGTGAGGACCTTGCACCGGGCCGCGGACACGGCGTACGAGGTGGTCGCCACCCGGGCCATCCGGCCCAGGTACTGGCTGATCAGCCGGTCCGAGAGCGTCGGAGCCCTGCCGACGACCTCCGGGAACCACTGGTCCTGCGACGTGCTCACCGTGTAGGCGGCCGAGACGGACCTGGCGGCCGCCCGCTGCACGTCGCGGGCGAAGCCCGGAGCGGTGACATCCGTCTGCCGCAACTGCCGGCTCAGCGCCTGGGCGCCCAGGGCCGCGACCGACATGCCCTGGCCGTGGACGGGGTTGAAGGTGGCGACGGCGTCACCGAGCACCACCAGCCCTTCGGGCATCGCCGCCTTCTCGAAATCGCGGCGCCTGTTGCGGGTGCTGCGGCTGAGGAACACCTCGCCGAGCGGCTCGGCGGCCGAGATGAGCCGGCCGATCAGCGGGTGACGCAGGCCGAGGGCGAAGTCGGTGAACGCCTCGGGACGGGGGCTGGGTTCGCCGCCGCGGGTGCCCGCGAGCGTGACCAGCCAGCGGCCGTCCTCGATCGGCACCAGCGTCCCGGAACGCCCCGGACGGGACGTGGCCGGGTCGGCCTCGATCTGGGTCAGCGGGAAGTCCTCGGCGCCCCTCGGGACGCGGAAGACCCGGCTGGCGCAGACGAGCCCCGAGTCGACCTCGTCGGTCGGTATGTCCGTCACGCCGAGCGCTTCGAGCCAGTGCTCGGCACGTGAACCCCGTCCGCTCGCGTCGACGACGAGGTCGGCGCGCAGATCCTCCTGGAGGCCTTCGGAGAGGACACGTACACCGGTGACGCGTTCCGCGGTTCCCAGCAGGGACAGCGCCTCGGCCCGGCGGACCCGGACGGGAGTGGTACCGAGGACCGCGTCACGCAGGGTCCAGTCGAGCAGGTCACGGCTGCAGCAGGTGAGCAGCAGGTCCTCGGTCACGGTCGCCCAGCGCCCGTACCAGCCCTGAGGGCCGAAACCCAGCATGTCGGTCATGGACTGCTCGCGCGCTCCCGAAGCGAGCAGGCGGCCGTGCACGTTCGCCACCGGAAGGAGTTCCCGGATCGCGTCGCGTCCGCTCGGCAGCAGGATGTGGGCGTGCCGTGCCTGGGGGATCCGCTTGCGCGGGGACGGTCTGTCGGGCAGTTCGTCGCGCTCCAGGACGATCACCTCGTCCATGGACCGGAACAGGGCAGCGGCGGCGAGCATGCCGGCCAGGCTCCCGCCGATGACGACAGCGCGGCGCGACATGGTTCCCCCAGTTGTCCTTGGTGATCGGCATCACTCTACGGTCGTTCGCGCGACTGTCCAGGGGTGATCAAAAAGTGAGCGGAATGTGCCCTTGGTGCGGAGCGCGGGCATCTCTCCCGAGTCGGTCGGCGCGGGTCGGCCTACTGCCCGGCATCCTTCTTCACGGCCCGCAGAATCACGAACTTGGCGTCGCCCGCGACCAGTTCACTGTTGCCAAAGAGCCGGCGCAGCTTCAGGTGGTAGCCGAGATGGCGATTGCCGATCACCCACAGCTCGCCGCCCGGCCGCAGCGCGCGCCGGGCGTCCGCGAACATCCGCCAGGCGGTCGTGTCCGTCATCGCCTGATGGGAGTGGAACGGGGGATTGTTCAGGACGAGGTCGACAGTCCCGGACGGCACGCCCTCCAGCCCGTCGGCGACACGGAACTCGGCCTTCCCGCCGGCGTTCGCCCGGTAGGTCGCCTCCGCCGAGGCCACCGCCTGGTACGACTCGTCGGCGAACAGCACCTCGGCCTCGGGATTGGCGAGCGCCACGGCCGTACCGAGCACGCCGTTGCCGCAGCCCAGGTCCACGACCCGCTCGGCGCCCCGGCTGCGCGGCAGGTGCCGCAGGAAGAAGCGGGTGCCGACGTCGAGGCGGTCGGCGCAGAAGACACCCGCGTGGTTGACGACCGTGCGGCCGGAGACCGGGCCGACGTCGTCGGGCAGCTCGTAGCGGTACGGCCAGGGGTTGGCCTTCCGGGCGATCCCCTGGAGCGGTGTGCAGAAGATGAGGCGGGCCTTCTTCTCGGCCAGCGACGTACGGGTCGGACCGAGGATCCGCTCGAAGAGGTGCAGCGTCGAGGTGTGGATCTCCTTGACCATCCCGGTGCCGATGACGACCGTGTCCTCGTGCACCCCGGGCGCCAGCCGGTGAAGCTGGTCCTCCAGCAGGGCGAGGCTCTTCGGCACCCGCACGAGCAGCACGTCGATCCGCTCGGGGGGCGGGTCCTGGGTCGTGAGGAGGCGGACGGCGGACTCCTCGGCGCCGGCCCGCGCGAGGTTGGCGCGGGTCGACTCCCAGGCCAGGTGGGAGTCGGTGATCAGCGTCGGCCGCCGCGCGGACAACGCGGTGGTGAGGGCGCCCCACCGGTCGCCGAGGACGACGACCGAACCGGTCAGCGGGGTGCCGCTCTCCGCGAGATGCCGCAGCAGATACGTGTCGGCGGCGTCCCAGGCACGCAGCCGGTCGCGCGGGTCCTCGGGGAAGCGGGCGAGTTCGTACTCGCCCCAGGGTGTCGTCATCCGGTCGTTCATCGTGGGTCCAGGCTAAGGGACCGGGACCGTGTGACGTGCGCGAGGATGGGGGCATGTCGATGGACGCGGAGCTGTTCCCGCGCGGCAGGACGGAGATCGCGCCCGGAGCCGTGCACCTCCCCGACTGGCTGGACGGCGGACGTCAGCGGCACCTGCTGGAAGCCTGCCGCGGCTGGGCCCGTCCGCCGGCGGGCCTGCGTACCGTCCGCACCCCCGGCGGCGGCACGATGACCGCGCGGCAGGTCTGTCTGGGCTGGCACTGGTACCCGTACGGCTACGCGCGGACGGTGGTCGACGGTGACGGTTCGCCGGTGAAGCCCTTCCCCGACCCGCTCGGCGAGCTGGCCCGCGAGGCGGTCACGGACGCCCTCGGCCCCGATGCCTTCGGCGCGGATCCGTCCGCCGCGTACGACATCGCGCTGATCAACTTCTACGACGCGGAGGCCCGGATGGGCATGCACCGCGACAGCGACGAATCGTGCGACGCCCCGGTCGTGTCGCTGAGCCTGGGCGACACCTGTGTCTTCCGTTTCGGCAACACGGAGTCCCGGACACGGCCGTACACCGATGTCGAGCTGCGCAGCGGCGATCTCTTCGTGTTCGGCGGCCCGTCACGGCTCGCCTACCACGGAGTGCCGAAGGTGTACGCGGGCACGGCTCCCCCCGAGTTGGGTCTGACCGGGCGGCTGAACCTCACGCTCCGGGCGAGCGGCTTCCCGCCGGGGCCCGCCCGGTAGCCGCGGACGCCGTCGCGCTCGTGCGGCGGCCGCCGCCACCGGGCGGGCCCCGTGGGAGCGGATCATGGGAGACTCGCCCTCATGAACGGCAAGGCGGCCCCCCGGACGGCGGGGGATGGCAGTACACGGACACGGCTCGACCGGGGGCGCGGAGCACTCGGACCGGCGCTGGAACTTGTGCACACCGGGCGTGCGCCGACGCGTGCCGTGCTCACCGCCGAGCTGGGCGTCACCCGGGCGACCGCGGGCGCGGTGGCCGCGGAGCTGGAGGCCCTGGGACTCATCCGCGTCGACGCGCGGCCCGGTGCCGCCGCCGGTTCGCAGGGGCGGCCCTCGCACCGGCTGGAACTCGCCGACGACGGGCCCGTCGCCTTGGCCGCGCAGGTGCACGCCGACGGCTTCCGCGCCGCGCTGGTCGGTCTCGGCGGCCGGATCGTCGCGACCGCCCCCGGCTGCGAGACCGTGGACGCCGATCCGGCGAAGGTGCTCGGCTCGGTCGTCGACGCGGGCGCCGAACTGCTCCGCGAGACCGGGCGCCGCTGCGTGGGCGCCGGGCTCGCCGTGCCCTCGGCCGTCACCGAACCCGAAGGGCTCGCGCTCAACCCCCTGCACCTGGCCTGGCCCGCCGGTGCCGCCGTACGGGAGATCTTCGCCGAGCGGGTGCGCGCGGCCGGGATCGAGGGCCCGGCGTTCGCCGCCAACGACGTCAACCTCGCCGCGCTCGCGGAGCACCGGCACGGTGCGGGCCGAGGCGCCCGCGATCTGCTGTGCGTGGCCACCGGCCACCGGGGCGTCGGCGGTGCCCTGGTGCTCGACGGGCGTCTGCACACCGGCAGTTCGGGACTCGCCCTCGAAGTCGGCCATCTCACGGTCAACCCCGAGGGCCGCCCCTGCCACTGCGGAAGCCGCGGCTGTCTCGACGTCGAGGCCGACCCGCTGGCGTTCCTCACCGCGGCCGGCCGGACCCCGGGACCCGAGGTGTCGCTGCTCCAGCAGTCCAACGAGCTGATCCGCGACGAGAGCGCCGATCCGGCCGTCCGCACGGCGATCGAGGCACTGATCGACCGGCTGGGCCTCGGCCTCGCGGGTCTCGTCAATATTCTGAATCCGGACCGCATCATCCTCGGCGGACTGCACCGCGCCCTGCTGGACGCCGACCCCGACCGGCTGCGCGCCGTCGTCGCCGACCGCAGCCTGTGGGGACGGAGTGGCGGGGTACCGATCCTCGCCTGCACGCTGGACCACAACAGCCTGGTCGGAGCGGCCGAGTTGGCCTGGCAGCCGGTGCTGGACGACCCGCTGACGGCGCTGCCCGTCTGATCCCCGGGTGCGCCCCGGGGACGGTGGCGTGCCCGGTCGGCCGGGGGAACCGACGCGCGAAGCAGCCCGGCGAGCCCGGCGTACTCCCGGGGAGGTACGCGCACGGCCGCTGGCCGTACGACGACGCGGACCCCCTCACGGAGCGAGTCTCGAGACATCACCAAGAGATCCCGCGCGGACGCGCGGTTCCACCGAGGAGATGACTCGAGATGCAGACCCTGGCGCACTGGGACGGCGGTCCCGGCCCGTGGATCCTGTTCTTCCCGCTGATCTGGGCGGCCGTCGTGATCGGCGTCGTGACCGTACTGCGGCGCACCGCCCGGCGATCGGGCCGTGGCCCCTGGCGGGCGACGGGCGGCTTCGGCCCCGGCGGGTCCCTGCCGGCCGGTGACGCGCCGATCGCCGTGCTCGGCCGCCGCTTCGCCTCCGGAGAGATCGACGAGGACGAGTACTGGCGCCGGCTGTCCGTCCTCGACGAGCAGTTCGGGCGCAAGGGCGGTGCGGTATGACCACCGCGACCGTCCGCCAGGACGCGGCCCGTGTCGTCGACGCCGTGAAGGTGTACGGCGGCGGCGACACCGCTGTCCGGGCCCTGGACGCGGTGAGCGTCGGCTTTCCGGCCGGCCGCTTCACCGCGATCATGGGGCCCTCGGGCTCCGGCAAGTCCACCCTCATGCACTGCGCGGCCGGTCTCGACACCCTCACCTCCGGGGCCGCGTACATCGGCGACACCGAACTGGGCGCCCTCGACGACCGCCGGCTGACCCTGCTGCGCCGCGACCGGATCGGCTTCGTCTTCCAGGCGTTCAACCTCATCCCGACGCTCACCGTCGCCGAGAACATCGCCCTGCCCATGGACCTCGCCGGGACCAAGGGCTCCCGCGAGTGGACCGACGCCCTCGTCGACGTCGTCGGTCTGCGCGACCGGCTCCACCACCGGCCGAGCGAGCTGTCCGGCGGACAGCAGCAACGCGTCGCCGTGGCACGGGCGTTCGCCTCGCAGCCCGACGTCGTCTTCGCCGACGAACCCACCGGCAACCTCGACTCCCGCTCCGGGCGGGACGTCCTCGACCTCCTCGGCCGGGCGGTGCGCCGGATGGACCGTACGGTCGTCATGGTCACCCACGACCCGGTCGCCGCCGCGCACGCCGACGAGGTGGTCTTCCTCGCCGACGGACGCCTCGTGGACCGGATGGAGAACCCGACGGCCGACAGGGTCCTCGACCGCATGAAGGCCTTCGACGGCAAAGGCGCGCCCGTATGAACGCCGCACTGCGCCTCAGCCTCTCGTCGCTGCGCGGGCACAAGCGCCGCTTCGCCGGGACGTTCTTCGCCGTGTTCCTCGGCGTCGCCTTCCTGGCCGGCACCCTCGTCATGGGGGACACCCTGCGCGCCGGGTTCGACACGATGTTCGGCAACGCGACCAAGGGAACCGACGCCGTCGTCCGCAGCGCCGGCGTCATCACCACGCCGGGACAGAGCCAGGGCGTCCGCGCGCCCGTCGGCACCGATCTGGTCGGCGCGATCGAGCGGGTCCCCGGTGTCGCCGCCGCGGCGCCCGACATCCAGGGCGCGGGCCAGCTCATCGGCTCCGACCACGAGCCCATCGGCGGACAGGGCCCGCCCACCCTCGCGGGCAACTGGATCGACGACCCCAAGCTCAACGCGTACCGGCTCGCCGAAGGCCGCGCCCCCGAGAAGTCCGGCGAGGTCGTCGTCAACCGCGGAGCCGCGAAGAAGGGCCATCTGAGAATCGGTGACACGACGGTCCTGCGCACACCCGACCCCGTCCGGGTGACCGTCGTCGGCCTCGCGACCTTCGGCGGCGAGGACGGCATGGCCCAGGTGACGTTCACCGGCATGACACAGGCCGACGCGGAGAAATACCTGACCGCGAAGCCCGGCGAGGCCGCGAACATCCGCGTGCGCGCCGGCCCCGGAGTCGGTCAGGACGAACTCGTCTCCGCTCTGACTCCCGTACTCCCCAAGGGAGTCGAGGCCATCACGGGACAGGAGTCCGCACGGGAGAACACCGACATGGTCTCCAGCCAGTTCCTCACCCTCTTCACCACGCTCCTGCTCGTCTTCTCCGGCATCGCGCTCCTGGTGGCGACCTTCTCCATCCACAACACCTTCGCGATCGTCGTCGCCCAGCGCACCCGCGAGAACGCGCTGCTGCGCGCCCTCGGTGCCTCGCGCCGGCAGGTCACCGTCTCGACCCTGGCCGAGGCGAGCGCCGTCGCCGTGGCCGCCTCGGCCGCGGGGATCGCCGGCGGCATCGGGATGGCGGCCGGACTCCAGGCCCTCTTCCCGGCCATCGGCTTCCCCTTCCCCGACGGCAGCCTGGTGATCAGCGGCCTGTCCATGCTGCTGCCGCTGGTCGTCGGCGTCGTCGTCTGTCTCGGCTCCGCCCTGCTGCCGGCGGCCCGTGCCGGACGGACCGCTCCGCTCGCCGCCCTGCGGGAGACGGCGGTCGACGAGTCCGGTGCCTCGCGCACACGGGCGACGGCGGGCGCGGCACTGGCCGTCCTGGCGGTGACCGTCACCCTGACCGGTGTCCTGCTCACCCCGTCGCTGTGGCTCGCCGGGCTCGGCGCCGTGCTGGCCCTCGCCGCCTTCGTCGTCCTCGGACCGGTCGCGTCCTCGGCGGCCGTACGCGTCCTCGGCGCGCCGGTCGCCAGGCTGCGCGGCGTCACGGGCGGACTCGCCCGGCGCAACGCGCTGCGCAGTCCCCGGCGGACCGCCGCCACCGCGGGCGCCCTGATGATCGGCGTCGCCGTCGTCTCGTTGTTCACGGTCTTCGGCGCCTCGCTCAAGGCCACCATGGACCAGACGGTCTCGCGGTCCTTCGCCGGTGATGTCGCCGTCAGCACACCGTCGTTCGGAGCGGGCGGCAGCGGACTCAGCCCGAAACTGGCTCCCGCCCTCGCGCGCCGGCCGGTGGTCGAGTACGCCGTGGGGCTGGGCAAGGGAGTCGCCGAGGTCAACGGTGAGGGCCGCGCGCTGACGGTCACCGATCCGGTCACGCTCGGCAAGGTCTTCGACCTCGGACAGGTGCGGGGCTCGCTGGACGGCCTCGGCACCGACGGCATCGCCATCACCCGCGCGGAGGCCGCCAGACAGCACCTGACGACCGGCGACACCGCCCGCCTGACCTTCACCGACGGACAGCGGGCGAACTTCACTGTCCGTGCCGTCTACGGCCGTTCGGAGCTCGCGGGCGACTACGTCATCAGCCGCGCCGCATGGGCCCCGCACCGCACCCAGGACGCCGACACGGTCGTCGCCGTCTCCTTCAAGGACGGTGTGAGCACGGCCGACGGCAAGGCGGCGGTGCGGAAGGTGGCCGAGCGGTACGGCAGTCCCGAGGTGCAGACCCGGGAGGAGTACGCGCGGTCCTCGGCGTCCGGCATCGACATGATGCTGACCCTGGTGTACGCGCTGCTCGCGCTCGCGGTGCTCATCGCGCTGCTCGGCATCGCCAACACCCTCACGCTGGCGATCCACGAACGCACACGGGAACTCGGTCTGCTGCGGGCCGTCGGACAGACCCGGGCGCAACTGCGCGCCATGGTTCGCTGGGAGTCGGTCCTCGTCGCCGCGTTCGGCACGGCGGGCGGCCTCGCCCTCGGTGCCTTCCTCGGCTGGGTGCTGGTCGAGGCGTCCGACGGGGCGTCGGACAGCGCCTTCGCCTTCGCGATCCCGGCGTCGCGCCTCGCGGTGGTGGCGCTGGTGGGTCTCGCCGCCGGTGCCCTCGCGGGACTGCGTCCGGCGCGGCGGGCGGCCCGCCTCGACGTGCTGCGGGCCATCGCCACGGAGTGAGCCACCCGGTGCCGTACGTCGTCCGTGAGCGAACGGCGTACGGGAGGGGGATCACCGCCCGGTCAGCCGGCAACGGCCGACCGGGCGGGAGCGTGTTCCGGCCTGAGCACGTCGACGGTGTGCCGGAGCGTGACCTCGGCGGTGGCCTCGTACGGCGGACGCAGCGAAGCCGTCACCACGGGGGTGGACGCCGGAAGGGTGAACCACACGACCTTGCCCGACTCGCCGTCGGGGCGCACACCCCAGCTCTCGCTCACGGCCGCGACCATGGCGAGGCCGCGTCCGCAGGTGGAGCCGGGGTCGGCCTCGCGTACCACGGGAAGCCGGGGGTCGTGGTCGTGCACCGACACCGTGAGCCGGTCGAGCAGCAACTCGATCTCCACGGTGCAGAGTTTGTCCGGCTGGGCGTGCCGGTGCACATTCGACAGCAGCTCGGTCACCCCGAGCGCGGCCCGGTCTATCAAGGGGTCGAGATGCCAGTAGCGCAACTGCGCAGAGACGATTCTGCGGACCTGGCCGATCCGCGACGGCAGGGCTTGGAGCTCCACCGTGCAATGCCTGTTTGGCTGGCTGATCACGGCTGCGACTCCCCGAATTGAGGTCCGGAAGAAGGCGGAGATCGGATCCAGCAGAGTGGCTGAGTCGAACGGCCGCCTGCTGTGATGACCGGCGGGCTGGTTCGCAGCGTTATCGCCGGTAAACCCAGAGTGATGTGACATCAGAGTGACTCAGGGGGCACGGTCCCGCAACTCGCGGTGCTCCAGGGTGTGGGGCGGGCGCGGTCGGCGCACGTCAGCGGCTGCTTCCGGCCGCCTTGCGGACCGCCTCGATGAAGCGGCGCGCCGACGGGGGCCCGGGCCGGCCGGGTGCCGGATCGTGCTCGCCCAGCGTGAGCGAGTACCGCGTGCCGTTGACATCCGCCAACGCCCGGTCCTCGTGAGCGAACCAGGGTTTCGAGGCGCGCACCGCCTGCACCGGCGCGCTGTCGATCTCGCTGCCGTAACTGGTGAGCAGTTCCAGCCTGCCTTCGCTGATCCGGACCTGTCCGGCCCGGGTGAGCGAACGCAGCCTCTTCCCGATCCGCACGCCCGTGGCCGTGAACTCCGGCTCCGCCATGATGCCCCGCCCCCTTGTGCGCTCCGGCTGTGCCCTGTCGTGACCCAGTGTGCATCCGCGTCGGGGACGACCGCCCCGCGCGGTGCAGTCTGCCCGCAGGTGGCGACGAGCACCAGTGCGTATGTCGAGGTGGTCGCGGTGACGGGAGCAAAGGCCGGGATGCGCCCCCCTGGACGGGATCCGAGGGACCCGGAACCGGGATCCGGCGGGCCCCGGATGCGGATTCCCCACCTCCCCCCAGGGGCGGCTTTGGGCTGCCCAAAGGTGTGTTTATGCAGGTGAGAAGCGTGTGGAAGGTGCCTATGATCGAGGTGTCCGACCAGTCGAAGCGGTGTCGGCGCCACGCGTTAGGAGCCTTCCCGTGAGCACTGCCCAGCCGATCCGGACCGGTGAGACCCTCGATGTCGACCGGAGTGACGCGGAGTACCGGAGCTGGCTCAAAGAAGCCGTGCGCAAGGTCCAGGCGGACGCGAATCGCTCGGCGGACACCCATCTGCTCCGCTTCCCGCTCCCCGAGGAGTGGGGTGTCGACCTGTATCTGAAGGACGAGTCGACCCACCCCACGGGCAGCCTCAAGCACCGCCTGGCCCGCTCACTCTTCCTGTACGGCCTGTGCAACGGCTGGATCCGGCCCGGCCGCCCGGTGATCGAGGCGTCCAGCGGCTCGACGGCCGTGTCCGAGGCCTATTTCGCGGGGCTCGTCGGGGTGCCCTTCATCGCCGTCATGCCGCGCACGACGAGCGCGGAGAAGTGCCGGCTGATCGAGTTCCACGGCGGGCAGTGCCACTTCGTGGACGACTCGCGCAAGATCTACGAGGAGTCCGTTGCTCTCGCGGCCGAGACCGGCGGCCACTACATGGATCAGTTCACCTACGCGGAAAGGGCCACGGACTGGCGCGGCAACAACAACATCGCCGAGTCCATTTTCCGCCAACTGGCCCTCGAGCGGTTCCCGGAACCCACGTGGATCGTCGCCACGGCCGGCACCGGCGGCACCTCGGCGACCCTCGCCCGCTACGTCCACTACATGCAGGCGGACACCCGCATCTGTGTGGCCGACCCGGACAACTCCTGCTTCTTCGAGGGCTGGATCACCGGAGATCCGGACGTCACCTGCGACCGCGGCTCGCGCATCGAGGGCATCGGCAGACCGCGCGTCGAGCCGAGCTTCGTGCCCGGGGCCATCGACCGCATGATGAAGGTGCCGGACGCGGCGAGCGTCGCCGCCGTACGCGCCCTGGAGCAGGCCATCGGCCGCAAGGCGGGCGGCTCGACCGGCACCGGTCTCTGGAGTTCCCTGAAGATCGTCGCCGAGATGGTGGCCGAGGGGCAGAGGGGAAGCGTGGTGACGCTGCTCTGCGACCCCGGTGACCGTTATCTCGACAAGTACTACTCGGACGCGTGGCTGGCCGAACAGGGCCTGGACATCGCGCCGTACATGACGGCGATCAACTCCCTGCTGGAGACGGGCGTCTGGCCGGCCTGACCAGGGCCGGGCGCGGCGAACGCCCTTATGCCGGGCCGCCGTTCGGCCGGAGAGGGTCGGGCAGTCTCAGGCGGGCGTCGACGCGAGCCGTCGGTCCAGCGTCGTCACCGCGTCGCGGAAGGCGCGGCCCAGGCCGCTCCGCCCCACGGTCAGTGCCGCCCGGAACAAGGCGGTTCCGTCGGCGGCGAAGGTCCACTGCACGCGCGTCCCCTTGCCCGAGGGCGTCAGCCGCCATTCCTCGACCAGGGCGCGGAGCCCCGGCGCGTTCGTGGCGTCGGCCCGGTAGGTGTACACCTCGGGAGCCTCGCTGACCAGTATGGTCTCCTCGAAACGCGTTCCGCCGCGGAGCCGCACCTCGCGCCCCTTGCCGTCGGCGGCGGGCCGCACGAGCGTCACCGCCGAGAACCACTCGCTCCAGCCGGACACGTCCTCGGCGAGCGCTGAGAAGACGGCCCCGGGAGGTGCGGTGACCTCCCGTGCGAACACCAGTCGCAGCGGAGCGGTCTCGACGAAGTCGGATCCCATCGGACGCAGTCGACGTGCCATGCGCGAACCCCCTTGTGGCAAGCGGAACTTGGCCCCCGCCGGTACGGAACGTCCGTGACGGACCGCGTCACGGACAACACCCACGCCGTGTGTGCGGCGCGGGCGGCGTCACCCTAGCTGACGGACCGTCAGATGTCTGTATCGTCCTCGGGTTCACCGGCCACCACCAGGCGCAGGTGCTCCGAGATCTCCGCGCGCGCCTCGGCGGGCATGCCGCCGTCGGTCACCAGCGTGTCGACCTGGTCCAGCGCGGCGAACGAACTGAGGCCCACCGTGCCCCACTTGGTGTGGTCCGCCACCACGACGACCCGTCGCGCGGACTGCACGAGCCGCCGGTTGGTCTCCGCCTCCGCGAGGTTCGGCGTCGACAGCCCCGCCTCCGCCGATATGCCGTGCACACCGAGGAAGAGGACGTCGAAGTGCAGGGCCGCGATGGCCTGATCGGCGACCGGCCCGACGAGCGAGTCGGACGGCGTGCGCACCCCGCCGGTGAGGACCACCGTCGCGGCCCCCTGACGCTGGCCGGAGGTGCGCTGCGCGGAGTGGAACACGTCAGCCACGCGTACCGAGTTGGTGACCACGGTCAGGTCCGGGACGTCCACCAGATGATGAGCCAGCGCGTACGTCGTCGTACCACCGGAGAGCGCGATCGCCGAGCCCGCCGCGACCAGTTCGGCCGCCGTCCGCGCGATGTCCTCCTTGGCGGTCAGCTCCAGACCCGACTTGGCCTCGAAACCCGGCTCGTGCGTGCTCGCCTCGACCACGGGCACCGCGCCGCCGTGCACCTTCTCGACGACCCCCTGACGGGCCAGCGCGTCGAGGTCACGGCGGACCGTCATGTCGGAGACACCGAGTCTTCGCGTCAGCTCGTTCACGCGGACGCCACCGCGGCGACGTACCTCGTCGAGGATCAGAGCGCGACGCTGCTCCGCGAGGAGGTTCTGATTCTCACTCACGACCGCTCCGGTCCTTTCGTCGCTGCCTGCCCGACACTCCGCCCGAACCCACTCCCACGTGGACATTCTCCTTGCCCGAGGTCTGGAGGACGCCCCATCCTTGCACGGCACACCCTCGGCCGCGCCACTGCCCGGGCACCCGCTGTGCACCTCCTGTGCCACGGCGTTCACACGTATCGGGGAGATTTGGTGCCTTCGGGTGCGCACGACGACCCGAGCGCGAGAGCCTGTGCCTGCACATGACACCTGAGACACGCGTGGCACGGGGAAGTGCGGAACAGTGGAACGTGCACGGGAACAAGCCGTCGACGGGGAGCCCGGCAGCCCCGCACAGCGGCCCGAAGCAGCCGGTACAGCCCTGGAACTCCTGGTCCACGGCGTCGGTGGCGCCACGCCGGAGGAGATGCTGAACGATCCGCGGACGGTGCGCATCACCGGCGACGCGACGGCCGCCGTCTTCCGGCGCGCCGACGACACCGACGCCGAGGAGCACCCCGGCGACCCCCGCGGCGGGCCGGTGCGCGAGGCGTACGTGTGGTGCAACCTCACGTCCGGCAACGGAGCCCGTGCCCTGTGGCTTCTCCTCCTTCCCTTCATGGTGGTCAACCTCGCGCACTGGATGCGTCCCGCCTCGCACGGTCACGGACGGACGGTGCGCCTGTACGGGCTGCTCGTACGTCTGGCCGGACTCACCCTCACGGTGCTGCTGGTCGCCGCCGCCTGCGAGGTCGCCCTCGATCTGGCCGCCTGGCAGTGCGCCGGAACCCGTCTGTGTGTGCGCAACCACTCCTGGCTCGGGTTCCTCTCCCCGGACCGGCCCGACGCCGGCTGGTGGAGCCGTCCCGGCCGCCGCCTCGCCCTGGCCGCACTGGTGCCCGCGGCGCTCACCACGCTCCTGTGGTACCTCTCCCACCGCACGTGGAGCGCGTACGAGTCGCAGCAGCCGCCGGCCCGCGCGGCCGAGGCCGACGAGGAGACCGACGGCACGGGACTCGGCCGCCCCGGCTTCTGGTACGGGCGCCGCCTGGTGGCCCGGCTGCGCGCCGCGCACACCGCCGCGGGGTTCCTGACCGTCGCCGCGGCCGTGGGTTCCCCGGCCACCCACCACGACCGTGCCCCGGGCGGCTCCGCCGTACTGGAGACGCTGGGCGGACTCCTGAACGCAACGCTCCTGGCGGGCGGGGCCGTTGTGCTGTGGGTGGTCTGCCGTCGCGGCCGCAGCGAGAACCGGATCGACCACGGACGCGACCTTGCGCTCGTGCGCCGACTGCCGCTGGGCGCGGTCGCCCTGCTCGCCCTCACCCTGGTGTACGCCGGCTGGTCGCGGCCCCACTGGCGGTCATCGGGGCGGCTCGCGGCCGACGCCACGTTCGGCGGCCTCACCCTCGTCCAGGGCCTGCTCGTGATCGCACTGTGCGCGGTCGCTCACGCTCTGTACCGCACGGCTCCCCAGGCCGAGGATCCTGGCCGGACAGCGGACGGCGCCCCCGGCCCGCGCACCGCGATGCGCGGCTTCGCCGGACCCGCCGTCGCCATGCTCGGCTGCGCGCTCGGCGGCGTGATGTCCGGAGGCGTGTCCCAGCGGGTCGCCGACTGGCTCGACGGCACCCGCCACTCGATCCCCGGGCCGCCCGTCCTGCTGACCTGGCAGGCTTCCGCGATCCCGCCGCTGCTCGTCGTCCTGCTCGCCCTCGTCGTCCTGCTCGCCCGTCGCACCTGGCGGCAGCGCCGCCACGAGATGGGCGCCGTCGAGCGCGAGTACCCGGGCGAGCCCAGGGACTCCGCCCGTACCCGCCGCATCGCGAGCACCCGCGCGATGGCCGCTCTCACCGACCGGGCGCCGCTCATCGTCGGGGTCCTGTCATCCGTGACCCTGCTGCTCGGGGCCGGTGCCCTGGTCGGGGCCCTCGCCACCGGTGACACCCCGAGCGCGGCGGCCCGGGGCGCGAACGGCTTCGTCCACGGCGCGGCCGAGACCGCGCAGGCCCTGGGTTCCTGGCTCATCGGCCTCGGCTTCATCCTCTTCGTCACCTGGGGCCGGCGCGCCTACAAGGACCCGGCCGCCCGCCGCACCATCGGCATCCTGTGGGACGTCGGCACCTTCTGGCCGCGCGCCGCCCACCCCTTCGCGCCGCCCTGCTACGCCGAGCGCGCGGTGCCGGACCTCACCTGGCGGATGGCCACCTGGACCCGGGCGACCGGCGGACGCCTGGTGCTCTCCGGACACTCCCAGGGCAGTGTGCTGGCGGCCGCCGCGGCCTGGCAGCTCAAGCCCTCGGTAAGGGGGAGGATCGCGCTGCTCACCTACGGTTCACCGCTGGAGCGCCTGTACGGACGCTGGTTCCCGGCCCATTTCGGCCCCGCCGCGCTGGCCTCGCTGCACCGTGAGGTCGCCTGCTGGCGCAATCTGTACCGGAGCACCGACCCGATCGGCGGACCCGTCCGGCTGCCCGGCGACTGCGGCCCCGAAGTCGACCGCGAGCCCCTCAAGGACCCGCTCGCCTACGGGCGCACCGACCGGCAGCCGCTGCCCGCGCCGGTTCTCGGTCACTCCGACTATCAGGCGGACCCGGTGTTCGCCGCCGAGCGTGAACTCCTGCTGGAGCGGCTGCTGCCCGAGGTCCCGGGTCAGCGACCCCGCTAGAGCCTGGCGGAAGGGATGCGGGGGACAGGCTCCGGGGCACTCAGGGCAGGTCCGGCAGGTCCTCCGCGTAGAGCAGGGTCAGGTCGTCCGTGCTCGGCTCGTCCAGCTTGGCGACGCGGCCCGCGTGTCGCTCCACCATCGCCTCGAACGTCTGCCGTGCCGTGCGGCCGTTGCCGAAGGCGGGCCCCCTCGGTACGGCGGTGAAGTGCTTCAGAACCGCCTCCGGGGCGCCCGGACCCAGCCGGTACTCGTGCTCCTCGGCCTGTTGCTCGACGATCCGCAGCAGTTCGGTGGGGATGTAGTCGGCGAAGGTGATCGTCCGTGAGAAGCGGGACGCCACTCCGGGGTTGACCGACAGGAACCGCTCCATCTCCGCGGTGTAACCGGCGACGATCACCACCACCGCCTCCCGGTGGTCCTCCATCAGCTTCACCAGCGTGTCGATCGCCTCACGCCCGAAGTCGCGGCCCGAGTCCTCCGGGGAGAGCGCGTACGCCTCGTCGATGAACAGCACGCCGCCGCGCGCCCGGTCGAACGCCTCCTGGGTACGGATCGCGGTCGATCCGATGTGCTCACCGACCAGATCCACCCGGGACACCTCGACCAGATGACCCCGCTCCAGCACCCCAAGCGAGGCCAGGATCTCGCCGTACAGCCGGGCGACGGTGGTCTTGCCGGTGCCGGGGGAGCCGGTGAAGACGAGATGACGCCGTGCGGACGCCGCCTTGAGGCCCGCCTGCTGCCGGCGCCGGCCCACCTCGATCATGTCGGTGAGGGCGCGCACCTCGCGTTTGACGTTGTCCAGGCCCACCAGCGTGTCGAGTTCACCGAGAACGATCTTCGATCCGCGGGCCGGAGCGGCGGGCTCCGCGCCGGTGACGACCGGTTCCCGCTCGGTGCCCCGCTGGCCGGGGATCGTCCCCGGCGCACTCACGGACGAAGCCGAGGTCTCGACCGCCGCCTCGTGCGCCGGGGTACGCAGCGACGCACTCTCGTCACTCGCGCAGTCCTCGACGATCGGACCCGAGCCCGGGGCCGAGCCCGCGTCGGCGAACTCGTAGCCCCCGCGCGCGCATCGTTCCGTCCGGCACTTGCGCAGGGTCGACCGGCAGCCGTCGATCACGTGGAAGCCGTAGCCCCCGCTGTCCGCCACCCGGCAGTGCGTGAAGCTGCCCCGGCCGTCCGCGGAGACGTAGAAGCCCGCCTCGGCGGGCGAGGTGACCGTGCAGCGCTCGAAGGCCGGATCGGCGCCCTTGGTGACGATCACGCCGGTCTGTGTGCCGTCGATGACGCATCCGGACAGCGTGCCGCCGCTGCCGTGGTCGCGGAACCAGGCTCCGGTGGCCGCGTCCCGGATGCGGCAGTCGTCGAGCTGCGCGGTCGCTCCGTCGCTCACCGACACCGCGGTGTTGCGCACCTGGGTGATGTCGCAGTCGACGACGTCCGCGCGCGAGCCCCGGTCGAGGACGAACAGCGCGTCCGGCACGTCGTGCACCCGGCACGAGTCCAGGACGGCGGTCGCCCCGTCGCTCACCCACACCGCGGGGTAGTCGCCCGTGCTGTCGAAGATCTCGCACTGGTTGGCGTCGACGCGCGTGCCCGGGTCCCAGACCGACAGGCCGTTGCGTCCGAACTGCCGCACGCTCGTGCGGGTCAGGGTGAGCACCGAGCGCGAGCGCAGATCGACCGCGTTCTCCGGGATGTCGTGGATGCGGCAGTCGGCGAGCGTGAGCACGGCGTCGGTGTCGAGGGTGACGCCGTCCGCGGTCGTCCGGTGCACGTCGCAGTCGGTGAGGTGGGCCGTGGCCCGGGCGGTGATCTGCACCCCGGAGCCCTTGACCTCGTACACCTCGCAACCCACCGCCTCCAGCAAGGAGTTCTCGCCGGTGGCCGACAGCCCCGGACCGGAAGTGTGGTGTACCCGGCAGCGCTCGAAGCGCGGACGCGCGCCCCCGCGGACCACGACCCCCGACTGACCGGCCGCCACGACCTCGCACTCCTCGAACACCCCGCCTCCGCCGTCCAGTACGGCGATGGCGACGCCCGCCGGGTTGTCGACGGTGCACCGGCGCACGGTCGGGCGGGCACCCCCGCGGACCTCGATCCCGGCCGCGGAACGTGTGACGATCCGTATGTCCAGCAGTTCGGGCGTGCCCTCTTCGACCAGTAGTGCGGGCGAAGCCGAGTCCTGGCCCTCCACATGCAGGTCCTGGACGACGGCCGAGGCGCGTACGGTCAGGGCCACGCCGTCGATCGGCGCGATGCGCACGGAGCCGGGGGAGCCCTCGGGGCCGCGCAGTGTCACCGCGCGCTCCACCACCAGGTTCTCCCGGTAGGTGCCGGGAGCGATGGTCAGCACGTCGCCGTCGGCCGCGGCCTCCAGGGCGGCGGCCAGCGAAACGTACTCACCCGTGCGGCGCCGCCACCGCGAGGTTCCGGTGTGCGTCACCTGGACCGTGCCCTGTGCCATGGCGCTGTTGTGCCCCCACCTCGTCGTACACGGGTCCTGCGAGGCCGTGCTGATGCCCCGTCGGTCGGGATCCCGGTCCCTGCCGGACAGCCTCTCACGACGGTGCCGAACAGTTCGGAGGGTCCACCGTAGCGTGCGCGGGGGTGCCCGGTTGACCGGAGCGGGAAGGCCGTCAGCTGCCGGTGTCTGCCTTGCCCCAGTCGGGACCCGCCTTGGCCCAGGCCCGGTCCCACCGGGCGTGACGCCGGCGGATCATGTGCCACAGGATCAACCGCCTGCCCCCTTCAAGCAGTCCGGCCGACAGCACCGCGGCACCGAATCCGGCCAGGACGGAGTGCGCGGTCGCGGTGGCACGGTCCAGCGGGCGGCCCATTATTCGACCGTGCCGGTCGGTCCAGATCGAGAACCGGTCGCCCGGCCGCGGCGACTTGAGGTCGGCGATCACCGTGCCGCGCCGGGGGGTGCCGTCCGGCGAGGTCCAGTCGGCCACGACACGGCTGTGGGCGTCCCGCCCCGCCGGGGTCTCGGGATCGGGGGCCAGCGGACCCCGCGACAGCTTCCTGACGACGACGGCCGCCACATGGTGCCGGTCCTTGCGCTGGTCCCGCACCGCCTTCTGCAACGTCCCCTGCACCGAGGCCCCGACGGCCACTCCGGCGAGGGGTGCCGCGAACAGGACGAGCAGGAGCGCGGCCAGGGCCAGCCAGGCCTCCACGAGATCTGTCGTGCGGCGCAGCGGATTGCGTCGCCAGCGCCAGAGACCGATGATCGCGCGCACCGTCCCGCACCCCCTTCCGCCTCCGTGATGTCCAGCAGCGGAGCCGTTCAAGCGCGGGGTCCGGGAAGAGAGGCCGACCTCACCCTCCCCCAGGGCCCTTCATGAACATCTCCCGAGGACTCAACGATCCCGCCCAGCCGTAGGGTTCCCGGTGGCCAGGCTCTGGCGGGATGTCATCGGGCGGGCCGCTCCAGGACCGTGACCGGGTCGCCGACCCGCACCGAGCCGCGGTTCTCGGGCACCAGGTTCTGCCCGAACATCGCCTTTCCGCCGAAGCGCCGGTGCCGGGCGAGCGTACGCAGCGGCTCCTTGCCGCGCCGGGCGGTGTCCTGGTCGGTCGTGGTCACGATGCAACGGCCGCACATCTTGGTGACCCGGAACGTGACGTCACCGATGGCGATCCGGGACCAGCCGTCCTCGGCCCAGGCGTCGGTACCCGAGATGACGACGTTCGGCCGGAAGCGGCTCATCGGCACCGGGCCCTCCGCGGCCCGGTCTCCCCGCGCGATCAAGGAGTTGAGCGCGTCCAGCGATCCGAGTGTGGTGACGAGCAGCGGATAGCCGTCGGCGAAGCTGACGGTGTCGCCCGGCAGCGCGAACTCCGGGTCGACGGGCCGGCGGACGGCCGGATCGTCCATGTGGGCGAGACGCACCTCGGCGCCCACGTAACGGCTGCACCAGTCGTGCGCGGCGGCGTCGGCGAGGACGGCTTCCACCTTGTCGCCGAAGATCTCCACCGTGGTCGTACCGACGGTTTCGGTCACGGGCACGGCCACCGTCACCGGCTCGCGGTTCTCGGCGGAGAGACGGAGGCCGCCGCCGGAGAGTATCTCGGCGGCGGCCAGCGCCAGACGCGGCTGCTCGCGTTGCGTGACGACCTTTCCCCCGTCGTCGATCAGGACCCAGCGTCGGTCTCCGGCCAGCCCCCAGGGCTCGACCTCGACCTCCTGGAGCGACGTGCTCCGGAAGGCTTTGACCGGATGGACGTGAATCGAGTGCAGTACCGCGTTCCCCATGACCGCCATGGTGCCAGGAAGCACCGACAATCCGGTCAGGGGTGGTCAGTACCCGCGGTACTGCTGACCGTTGTACGGGTCCTGGTACGGAGCGGGGGCGGGCCGGGGAGCCGCGGGGCGCATGGCCTCGAAGCCCGAGGGGGCCGCCATCGGGCGGGGCTGCTGCGGCTGGGGGCTGGGATAGCCCCGGGGTGCGCCGGCCTGCTGCGGGATGTACGGCGCGGGAGCCTGCTGCAGCGGAGAGGGCTGCTGGGCCTGCTGGTAGCCGTAGGAAGAGGGGCCGGCCGGCAGCGCGGGGAGCGCGGACGGCAGTGCCGGGAGGTTGTTGCTCATGCCCGAGTCGTAGGCGGAAGGGACCCGGATCGGGGCGATCTGAGGGGTACCCCGCTCGGCGACGAGGGAGTCGTAGATCGGGGTGTCAGGGAAGGCGGAGTAGTAACCGCCGCCATAGGTGGAGCGGGGGGAGGTCATGGCACATAAGTTAAGCCCACGATGTGCTGGTTGGGGAGACCGATAAGAGGGTTGTTTTTTGGTGTCCGTGGTGACGTGGGATCCCCAATGCGAGCGAACTTGGCAAAAAAGGACGTCAAAGATGGTTGAGATCGTGTAAAGGCCCAGCCTCGGACGGGTTACCGGCGGTTGACCAGGATCTTCCTGTGAGAGCCATGGGAGTCGGCGGACCTGGGGATTAGGTTTGGCGGGAACGGAGCCGGGGGTCCGTTCGGGACTCGTACCGGCGCGGAGACACGTGATGGGGGCGTACATGTCAATGCCTAAGGGATCTAATGTTCCTGTCCCGACGAGCGCACTCAGGGTGGAATTGGGGTGGCGTTCAGGACAGGGGGTGCCCGACGTCGATGCGTCCGCCCTTCTCCTGGTGGCCGGAAAGGTCCGTTCGGACGGCGACTTCGTCTTCTACAACCAGCCGGCGCACTCCTCGGGCGCCGTGCGCCACGAGGGCAAGCGGAACGACGCCGGCCAGGTGACCGACACGCTGTCCGTCGACCTCGCGCGCGTGGAACCCGTCGTCGAGAACGTGGTCCTGGCCGCGTCGTCAGACGGCGGCTCCTTCGGGCGCGTACCCGGCCTGTACATCCGGGTGCTCGACACACGGGCCGGCACGGAGATCGCACGCTTCGACAGCACCGACGCGACCGTGGAGACCGCCTTCGTCCTGGGCGAGTTCTACCGGCGCCAGGGTGCCTGGAAGTTCCGCGCCGTCGGACAGGGCTACGGAAGCGGCCTCGAAGGGCTGGCCACCGACTACGGCATCACGGTGGACGAGCCGCAGCGCGCGGCCCCACCCGCCGCCGCGCCGCAGGGGCCCGCCACCCTCGTACAGGGGCCCCCGCCCCCCGTCGCGCCACCGGTCACCGCGCCGCCGGTCGCCCCGCCCGTCACCGTGCCGCCACCCACGGCCCCCCGGCCGCCCATGGCCCCTCCGGTGCCCGTCCGCCTCACCAAGGTCACACTGACCAAGGAGGCGCCCTCGGTCTCCCTCGCCAAACAGGGCGGCACGGGCGGCACCATGCGCGTGAACCTCAACTGGGAAGTGCGCAAGCAGTTCTCGGGCTGGGGCAGCAAACGCGGCCGGGCCGTCGCGATGCACGCGGACCTCGACCTCGACCTGTGCGCGCTGTACGAACTGTCCGACGGCCGCAAGGGAGTCGTACAGGCGCTCGGCAACGCCTTCGGGGCCCTGCACCAGCCGCCGTTCATACATCTCGACGGTGACGACCGGACCGGGGCCGTGGCCAGTGGTGAGAACCTGACCATCAACCTCGATCACAAGCAGAGCTTCCGGCGCATCCTCATCTTCGTGACCATCTACGAAGGCGCGCGCTCCTTCGCCGATCTGCACGCCACGGTCACCCTCCAGCCGCAGAACGGCGCGCCCATCGACTTCTCGCTCGACGAGTGCACGGTGCCCTCCACCGTCTGCGCGCTCGCCCTCATCACCGGCAACGGCGCCGACCTCGTCGTCCAGCGCGAGGCCCGGTACCTGGTACCCGCGCGCGGGGTGAGTCCCCAGCGCACCGTCGACCACGTGTACGGCTGGGGCATGAACTGGACGCCCGGCCGGAAATGACCCGTCCTCAGCTCTCGTCGAGGGCGGCGCCGGGGCGCGTGTAGGTGCGGCCCTTCCAGGCCGCGCCGCGCCCCCTGTAGTGCTGCACGGCGGAATCGACCGTCATGAGGAGATAGAGGAACGCGATGACCGGCAGCAGGGGAGCGAGCGCCAGCGGCTGCCGGTAATACCGGAGCATCGGTACGTAGGTCGCCGTCATCACCAGCCAGGCGAGCCCCCCGGCGGCGGCCGCCCCCGCGCTCCCGGCGACGAGGCCCGCCACCAGGGCGACCGGCGGCACCAGATACACCACGGCGAGCCCGGCGACCGTCCCCGCCAGCAGCAGAGGGTTGTGCCGCAGTTGGGCGTACGCGCTGCGCGAGACCATGCGCCACAGATCTCGCAGCCGCGGATAGGGGCGCACACTGTCCACCCGCTCCGCCAGGCCCAGCCAGATGTGGCCGCCGCTTCCCTTGACGGCACGGGCGAGCGCCACGTCGTCGATGACGGCGTGCCGGATCGCGTCCGGGATCCGTGCCCGCTCGGCGGTCTCCGCGCGCAGCAGGACGCATCCCCCCGCCGCGGCCGCCGTCCGCGCGCCCTTCACGGCGATGCGACGGAAGGGGTAGAGCTGCGCGAAGAAGTAGACGAAGGCGGGCACGACGAGCCGTTCCCACAGGCTCTCCACCCGCAGTCGAGCCATCTGCGAGACGAGGTCGAAGCCACCCGTGCGCGCCGCCGCCACCAGGAGCCGCAGGCTGTCCGGGGCGTGCGCGATGTCCGCGTCGGTCAGCAGGAGGAATTCGGGGTCCCGTGCGCGGGCGAGGCCGATGCCGTGGCGCACGGCCCACAGCTTGCCCGTCCAGCCTGCCGGCGGCTCACCCGGTGAGGCGACGGTGAGCGGCAGCCCGCCGTGCCGGCGCGCCAGCGCACGGGCCAGCTCGCCCGTGCCGTCCGAACTGCCGTCGTCGACGAGGACGATCTCGGCCCGCCCCGGATAGTCCTGGGCCAGGAGCGAGGGAAGGCTGTCCGGCAGGACGGCGGCCTCGTCCCGGGCCGGCACCACGACGCAGACAGAGGGCCAGTCCGACGGCTCACGGCAAGCGGGCAGCGTTACGTCCGTACGCCAGAAGAAGCCCTGACCGAGCAGCAGCCACAGCCACGCTGCCAGTGATCCGACGGCGATCCACAGGAGGGCGCTCACCCGCCGCAGTCTGCCCCACCGAGGTCGCCCGTCAACACGGATCGTCTATGGTGACCGGGTGAAGATCGCGCTCATGGACTCCGGAATCGGACTGCTCGCTGCTGCCGCCGCGGTGCGTCGACTGCGGCCCGACGCCGATCTCGTCCTCTCCTCCGACCCCGGCAGCATGCCCTGGGGACCCCGTACACCGGAAGACGTCACCGCACGTGCCCTCGCGGTCGCCGAGGCCGCCGCGCTGCACCGGCCCGACGCGCTGATCGTCGCCTGCAACACCGCTTCCGTACGCGCCCTGCCCGCTCTGCGCGCCCGCCTCGAACCGGAGGTGCCCGTCATCGGCACCGTTCCGGCCATCAAGCCGGCCGCCGCGGGCGGCGGACCCGTCGCGATCTGGGCCACGCCCGCCACCACGGGCAGCCCGTACCAGCGCGGACTGATCGAGGAGTTCGCCGCCGGAGTGGCGGTCACCGAGGTGGCCTGTCCCGGACTCGCGGCCGCCGTCGAGCACGCCGATCAGGCGGCCATCGACGCGGCGATCGAGGCGGCCGCGGCGCACACCCCCGAGGACGTGACGGCCGTCGTCCTGGGATGCACCCACTACGAACTCGTCGCCGAGCGCATCCGCGCCGCCGTCCAGCGCCCCGGCCACCCGCCGCTCGTGCTGCACGGTTCCGCCGGAGCGGTCGCCGCCCAGGCACTGCGCCGCATCGGCGAGCTGCCGGACCCCGGAGCCCCCGCGGACTCCACGGTCGTCGTGCTTCAGGGCGGCCGCGAGGGCGCGCTGCCCGCCACGGCGCTCACCTACGAGGAAGGCCGCATCCTGTCGGCGGTCAGCCCCGCACGCTGAGCGACGGAAACCGCGCCCGCACATCACCTCGCCGTACCGTCCCGGTGCCGTCCCCGTTTGAGGACGTCCGGCCCTGGACACCCGTGGAACACAGGCTGACACCCGCTCCACGGGCACATTAGGTCACCGCCAGGGCACCTTCGGTGGGACCCTCGTCCACCCGGCCGAGTCACGCTCCGCGATCCGGTGCCCGCAGAGCGGAATCTGAGTACTCTCATGGGCATGAGGGACCACCCCCACGGCGAAACCTCCTCGCACCCGGCTATCTGGACCGGGCGCGCGAGGAACCGTGTCCAGTGGCTGCCCGCCCTGGGCGGCGTGGCCTGTCTGGCTCTCGGGATCGAGCTGGCCGTCAGCTCCGGCGGGACGTCGGGAACGGCACCGCTGGTCATGTCCGTCGTCGGATGCATCGCCGCCGGACTGCTCATCCTCTTCGGCACGCTCGCCTTCGTACACGTCGCCGTGCGGGTGGACGAGGACTGTCTGGAGGTGCGCTGCGGCCACATGGGGCTGCCGCGCCGCCGCATCCCGCTCTCCACGGTCGTCGGAGCCGACTTCGCACCCCAGGTCACCCCGCGTCAGTGGGGCGGCTGGGGGTATCGCTGGCGCCCTGAGCAGGGAACCGCCGTCGTCGTCCGGCGCGGCGAGGGCATGGTGCTGCGCCTGGGTGACGGCCACACGTTCACGATCACCGTGGACAACGCCGAGGCGGCGGTCCGGATCATCCGCGGCCGGCTGCGTCCGGACACGACCGGCGTGGGGCGCTGAGAGGCTGTCCGGCCGTCAGACACGTATCGGGGTGACCGCCGGAGTGCGCGCCCCGGGGATCACTCACGTATCGAAGTGACCGTCGAGCCGTCGGCCCCGGCCCGCACGCCGTCCGGCTCCGCCGGTGCGAGCGGCCGCGCGGTCGCGAACCCGGCCAGCAGTCCCGCACCCGCGGTCACCGTCATGAAGCTCAGCGCGTTGCCGATCGACGCTATCGCGGCCACCGCCGTCAGGGCCGCGCCCGCCGTCAGCACGATCGGCGTGGGGCGCGGCGAGCGCAGAAGCGCGTACAGGACCCAGCAGAACGCCGCCGCGAGCAGGGCCACTCCGGTCAGCCCCTGCTCGGCGGCCTGCTGCAGGGGTGCGGAGTGAGGTTTGCCGTCGGGCAGCAGGGACTGGGCGACCGTCGGACTGAGCGCTCCGTAGCGGCCGGGCCCGACCCCCAGACCGGGATCGGTACGGGCCATGCGCAGGGCGTCGTGCCACAGGAGAACGCGGTGCTCGGTGAGCAGTCCCTCCAGGGAGGCGGTCAGTCCGCCCGGCAGCGCGTCCTCGCCGATCGCCCAGGTCGCCCCGGTCACCAGAGCCGTGCCGGCCGCGAACCCCGTGAGTCCGAGGGCCCGGTGGTGTACCCGCGCGGTGGCGAGCGAACAGAGCAGGACCCCGGTGCAGGTGACGACTCCGGTGGTGGAACCGAGGAGTGCCGCCGTCACCGCGGTCCCGGCGGCCGCCAGACGCAGCGCGAACCGCGGGGCGGCGGCGCGCGCCGCCCAGGCCGCGCAGCACGCGGCTCCGCAGGAGAGGGTGAGCAGGGCGGCCGTGGCACCGGTGTGACCGAGCTGCAGGCTGATCTGCGGGCCGGGCGTGGCGATCGCGAGGCCGAGTCCGGCCGCCGCCGCGGCGCAGGGGGCGGCCACCGGCAGGAGCGCCGCGGAGATCCGCCCCGCGGCGTAGCCCGCCGTCACGGCGAGCACCGCGAGCAGCATGCCTTCGGGCCTGCCCTCGTGCGCCGCCGCCGTGATCAGCGACCAGGCGGCGCAGGCCACGAGCACGACCATGCCGACGACGTCCGACGCGCTGCGTCTTTCGCCCGTGGCCACCTCTTCGGCCGAGGACGTCATCCCCGCGGAACCCACCCCCGTCGCCCCCCGACTGTGCCCGCCCCGGGCGCCGTCACCGCATCAGGCCGCACGTCAGAGGCTCGGCCACACGGTAACGGGTGGTGCGCCGGTTTGGGGACCGTTGTGCAGGAACGTTGCGGCAGGTCCGTACGAGGAGACCTGTCAAGGGGTGTTCCGCCCACCGGGACCCGGCGGACCGAGCTGTCCGCGCCCAGGTCAGGCGCCGTACACTCCCCGAGTGACCGCCACCGCAACCACCGTAGACGAGCCGGAACAGCTCGAACCCCAGGTCGCGCCCGCCTCGCGCGGGTCCGCCCTGGTCCGTCGCCTCGTTCCGGCCGCCGCCGCCGCGCTCTCCGGAGTGCTGCTGTACGTCAGCTTCCCGCCACGGACCCTGTGGTGGCTCGCCCTGCCGGCCTTCGCGGTCTTCGGATGGATCCTGCGCGGTCGCTCCTGGAAGGCCGGACTCGGCCTCGGCTATCTCTTCGGCCTCGGATTCCTGCTCCCGCTGCTGGTCTGGACCGGCGTCGAGGTCGGCTCCGGGCCCTGGCTCGCGCTCGTCGCGGTGGAGGCCGTCTACGTCGCGCTGGTCGGCGCGGGGATCACCTTCGTCTCCCGGCTGCCCGGGTGGCCGCTCTGGGCGGCCGCCCTCTGGATCGCCGGAGAGGCGGCACGCGCGCGTGCGCCCTTCGGCGGCTTCCCCTGGGGGAAGATCGCGTTCGGACAGGCCGACGGTGTCTTCCTGCCGCTCGCCGCGGTCGGTGGCACCCCGGTCCTCGGCTTCGGCGTCGTGCTGTGCGGCTTCGGGCTCTACGAGATCGTCCGCCTCGCCCTCGAACGGCGTGCCACCGGCGTCCTGCGCCGCGGCGCTGCCGTCGTCGCCCTGCTCGCCGTCGCAGTCCCCGTCGTCGGAGCGCTCGCCGCGCGGGTGCTCGTCAGCGACAAGGCCGAGGACGGCACCGCGACGGTCGCGGTCATCCAGGGCAACGTCCCGCGCGCGGGACTCGACTTCAACGCCCAGCGGCGCGCCGTCCTCGACCACCACGTGCGCGAGACCGAGCGCCTGGCCGCCGAGGTCAAGGCGGGCAAGGTCGCCAAGCCCGACCTGGTGCTGTGGCCGGAGAACTCCTCCGACATCGACCCCTTCGCCAACTCCGACGCGAGCATCGTGATCGAGCAGGCGGCCAAGGCGATCGGCGCCCCCGTCTCCGTCGGCGCGGTCGTCGAGCGGAACGGCAAGCTCTACAACGAGCAGATCCTGTGGGACCCGGAGAAGGGCCCGGTGGACACCTACGACAAGCGGCAGGTCCAGCCGTTCGGCGAGTACCTTCCGCTGCGTCCGCTGCTCAACGCCATCAACAAGAACTGGACCAGCATGGTCCGCCAGGACTTCAGCCGCGGCAGCAAGCCCGGTGTGTTCACGATGAACGGCACCGGCGTCGGGCTCGTCACCTGCTACGAGGCGGCGTTCGACTGGGCCGTGCGCAGCACCGTCACCGACGGCGCGCAGATCATCTCGGTGCCCAGCAACAACGCGACCTTCGACCGCAGCGAGATGACCTACCAGCAGCTCGCCATGTCCCGCGTCCGCGCCGTCGAGCACAGCCGCACCGTCACGGTGCCCGTGACGAGCGGCGTCAGCGCCGTGATCATGCCCGACGGGAAGATCACCCAGAGGACCGGGATGTTCGTCGCCGACTCGCTGGTCCAGAAGGTTCCGCTGCGTTCCTCGGAGACCCCGGCCACCAAGCTCGGCATCGTCCCCGAGATCATCCTGGTGCTCGTCGCGGCGGGCGGCCTCGGCTGGGCCGCCACGACGGCGGTCCGCTCGCGGCGCGGCACCGGCGCCTAGGACCTGTCCGGTCACTCACGACGGAGGGCGCGGCCGGCACCTGCCGGCCGTCCTGCGCGCGGGGCGCCGGAGTCGCGCGGATAGGGTCGGGGCCATGCCTACTCCCGACTTCATCCGCGAGATCCGTGCCTTCGCCGGCCACCAGCTCCTCTGGCTCCCCGGCGTCAGTGTCGTGGTCCTCGACGACGAGGGCAGGATTCTGCTCGGCCAGCGCTCGGACAGCCACAAGTGGGCGCTGATCTCCGGCATCCCCGAGCCGGGGGAGCAGCCCGCCGCCTGCGCGGTGCGCGAGGTGTACGAGGAGACGGCCGTCCACGTCGAGGTCGAACGCGTCGTGATGATCCAGGCCGGGGGACAGGTGACCTTCCCCAACGGCGACGTCTGCCAGTTCATGGACACCACGCTCCGCTGCCGTGCCGTAGGCGGTGAAGCCCGTGTCAACGACGACGAGTCGCTCCAGGTCGGCTGGTTCGCCGTGGACGCGCTGCCGAAACTGGACGACTACGCGCTCGTCCGGATCAAGCAGGCGCTGCTCGACGAACCCACATGGTTCGAGCCCATGACCTGAAGACGAAGTGTGTGCGCTGACCACATCGGACGGGATCTGGGCGCTGCCTAGGGTCGAGGCATGACCGCGCCCAGCGCCCTTCCGGGCCCCCACGCCTTCAACCTCGACCTCGGCGGACGCACCGCGCTCGTCACCGGAGCCGCGAGCGGCATCGGCCGCGCCTGCGCGCTGCGGCTCGCCGCCGCCGGCGCCAAGGTGAGAGCGGTCGACCGGGACGCCGAAGGTCTGGAAACCCTCGCCGAGCGGACGCACGGCCTGGCCGGGACGGTCGAGCCGCACGTCCTCGACCTCACCGACCTCGACGCGGCGGAACAGGCCGCGGCCGGCACCGACGTCCTCGTGAACAACGCCGGACTGCAACTGGTCCGCCCCCTCGAGGAATTTCCGCCCGACGTCTTCCACACGGTGCTGACCGTGATGCTGGAAGCCCCGTTCCGGCTCATCCGCGGCGCCCTGCCCCACATGTACGGGCAGGGCTGGGGCCGCATCGTCAATGTCTCCTCGGTCCACGGCCTGCGCGCCTCGGCGTTCAAATCGGCGTACGTCGCCGCGAAACACGGACTCGAAGGGCTGTCGAAGACCGCGGCCCTGGAAGGCGCGCCCCACGGAGTCACCTCGAACTGTGTGAACCCCGCCTACGTGCGCACCGCGCTCGTCGAGAAGCAACTGGCCGATCAGGCGCGCACGCACGGCATCCCCCGGGAGCGCGTCCTGACCGAGATCATGCTGCGGGACAGCGCGGTCAAGCGGCTCATCGAGCCGGAGGAGGTCGCGGAAGCGGTGGCCTACCTCTGCGGACCGCAGGCGGCCTTCATGACCGGAACATCGCTGGCGCTGGACGGGGGCTGGACCGCGCACTGAGCCGGAGCCCGGCCTCCTCCCCCTCCCGCCCGCGAAGCGTGCCGCATCCGGGCCGGGGACGATTCGTCCAGCAGGCCGAGGTCCCTCCGCGGATGGTTGTCCACAGGGCCGGGGTGCCGACCCGCATATGCGCGATCCTGTTGCCATGCCCAGCGATCACCTGCCATCAGCCGAGCGCTCCGCCGACAGCGTGGAAGCGCCGTTCCTGGAACTCCTGACCCGAGGAGCGACCGCCGACGCCTACGAGCAGCCGGTGCTGCTCGCCCGCGCCGAGGGCCTGCCCGACCGGCACGTCGCCGCGCTCGAACAGGCCAAGCTGCTCGCGCTGCGCGTGCGCACGGAGATAGAAGGACGGCGCCGCCGCGAGGCCGAGCTCTCCGCGCTCTTCGAGACCGCGCACGACCTCGCGGGCCTGCGGGATCTCGACGCCGTCCTGCGGGCGATCGTGCAGCGGGCGCGGTCGCTGCTGGGCACGGACATCGCGTATCTCAGCCTGAACGACGCGACCAGGGGTGACACCTACATGCGTGTCACCGAGGGCTCGGTCGCCGCGCGCTTCCAGCAGTTGCGGCTCGGCATGGGAGAGGGGCTCGGCGGACTCGTCGCACAGACCGCCCGCCCGTACGTCACCGACGACTACTTCAAGGACGAGCGCTTCCAGCACACCCGGACCATCGACGCGGGCGTGCAGGACGAGGGGCTCGTCGCGATCCTCGGCGTGCCGCTGATGATCGGGCCCCAGGTCATCGGCGTGCTGTTCGCCGCGGACCGCAGGGCCCGGGTCTTCGAGCGCGAGCAGATCGCCCTGCTCGGCTCCTTCGCGGCCCTGGCCGCGGCCGCCATCGACACGGCGAACGCACTCACCGAGACACGCTCCGCCCTGGACCGCCTGGGCCGGGCCAACGAGATCATCCAGGACCGCAGCGCGGTCATCGAACGCGCCTCGGACGTCCACGACCGGCTGGCCGAACTCGTGCTGCGCGGCGGGGGAGTGCACGACGTCGCCGCCGCGGTGTCCGAAGTCCTGGACGGCACGGTCGAGTTCACGGAGCCGGGCAGCACACCGACAGTGGCCGTGGAGGCGGCCCGCGCCGACGGCCATGCCGTACGGCACGGCGACGACTGGGTCGCCGCGGTGGCGGCGGGAGGCGAACTGCTCGGCGCGCTGGCACTGCGCGGGCATCCGGGTCTCGACCCCGTCGACCAGCGCACCCTGGAGCGCGCCGCGATGGTCACCTCACTGCTCCTGCTCGCCAGACGCTCGGCCTCCGAAGCCGAGCAGCGGGTGCGCGGCGAGCTGCTGGACGACCTGTTGGAGGGTCGGGACCGCGATCCGGGGCTGCTGCGGGCGAGGGCGGCGCGGCTGCACGCCGATCTCGACGGACCCCATGTCGTGCTCGCGGCCCGGCTCGACGTCGTGGCCGCCGACGCCGGCCAGGAGGCGGGCGCGCGCAGACGGCTCTGGTCGGCCGCGTCCCACCTCGCCGCCACCCGTCACGGACTGGCCGCTTCCCGCGACGGAGGCACCGTCCTGCTGCTCCCGCTCGGCCCCGGCGACACGGCGACGACACTGGCCCGCCGCACGGCGAAGGAACTGGGCACCGCCGTTCAGGAGGCGGTGACCGTGGGTGCCTCCGCACCCTTCGACCGGCTCGCCGCCCAGCCCGAGGCGGTGGCCACGGCCTACACGGAGGGGCAGCGCTGCCTGGAAGCGCTGCGCCTGCTCGGCCGGACCGGGGACGGCGCGGCGGCCGAGGACTTCGGGTTCCTTGGACTGCTGCTCGCCGGAGACCGGGACATCTCCGGCTTCGTCGCCCGGACGATCGGCGGGGTCGTCGCCTACGACGAACGGCGCGGCACCGACCTGCTGCGCACCCTGGACGCGTACTTCGCCAGCGGCATGAGCCCGGCCCGCACGAAGGACACCCTGCACGTCCATGTGAACACGGTGGCGCAGCGGCTCGAGCGGGTGGGGCGTCTGCTCGGGGACGACTGGCAGAGCCCGGCCCGCATATTGGAGATCCAACTGGCCCTGAGACTGCACTGGTTGTCGTCGGACGGGCCGCGCTGATCCCCGCACGCGACATTGCGTACGGGGATCAGGAACCGCGGGCCGGGGTCGGACCGTGCGGGCCGGCGTCAGACCGTGTGGGCCGGCGTCAGACCGTGTGGGCGTCCGCCGGCGCGACCGGAGCCGGCCGGTCGTCGGTCACGGCGTCGACGGCGGACAGGTCGCGGTCGCGGGTCTCCTTGGCGAAGCCCACCGCGATCAGGGTCAGGACGACCGCCCCGATCACATACAGGGAGATGGGAGTGGAGCTGTCGTAGGAGGAGAGGAGGGCCGTCGCGATGAGGGGCGCGGGCGCGCCCGCCGCGACGGAGGCGAACTGGGCCCCGATGGAGGCACCCGAGTAGCGCATCCGGGTCGCGAACATCTCGGAGAAGAAGGCGGCCTGGGGCGCGTACATGGCGCCGTGCAGGACCAGGCCCACGGTGACGGCGAGGATCAGGTTCGCGAAGCCGCCGGTGTCGATGAGGGAGAAGAAAGGGAACATCCAGAGACCGACGCCCGCGGCGCCGAGCAGATAGACGGGGCGGCGGCCGATGCGGTCGGAGAGGGCGCCCCAAGCCGGGATCACGGCGAAGTGCACGGCGGAGGCGATGAGAACGGCGTTGAGCGCGGTCTGCTTGGAGACGCCGGCGGAGGTGGTGGCGTACACGAGGATGAAGGCGGTGATCACGTAGTAGCTGATGTTCTCGGCCATGCGGGCGCCCATCGCGACGAGCACGTCACGCCAGTGGTGGCGCAGGACGGAGACCAACGGGAGCTTCTCGGGCTCGTCCGTCCCGGCCGACTTGCGGGCCTCGGACCGCGCCAGCGCCTCCTTGAAGACGGGCGATTCATCGACAGACAGACGAATCCACAAACCGACGACGACCAGGACCCCGGAGAGGAGGAACGGGACGCGCCAGCCCCAGGAGAGGAAGGTGCTGTCCGACTGTGTGGCGGTGAGCAGCGACAGCACACCGGTCGCCAGGAGCTGGCCGGCCGGAGCGCCGGTCTGCGGCCATGACGCCCAGAACCCCCTGCGCTTGGCGTCACCGTGCTCGGACACCAGCAGAACCGCGCCGCCCCACTCGCCGCCCAACGCGAAGCCCTGCACCAGACGCAGGGTGGTGAGCAGGACGGGAGCCGCCGCGCCGACGGTGGCGTGGGTGGGCAGCAGACCGATCGCGAACGTCGCCCCGCCCATCAGCAGCAGACTCAGCACCAGCAGCCGCTTGCGGCCGAGCCGGTCACCGAAGTGCCCGAAGACGAGCGCGCCAAGCGGGCGGGCCGCGAACCCGACCGCGTACGTGAGGAAGGACAGCAGCGTGCCGACGAGCGGGTCGGAGTCGGGGAAGAACAGCTTGTTGAAGACCAGGGCGGCGGCCGAGCCGTAGAGGAAGAAGTCGTACCACTCGATGGTGGTGCCGATGAGACTGGCGGCGACGATGCGCTTCAGGTTGGCGGATGTCGGGGGAGCGGATGCTGCGGAGGCCATGTGCGCCACTTCCTCGTGTGCGGTGGGGACGGGTACGTGTCGGCACACCGTAGGAACAGCCAGTTCAGGCGCACATGTGATGGGACAACATAGTTCCGGGGGCGTCTGTGCGTGCGGCCACCATGTCGGCTCACGGAAGGGCGGTTGGCGTCCTTGCGCGGGAACCGACTGCTCATTCATCGCGTCAAGTGCAACTGGTAACGGAGAAAGGCGCATATGAAAAGACTGGCCCTTTCCTTCGGCAGCGGCCTGCTGGTCGCCGGGATCACCGCAGTCGTGTGGTGGAACGGGTTCCGCGAGCCCTATGCCATGGCCGATGCCCCCAGGGTCGACGTGACGGTGCGCGCGGAAAAGTCCAGGTACCCCGACGTACGGGAGACGGCCGAGGACGTCGACACTCTCGTGCGGGTCTACGTCCAGCGGCTCAAGGGCGGAGACGCGAAGGGAATCGCGGAGCTCGCCGGGCCCGCCTACGAGCGGCCCGGGCCTGCCGCGGCACAGTACGTGCGCACGTACGGCCGGGCGGCGGGCGGCCCCGTCGAGGTCACCGTACGGGAGGGGGTCGTCAGCTACTTCAACCCGGTGACGGTGACGTACGAGGACACCGGTCAGCGGCAGGAACTGCTCCTGGTGAAGGACGACGGGCACTGGTGGATAGGCCTCGGCAAGGGCGATCCCGCAGCGGGCATGTAGCGACAACCGCGGACGACAGCGCTTGCGGCACGGCCTCCTCTCCGCGAGGGGCGACGCCTCGCGGCGGAACCAGGGTCGCGCGACCCTCCCGGGGTCGGAACCTGACGTGTCTTCAAAGGACGAGCTGTCAGAGTGACGTGACGTGCGAGAGACCGGATGTGTCTGGGAGGCGTCTGCTGTGAACGTCCTGCGGTCCCTCCTTCGGCGCGACGCGGGTCTGACCGCGCTCCGCAGGTCTGTCAGAGCCGCGATCGTCGCTCCCGGCCTCTTCGCCGTCGCGATGGCGATCACGGACAGCCCGGTCGTCCCGCTCTTCGCGGCGTTCGGGTCGATCGCGATGCTGCTGTTCGTGGAGTTCGCGGGGCCCATGCGCGACCGGCTCGTCGAACAGGCCGCACTCGTCGTGACGGGCGCCGTGCTGATCTCCCTCGGAACGCTGGTCTCCCGCGAGGTATGGCTGTGCACCGTCGCCACGGCGGTCGTCAGCTTCGTCGTGCTGTTCTCCGGTGTCGTCAGCTCGGCCCTGGCGGGCGCCTCCACCCCCTTGCTCGTGAGTTTCGTCCTGGCCGCCACCCTTCCCGGGACGGCACAGGCGATCCCGGACCGGCTCGCCGGCTGGGGTCTGGCCGGTGTGACCTCGCTCCTCGCCGTCCGGCTGCTGTGGCCCACTCCCGTGCGTGAACCGCTGCGGAACGCCACCGCCAACGCGTGCCGAGCGCTCGCCGTACAGCTCAGGGCCGAGGCGGACTGCGTACTGCGCGGCTTCGGCACGGCGGACCGCACGGCGCTCGACACGATCGTGGGCGAGGCGAGCGACGCGGTGACGGCGCTGCGCGAGGCGTACTTCGCCACCCCCTACCGGCCGACGGGCCTCTCCACGTCCACCCGCGTCCTGATCCGTCTGGTCGACGAGGTGCTGCTGCTCGCCACGGTCCTGGACCGTGTGTCCGTGGGCGAGAAGGCGACCCCCTCGGACGCGGTCGTCTGCGGGGTGAAGACGGCCGCCGCGGATCTGCTGCGAGCGAGCGCGGAGGCGCTGTCCACGACTGACGACCAGGAGCCCGGACACCTGACTCCGTTGCAGGAACGCCTTGCCCTGACCCGGTCGGCGATGGAGAACACCGTCACCTCGTTCCGGCCGGTCACCACCGATAGCCGTCGGGCCGGGCAGCCCGAGGACGACAGACGGCCGGATCCGACCGCGACACGCTTCGTGAGCTCGCTGGAACCGAGCTTCCGCGCCCAGGAGATGAGCTTCGCGGTCTCCGCCATCGCCAGGAACGTCGAGCTGATCCTCGCGGCGCGCGGGCGCAGCCTGTGGCAGCGGCTCATCGGACAACGCCCCGAAGGCGCTGCCTCGACCCTGGCCTCGGCCCAGGAACGCGCGGGTGCGCACACCGAGCGACACTCGGCGTGGCTGCGCAACAGCGTCCGCGGCGCGATCGCGCTGGCTCTCGCCGTGCTGGTCGCCGAGCAGTCGGGTGTGCAGCACAGCTTCTGGGTGGCCTTCGGAACCCTGGCCGTCCTGCGCTCCAGTGCCGTGCTGACCGGGCAGAACTCGCTGCGGGCGATCGCCGGCACCGCGGTCGGCATCCTCATCGGTGGTGGACTGATCTACCTCATCGGATCGAACACCCCGTTCCTCTGGGTCCTGCTCCCCGTGGCCGTGCTCTTCACCGGCCTCGCCCCGGCGACCATCTCCTTCGCCGCGGGCCAGGCCGGCTTCACCGTCTCGATCCTGATCCTGTTCAACCTCCTCGAACCCGTCGGCTGGCGCGTGGGAATCGTGCGGATCGAGGACGTCGCGATCGGATGCGCCGTGAGCGTCGTCGTGGGAACGCTGTTCTGGCCCCGCGGTGCTGCGCCTCTCCTCGGGCACGCCCTCGCGGAGGGGTTCTCGGAGAGCACCCGGTATCTGCGCGGCGCGATCGGCTACGGCGTGACCCGCTGCGACAGTCTCGTACGGACCGCTCCGCTCCCGGACGAGGAGCGCTACCGTGCCGCGGCGGCGGCCCGGCGACTGGACGACGCCTTCCGGGGGTTCCTCGCGGAACGCGGCACCAAGCACCTCCCGCTGACCGACGTCACCACCCTGGTCACCGCCGTCGCCGTGCTCCGGCTCACCGCTGACGCCGTACTCGACCTGTGGGAGCGGGACCAGGGGCAGTCGGGTGCCGACCGTACGGCCGCGCGCTCGGAGATCGATCGCTCGGGGGACGCGCTGCTCTCCTGGTACGAGGCGACGGCGAACGCCATGACAGGGTCCGGCGACGTGCCCGAGGCACAGCCCAGGGATGTCGGGGCCGACGAACGGCTGATCCACGCGGTCGAGCGTGACCTCGTCGACGGGAGGAGCGAGCAGTCACCGACCGCCATCCGGGTCGTATGGACCGCCGACCATCTCGAGGCGGCGCGGCGGCTGCAGCGACTCGTACTGAAGCCGGCCCGTGCCGTGGCCGAACGGCAGCGCGAACACAACGCCCGCCTGGGCCTGTTCCGGCCCTCCGCACGCCCCCACGGGAACGGGACACGCTGAACCGGCTTGGCTCCGGGCGGCGCACGGCAGTCGATTGCCGCTCGGCAACCCGAGGGTTGTGCCGCTCCGGCCCGTGAACGCGTGGCGGCCTCGTCCGGTCGTGCGGGGATGTGGGTGGTGGAACGCGGGGTGTGGGGACGGGGGGCTAGCGGCGGTGTGCGGGGTCCGTGATGGCCTGGGCGGAGGGGTGGGCCCGGGCTGCCCGCAGGAGTTTCGCGGCGCCGCGGACCGCCGCCGTGTGCGGCGCGGGGACGGGCTGGACCGGCGCGTGCAGTCGGTCGGCGAGGCGATAGGTGATCTCGGGCCGCAGCGCGCCCCCGCCGGCCAGCAGGGCGCCCCGGTGGAGGGCCTCGTACGTCTGCGAGGTGTGGTCCTGCTCCAGCATGGTGGTCACCATGGCGACGACCGCCTCGGTGATCCTCGCGGGCGGGGTGCGGCCGTCCAGGTCGCTGGTGCCCAGGGCGGTGTGGCGCGCGTCCGTCACCGCGCCGTCGGCGAGCAGCGTGACCTCCGTGAGGTGTGCGCCGATGTCCACGACGAGCAGCGGACAGGTCGGGTCGGCGTCGGCGGCGACGGCCACGGCACGCGCGGTCGGGACGGTCAGGACCGAACGCGGGCGCAGGACGTCGACCGCGCTGCGGGCCTGGGCCCGGTAGGCGATTCCCCCCAGTACGGGCGTGGTCAGGACGACCAACGGACGGCCGAAGCGGGGCAGGCGATGGCCGAGCAGCCGGTTCAGCATCCGGGCGGTTCCGGGTGCGTCGACGATGGTGCCGCGCTGGATGGGGTAAGAGGCGCCGGTGCCCGGGAAGGTCACCGTAGGTACGTCGAGGATCATGCGTCGCCCCGACATCCAAGCACGCGTGCGGGCGCTGCCCAGGTCGAGGGCGATACCGGCGTACGGCCGGCCCCGGGACCACATGCGGTGCCGTACGGGCGCGGGGCCGGGCCCCAGTGGAATCGTCACCGCCTGGCCTCCCGGACGTGTTGGCACCGGCCGCAGTAACGCGCCTGCGGCACGATCATCAGTTGTTCGCGGGCCATGGGCCTGCGGCACAGGTGGCAGATTCCGTAGTGGCCCTGGTCCATCCGCGCGAGGGCGGCTTCGACGTCGGCGAGGACCATGCCCGCGGAGGCCGCGAGCTTGACGCGGACCTCCATCTGGGCGGCCGTCCGATGGTCGAGAAACGCGTCGGCACGGGACGCGGCGTCCGAGAGCTGCTGCAGTTGCTCCCGGCGGAACAGGAGCTGCTCGCGCAGGTCTTGGCGCAGTACGGCGACGTCCTCGGGCGACAGAGCCGTAGCGCGGTCGTCGATGATCTGGTGGTTCACCCATTCACCCCCGGGCAGTGCGGACGGGCGGTTGTCAGCCGGCGCTACGCTGGCAGGGGACGCAGAACGGCGTGTGGGGCAGGATCTCCAGACGCTCGACCGGAATCGCTTCGGAACAGGTCCCGCAGACGCCGTAACTGCCGTCCTGGACCCGGGCGAAGGCGGCCTCGACCTCGGTGAGTACGCGTTTGACGGTCTCTTTCTGCGCGGCCATCGCCTGCTCCTGCCCGTCCGGCGCGACCTCGCCCATGGCGCGTAGCTGCGACAGGCGGGAGGAACGTTCGTGTTCGAGGCGCTGGAGTGCCTCGTGTGCCGTCAGCCGCTCGCGGCGGGTTCCGGCCTGGGGCGTATCGAGTGACATGGTGGTTCCTTCCTTCGACGGGGAGGCGGGTCGCGCCGGGCGGCGCGTCGGCGGGGGAGCCGGGACCGGGGGAGGGCGGTTGTGGTTCATGCCTTCACCGTCGTCGCAAGGCCACGCGGAAACCATCGGGCGCGATACCCATCTCCTGCCGGTCCCGGAGCCCATCGCGGCGTGGGCGGCGCAGGTCCGGAAATGGGCATTGGAGCCCATCGACGCCGGTCCAGGAAGCGGGCAGCCTGGCAATGGGCCGGTCGGGACCGGTGGCCGCGGCTCATCCTCGGGATGTGCGGTGACCGACAGCAGAGGCAGGGCCATGACACACGCGGCCATGTCCCACAGAGAAAGGCGTCATCCGGGTGTCCCTGTTCTGGCGGGTCTTCGCACTCAACGCGGTCGTGCTGGGAAGCGCCACCGCGCTGCTGCTGTGGGCTCCCGTGACCGTCTCCGTGCCCGTGGTGCTGACCGAGGCGGTCATCCTCGTGGCCGGCCTGGTCGTCATGCTGGTCGCCAACGCGGCCATGCTGCGGATCGGACTGGCCCCCCTCGACCGGCTCACCCGGCTGATGGCCACCGTCGATCTGCTGCGCCCCGGGCAGCGGCTGCCGGAAGGGGGCCGCGGCGAGACCGCCGAACTGATCCGCACCTTCAACGCGATGCTCGACCGCCTCGAACAGGAACGGGCCTCCAGCAGCGCCCGCGTCCTGCTCGCACAGGAAGCGGAGCGGCGCCGCATCGCCCAGGAGCTGCACGACGAGGTGGGCCAGAGCATGACCGCGATCCTGCTCGCGCTGGAGCGGGCCGCCGCCGACGCGGACGAGCCCCTGCGCGGTGATCTGCGGCAGGTACAGGAGATCACCCGGGGGAGCCTGGACGAGGTGCGCCGTCTGGCGCGTCGTCTGCGGCCGGGCGTGCTGGAGGACCTCGGTCTGATCAGTGCCCTGACCTCGCTGACCGAAGAGTTCTCCACACACGTCGGGCTGCGCGTGGTGCGCCGTTTCGACACCGGCCTGCCGGTGCTGGACCAGCAGACGGAGCTGGTGCTGTACCGCGTAGCCCAGGAAGCCCTGACGAACGCGGCCCGCCATGCCGAGGCGAGTCAGGTCGAGGTGAGCCTGCGGCACACCGATGAGGCCGTCGTGCTCGCCGTCGTCGACGACGGCCGCGGAAACGGAGTCGCCCGCGAAGGGGCGGGAATCCGCGGCATGCGCGAGCGGGCCCTGCTGATCGGGGCCACGCTGGACGTCACCTCTCCACCGCAGGCCGGCACACAGGTCCGGCTGACCGTGCCCTCCGTCAGGAAGCAGCCATGAGCACGCCCCACACCTCCGTGATCCGCATCCTCCTCGCCGACGACCACGCGCTGGTACGTCGCGGTGTGCGGCTCATCCTCGACCGGGAGCCCGACCTCGAGGTCGTCGCCGAGGCCGGGGACGGCGCGGAGGCCGTCGACCTGGCCCGCACCCACGAGGTCGACCTGGCCGTGATGGACATCGCCATGCCCCGGATGACCGGCCTGCAGGCCACCCGGGAACTCCTCGCGCTCAAGCCGCACCTACGGGTGCTGATGCTGACCATGCATGACAACGAGCAGTACTTCTTCCAGGCGCTGAAGGCCGGAGCCAGCGGTTATGTGCTGAAGTCCGTGGCCGATCGCGACCTGGTGGCGGCATGCCGCGCCGCCATGCGGGACGAGCCCTTCCTGTATCCCGGCGCGGTCACCGCGCTCGTCCGCAACTATCTGGACCGTGTCCGCCGGGGCGAGGAGCCACCGGAGCAGGTGCTGACGGCGCGTGAGGAGGAGGTCCTCAAGCTCGTGGCCGAGGGCCACTCCTCCAAGGAGATCGCCGAGATGCTCTTCATCAGCATCAAGACCGTTCATCGGCATCGGGAGAACCTGCTGCACAAGCTCGGCCTGCGTGACCGGCTGGAACTCACCCGCTACGCGATTCGCGTCGGCCTCATCGAGGCCTGAGCCCACCGACCGCCTCAGGGCCCCGGCCCCCTTCCCCCGAACCGGGGCTCTGAGGCTCGACACCCGGGTTCGCCGCGCAGGCGCAGGCGCAGGCCGAGCCGGACGGCAACCGGGACGGCAACCGGCCCAGGCCGCGGCCGCGGCCACGGCCGCCAGATCATCATCGAGACCGAAGGGGCGGGGATGGCCCGGTACGTGCCTGTCCTTCCGCGCCGCCCCCATGGTCCGGCGGTGGTGCTGGCGTATTTGCTCGCCGCGCTCCTCACCTTGCTCGGCCCGTCTGCTCCGGGCGGCGAGAACTCCCGGGCGTCCGTTGGTTCTGCGCCCGTCGTTACGGCAGCCGTCGACACCGCGTCCGTCAGCACCGCGTCCGTCTGTACGGCGTCCGTCTGTACGGCGTGCGGCGCCGAGGACGTGTCGGTGCACAGCGACCCGTACATGGACCGTGGGGATCCCGCCCTCACCGCCGCTTCCGTGCGAAACCTTCGGGATGCCGCCGGAGAGCGTCAGGCTCCGCCGCTCTCCGCCCCGGGTGCGTCACGTGGTGGCCCGGCCGTCAACCCGCTCCGGCCCGCGCGGCCCCCGCTCTGCGCCGTGGGCCCCCGCGCGTCCGGGCAACCCCCGCACCGTCATGGGGTACGGGCACCTCCATGGCCCTCCGGCATCTGAACCTCCTTCCCCGCTTCTCACTTCCTGGCCGTGGCCGGTGTCCTGGCCGCGGCATGCCTGCCGGAGGCACCCTGTGAACCGATCCCCGCACATCAGAGGCCTGATCGCCCTCGTCACTGTCGCCCTTTCCCTGTACGTCGCACTCACCGTGCCCGTCACCCTCGGACTCGATCTGCGGGGAGGCACCCAGATCGTGCTGGAGACCCGCCCAACCATCCACGCAGACGCAGACGCAGACCCAGACGCCGATACCGAGTCCGAGTCCGACGTCACGGATCGCACCGTGGAGGTGCTCCGCGGGCGTATCGACGCGCTCGGTGTCACCGAACCCACCGTCACCCGCTCCGGAAGCGACCGGATCGTCGTAGAACTGCCCGGCCTGCAGGATCCACGGAAGGCGGCCGACGTGCTCGGCCGCACGGCCCAGCTCACCTTCCACCAGGTGCTCGGCACGGCGGTCAGTACCGACGACGTATCGGATCCCCTGCCCAAGCGGGCCCGCGAGCAGGTGATGCCCGACGAGTCGGGCGGCCTGCTGCGCCTGCGGGACGCCTCCTTGACCGGCAACGACGTGGACAAGGCAGCCGCCCGCTTCGACCCGCAGGGCGGTGCCGGATGGCATGTGACCGTCGACTTCACAGGAGCCGGTGAAGGGCGGTGGGCCCGTCTGACCGGCGAGGCCGCGTGTCACGCGGCCGGGGAACCCACCCGCCGGGTCGCCATTGTCCTGGACAACAAGATCATCTCTTCACCGCAGGTCGATCCATCGGTGGAGTGCCGGTCCGGCATCAGCGGCGGTTCCACCCGGATCACCGGATCCTTCGACGACGGCGAGGCCAAGGAACTGGCCCTGCTCATCAACGGCGGCGCCCTGCCGGTACCGGTCGAGACCATCGAACAACGCACCGTCGGCGCGACCCTGGGAGCGGAGGCGATCACGGCCGGCGCCTGGGCAGCCGTGATCGGTACCGCTCTGACCGCACTCTTCATCATCGCCGTGTACCGGATCATGGGCGTCCTGGCCACCGTGGCCCTGGCCTGTTACGGACTGATCTCCTACGCCGCTCTGGCCGTTCTCGGCGCCACCCTGACACTGCCGGGCCTCGCCGGGTTCGTCCTTGCCATCGGCATGGCCGTCGACGCCAATGTGCTGGTCTTCGAACGGGCCCGCGAGGAGTACGCCTCCCGCCGTCGCCCCACTCCACGGTCGGCACTGAACGCCGGCTTCCGCCAGGCCTTCAGCGCGATCGCCGACTCCAACATCACCACGTTGATCGCCGCCGGCCTGCTGTTCTTCCTCGCCTCCGGGCCCGTGCGCGGCTTCGGAGTCACTCTGGGGATCGGCGTGCTCGCCTCCATGGTCAGCGCCCTGGTCATCACGCGCGCCCTGGCCGAGTACGCGGTCGCCCGCCCCCGACTGCGCCGCCGCCCGCGGCTGACGGGCATCGCCCACACCGGCATCGTCCGCGACCGTCTCAGCCGCACCGCCCCGAACCTGATGGGCCACCCGCGCCGGTGGCTGGCGGCCTCCGTGGCCGTCCTCGTCCTCGCCGCTTCCGGGATCGCCGTACGGGGCCTGGACTTCGGCGTCGAATTCACCGGTGGCCGTCTCGTGGAATACACCACGGCCACTCCCGTCCATCCCGATCGGGCCCGCAGCGCGCTCTCCGAGGCCGGCTTCCCCCGGGCCGTCGTCCAGAGCTCCGGCGAGAACCAGCTCACCGTCCGCACCGGGCAGTTGAGCGACGCCCAGGCGGCGGCCGTCACCGATACCGTCACCGGCCTGGCGGGCCGAGCCGACACGATCCGGGACGAAGCGATCGGGCCCAGCCTCGGCAAGGAACTTCGCCAGGGCGCGCTCATCGCCCTGCTGGTCGCCCTGGCCGCCCAACTCGTCTATCTCGCTGCACGTTTCCGTTGGCTGCTGGGAACCTCCGCGGTCGCCGCGCTCGCCCACGACGTCGTGATCCTCATCGGTGTCTTCGCCTGGCTCGGCAAGCCCGTCGACGGTGTCTTCCTGGCCGCGCTGCTGACCGTCATCGGCTACTCGGTCAACGACTCCGTCGTCGTCTTCGACCGGATCAGGGAACTCGGCCGCCGCGAGGTCGCTGAGCCCTTCGCCCGCATCGCCGACCGGGCCCTCCTTCAGACGCTGCCCCGCACCGTCAACACCGGTATGGGGGCCGCCTTCATTCTCACCGCACTGGCCGTCCTCGGCGGCGACACCTTGACCGATTTCGCCCTCGCTCTCCTCATCGGCCTCGTGGTGGGCACCTACTCCTCGATGTTCACCGCAACACCGCTGGCCATCGAACTGCACAAGCGCCGGACCCGTACGGGCATCCGCGAACTCGCGCCTTCCGGCCGAGCCCGATGAAGCCGGATGCCCCTGCCGGTTTCCGCGAGACCAAGGCCTCGAAGGACGTCGGGGGCACCGGTAATCTGGCACCTGATGCCGAGAACCCGCCAAGCTTCGACGACGCCCGCGCCATCGGACGAGCCGATTCTGCAAGGGGGTGCCTGGCTGCCGCACGGTTTCCGGCTGGACCCGCACAGTCACGCCCAGGGCCAGCTCGTCTACGCCGCCGCGGGGGCGCTCGCCACCGCCACGGAACGGGGAACCTGGGTCGCTCCGGCCAACAGGATCACCTGGACACCCCCGCGCTTCGCCCACGCGCACCGCTTCTACGGACCGACCGACGTGCGCCTGGTGGTCGTCCCGCTCGACCTGTGCGGCGAACTCGTGGACCACCCCAGCGTCTTCACGGTGAGCCCGCTGCTGCGCGAAGCCCTGCTGGCCCTCACCGACGAGCCGGAGAGGCGGCCCGGGGCGCACCGGCGGCTCCTCGCCGTCGTCGTGGACGAGCTGGCCGATGCCGCGGAGTCGTCCCTGCATCTGCCCGAGCCGGTGGACGACCGGCTGCGTGCGGCCACGGATCCGCTGCACGAGGATCCGGCGCGTCCTGCCACCCTGGCGGAGCTGGGCCGGGCGGTGGGGGCGAGCGAGCGCACGTTGAGCCGCCTGTTCCATGCGGAGCTGAGCATGAGCTTTCACCGCTGGCGCACCATCTTGCGCATCCATCACGCGCTCGCTCACCTCACCGACGGCATGTCCGTGACCGACACCGCGGTTGCGTGCGGCTGGTCCAACCCCTCCAGCTTCATCAATGCCTTCACGGAGGTCGTCGGTCAGACGCCCGGCCGCTATCGAGCGACCCTCCGCGCTCGCTGAACGTAGCCGTCCCACCCCTTTTGCGCCGACATGAGGCCCGGCCCCCGACAGGTTGGCGGCTTTTCGGTACCGGCTGTCCGACCGCCGGTGGATTCCGACATCGCGGCACTTCCACAGTGGTGAGTGAGCGCGCGTCGCATGATCGAGGCGGCGCCGATGCGCTGCGATCCCGGCGCGCTCAGCAACCGCCCGGAACACGGAAGGCCCGTACATTCATGACCGAGACACGCGAAGACACGGCCGTCGTCATCATCGGAGCAGGAGTCGCCGGGCTGACGCTCGGCACCTTGCTGCTGCGCAACGGCGTCGACTGCGTCGTGCTGGAGAAGCACCCCCGCGCGTACGTGGAGCAGCGCCAGCGCGCCGGCACCATCGACGCCTTCGGCGTGCGCATGTTCCGCGACTGGGGCCTGGAGGAGGTGCTGGAAGGCGAACCCGTCCCGCACAGCGAGGGCGGCTTCTACATCGACGGCGAAGCGATGCCGATCGACGTGGACGACGACAACGAAAGCCTCTACTGCCCGCAGCAGGTCCTCGTCCGCAACCTCACCGACGTCTTCCTGCGCGAAGGCGGACACCTGCGCTACGAGGCCGCCGACGTCACCCTTCAGGACGTCACCGCCGAGCGTCCCGTCGTGCGGTACCGGAACGCCGACGGCACGTCGACCGCGGTCGACTGCGACCTCATCGCCGGCTGCGACGGCTTTCACGGTGTGAGCCGCCGTACCATCCCCGCGTCAGCGCTGACCCAGTACTCCCACGAATACGGCTACTCCTGGCTCAGCGCCCTCGCCACGGTCCCCACCAGCCCCTCCGGTATGGCGATTCACGGACTGGGCTTGGCCGGCATGATCCCCCGCGGCCCCGAGGCCAGCCGCATCTACCTCCAGTGCCCGGTCGACGACACTCCTGAGCGGTGGCCGGACGAGCGCATCTGGAGCGAACTTGAAGCCCGCTTCGGCTGTCCCGTGTCGCGTGGTGAGATCGTCAGCAAGCAGATCGTGCCGCTGCGCAGCGTGGTCTTCGACCCGATGAGCTACGGCCGGCTCCACCTTCTGGGAGACGCCGCCCACATCGTGCCTCCGATGAGTGCCAAGGGAATCCACCTCGCCCTGCACGACGCGGAGGTCTTCGCCCGCGCCGTCATCCGCAAGTTCACAGACGGCGACGGCAGCCTCCTCGACACCTACTCCGAGACCTGCCTGCCCCACATCTGGAACTACCAGGCGTTCGCGACCTGGATCACCGACATCATGCACGACGCCGGCTTCACCGGATACGAAGGCGCGTTCCGCAAGCAGATCGCCCGCGCCGAACTCCAGCGGCAGTTCACCTCCCACGCCGCGAACAAGCTGTTCGGCGAACTCACCGCCGGAACCAACTAGCCACGCCCCCGCGGCCCTGCCCGGCCGGCCACCGTGGCGCCGAGGTCATGTCGTGCGGGCCGCGCCGGTGGTGCCGCCGCACCACCTCGGCGCGGGCGACGACCTGCACATGCCGAAGCCGACGGGCCGGGATCCTCAGTGCTCGCAGAGGGAGAATTCCCGTTCGTAGAGCTGCTCGTTGTGTTCGTCGACGAAGAACTTGCGTTCCCGCATGAGCTGTTCGCGGTAGTTCTTGGCCTGCTCAAGCGTCATGGTCGAGGTCTCGGACCAGGGTTGCTGCGGTGGCACATCGGAGGTCGAGACGATCGTTTCCGACGGGTCGACCAGGAAGAACGCGAGAATCTTGCGACAGCCCGGGCGGGTGTCGTCCGTGAGGCGGAATGAGCCGACGCGGTGTTGCAGCATGTTCGGGAACGCCAGACAGCGGCCCGCCGGGGTCGACGCCGATCCCAGCACCTGGTTCAGTGCGTCCTCGTTCTCCAGGCCGTAGACCTCACGCACCCCGTTGTCGTCACTCTGTTCGTAGTTCGGGTCGTCGAGCGCCGCCCGGAAGCTCAGCCGGCTCTCGGTGATGTTCTCGCTGTCCCAGTAGTAGATGCCGGTCGAGACGATCCGCTCGTTCAGCATCCCCTCGACATGCCAGGAACCCCCGGCGTACTCGGGCTTGTCCGGGGTGAGTTGAATGGTGGCGAGCTTGACGATGACCTGGAGGCGGCGACCGCGCAGGTCGACCCGGGCGGATTCGTCGGGCGCCTCGGGCGGGGCGAAGGCCGGGGCGTCCGGAATGGCCGGGCGGCGGGTCTCCCACCAGTCGTCGTGGGCCTCTTCCCATGCGCGGACGGCCTCCGCGTAGGCCGTCCCGTCATCGCTGAAGGAGGACTTGTTCGGATACTCCGGCTCCGAGTCGTACCACCCGTAGGGATCGGCCTCGATCCGCAGGGGTCGTGGATGGCGCAGATCGGTGAGCACGTTCTCCAGCAGCGGACGCATGCTCGCGAACAAGTCCGGGAGGACGGAGGCCAGTTCGCGGTGAGTCTCGGGATGGACGTTGTTGACGTAGGAACGGAAGGCGACATCGCCGTCGTCACTGACGTCGACGTCCGTGGGCAGCCACTGGAACTTCTCCGAGAACTCGTACTTCGAGTAGCGGTTTGTCGGGTTCCGCCAAGCCCGCTCGGGTGAGCCGCCGACGTCTCTCACCAGGCAGAACAGTGAGGGGTGGACCAGATCCAGTACCTGGCCGTCGGATCCGGGATGCCAGTCCCGTTCTGCCTCGGGGACTTGCTCCAGAGCCCGAACCGCCTCGCGCAGCCGGGTTCTGAGCTTGTCGTCGACCAGCGTGTCCGACTGCCACACCCCGTCGACGGCGGAGACCTCGACGCCGGTTCGTGCGTCCCGCAGCGCGGCGTAGTGCGCGAGTTCGTCAAGCACGAAACGAACTTGCGCTTCGGTGAGGCCCTGAGCGACCGCTTCCCGTGTCCACTTGGCCACGATGCCGGCGTCGTTCATTTTGTCGAACCACCCCGGCTTCGCTCGGATATGCGAGCTGCACTGCATGATCTGAAGTTCCCGCAGCGTTCGCGGTGTCGCGAACGATATGGAACGCGAAGCATGAAAGGGCAGCGGGAAAGCGGGCAGGGCAGTCAATTCTCTCGGTCCTCCCAGTCGGTGTGCGGTGGCGGGAAGGATACGTGAGCGGACTGACATCACCGGCGTGGCCGAAGCTCGTCCGGGACCGACGCGGATCGTCAGTCGGGCTCGGGACGAAGAAGGAGGGATCCCCGCTCACAACTCGGGTGACGGGGAGACGTCGTTGGCGCCGGCGTGTGGCGGTGATCAGTACAGAGGGAGTACGCCTCGACGTCGAGCACGACCGGCCCTGGTACGAGGGCTGGGGGAAGCGTCCGGTCGACCGGGCGACGGCTTCGGCCACGGCGCGATGGCGGGCGCACTCGTGATCCGTGCTCCCGGGGACCTACCGCTTCTGTTCCCTGTAGCGCTTCATCAGCACGGTGATCCGTGCGGGGTCCGCCTGGCCGTTGAGTTCGGCAACGAGATCGTCAGGACACAACTCGTAGAGATCGCCCCACCAGCGACGTCCGCGGCTGTTCCAGATCCGGTAGCCCCCGGCACGCCGCGGGCGACGTAGCGTCTCCTGCTCACGGTCCCCCATCCCCGGCACCGTCCCGTGCCGTCCTCCCGCGATTCACCCTTGACGCGCGACCATACGTGAGCCTCGGCCAACCGGCGCGATTCCCCGCTGTTCCCCGGTCATCTCGTCAGCCGAACCTCATGAGTTCCCCAGTGACGACAGGGCCGCCGCCACCCGTTCGGAGACCTCCGGCGGCGTCGAGGCATGGGGGGAGAAGCGGAGTGAGTCGGTGCGTACTGTCGGGGTGACACCCTCGGCCTGTAGGGCCTTTGCCACGACGGACGGGTCGCGGTCCGGCATCGTGAAGGAGAGGATGCCCGCGCGGCGTGCCGGGTGGGTGGGGGAGAGGATGCGGCCGCCGTGTGCCGTGACCGTCTCGGTGAGTTCGGCGATCCGGGTGGCGACGGCGCCCTCGATCGCCGCGATGGTGTGTCGCTCCACCAACTCCAGCGCGGCCGCGAACGCCGCTGCCGTCACCGGGCTGAGGTTCGTGATCGACCAGCGCCGCGCGTCCGCCGCCGGTGGGTGTTCCTCGCCGTCGAAGACGCCGACCTCCTCGACGCCCGTCCAGCCGGTGAGGACCGGTTCCAGGGACTCCAGCGCGCGGTCGGACAACGTCGCGAATCCTGTTGCCCAGCCCGCGCGCAGCCACTTCTGGCCGCCCGCCACCACCACGTCGGCCGCGTCCCAGTCCATCTCTGCCACGCCGAACGCCTGGATGGCGTCCACGATCAGCAACCTGTCCGGTCCGATCGCCTCGCGCAGCGCCGCGAGGTCCGCGCGGAATCCGGTGCGGAAGTCCACGGCGCTGACGGACACCGCGACGACGTCGTCGGTCAGCGCGGCACGCACCAGGTCGGGCGTGACGCCGCTGCCCGGCGCCGGGTCGAGCCAGCGGGGCGTGGCCCGGCCCAGGTCCGCGGTCCGTCGCCATGGATAGTGGTTGGCCGGGAAGTCGGTACGGGGGGTGAGGACCACGCCCGTCGGGATGCCGAGGGCCGCGTGGAACAGGCCGGTCGAGGTGTTGGGGAGCAGCACGGTGTGCCGGCTGTCGGTGCCCGCGAGGCGAGCGGCCGTGTCGCGGGCGAGCGACTCCGCGCGCATCAGGCCGTCCACGGTGGTGTGGTCGGCGCGAGCGGCCTCCTCCATGGCCCGCGCGGTGGCGGCCACGGCGTCCCGCGACGGCGGACCGAACCGTGCGAAGTCGAGATACCCGGCGGGTGTGTCGAAGTGGGCTGCGTACGACGTGAGCACGGGGCTCGTCCTCCCGGGACGGTGCGGTGTGGATGACGGTGCGGTGTGGACAGGGGGCCGGGCGGGGCGGTCGGGTGTGACGGCTCCCGCACCTGGTGAGCGGTGCCGAGGGCCCTCGGACCGGCGCACCGCGTCGTGCCGACCCGGGCGCCTTCCACTCGCTTGCACGGTACGCGTCGCGCTCCGCGCCGATGGGCAGGGGGTACCGGCACGGAGCGTCGCCCTGGGAGTGACCGCGCGGAGAACGGGACGGCCGGGCACCCCTGGGGGTACCCGGCCGTCCCGTTCCCGGATGCCGCAGCCGCGGCCCCGCGATGAAGCCCCGCCTCGTGCCCGTGTCTCAGTGCCCCGCCGACTCCTCGGGCCGCGCGTGCCGCGGCAGCAGGAACGCCAGCAGGAACGTCAGCGCCAGCATGCCGTCCACGATCCAGAGCACCGTCTGCATGACGGAGCCGAAACCGCTCCGGAAGGCAGACGACGCGGTGGCCTGGAGTGCGGCCGGTATCCGGGCGCCGTCCTCGGGCGAGGTCACGGCGGACCGGGTCTCCTTCTCCAGGCGGGCGCAGGACGCCGGGGTCACTTCGAAGTCCTTGGCGGTGGCGCGGTCCGCGGCACAGGCACGCAGGCCCGCCACGATGCGGTCCTGGGCTTCGGGCGCGACATGCGCGGCCGTGAGTTGGCTTCGCAGACCGTCCGAACGGTGGTCGACGGCGGTGGCGATCCCGCCGCCCAGCAGACCGAAGAACACCGTGCCGAGGATGGCCACGCCGAAGGCGCCGCCGAGCTGCTGGACCGCGGTCATCGTGCCGGACGCCGAACCCGTCTCGTGCTGCTCCACGCTGGCGAGCACGATGTCGAAGAACGGAGCCATGAGCAGGCCCATCCCGATGCCCGTCACGAGCAGCGACGGAAGGAGCTGCCAGGGGCCGACGTCGGACCCCACCTGGTCGAGGGTCAGCCACACGCCGAAGACGCCGAGGGCCATGACCAGCGCGCCCGCCTGGAGCACGGTCCGGCCGAACCGGACCACACCCTGGGCGACGCCGAAGCCGACGATCATGCCGCCCGACCAGGGCACCATCACCAGACCCGCCTTGAGCGGCGAGTAGCCGAGGCCGATCTGGGTGTAGAGGTTGAAGACGAGCATGAAGCCCTGCATGGCCGAGAAGAAGACCAGTCCGAGGATCATGCCGCCGCTGAAGCCGCGCTTGCGGAAGAGGCTGGGGACGACCAGCGGGTCCTGGCCGGCCTTGTTGCGGCGCGACTCGTACACGGCGAAGGCGACGAAGACGACGACGGAGGCGCCCATCATCAGGAACGTCCACGCGGGCCAGTCGTACTCACGGCCCTGGACGAGCGGGAAGATGAGGAGCAGCGCGGCCACGGAGACCAGGATCATGCCGGGGATGTCGAGCCGGGGCTTGCTCTCGGACCGGCCCTTCGGCAGGTAGCGCACGGCACCGAGGATGGCGGCGGCGCCCAGCGGCAGGTTGATGAGGAAGATCATGCGCCAGCCGGTGCCGAAGTAGTCGGCGTCGACCAGCCAGCCCGCCAGGATCGGCCCGCACACCGCGGACAGGCCCATGACCGGGCCGAACATGCCGAAGGCCTTCTGCGACTCCTTCGGCGGGAACATCTCCTTGATCATGCCGAGGCCCTGCGGCAGCATCACCGCGCCGAACAGTCCTTGCACGACCCGCGCGCCGATCAGCATCCCGGGCGACACGGACACCGCGCACAGCAGCGAACCGAAGGTGAAGCCGGCGGCTCCGACCAGGAACATCGTGCGGCGTCCGTGAATGTCGCCGAGCCGTCCTCCGGTGACGAGCCCGACGGCCATCGAGAGGGTGTAGGCGGCGGCGAGCCACTGGAGCGTGGAGGCGCCGCCGCCGAGGTCGGCCCGCATGGAGGGACCGGCGATGTTCGTGACGACGGCGTCGAGGAGGTCCATCACCTCGGCCGCGAGGATCACGAACAGCGCAGCCCAGCGCCACCGGTAGGGCGCTGGTGAGTCGATGGGCGTCTCGGCGGACGCGACACCGGTGGTGGACATCGGAAACTCCTCGCGAAGAGGCCGCGCCGGGTCGACCGGAGCGCGGTGGGGCGGACGGGTGTGACTGCCCGGCTTGCCGTCTTGGAGGAAGAAACACGAGACGAGACGCCGGTGAACGCCGTTCACCCTAACAGAACAGTGCTCATCAAGAGAACGGCGTTCATTAAGATATAGCGCAACTCGGCGACACGGACAAGATATATCGCGTTGCGGCGAGGTGAACGCCGCTCTCCATGAGAGAACACTGCTCTCCGGCGCCTAGACTGTGGTCATGAGCGACGCGGCCGCCGGCACCCCCGAATCACCCCCGCCGTCCCCCTGGGAGCGCGAGCGTCCCGTCCGCGCTCGCGCCACCCCGGCGCGCGAGCCGCTGTCCCGCGAGCGCATCGTCGAAGCCGCCTTCGTCGTGCTGGACCGGTCCGGACTCGACAAGCTGTCGATGCGTCAGGTGGCGGCGGAACTGGAGGTCGCGGTCTCCGCCCTCTACGCCTACGTCCGCTCCAAGGACGACCTTCTGGAGCTGATGTACACCCGGCTCTTCGCCGGCTTCACGCTGCCGGAACCCGACCCGGAGCGGTGGCAGGAGCAGGTGCGGGACTACGCGCGGTCCTGGCGGTGGCGTCTGCTGTCCCATCGCGACATGGCCAGGATCTCCATGGCGCACGTTCCCTTCACCGCCGAACTGCTGCCGTACGTCGAGGCGTTGCTCGCCATCTTCCGCACCGCCGGACTGCCCGACCGCATCGCCGCCGAGGCCGGTGACCTCATCTCCACGTACATCGACGGGTTCGTCCTGGAGGAGGGCATGTGGCAGGACCGGGCCGCCCAGCACTCCGGCGGTGGCTCGCTGGCCCGCCCCGACTGGCGTGAGATGGCCGACGAGATGCAGAACTACTTCGCGTCGCTGCCCGAAGAGGACTTCCCCCATCTGCGAGCCCTGTCCGGGTCGATGGTGACGGAGTCCTCCGACGAGAGGTTCGACATCGGGCTGGAGATCATCCTGCGTGGCCTCGCGAGCTATCTGCCGGACCGCGAGGCCTGAGCCCAGGGCGGGGTGTCGTGGACTTGCCCCGCCCTCGGCTCAGTTGTTCCAGCTCTCGTCGTACGGATCGCGCGGCGTCGGGACCGGCCGCGCCGAACTGACATCGAGGTACGGGATGATGCCGCCGTTGACCGGGTCCGCCGTGCGCTTGGCGGTGTAGCGGCCGGTGACTTCCAGCCAGGTGTCGGGCCGCAGGACGGGCGGCGTCCGTCCGGACAGGCCGATCTTGACCGGCTGGGCGTCCGCGGCACAGCAGTTGAGGGCCATGCGGACGAGATACGGAGCACCGGAGCGGTCGAGCGCGACGAATCCCGTGATCTTGACCTGCCGGCCGCCGAGGGAGCGGCCGTGGCCGTACGCGGCCCTGCTCGCGTAGTCGACCAGTCCGAGGGCGACCGGGTCACCGGCGGGCAGCTTGGCATAGCCGAAGGGCGCCTGCAGCGCCGTACCGGTGCGCATCGCGCTGTACGAGCCGAGGGCGGGCGGCGCGACCAGGATGAGCGCGAGCAGCGGGAGTACGAGGAGCCACGAGATCCGCGGCTCACGATGACCGTGCCCGTGACCGTGGTCGTCCCCGTGTCCGTCGCTGCCCAGGGGCTCATGCTCGTCGCCGTCCAGGGGCCGGTGTCCGTCACCGTGCCCGTCGTCCTCCGCGTCCGCGGGTTCGTGTCCGGCTCCGGTCCGGTCGGCGGAGGCCCGGTGGTCGCGTATCTCGTACCAGACCGTCGCGAGGGCCGTGACGATGAGCACCACGCCGGCCGCGAGCAGCAGGGGCCGCAACCCGGCCTTCACGTACCGCAGATAGAGGTCCGTGACGCTCGCGTGCAGCACCGCCGCGCCGACGAGGAAGAGCACGGCCGCCTGGGCCTGACGGTTCACAGGAGCACCGCCCCGATCAGTACGGACACGAGGATCGCCAGGGCGAAGGTGGTGGGCGCGAACCGTGTCGCGAAGCCGCGGCCGAACGTGCCGACCTGCATCGCGAAGAGTTTCAGGTCGATCATCGGGCCGACGACCAGGAACGCCAGCCGGGCGGTGAGCGAGAACTGGGTGAGCGAGGCGACCACGAACGCGTCGGCCTCGGAGCAGATCGACAGCAGGACGGCCAGGATCGCCAGGGCCAGGACGGACACCACCGGATTTCCGGCCGCGGCGTGCAGCCAGCTCGCCGGGACGACGGCCTTGAGCGTGGCGGCGGCCATCGCGCCCAGTACGAGGAACCCGCCCGCGTGCATGATGTCGTGCCGCACCGACCCCCAGAACGCGGCCCCCTTGCCCTGGCCCTCGTGCGCGGGGCGGGCCGGCTGGCGCAGCCAGTCGGCGCGGCCGAGGCGCTGCCACAGCCAGCCCATCGCGCAGGCCACGAGAAGGCTGGCCACGAAGCGGGCGAGAACCATCTCCGGGTTGCGGGGGAAGGCGACGGCGGTCGCGGTCAGCACGATCGGGTTGATCGCCGGGGCGGACAGGAGGAACGCCAGCGCGGCGGCCGGGGTGACGCCGCGGCGCACCAGCGCCCCGGCGACGGGCACGGAGGCGCACTCGCAGCCGGGCAGGATCGCCCCCGCCATCCCGGCGACCGGCACCGCGAGCGCCGGACGCTTCGGCAGCGCGCGGGCGAAGAACGACGGCGGGACGAACACCGCGATGACCGCCGACAGCAGGACGCCCAGGACGAGGAAGGGCAGGGCCTGGACCACCACCGCGACGAACACGGTCATCCAGCTCTGCATCACCGGGGCGGACAGCGTCCCGCGGATCGGTCCCTGCGCCGCGACGACCAGCAGCAGGAGCATCGTCAGGGCGAGCGGGGAGTTGAAGTTCCAGCCCTGCCGGCCCCGGCGGTCGTCCTCGTCCCGCCGCCGGACCGGCGGCGGGGCTTCCTTGGTGATGGTCACGCTCGAGGTACCTCCGGTCGGGGAAGGGCGCGGCTGCGGATGCCCTTCCGCCTTGAATACGCCGGTCCGGCCACAGCTTCTCACCGGGTGACGAGGGGATTGCCCGCGCCCGGGGGTTTCTTGACCTCCGCCTGACCGGGGCCCGCCGTGCTCACCGTGCGTAGCGGGGCCTACGCCTGACGGGGTCCGAAATGCCACCGCGCGTGGCCGTCTCCCACCTGACCCGGGGCGTCGGGCACGCACCGCGCGCCACGGTCGTTGTCACATCTCTTTACGTGGCTGTCATGGACCTGTAGCTTCCGGGCCGCAAGTCCTTTCAGGAACTTGCCGGTTCTCCTTGCAAGGCACCTCCTCCCCGCCAACTCCCCTTCCCCGCACCCGCATCGGAGCCGCCCCATGAGCCGCAGACGTGGACGCCCGCCCCTGAGAGCGCTGATGGCGCTCCTGGCGGTGACCGGACTGTTCGGACTGACCCCGCCGGACACGGGGTCCGTCCCCATGGAGAGCACGGCCGCCACCTCCACGACGGCGACCGTCTTCTACTACACGAAGACCAAGAACTGGCCGTCCACCTACCTCCACTACGCGCCGGACGGCGGTTCCTGGACCACCGTGCCCGGCGTGCAGATGGAGGCGGCCTGCACGGACTGGGTGAAGAAGACCGTCGACCTCGGTTCGGCCGCCGGGCTCCAGGCCACCTTCAACAACGGAAGCGGCACCTGGGACAACAACGGCGGCAACAACTACGCGCTGGGCACCGGCACCATCACCGTCAAGGACGGGGTGATCGCCCACAGCGACCCGTGCGCCGACACCGGTACGGGCTCCGGCAACCAGGCCACCGTGTACTACTCGACCGCCACCTCGGGCTGGACCACCGCCAACATCCACTACGCGCCGACGGGCGGCTCCTGGACGACGGTCCCCGGCGTCGGCATGGAGAGCGCCTGCACCGGATGGTGGAAGAAGACCCTCGACATCGGAACCGCCACGTCGCTCAAGGCGGCCTTCAACAACGGCAACGGCGTCTGGGACAACAACAACAGCGCCGACTACGCGATCCCGTCCGGCACCACGACCGTGAAGGACCGGACGGTCACCTCCGACGCCAAGGACCCCTGCGCTGCGCAGGCCCCCGACACCCAGGCGCCGACCACGCCCGCCGGGGTGAAGGCGACCGCCACGAACACCTCGGTGGTGGTGAGCTGGGATCCGTCCACCGACGACACCGCCGTGACGAAGTATCAGCTCACACGCACGGGTGGCACGAAGGGAACCGTCGTCACCGACGTCGGCTCGACGGTGTACTCCGACACGGGACTTGAGGAGGAGACCGACTACACCTACACCGTGAAGGCCGTCGACGCGGCCGGGAACACCTCGCCCGCCTCCGCCGCGGCCACCGTCAGGACCGGGGAGAAGGCGCCCGCACCGGCCGCCGGGACACCGCTCGGCACCGATCCGCGCAAGGACCCCATCTACTTCGTCCTCACCGCCCGCTTCTACGACGGCGACAGCTCCAACAACCGCGGCGGGAGCCAGGACGTCAAGTCCGGCAACGCGGCCAACAACGACCCCATGTTCCGCGGCGACTTCAAGGGTCTCGTCGACAAGCTCGACTACGTCAAGGCCCTCGGGTTCTCGGCCGTGTGGATCACCCCGGTCGTCCTCAACCGTTCGGACTACGACTACCACGGCTATCACGGGTACGACTTCTACAAGGTCGACCCGCGCCTGGAATCCGCCGGCGCCTCCTACCAGGACCTGATCAACGCGGCCCACGCCAAGGGCATGAAGATCTACCAGGACGTCGTCTACAACCACAGCTCCCGCTGGGGTGCCAAGGGCCTGTTCACCCCGACCGTCTACGGAGTGCGCGACTCCCAGTGGAGCTGGTACTACGACGAGAAGAACGACGGCTTCGTGTACGACGGTCTGACCGTCGAGCCCAAGTCGGGGAAGTCGTACTACAACGGCGACCTCTGGTCGACCGCCGAACCCTCCGGCAACACCTGCCTCAACTGGGGCAAGCCCACCGGCGGCAAGAGCGCCGAGGGCTACACCCTGTACAACTGCCAGTGGCCGAGTCCCACCTCGGGCATGTTCCCGAAGGCGTACTACCACCAGTGCTGGATCGGCAACTGGGAGGGCGAGGACTCGCGTTCGTGCTGGCTGCACGAGGACCTGGCCGACTTCAACACCGAGAACGCCACCGTCCAGAACTACTTGATCGGCGCGTACGACAAGTACATCGACATGGGCGTCGACGGATTCCGCGTCGACACGGCCGTCCACATTCCACGCGTCACCTGGAACCGCCGCTTCCTGCCCGCCATCTACGACCGGGTCACCCAGCGGTTCGGCACGGAGGCGGCGAAGAACTTCTTCGTCTTCGGCGAGGTCGGCGCCTTCGTCAACGACAAGTGGAACCGCGGCTCGGTGAACCACTCCGCGCAGTTCTACACCTGGAAGGAACGCAAGGACTACAGCGCCGACGACGAGACGGCCGCCATCGAGCAGTACACCTACGAGGAGCAGCTCGGCACCGGCAACCAGCCCACCTCCACCAACGCCTTCCTGAGCGGGAACAGCTATCACACCCCGGACCGCAGCCAGTTCTCCGGGATGAACATCATCGACATGCGCATGCACATGAACTTCGGTGACGCGCAGAACGCGTACAGCAACGGCAAGGACTCCGACGACTCCGTCAACGACGCCACGTACAACGTCGTCTACGTCGACAGCCACGACTACGGCCCGAACAAGTCGAGCACCCGCTACAGCGGAGGCACCGACGCCTGGGCCGAGAACATGGCCCTGATGTGGACCTTCCGCGGCATCCCCACGCTCTACTACGGATCGGAGATCGAGTTCCAGAAGGGCAAACAGATCGACTGCGGGCCGACCTGCCCCCTGGCGACGACGGGACGCGCCTACTACGGCGACCACCTCGCGGGGAGCGTCACGGCCTCCGACTTCGGCAAGGCCGACTCCGCGAGCGGCGAGGTCGCGACCACCCTCGCACAGCCGCTGGTCAAGCACCTCCAGCGGCTCAACCAGATCCGCCGGGCGATCCCGGCCCTCCAGTCGGGTCAGTACTCGACCGACGGCGTCAGCGGATCGATGGCCTTCAAGCGCCGCTACACCAGCGGATCGACCGACAGCTTCGCCCTGGTCACGGTCACCGGCGGCGCGACCTTCACCGGCATCCCGAACGGCACGTACACGGACGCCGTCACCGGTGACGTGAAGACCGTCTCCGGCGGCACGCTCACGGTGGCCGCGCCCGGCAAGGGGAACCTGCGGGTCTACGTACTGAACGGACCCGGCAGGATCGGAACGGACGGTCCCTACCTGAAGTAGCCCGTCCGCGGACAGATACGGAGGCGGCGGTCACCGCGGCCCCGCCCGGGCGTCCCACGCCCGGGCGGGACGGCCTGACCGCCGCTCTCGCACCGGCCGGGAGCCAGGATGAATGGCGTGCGGAGCGTTGGGTACGCGACCGAACGACACGCCCGGGAGCAAGACCCTCCCGGGTGGCCGCCCGCCCGCCACGACCCGGGGATCTGCCATGGACACGCCCTTGAACAACCACCACCCCAGCGCACCCGAGGCGACGCCCGCCCAGGAAGCCCTGGACACCCTCGCCACGAACACGTCCGACACCGAGGCGCTGGACACCCTCGCCGGCAGCGACGTACTGGTGCCCGTACCGGACGACGCCACGGACGCGGACGTCGCCGACCCCCACGCCGTGGCCCTGCCCATCCTGGACGATCCCGAAGGCGGACAGGTCGTTCCGGTGTTCACCTCGGAACAGGAACTGGCCGAGCTCCTGCCCTCCGTCTCCCGCTACCGCCTCGTGCCGCTCGGCGCGCTCGCGGCCCAGTGGCCCTCGGGCGATCTGGACCTCATCATCGACGCCGCCTCACCGCACGGCCTGACCCTCACCTCCGAAGGCGTACGCACGCTCCTGGTGCGATAGCGACACCCTCGGCCGCGCCACGCGGGCCCCGCCCACGCCACCGCCCCGGGATCCCGTGGGGTGGGCCCGCGGGCGAAGGATGTCCGGATCCGCTCCTCGGCGAGGAGTGGCCCGGAGCGTCCGAAAGGGGAAGATCCCTGGAAAGCCGCCGCGGAGGAGTGGGGTTCCCTTGAGAGTCGTCCTGCTGGGTACGGCCGCCGCCGGCGGCTTCCCTCGGTGGAACTGCGCCTGCGCGCCATGCTCGGCCGCCCGCGACGGAAAACTGCCCGCGCGCACCCAGGAAGGCGTCGCCGTCAGCGGCAACTCCCGCGACTGGTGGCTGCTCAACGCCTCACCCGACATCCGTACGCAGCTCAACGCCACCCCCGCGCTCGCACCCGGACCCGGGGGCACGCCCGTGCGAGGCGTCCTGCTGACGGACGCCGAGGCCGCTCACGCGACCGGGCTGGCCGGGCTGCACGGTGCCCCGGGGCTGAAGGTCTACGCCTCGCCTCCCGTCCTCGCCGCGCTCTCCCCGCTGCGTCCCCTCCTCGACCGCCCGGCCGCGTGGGCCTGGGCGGACAGCTTCACCGAGGGCGGATTCGTCCTGGCCGGGGGCCTGGTCGTCAGCGCCCACGCGCTCGGTTCCCGGCCCCCCGGCCACATCCCCGGGGCCGCCGACGACGACCGCTGGGTGACGGCGTACCGGATCGAGGACCTGGCCAGCGGGGGTGTACTCGTCTACGCACCGTGCCTCGGCCGGTGGACGCCGGCCCTTGACGAACTGCTCGACGGCGCGACCTGCGTCCTGCTCGACGGCACCCTCTACGAGGCCGGCGGGACGGACACCGCCGTACGGGCGCCCCGCGGGCGGACCGCCGCGGCGTGGCATCTTCCGGTCTCCGGCGCCGACGGCAGCCTGGCGGAGCTGGCCCGGCACCCCGGCCCGCGCGTCGTCTTCACCCACTTCGACAGCGCGAACCCGCTGCTCGACCCGGCCACGGACGCCTGCGCGTCGGTGACCGGGGCCGGCGCGGAGGTCCTGCCGGACGGAGCGGAACTCGTGCTCTAGCCGTGCCCTCTCATGAGGGCGGACCGCTCAGCCTCGCAGCATGCGGGCGAGCACCGACCGCTGCAGGGGGAGCACCTCGGCGTGCAGAGCGCGGCCCTTCGGGGTGAGCGCGACCCACACTCCGCGGCGGTCCTCCTGGCAGACGGTGCGTTCCACCAGGCCGTCCTTCTCCAGCCGGCCGATGAGCCGGGACAGCGCGCTCTGGCTCAGATGGACGCGGTCCGCGATGTTCTGCACCCGGCAGTGCTCGCCGGGCTCCGCGACCGTCTCCGCGACGAGGATGTCCAGGACCTCGAAGTCACTGGCTCCCAGGCCGTGCGGATGCAGCACGCGGTCGATCTCGCACATCGTGCGCGCGTGCACCGACAGGATGTCCCGCCACTGGTCCTCAAGGCGGGCACTGGGCGTCTGCGTTGCCATAATTGAACGGTAACAGAGATCCGGCCACTAGTTGAGGATGCAATTAGTGCGCCCGCATTCAGTTGGTCGGGTCCTCGATGAGCCCGTACATGTTGCCCTCCGCGTCCTTCACGGACGCGACCTGCCTGCCGTTGCCGACGTCCTGGAGCTCCTGGAGCGTCTCGGCGCCCGCCTCGATCAAGGCCGCCAGGGTCGCCTTGATGTCGTCGACGTGCCAGAAGGGGACCGGGCCGGTCAGGCCCTTGGCGTGACCGTTCGGGTCGAGTCCGACATCCTGGCCCGCGTCCTTGAAACCGACGTAGTACGGCTCGTCCACATAGGGCTCCACCCCGAGCAGTCGGGTGAACAGGGCCTTGGCCTTCGCGATGTCCTTGACGGGGTAGATGATGGTCTTGACTCCGGCGGTCATCTCGACTCCTGTGCGGTGCGTGCGGCCGTGTCGGCCGGCTGTCGTGCCGTCGGCGTTCCGGCGGCACTTTCACGCTAAGCCGGGGGAGCCGGGTACGGCTTCTCGAATCCTGACCGGTACGCGGGAGAGTTTCCCCCCTGTACCGGCGTCCCCCGGCAGGCTCCTCAGGTGGATTCGCGGCGCACCAGTTCCGTCGGCAGGATGACCGCCGCCGGATCCTCGCCGCCGATCTGGGCGAGCAGCACCCGGACCATCTCGGAGCTGATGCGGTCCCAGGGCTGGCGGATGGTGGTCAGGGCCGTGGCGGCGGCCGTGGCGGCGGGGGAGTCGTCGAAGCCACCGACCGCGACGTCCTCCGGAACCCGGCGGCCCGCCTTGCGCAGCGCGGCCAGCACGCCCTGGGCCATCAGGTCCGAGGCGACGAACACGGCGTCCATGTCCGGGGCGCGGTCGAGGAGCAGTTCGGCCCCCGCCTCACCACTGGCGCGGCTGTAGTCCCCGGAGGCGATGAGACGATCGTCGGCCTCGACGCCCGCCTCGGCGAGCACTTCCCGGTACCCCGCGAGACGCTCGACACCGCCGGGGGTGTCCAGCGGTCCCGTGACCATGCCGATCCGGCGCCGCCCGAGGGAGAGCAGGTGAGCGACCATGTCCCGGGCGCCGTCGCGGTCGTCGGCGGCCACATAACTCACCTTGGAACCGAGCCCGATGGGCTTGCCGCACGCGACGAGCGGCACGCCCGCCTCGCGCAGTTCCTCGGCGACCGGATCGCCGGAGTGGCTGGAGACCAGCAGAACTCCGTCGACATGGCCGGCCGTGATGTAGCGCGTGATGCGCCGCCGCTCGTCCTGGGTGCCGGCGAGCATCAGCAGGAGGGGGACGTCGTGCGCGGCGAGTGCCTGGGTGCAGCCGCGCAGCAGGACGTTGAAGTTCGGGTCCTCGAAGAACCGCTCCTGGGGCTCGGTCAGCAGGAAGCCGACCGAGTCGGACCGTCCGGTGATCAGCGAACGGGCGTGCCGGTTCACGACATAGCCCGTCCTGCGGATGGCGGCGTTGACCGCCTCCGCCGCCGAGGGGCTGACGTAGTGCCCACCGTTGAGCACGCGCGAGACGGTACCCCGCGAGACACCCGCCTCACGCGCGACGTCATGGATCGTCGGCGGCCTGCGCCGGCCCCCCGTGTTGCTCATGGTCATGACTTTACGGCTCCGGACAGCAGGTCGAGGCTCCAGAAGCGTTGGATGACCAGGAACAGCGCGACCAGCGGGACGATCGCGAGCAGGGCGCCGGTGATGACCAGGGTGTACAGGGCCGGGGTGTTGGAGCCCTGTTCCAGAAGCGTGAACAGGCCGAGGGTGATCGGGAACTTCTCGTCGTCGCTGAGCATGATGTAGGGGAGCAGGAAGTTGTTCCACACGGCGACGAACTGGAACAGGAACACCGTCACCAGGCCGGGCACCATCATCGGCAGCGCGACCCGGGTGAAGATCCGCCACTCGCCGGCGCCGTCCATCCGGCCGGCCTCGACCACGTCGTCGGGGACGGCCGCGGCCGCGTAGATGCGGGCGAGGTAGACGCCGTACGGGGACAGGACGAGCGGCAGCAGCACGGAGGCGTACGAATCCGTCAGGTCCGCATTGGCGAGCAGCAGGTACTGCGGGATCGCGAGGATCACCGGCGGCATCAGCACGCCCGCCATGAGCACGTTGAAGATGGTCTCGCGGCCCCGGAAGCGGTAGACGGCCAGGGCGTAGCCGCTGACCGCGGAGACGGCCGTCGACAGCAGGGCGCCCAGACCGGCGTAGAGCGCGGAGTTGCCCATCCACTTCCAGTAGATGCCGTCGCGGTAGGCGCCGAGGTCCTTGATGTTCTGGGTGAACCCGGTGCCGGGCAGGAAGGTGAACGTCGAGAACAGTTCGCGGCCCGACTTCGTGGCCGCGATCACCACCCAGGCGACGGGCAGCAGACAGTAGAGCGCGCCGAGCAGCAGGGTGAGGGTCGGGACCAGGGCGATCCGGCCGAGCGGGGGCGGTCCCTGGGCGGTGCCGGGCGTCGTGCCCGCGGCCGGCGCGGCCTTGCGGAGGGCGAGAGAACTCATCGGGCTTCCTCCTGCTTGGTACGGGAGTTCGCGGCGCGCAGGAAGCCGAAGGACAGGACCAGCGTGACCGCGGCGATGATCACTGCCTCGGCCGCGGCGGCGTAGATGTCACCGGTGTTGAATGCGTCCCGGTAGACCTTCATGAGCGGACTCCAGGTCGTGGAGACGGAGTTGGTGAGGGGTTTGAGGGTGGTCGGCTCGCTGAAGACCTGGAGGGTGGCGATGATCGAGAAGAAGAAGGTGAGCACCAGGGAGGGCGCCACCATCGGGATCTTGATCCGCAGGGCGGTCTGCAGCGGGGTGGCGCCGTCCAGCCTCGCCGCTTCGAGCACCTCGGCCGGGATGGCCTGGAGCGAGGTGTAGATGACGATCATGTTGAAGCCGGTGCCGCCCCAGACCGCGATGTTGGACAGCGCGAGGTACAGCGGGCCGCCGTCCAGCAGGTCGGGCTGGGGCAGGCCCAGCTTGCCGAGGACGAAGTAGAAGGGACTGACGTCCGGGAGGTACAGGAAGCCCCACAGCAGGGCGGCCACGACGCCGGGGATGGCGTACGGCAGGAAGATCGCGAGCCGGGTGAAGGGGGCGAGCCGCACCTTCTCGGCGTCGAGCATGAGCGCGAAGAGCAGCGCGAGGCCGAGCATCACCGGCACCACGATGGCGCCGTATCCGGCCACGCGCAGCGCGCCGTCGACGAGTTCGCTGTCGGTGAGCGCGTCGGTGTAGTTCCCGATGCCCGCCCAGACTTCGTTGCGGGCTCCGGCGCCCAGACCGAGGCCCTTGACCTGGACCTTGTGCAGGCTCAGCCAGATCGCGTAGCCGATGGGCAGTGCGAAGAAGAGGACGAAGAGGATCGTCGCGGGGAGGAGGAAAACGTACGGGGCCCCCTTGACCCCGTACGGCTTCCGGCGTGCGTCGGTCACTGAGCGACCCCGAAGCCCTGCTTCTTCAGGTCGGCGACGGTCGCGTCCTGCATGGTCCTCAGCGCCGCACCGAAGTCCGACCTGTTCTTCGCGGCGGCGCCGAAGGCGTCGTTGAAGGATGTGTAGGCGACGTTCACGTTCGGGCCCCACGCGGACGGCGCGGTGGTCTTCGCGATCTCCGAGGCCTTGGTGTAGAAGTCCGGCTGGTTGGAGAAGAAGGCCGGCGGCTGTGCGAACGCGTCACTGGTCTGCGCGCTCGTGGACGCCGGGTAGATGCCGCTCTCCTTCGCCAGCGCGGCCACCGCCTGCGGGTCGGTGTTCAGCCAGGCGGCGAACTTCGCGGCGGCCGCCTTGTGCGGGGAGTCGGTGGTGACGGCCGTCGAGGAGCCGCCCCAGCTCCCGGTGACGTTCTCGCCCGCCGACCACTGCGGCAGCGGGGCCATCGCCCACTTGCCCTTGGTCTGCGGGGCCGCCGTGGTCAGGGTGCCGGGCGCCCACACCGCGCTGACCCAGGCGATCTCCTTGCCGGTGTTCAGCGCCTTGTTCCAGGCCGGCTGGTACATCGGCTGGTTGTCGATCGCGCCCTCCTTGACGAGACCGCCCCAGAAGTCGGCGACCTTCTGGGTGGCCGCGTCGTCGATCCCGACCTGCCACTTGTCGCCTGAGGTGGTCCACCACTTGGCGCCCGCCTGCTGCGCCAGTCCGGCGAAGAGGCCGGAGTCGTTGGCGGAGAAGGTGGTCAGGGCCTTGTCCGGCGCCTTCTTCTTCAGCGCGCGGGCGGTCTCGGCGAACTGCTCCCAGGTGGTGGGGACGGTCAGGCCGTACTTCTTGAACAGGTCGGCGCGGTAATAGAACATCATCGGGCCGATGTCCTGCGGGATCGCGTAGACCGCGTCCGTCCCCAGCGTCGTCTGCTGCCAGACGCCGTCGGCGAACTTGGTCTTCGCCTCCTTCGACTCGGCGGCTATGTCGGCGAGCGCGTCGTTGCTGACCAGGGTCGGCAGCGCCTGGTACTCGGCCTGGACCAGGTCCGGTGCCTTCTTCGCCTTGTGCGCGGTGAGGATCTTGGTGATGAGCGAGTCGCCCGAGGCCTGCTTCTTCACCTCGACGGTGATCTGCTGCTTCTTGCCCGGCCCCTTGTTCCAGAGGTCGACGACCTTGTCCATGCCCGGCGCCCAGGTCCAGAACGTCAGTGTCGCGGGACCGGACTGGGATTCGCTCTTGTCGTCGTCGGACGAGCCGCAGGCGACGAGCGAGGTGGCGCCGAGGACGACGGCGATGGTGCTGGCCACGAGGCGGCTGTGCTTCGTGTTGGGCATGGAACGTTCTCCCCTGACCTGGGCCTCCGCCTGTTGCGGAAGGCCTGCCCTGTGCTTGCGCGGTTCGCTCTCCGGGGTGCGCCGGCGGCATCGGGACCACGAGCGTGCGCGGGGCTCTTCGAGCCTTCGCGTGGTCGTCCGCCGACACCTGAGCGCCCCTTCGGCTCACTTGCCGTGCTTCTGTGAGCGTTCACAGTAGAGAAACATCCCGGACACTTGTCAATGGTTGTTGCTGTGCGGTTATGTTGGACTCACGCCGCTGGCGTTGTGTGTGCACGTTCCCAAATGATCGATTACATGGGAGAGATCCATGCCGGAGACCAACCCCAAGGGCCTCACCGGGCTCGCCTTCGGTGGGGACTACAACCCCGAGCAGTGGCCGGAAAGCGTCTGGCCCGAGGATGTCCGGCTGATGCGGGAAGCGGGCGTCACGATGGTGAGCGTCGGGATCTTCTCCTGGGCCCTCCTCGAACCGGCCCGGGGCACCTACGAGTTCGGCTGGCTCGACCGCGTGCTCGACCTGCTCCACGAGAACGGCATACGCGCGGACCTGGGCACCCCGACCGTCGCACCGCCCGCGTGGTTCTATCGCGAACACCCCGAAGCGCTGCCCGTGGCCGCCGACGGCACCCGCTACGCCTTCGGTTCACGCGGCGCCATCTGCCACAGCGACGCCCACTACCGCGCCGCCGCCGCCGATATCACCACCCGGCTCGCGACCCGGTACGCCGACCACCCCGCCCTCGCCCTGTGGCACGTCCACAACGAGTACGGCGTCCCCGTCTCCGCCTGCTACTGCGACTCCTGCGCCGCACACTTCCGCCGGTGGCTGGCCGGCACCTACGGGACGGTCGACGAGCTCAACGAGGCCTGGGGTACGGCCTTCTGGGGCCAGCGGTACACCGCCTTCGACCAGATCGACCCGCCGCGCGTGACCCCGACCGTCGGCAATCCGGCGCAGGCGCTGGACTACAAGCGGTTCGCCGACGCGACCATGCGCGAGAACTTCGTCGCCGAACGGGACATCCTCCACCGCCTCGCGCCGGGCATCCCCGTCACCACCAACTTCATGACGGCCCTCAGTCAGTGCGACTCGGTCGACTACTGGGCATGGGGCCGCGAGGTCGACCTGGTCACCAACGACCACTATCTGATGACCGACGGGCGCCGCACCCATGTGAACCTCGCGATGGCCGCAGACCTCACCCGCTCCGTCGCGGGCGGCGCCCCCTGGCTGCTCCTCGAACACTCCACCTCGGGCGTCAACTGGCAGCCCCGCAACCCCGCCAAGGCGCCCGGCCAGATGGCCCGCAACTCCCTCTCCCACGTGGCCCGCGGCTCCGAGGGTGCCCTGTTCTTCCAGTGGCGGCAGTCCCGCAGCGGCGCGGAGAAGTTCCACTCCTCGATGCTGCCGCACGCCGGCACCGACTCACGGGTGTGGCGCGAGGTCGTCGAACTCGGCGCGTCCGTCGACTCGTTGGCCTCCGTCAAGGGCACATGCACGGTCGCCGACGTGGCCGTGCTGTGGGACTGGCAGTCCTGGTGGGCGCAGAGCCTGCAGTGGCGCCCGAGCGAGGACCACGACGCCCGCGAGCGCGCCGACGCCTTCTACGAGGCCCTCTACGACCGTCACCTCACCGTCGACTTCGCCCACCCGGAAGCCGACTTGTCGGCGTATCCCCTTGTCGTCGTGCCCGCCCTCTATCTGATGACCGAGGCGGCGGGGAACAACCTCAGGGAGTACGTCGAGCGCGGCGGTACCCTCCTCGTCTCCTACTTCTCCGGCATCGTCGACGAGCACGACGCCGTCCATGAGGGCCCCCACCCCGGCGCTCTGCGGGAGGTGCTCGGCCTGACCGTCGAGGAGTTCTCCCCGCTGCTCCAGGGGGAACTCGTCCGGATCACCGGGCCCGACGGCTTCGAGCTCACCGGCGACGTGTGGACCGAGTTCGTGGTGCCGCGCGGTGCCGAGACGGTGTGGACGTACGCGAGCGGACTCACCGCCGGACATCCCGCGGTCACCCGGCACCGGAGCGGCTCGGGCTCGGCCTGGTACGTCTCCACGCGCCTCGCGGCCGAGGGACTCGACGCCCTGATCGGCCGGGTGGCCGACGACGCGCGCATCGCCCCGCGCGCCGACCTGCCCCGCGACGTCGAAGTGGTGCGCCGCAGCGGCGAGTCGGGCACCTACGTCTTCGCCGTCAACCACACCGCGTCCGACGCCAAGGTGCCGCTGGACGCGCACGGCACCGAGCTGCTGACCGGCGAACGCGCCGCGGGCCGGCTGGCGGTCCCGGCGGGCGCGGTGCGGGTCGTACGCCTGGACGCGTGACTGGCCGTGGGGCGTTCGGGGGTGAGCGCCGGAGTGGTCCGGCCGGCCGGGGTCGGTGGGTGGAGCGAGGGCCGGGCTCTCTGGGCTCGGGGTCAACCGGGTTCCGCTGCACGGGAGGTGTCGGGCCTGGTCCAACTTGACTCCGCTGTACGGGAAGTGCCGGAGCCGGTCCAACCTGGCTCCGCTGCACGGGAGGTGTTGGAGCCGATCCAACCGGTCACCGGTGTACGGGGTTTGACTGGTCCCGGACCATCCGACCGGCTGCCCGACCGGACAGCCCCGGGCATCTGATCGGCCGTCCGCCGGGCAGCCCCGACAGGCCGCCCCGATGCGCCCTCCCGCCTCGGCTCCGGCCACCGCGCCCGAGTCACGCAGCGCGCAGCGCACCTCCCGGAGATCCCCCACCGGCAGGGCCGAACGGCCCGCCGTTCGCTCCAACCGCCGCCCGGGTCATGGCACTCGGCGGCCACCCGCCCCCCTCCGCCCGTGCGAGCCAGGAAGCCGCGGGCGGAGGGGTTCGCCCCCGAAGCACATCCGCATCACCCCGGATCCACCGGGGGCGTCTTCTCCCCACCACGTCGAAGGGACGACGGACGATGATGTTCCATCCCAGACGCACGCTCAGGGCCCTGTTGTTGCCGCTCGCGGCCGGGCTCGCCCTCGCCGCCCTGCCCGCGGGGACCGCGCACGCGGCGAGCACCCTGACCAATGCCGGGTTCGAGGCCGACGGGACCGGCGCCGCCGTGCCCGCCGGCTGGTCGGAGTCCGGCTCCACCGGCGCCTCCTACGTCGAGGCCGGGGGCCACGGCGGGAGCTACCGCCTCAGCCACTACTCCGCCTCGGCCTACAAGGTGGAGACCTACCAGACCCTCACCGGGCTCACCAACGGCAGCTACAAGCTCACCGCGTGGGTGCGCTCGGGCGGCGGGCAGAACTCCGCCTACCTCGCCCTCAAGAACTGCGGCGGCACCGCACAGCGCACCGACCTGCCGGTCTCCACCAGCGGGTGGATCCACCTGGTCGTGCCCGTCTCCGTGACCGGCAGCCAGTGCACGATCAGCGTCTACTCCGACGCCAACGCCGGGAACTGGATCAACGTAGACGACCTGACCTTCACCTCCGGGACCACCGGACTGTCCGTCAAGGGCTCCGACATCTCCTCCCTCGCCAAGAGCGAGGCCTACGGCGGTGTCTACAAGACCGGTTCCGGCACCACCGGCGACGCGCTCGCCATCCTCAAGTCCTCCGGGATGAACTACGCGCGCCTCAAGGTCTGGGTGAATCCGGCCGACGGCTACAACAACAAGGCCCGCGTCCTCGCCATGGCCAAGCGCATCAAGGCACAGGGCATGAAACTCCTGGTCGACTTCCACTACTCGGACACCTGGGCGGACCCCGGCAAGCAGACCAAGCCGGCCGCGTGGTCCGGGCATTCGTACAGCCAGCTCAAGACGGACGTCTACAACCACACGTACGACGTCCTGAACGCCCTGAAGGCGCAGGGCACCACGGCCGACATGGTGCAGATCGGCAACGAGATCAACGGCGGCATGCTCTGGTCCGAGGGCTCCACGGACAACTTCGCGCAGCTCGCGGGGCTGCTCAACTCCGGCTACGACGCGGCCAAGGCGGTCAGCTCGGCCACCGTCGTGGCCCTCCACCTCGCCCAGGGCGGCGATCTCACCGGCACCCGCTGGTGGTTCGACACCGCGCTCGCCAACGGCGTGAAGTTCGACGCCATCGGCCTGTCCTACTACGGCTACTGGCACGGCTCGCTCTACGACTTCCAGACCACCCTGGACGACGCGGCCGCCCGCTACGGCAAGCCGGTCTTCGTCGCCGAGACGGCCTACCCCTTCCGTCTGGACAGCGACGACGCGCTCGTCAACCAGATCGACACGACGGGCGAACTGGTCTCCGGCTACGCGGCCACGACCACCGGGCAGTCCAACTGGCTTCGTGACGTCATGAGCATCGTGGAGGCCGTGCCGAACGGACGGGGCCTCGGCGTCTTCTACTGGGAGGCCACCTGGACGGCCGTGACCGGCAACGGCTGGGACCCGGCCGATCCCTCCTCCGGCAACGGCTGGGAGAACCAGGCCCTGTTCGGCTTCGACGACAAGGCGCTTCCGGCCATGTCCCTGTTCGGTCACCGCTGAACGGAAAGGGGTCCGGCCGCCGGTGCGGCCGGGCCCCTTGCGTCCTGTGAGGCGTTCGGCTCCGGCCAGGGTCGCGGGAAGACCGTGCGTGCCGCCGTCGGCTGCGGGACAGTGGCGGGAGACCGCCACGACGGAGGGGGACCGCGATGCTGAGGGGAGCCGGCAACGGCCAAAGACTGGACATCCTGGAGTGGTTGCGCACCCCCGCGGCGCACTTTCCGCCGCAGCGCGGTGCCGACCTCGTCGAGGACGGTGTCAGCCCCGAGGCCCTGGCCGCCAAACTCGGAGTGAGCCGGGCCGTGGCGCGCACCCACCTCGACCTCCTCACCGGAGTCGGCCTCCTGCGTGCCAAGAGGCGGGGGCGGCGGACCTACTACCGACGCGACGAGTACCGTATCGCCGAGGTGAGCCACTACTTCGAGAAGGGCTGGTAGGCGCGTGGGAGACGGGTCCGGCACGACGGCCGCAGCTCTTTCGCCGAAGCGCGCGGTGCCGCTCGGCGGCCGCGGCCCCGAGGACGTGGTGGCCGACTCCCGGGGCGGGGTGCTGACCGGACTGGAGGACGGCCGCATCGTACGCGTCGAAGGCCTCGGCGACCCCGACGGCACCACGGTCCGGGTCGTCGCCGAGACGGGCGGCAGGCCACTCGGCCTCGAAATCCTCCCGGACAACGCCCTGTTGGTGTGCGACGCCGAACGCGGACTGCTGCGGGTCGGCCTCGGGGACGGAGTGGTCCGCGTCCTGGCCGACCGGGTCGCCGGTGTTCCGCTGCGCTTCTGCAGCAATGTGGTCGCCCTCTCGGACGGCACCGTGTACTTCACCGTCTCCAGCCGGAGTTACCCCCTCAAGCAGTGGATCGGCGATCTCGTCGAACACACCGGATCCGGCTGTCTGCTGCGCCTAGCGCCGGGCGAGACCGAACCCGAAGTACTGCTGGAGGGGCTGCAGTTCGCCAACGGTCTCGCCGCCTCCGCCGACGAGTCGTTCCTCGTCCTCGCGGAGACCGGCAGGTTCCGCCTCGTCCGCTACTGGCTCACCGGACCGCGAGCGGGCCACTCCGAGACCTTCGCCGACGACCTCCCCGGCCAGCCGGACAACCTCTGGCGCGCCCCGGACGGCCCGATCTGGGTGGCCCTGGCGGGCCCCCGCGTCGGCGCCCTGGAACTCCTGCACCGCCGGGGCCCGGCCGTCCGGCGCACCGCGGCCCGGATCGCCGTGCGGGCGCCCTTCCGGCCGCCGGGCACCACCGGAGTCCTCGCGGTCGACGACGACGGCGCCGTCGTGCACCACCTGGAGAGCCGCCGCGCCCGGTTCCGGATGGTGACCAGCGCCTGTGAGTCCGACGGCCGGCTGATCCTCGGCAGCATCTGGGAACGGGGCCTCGCCGTCTGCGATCTTCCGGGCGCCACCGGCTGAGCCGCCGGGCCGTCCGCAGGGGCCGCCGTGCGCGGTTCGCGGAGCGGACCGGGTGTGCGCGGCCCGCGCGCCCGGCGTTACCCTGGTCACCAGCCGCGATCTTGCAGCGCGGCACGGCGGTGGGGCCCGCCGTACCCGAACCGCGGCGCGGATGCCGCCAACGGTCCCTGCTTGCGATGCCGTGTGCCCGCACCCGGCCCGGCGAGTAGGAGCACCGGAAACCATGACCGTCCCGCACCCCGAGCACGTCGGCGAGTCCGGCGCCCCCGTACGCGCGCCCGCGCGCCCACCGTCCCCCTGGCGCGGCCAGGGCCCGGTCGTCGCGGCGGTCTCCCTGGGCGGCACCATCGGCGCCTCGGCCCGCTACGGCGCGGGCCTGCTGTGGCCCACGCCGGACGGCACCTTTCCCTGGACCACGTTCACGATCAACGTCGTGGGTTGCGCCGTCATCGGCGTGCTCATGGTCCTGGTCACGGACGTACGGTCGGTGCACCGCCTCGCCCGCCCCTTCTTCGGCACCGGAGTCCTGGGCGGCTTCACCACCTTCTCGACGTACGCCGTCGACATCCGCGACCTGGTCGGCACCGGTCACCCGGGGACCGGGCTCGTGTATCTCGCCGCCACCCTGTTCGCGGCGCTCGCGGCGGTGTGGATCGGCACCACGGCGACCCGCCGTGCCCTGGCATGGAGGCGGCGATGACAAGGCTGACCGGCGACGCCCTGAGACTGACGGTGCTCATCGGCGAGAACGACACCTGGCACCACAAGCCGCTCTACGCGGAGATCGTGCACCGCGCCCACGCGGCGGGCCTCGCGGGCGCCAGCGTCTTCAAGGGCATCGAGGGTTTCGGCGCATCCTCCCTCATCCACACCTCGCGGCTGCTCTCGCTGAGCGAGGACCTGCCGGTGGCCGTGATCGTCGTGGACACCGAGGAGCGGGTCCGGGCGTTCCTGCCGCGGCTCGACGAACTCGTCACCGAGGGCCTGGTGCTCCTCGACCCCTGCGAGGTCATCCGGTACGTGGGCCGTGGCGGCTCACCGGGCGGCCCCTCCGGCGCGACCGGCGGCGACCCGTCCGGGGAAGGCGGGACCGCGCGGTGAACTGGCTGCTGGTGATCATCGGCGCCGCGGTCGGCGCACCCCTGCGTTACCTGACCGACCGGGTGGTACAGCTCAGGCACGATACGGTCTTCCCCTGGGGCACCCTCGTCGTGAACGTGGCAGGGTGCCTGATCCTCGGGCTGCTGACCGGTGCCGCCTCGGCGGGGCAGGTGTCGGAGCACCTGCGCCTGCTGATCGGGACCGGGCTGTGCGGGGCGCTGACCACGTACTCGACGTTCTCCTACGAGACCCTGCGGCTGAGCGAGACGGGTGCGGCGTTCTACGCTGCCGCCAACGTGATCGTGAGCGTGACGGCGGGCCTGGGCGCGGCGTTCGCCGGGGTCTCGTTTGCCCAAGCTTTGTGGACGTAGGTGCCGGGCGCCCGCTGCCATAGGTAACACTGTCTCCTGCATCGTCTACAGCACTGTCGACCAACTCCTCAGAACTGGATCCCATGAGCGTCATCAACGTCGGTCAGGCCGTCGTCCTCGGAGTCGTCGAGGGGGTGACCGAATTCCTCCCCGTCTCCTCGACAGGTCACCTCAAGATCACCGAGGGACTGATGAACATCCCCGTCGACGACGACGCCGTCGTCGGCTTCTCCGCGGTCATCCAGGTCGGCGCGATCGCCGCCGTGCTCGTGTACTTCTTCAAGGACATCGTGCGGATCGTCTCCGCCTGGGGACGCGGCCTGCGCGACAAGAACGAGCGCCAGAACCACGACTACAAGTTCGCCTGGTGGGTCATCTACGCGACGATCCCGATCGTGGCCGTGGGCCTCGCGGCCAAGCCGCTCATCGAGGGTCCGCTGGCCTCCCTGTGGGTGGTCGCGGGCTCGTTGATCGCGGGCAGTGCCGTGATGTGGGCGGCCGACCAGATGGGCCGTCACAAGCGCGGTGAGGACGACGTCTCCTTCAAGGACGCGATGCTGGTCGGCAGCTCCCAGATCCTCGCCCTGCTCTTCCCCGGCTTCTCGCGCTCCGGCGCCACCATGTCGACCGGCCTCATCCTCGACCTGGACCGCGTCGCCGCCACCCGGCTCTCCTTCTTCCTCGGCATCCCGGCGCTGACCGGCGCGGGCCTTTACGAGTTGAAGGACGCCCTGGGCACCGGCGTGGGCGCCGCTCCGCTGATCACCGGCACCGTCGTGTCGTTCGTGGTCGCCTACGCCTCGATCGCCTGGCTGCTGAAGTTCGTCGCCAAGCACTCCTTCAACGCCTTCGTGATCTACCGCATCGTCATCGGCGTGCTCCTCTTCGGGCTGCTCGGCGCGGGCGTCATCGACAGCTGACACCGCTCCGGGCGCCGGTGCGAACCGGCTCCGGGCACGAACGGTCCGCCCACAGGGGGCGCGAAGCCGGATTCCGGCTCCGCGCCCCCTGTGCCGTTCCCGCGCACCCGGTTCGATCAGGCGGCAGGGAGGCGGCAGAGGGGACACAGGAGGACAGGAAGGCAGGGGGAGGCAGGGCCGCCGGGCCGCGGGACGGAGCGGGCGGCACAATGGCGATCATGCCCGGGAATTCGCCGTACCCGTCCTCCCACACCTTCCAGCCGATCCTGGAGCGCATCGCCACCGAGATCGCGCAGACCCCGGGACGCGGTCGGCCCGCCGACTACATCCCGGCGCTGGCCGCCTGCGACCCGCGCCGCTTCGGCATGGCCGTCGCGGAGCTCGACGGCACGGTGTACGGCGTGGGGGACTGGCGGCAGCCCTTCTCCACGCAGTCCATCACCAAGGTCTTCACCCTCGCCCTCGACCTGGCCCGCGAGGGCGACGCCCTGTGGGAGCACGTCGGGCGGGAGCCCTCCGGCAACCCGTTCAACTCCCTGGTCCAGCTCGAGTACGAGAACGGCATCCCGCGCAACCCGTTCATCAACGCCGGAGCCCTCGTCGTCACCGACCGGCTCCAGACCCGTACCGGGGACGCGGCCGGCGTCCTGCTGGAGTTCCTGCGCGCCGAGAGCGGCAACGCGGGGCTCGACTTCGACCGGGACATCGCCGCCTCCGAGACCGCGAACGGCGACCGCAACGCGGCACTCGGCCACTTCATGGCGTCCTACGGCAACATCGACAACCCGGTGCCGGTCCTGCTCGACCAGTACTTCCTGCAGTGCTCGATCGCCGCGTCCTGCGCCGATCTCGCCCTCGCCACCGGATTCCTGGCCCGGCACGGCATCCGGGCCGACGGCGGGCGGCTGCTCCCCCGGAGCCAGGCCAAGCAGGTCAACGCGATCATGCTGACCTGCGGGACCTACGACGCCGCGGGCGACTTCGCGTACCGGGTCGGGCTCCCGGGGAAGAGCGGCGTGGGCGGCGGCATCATCGCCGTGGTGCCCGGCCGCTGCACCCTGTGCGTCTGGAGCCCGGGTCTCGACGAACGCGGCAACTCGGTGGCCGGCGTGGCGGCCCTGGACCGGTTCACGACCCTCACCGGCCTGTCCGTGTTCTGAGAACCGTCCCACCACAGGGAGGTCATACTCCGGACCCCGTCCGGAGAGCGCAGCGTCGCCTTCCGGCCACTCGGCGTTGACACGCTTGCGGAGTGTTGGCCATGGCTTTCCCCGTCGATCTCCGCCGCTGCCAGGCTCTGGGCCTGGCCGGTACCGCCGTTCTCGCGCTGGGCGGCGAGACCGCCGGGGCCCTGCCCGCACGGGATCTCCTCGCCCCCGGATCGGGGAGGGCCGTACTCGGCCTGGTCGGGGTGTACTTCGGTGTCGTCCTGCTGATAGCCGCCTGGGCGCTGCTGGGCACCGTCGTACGCGGACCCGAACCGCCGACTCCGCGTGCCCTGCTGCTCGTTCTGGCCACCTGGGCGGCGCCGCTGCTGCTCGCGCCACCGCTCTTCAGCCGGGACGTCTACAGCTATCTCGCGCAGGGCGCCATGGTCGACGCCCACATCGACGTCTACGCCTACGGCCCCACGCGGCTCGGCGGGCCGCTCGCCGACGAGGTGGCGCCGGTGTGGCAGAGCACGACGACGCCGTACGGCCCGGTCTTCCTCGCCGTCGCCCGCGGACTGTCCTTGCTGACCCGCGGGGAGATACCGGCCGGACTCCTCGGCATGCGCGTGGTCGCCCTGCTCGGTGTCGCCCTGATGGCGGCGGCCCTGCCCCGCCTCGCCCGGCACAGCGGCGCCGATCCGGCCGCCGCGCTCTGGCTGGGCGCGCTGAACCCCCTGGTCCTGCTGCACCTGGTGGCGGGCGCGCACAACGACGCCATCATGCTCGGACTGCTCGGCGTCGGCCTGGTGGCCGCGCGCGGCCGGTGGCCCGTCGCGGGCATCGTCCTCGTCACCCTCGCCGCCCTCGTCAAGGCACCCGCCGCGCTCGGCCTGGTGGCGGTGATCGCGCTGCGCGGACGCGGGCAGGGGCGCCGGGGCATCGCGCGGGCCACGGCGACCACGGTCGTGGTCGCCGTGGCGACGACCGTGGCCGCGACGACGGTGGCCGGTACGGGCTACGGCTGGATAGCCGCCCTCAAAACCCCTGTCTCGCCGCACAACTGGTCACCCACCAGCGTCCTCGGACGCGCCACCGGCGCCCTGCTCCAGAAGCTCGGCAGCGGTCTCGCGCCGTTCGCGATGCCCGCCTGGCACGCCGTCGGACTCGTGGCGACCGTGGGGCTGCTGCTGTTCATATGGCTGCGGCTGCGCCCGCACCCGGTCTACGCGCTGGGCCTGAGCCTGGCCGCGGTCGCCGTGTTCGGTCCCGCGATCCGGCCCTGGTACGCGCTGTGGGGCCTGTTCCTCATCGCGGCGGCGGCACCCACCGGTTCGGTGCGCGGGCGCGTCGCGGCCGCCAGCGCGGTGCTCGCGCTCGCGGTCCTGCCGAGCGGTTCGCCGGCGGACGCCGGACAGGTGATCCTCGCCGTCTCCGGCGGCCTGCTCGCGCTCGTCGTGCTCTGGCAGGCCCACCAGGCGGCACAGCCGCAGGCACCCGGACTGGAACGGACGGCATGACGGACGACACGGAACACGGAACGCACCCGGGCGGGGCGAGAGGCACGGGGGAGGCGAGCGGGGCGATCGGGACGAGGGCCATGAGCGCGCGGAGCACGACGACGAAGCCGACGGGTGCGCGGACGCCGGTCGGCGCGCGGGGGTCCGCCGGTGTGACGGCGCCGCTGAGCACCGACCGCCGGCGCTTCCTCCTCGTCCTCGGACTGGCCGTCGCCGTCGGCGTGTTCACGGCCACCGTGCCGCTGCTGCGCGACTGGTTCGACCTGCGCGTCTACTACGGGGCGGTCGACACCTGGGTCCACCACGGCGGCAGCATCTACGACTACCGGGTGCCGGGGACGACGTACGGATTCACCTACCCGCCGTTCGCCGCGGTCGGCATGCTGCCGATGGCGCTGGTCGGGCTCGGTACGGCGATCGCCGTCACCCTGCTCCTCAACCTCGCCGCCCTGACCCTGGTCGTGGCCATCCTGGCCTGGCCCGAACTGCGCCGCTACGGCTGGTTCGGCTGCGCTCTGACGGCGTGTGTGCTGGCGCTGCTCGAACCGGTCCGCGACACCTTCAGCTTCGGCCAGGTCAACCTGGTGCTGCTCGCCCTCGTCCTGAGCGACGCCTGGCTGCTGTCGAGCGGGCGGGGCCGCCGGGCCGGCGTCGGTATCGGTCTCGCCGCCGCGATCAAGCTCACCCCCGCGCTGTTCATCGCGCTGCTGCTGCTCGGCCGCCGCTGGCGGGCCGCCGGTGTCGCCACGGCCGTCGCCGCGGCCGCCACCGCGCTGGCGGCCTGGGCGGCGCCGGACGCCTCGCGCTTCTACTGGACCGACGCGCTGTGGGACACGACCCGCATCGGGCGCCTGGACTATGTCTCCAACCAGTCGCTCCAGGGGGTGCTGGCACGGCTCGTGGCACCGCAGGAGCCGAGCAGGGCCATGTGGGCGACGCTGGCCCTGCTGGTCCTGTGCGTGTGGGTGCGGCGGACCTCGCGCGCCCTCTCCGACGAGGACTGGATCACCGCCTTCGCCCTGACCGGGCTGGCCGCGTGTCTCGTCAGCCCGATCACCTGGGTGCACCACCTCGTCTGGTTGCTGCCGTCCTTCGCCGTGCTGCTGCGACGGCGCCGGCTGCGGGTCGCGGCGGCCCTGTACGCGGTGCTGTGCAGCAGTGTGGTGTGGCTGTGGTTCGACGACGCGTCCGGCCTCGACGGCTTCCTCGGCAGCAACACCTATACGTGGATCACGCTCGGGCTGCTGCTGTGGCTGCCGGTGGGTCAGCCGCGCCCGGACCGGGCCGCCTTGAGCCGCAGGCCCAGAGCGACGCCCGCCGCGCCCAGTACGGCGGCACCGGCGATCTCGGCCGCGCCGGACCAGTCGAGACCCTCGTCCTGAGAGGACGCCGCGGCGGTCGGCCGCGCGCTGTGCTGCGGCCGGGCGGCGGCCGCGGGTCCGGCGGCGCTACCGGGTCCGGCGGCGCGACCGGGTCGCGGGGCGGGCTGGGCTGGGGCGGAGGGTCCGGCCGGAGGGGCGGCGGGCGCTTCGGGCAGCGTCCCCACGGGATCGACCTCTCCGGCCGCAGCGAAGCCCCAGTCGAGCAGCGAGCGCGCCTCCTCGTACACGGTCAGTCCGCCGCCCGCCTGCGGGTTCATCACCGTGACGACGAGGGTGCGCCCGCCGTGCTTGGCCGCGGCGACCAGGGTGTTGCCCGCGTTGGTGGTGTAGCCGTTCTTGACACCGATCAGACCCGGGTACCGCTCGACCCCGTTCGCTCCGGTGAGCAGCCGGTTGGTGTTCTGGATCCCGTACGAGGTGCCGGCCAGGCCGGGGAACATCGCCTCGGCGGTGGAGCAGTACCGGGCGAAGTCGGGGTTGCGCAGTCCGTCCCGTCCGAACACCGCGAGGTCGTACGCCGACGAGACCTGGCCGGGTGTGTCGTAGCCGTCGGGCGAGACGACGCGGGTGTCGTCCGCGCCGAGGGAACGGGCCTTGGCCTGCATCTGGGCGGCGGTGCTCGTCCAGCCGCCGTTCATCGAGGCGAGCACGTGCACGGCGTCGTTGCCGGAGTTGAGGAAGACACCGCGCCACAGGTCCGCGACGCGGTACGTGATTCCCTCGGCCACGCCGACCATGCTGCTGCCCGCGCCGATGCCCTCCAGTTCCCGCTCCCTGACGGTGTGCAGGGTGCTGCCGGGCAGCGTCGGCAGGACGGTGAGGGCGAACAGGGTCTTCAGGGTGCTCGCGGGCGGCAGTCTGCGGTGGGCGTTGTGCGCGGCGAGGATGTCGCCGGTCCGGGCGTCGGCCACCAGCCAGGACAGCGCTGAGACGTCCTCGGGGACATCGGGTGCGCCGGGCCGGGGCCGTACCTGTGTGCCCGGCTGATCGAGCGACGAACGGGGCGGCGTGGCGGGCCGGGGCGCCCCGGGGACCGCGTCGGCGAGTGCGGTGGCCGGGCTCTGCGCGGCGGCCAGCAGACCGGCCGCGCAGACGGCGGAGCAGGCCAGGGCGGCACGCGTGACCGCGGAGCGAGAGGCGACGGTCCGGAATGAGAATCCGATGGTCATACCGCAAACGTAGGAACGGACGCGGGACACGCCGGGGTGGCCGGGCCGAGTGGCGTCATCGAGCACCCGGATGCCGCAGGCGCGGGCGCAAGGGCAGGCGTCGGGGCGGGCGTCGGAGCGGCGGGGGCCGGATGCGGAACGGGGGTCAGGGCGGCGGGCGTCAGGGCGGCGGGGTGGGCCGGATGTGGAACAGGGGTCCGGACGGCAGGGTGGGGTGGGTGTGGAGCGGGGGCCGGGACGGCGGGTGGGCCGAACGCGGGGCGAGGGTCAGGACGGCAGGGTCGGCTGGATGTGGCGCAGGAAGGTCGCGTTGTCCGGAGTGGCGCGCAGCCGCTCCAGGAGCGTCTCCAGACCCGACTGGCCGTCACGCGTCAGCAGGGCGCGGCGCAGCCCCCGTACGGCGGTCGACTCGGCCGCCGACAGCAGGAGTTCCTCGCGGCGGGTGCCGGAGCCGGTGATGTCGGCCGCGGGGAAGACCCGTCGGGCGGCCAGGGTCTTGTCCAGCCGGAGCTCCATGTTGCCGGTGCTCTTGAGCTCCTCGAAGAAGTAGTCGTCGGCGCGGGAGCCGGTCTCCACCAGGGCGGTGGCGAGGATGGTGAGCGAGCCGCCCTCCTCGGCGAGGCGTGCCGCGCCGAAGAGCCGCTTGGGGCCCTGGAGCGCGGCGGCGTCCACTCCGCCGCTGAGGGTGCGCCCGCCGGCGGCGGCCGCGTTGTTGTGCGCGCGGCACAGCCGGGTGAGCGAGTCGAGCAGGATCACGACGTCCTGGCCCGCTTCGACGAGCCGCTTGGCCCGTTCGACGACCAGTTCGGCGAGCGCGATGTGCTGCTTGGGCGTCCGGTCGAAGGTGGAGGCGTAGACCTCGCCGCGTACGGAGCGCCGCATGTCGGTGACTTCCTCGGGACGTTCGTCGAGCAGCACCACCATCAGGTGGCACTCGGGGTGGTTGCCGGCCACGGCGGCGGCGATCTGCTGGAGCAGGACCGTCTTGCCGGTCTTCGGCGGGGCGACGATCAGGCCGCGCTGGCCCTTGCCGACCGGCGAGACCAGGTCCATGACGCGTCCGCTCAGACCGCTCGCCGGGTGCTCCAGCCGGAGCCGGTCACGCGGGTGCAGCGGGGTGAGGTCGCCGAAGTGCGGGCGGCGGCGCGGCTCTTCGGGGCCGCGGCCGTTGATCCGCTCGACCTCGGTGAGGGTCCGGGGCCCGCCGCGAACCCCTTCCACGGTGTCGCCCTTGCGCAGGCCGTGACGGCGGATCAGCGCGGTGGACACCTGGAGGTCGTCGGGTGAGGGCAGGAGGTTCGCGGAGCGAAGGTGCCCCTTCCCGTTGCCGTCGATGTCGAGGACACCGGCGACGGTCCGGGCCTCGGGCCGCTCCTGTACTGGGGGGTGTTCGAGTGTGGTGGTCATGGGATGTTGTCCTCTCGGGGACGGGATCGCATGGGCATGCGTGAGGGAGGGGGGAGGCCGCGATGAGAGGGCGCGGGGCGCGCCTCGGTGCGGCGGGAACATCACCTCGGACACGACGGGAGAAGTCCCCGGTGGTGTGCGGGAGGTGGTGCCGAGAAGCCGGTCCGCCCGTCGGAATCGACGGTGTGGCGGCGGGAGAAAGGAACTGGCACCGGCGCCTGAAGGAAGAGGCGTACACGAGTGCTGTACGCACAGTAGCACGGGTTGGGGTGACGGGGATGTGATCCGCGTCTCGGCGGATCGGGAGCCCGGTGAACGGCGCCGGGGCACGCGCCCCGGCTGACGGGCGCCCACGCCCCGGCTGGCAGGCGCCCACGCCGCGGCGCCATCCCGGCCCGATCCGCGGCGGGATCCGCCGGCTCCCGGTTGCGCCGATCCGCTGGGGCGGGCGCCGGATTCGCCGTGTGCGCGGCACTCCTTGCCCGGTCTGACGTGGGATTCGCCGGTTCCCGGGCGCCCCCATCCGCTGGGCCGGGCACCGGATTTGCCGTATGCCCGGAACCCCTTGCCCGCCCTGACGTGGGATCTGCCGGCTCCCGAGCGCCTCGACCCGCTGGGCCGGGCGCCGGATCAACCAGCTTCCGAAGCGCCTCGGTCCGCCTGGTTCGCGGCCGGATTCACCGCGGCCGGGGAGCCTCGATGGCGAGCACGCGGTCGCGCAGGACGGGGAGTTCGGCGCGCATCAGCGCGACCTGGGCCATGTCGAGGTCCACCGTCAGGGTGTCCTCCGCGGTGCCGGCCTCGCCGAGGACGGTTCCCCACGGGTCGACGGCCACGCTGTGTCCGCCCTGCCGCATTCCGCCGTGCGTGCCCGTCGCGCAGCACGCCAGGAGGAAGACCTGCTCCTCCAATGCCCTTGTCCGCGTGAGGAGTTGCCAGTGGGTGAGCCGCGCCGCCGGCCATGCGGCGGGTATCGCGATCAGCTCGGCGCCCGCGTCGAGCAGGCCCCGGAAGAGTTCGGGGAAGCGCAGGTCGTAGCAGATGGCGAGGCCGATCACCCCGAAGTCGGTGGGCACGGTGACGATGGCGTCGCCCCCGCCCATCAGGGTCGCCTCGCCGGTGTCGAACCCGTACCGGTGGATCTTGCGGTAGCACCCGCGCAGCTCGCCTGCCCGGTCGAAGAGCAGCGCGGTGTTGTACAGCGTTCCGTCCGCGTCCCGTTCGACGATGGACCCCGCGTGCAGCCAGACCCCGGCCTCGCGTGCCGCGGCGGACATGGCCTCCACGGTGGGGCCGTCGAGTCCCTCGGCGTCGTGCCCCCAGCGGTCGTACGCCCACGCGCCGGCCGCCCACAGCTCCGGCAGCACCACCAGATCGTCGCCGGCCCGGGCCCGGACCAGCGAGGCCGCCCGGTGGCGGCGCTCGTCCGCGGAGTCCGCGTCGTCCACGGAAAGCTGCATCAGCGAGGCACGCATGCCTGTCACCTCCGGGACCGCGTTCCACGCGATCCAAGGAAACGTGTCCCTACGAGCGTAAGGAGGCAGGTGCGCATTCCGCTTCCCGTGGAGGGAGCCTTCGGGCCCGGCGGGCCCCGGTCATGTCCCTCCGGGCTGATGGGCCGGCCGGGCCCGGGTCAGCGCAGGCGCCCGAGAACGTCGGGCGACAGCCGTTCGGCGAGCCGTTCCAGGAGGGCGACCGTCTCGGCGATCTCCGCGTCGTCCTCGGTGCCGAGAGCGGCGCCCAGCGCGGCGTCGACCGGGGTCGCCGCGACCTCGGCCCGGCGGCCGGTGACCTCGGGGACGCGCCGGATCAGGGAGCGGCGGCGGTCGGCGGGGTCGGTGACGGTGAGGACCGAGCCCGCCTCCTTGAGGCGCGCCACGCACGCCGACACGGCGCTCTGCGGCATGCCCGTGCGGACGGCGACCTCGCCGACCGTGGTGTCGGGGTTGGCGTACACGTCCAGCATCACGATCAGCATGGACCGGGTGCTCGTGGACCGTCGGCCCACGCCCTCGGCGGGGATGGCCTCCTCGCCGATCTTCATCAGGGTCCGGCCCAGAAGGAAGAGTTCCGCTCCGTTCATGGCTCGAGATCGTATCAAGCAAGATGCATCAGGAATAATGCATCTCTCTTGATGCATCAAAAATGATGGATTATCTTCGAGAAGAGACGCGACACCGAGGGGTGTCCGCGAGCGACCATGTGAGGAGCCCGTCATGCAGGCCACCCGTACCGGCTCACTGTCCGTCCCCGGCGCCGCCCTCCACTACGAAGTGCGAGGTGAGGGGCCCCTGTTGCTCGTGTCGCAGAGCGGCGAGGGCGACGCCAACCGCAGCGACGCGATGGTCGACCACCTCGTCGAGGCGTACACCGTGGTGACGTACGACCGGCGCGGGCTGTCCCGCAGCGTGCTCGACGACCCGGCCCGCGGCGCCACGCTCGACGAGCACGTGGACGACGTGGACCGGCTGCTGGCCCACCTCGCCGACGGGCCCGCGCTGATGCTCGGGTGCAGCATGGGCGCCGTCATCGGGCTCCGTCTCGCCCGGCGACGGCCCGAGCGGCTGAGCGTCCTGGTCGCCCACGAACCCGCCATCCCCGGCATGCTCCCCGAGGCCGAGAAGCTGCGCGCCCGGCGGGAGCTGGACGAGATGCGTGAGGTCTTCCGCGAGCAGGGCTGGATCGCCGGAGTGCGCAGGATCGGCGAGATCCTCGGCATCGACCCGGCCCGCCAGGACGTCGAGCCGGGCGTCAGACCGGCCCCCTTGGACGCGTCCCGCGAGGCGAACTTCACCTTCTTCATCGCGCACGACGCCGTGACCATGAGCCGGGCCGAACTCGGACAGGACGAGATCGCGGCGCTCCGCGGCGGACCGGTCCGCATCGTCCCCGCGGCCGGACGCACCACACCACGCCAGGTGTTCGACTACCGCTGCGCCGAGGAGCTGGCCGCCGGACTCGGCGTCGCGCCGGTCCACTTCCCCGGTGGCCACAACGGCAACCTGACCCACCCGAAGGGCTTCGCCGAGCTGCTGCGCACGCTGCTGTGAGCAGGCACAATCGATCGTCGTACGGGGCCTGTTGGCGTCGTACGACCGTCAACCCGGCCCAGCAGCAAGGAGAACACGGTGGACACCTCGTCCGTCACACCGCACCGCCTGGACCCCGCGGGCGGCTGCCCGCACGCCGACAACGCGCGGCTGCTCGCGCGGGGCGCCGTCGCGACGGTGGAGCTGCCCGGAGCGGTGGAGGGCGCGGTGGTGCTCGGGCACGAGGCGTTGAAGGAGTTCCTCGCCCACCCCGACGTCGCCAAGGGGGCCCAGCACTTCACGGCCCTGCGCGAGGGGAGGATCGCCGCCGGCTGGCCGCTCATGACCTTCGCCACCGTCCAGGGGATGACCACCGCCGACGGTGACGACCACCGGCGGCTGCGGTCCCTCGTCAGCAAGGCGTTCACCGCGCGACGCGTCGAGCGACTGCGGCCCCGCATAGAAGAGTTGACCTCCGGACTGCTCGACGGCCTGCACGCGGCGGCCGAGGCTGGAGGGGGAGCGGCCGACCTGCGCGAGCACTTCGCGCTCCCGCTGCCCATGAGCGTCATCGGCGAACTCCTCGGTGTCGACGCCGAGTACCGCGACCGGCTCCACCATCTGACGAACCAGGTCGTCGCCACCGACATCGGCCCCGAGCAGGCCGTCGCCGCCAACCGCGAACTGGTGGCCGTGCTGAGCGCCGTCGCGACCGCCCGCGCCGAGAATCCCGGCGACGACCTCACCAGCGCACTGATCGCCGCCCGGGACGAGGACGGCGACCGGCTCAGCCAGCAGGAGCTCATCGGCACCCTGGTACTCATGATCATCGCCGGGCACGAGACCACCCTGAACCTGATCACCAACGCCGTACGAGCGCTGTGCGGGCACCGGGACCAGCTCGACTCGGTCCTCGATGGCGAGGCGAGCTGGGGGGACGTCGTCGAGGAGACCCTGCGCTGGAACGCCCCCGTCAGCTATTTCCCCTTCCGCTATCCGGTACGGGACCTGACCGTCGACGGGACCGTCATCCCCCGGGGCACGCCCGTCCTCGCCGGCTATACGGCAGCGGGCCGCGACCGGGCGGCGCACGGGCCGGACGCCGACCTGTTCGACGTCACCCGCCCCGGGCGCCCCGACGCCGTCCGCCACCTCTCCCTCGGCCACGGCGCCCACTACTGCCTCGGCGCGCCGCTCGCCCGGATGGAGGCCACCATCGCCCTGGAACGGCTGTTCACCCGCTTCCCCGACCTGGACCTCGCCGTGTCCGAGTCGGAGCTCACGCAGCAGACCAGCTTCGTCGGCAACAGCGTCCAGGTCCTTCCCGTACGGCCCGGCGCCTCCCGCTTCTGACGGCGTTCGGGAAAAAAGATTTCGCCGCCTGTCGATTCGCCGGAGTGCCGTCCGTCGGTGGGGTGTAGGAAGCTCATGAGTACCAGGAGGAACCATGAAGTACATGCTGCTGGTCTGCGGCGACGACACCGCCGACGCCTCCGGGATGGCGCCCGTCGAACCGTGGGTCGAGGAACTGGGCGCCGAGCGCGGCGTCCGCCTGCACGGCCACCGGCTCCGGCTGCCCGCCGACGCGGTCACCGTCCGCGTACGCGACGGCGAAGTGCTCCGCACCGACGGGCCGTTCGCCGAGACGAAGGAGTACGTCGCCGGCTTCGACATCCTCGACTGCGCCGACATGGAGGAGGCGATCGAGGCCGCCGCGAAGCACCCGGTCGCCACCATCGGCGCCATGGAGGTCCGCCCCTTCTGGGACGACGAGGACGCCGCGGGGGAGATCCGCCGCCTCGACGCCGAACTCACCGAGGCCCTGCGCGAACGGGACCTCGACCGGGCCATGGCCTGCTACGCCCCCGACGTCGAGGTCTTCCACCCCGTGAGCGGTATGGAACAGAGCGGCGCCGACGCCCTGCGCAAGGCGGAGGAACAGTGGTTCGCGGCGCTCGCCGGCCCCGCCGACCGCGAAGTGCTCGACTTCCGGCTGCGCATCGACGAGAGCGTCGCCTTCAGCCACGCCCTGGTGCGCGTACGCGCCCCGCTCGCGGACGGCACGACACTGGATTCCACCACACGCGTCACCACGGGCTACCGCGCGGCCGGTGACCGCTGGCAGATCGTGCACCAGCACATCTCGGTGCCGTCGGACGCCGGCCGCCCGCCGGCCGGCGAGGCACGGCCATGAAGTACGCCCTGTTCATCTGCACTCCGGTCGACGGCGAGGAACTCACCCCCGAGGAGATGGCCGACGACCCCCGGTTCACCTCGTACATCCAGGAGGTGCGAGAGCGCGGCATCGCGAAGGGCGGCGCCCGGCTGCGCCCGGCCGCCGACGCCACCACCGTCCGGGTCCAGGGCGACGAAGTCCTCCTCACCGACGGACCGTTCGTCGAATCGAAGGAGTACGTCGCGGGCATCGACATCATCGAGGTCGCCGACCTCGACGAGGCCATCGCGCTCGCGTCCCGGCATCCGGCGGCGCTGGGCGGCGGCTCCGTGGAGGTGCGGCCGCTCTGGGAGTGAACGACGGCGTCGAGGAGGCGGTCGCGGCCGCGTTCCGTGCGGAGTGGGGCCAGGTCGTCGCCACCCTGATCCGGGTGACCGGCGACTGGGACCTCGCCGAGGAGTGCGCGCAGGACGCCTTCGCCCAGGCGCTCGACCGGTGGCGGCGCGACGGGGTGCCGCGCCGCCCCGGCGCCTGGCTGACCACGACCGCACGCAACCGTGCCCTGGACGTGCTGCGCCGCGAGGCGGTCGGTGCGCGGAAGCTGCGGGAGGTGGCGGTGTCGACGCGCGACGATGGACCGTACGACCCGTACGGTCCGTACAACCTGTACGCACCGGAACCCGACGAGGAGAGCGGGGTCCACGACGACCGGCTGCGGCTGATCTTCACCTGCTGCCACCCGGCGCTGGCCATCGAGGCCCGGGTGGCGCTCACCCTGCGCACCCTGGCCGGGCTCACCACGCCCGAGATCGCGCGCGCCTTCCTCGTCCCCGAGGCGACGATGGCACAGCGACTGGTGCGCGCCAAGCGGAAGATCCACAACGCCGGCATCCCCTACCGCGTACCGCCCGCGCACCTCCTGCCCGAACGCACCACCGGCGTCCTCGGCGTGCTCTATCTGCTCTTCAACGAGGGGTACGCCGCCAGGGCCGGCGCCGATCTGGTGCGCGCGAACCTATCCGCCGAGGCGATCCGCCTGGCCCGCGTGCTGGCCGGTCTGATGCCCGACGAGCCCGAAGTCCTCGGGCTGCTCGCGCTGTTGCTGCTCCACGACGCCCGCAGCGGCACCCGCGTCGACAGTTCCGGCGACCTGGTCACCCTGGAGGACCAGGACCGTACCGCCTGGGACACCTCCGAGGCGGACGAGGGCGCCGCACTCCTGGAGACCGCCCTGCGCCGCGGGCGCCCCGGCCCGTACCAGATCCAGGCCGCCATCGCCGCCTGCCACACCACCGCCGCCACGGCCGAGGAGACCGACTGGGCCGACATCGCCGGCCTCTACGGCGAGCTCCGGCGCTTCGTGCCCTCCGCCGTGGTCCGGCTCAACCGGGCGGTCGCCGTGGGCATGGCCGAAGGCCCCGACGCGGGCCTCGCCCTGGTCGCCGAACTGGAGGCGGAGGGCGAGCTGGACGCCTACCACCTGCTGCCCGCCACCCGCGCGGACCTGCTGCGCCGCGCCGGACGCGCGGCGGAGGCCGCCGAGGCGTACGACAGGGCCCTCGGACTGGTGGAGAACGCGGCCGAGCGGAGATTTCTGGAGAAGCGGCTCGCGGAGTGTCGATCCGCGTAGGGGCCCTTCGTCGGTGGGGTGAAGGCGCCTCCCGGCCATTGTCGGGCCGGGGGCGACCCTGCCACTGTCCCGACGCTCCAGGAGGTTCCGTCCCATGACTGCCCAGGCCCCCACGACCGTGTCGCTCCGGGTATGCGCGACGGATGCTGCGCCGGTCTTGACTGTCCCCAGCCCCAGCCCCAGCCCCAGCCCCAGCCCTGCCCCCGCCCCCGTCCCTGGCCCCGTCTCCGGCCCCGCCGTCGGTACGGCCGCGCCGGCGGCGATGTCCGCCCCGGTGCGGCGTGCCCGGAGAGCCCTCGGCGCGCTCCTCGCCCCCCGCGCGCGGACGAAGCGGTCCGTGTCGGCGGCCCCGCGCTCGGAAGCCGTCCCGAACACCCCGGACGTCTGGCTCGCCGGGCTACGTCTGGGCGGCTGATCCGGGCCGCGAGCCGGTGAGTTCGAAGACGCCGTAGCCGAATCCGCGGGCGCTCACCGTTCCGGCGCCGATCCCGACGCCGTCCGATTCCAGGGAGCGGACGGCGGAGGTCCACTCGACACGACAACTCGCCTGTTCCCGGCGTGGGTTGACCACGACGAGATACCGGCCGCCCCGCACGTACACGAACGGGTATCCGGCGTGCAGCACCTCGACCGAGCCGGTCGCCCCCAGCTCCGGCGCCCCGGTGCGCAGCGCGACCAGTCGGCGTACGAGACGCAGGAGCGAGGTGTCGTCGGCCCGCTGTGCGGCGACCGTCGGGCGGTCCGGGGACGGATCGAGGGGGAGGTACAACCGGTCGGAAGGAGCCGTGGAGAAACCGGCGTTGGGGCTGTCGTCCCACTGCATCGGCGTTCGGGAACCCGCGCGGTTGTAGCGCGGTCCCAGCACGCTGCCCTCCTTCTCGGGCAGTCCGGTAACGTAGCGCATGCCGATCTCGTCGCCGTAGTAGATCGCCGGAAGGGTCGGCCAGGTGAGCTGGAAGACGAACGCGGCGGGAAGCTGACCGGCCGTGCGGGGGCCGCAGTTGAGACGGGAGAAGTCGTGGTTGGCGGTCGGCAGCGCGATGAACCCGCTCTTGCCGACCGCGCCGGTGGCCTTGCGCCAGGCCTCCAGGAACGGGCCCGGTGAGCCGCGACCCTCGGCGTCGAAGAAGCAGTCGAGCGGGTCCCAGGACTCGTTGACCGTGCCCTCGCCGTTGCTCCACAGCGAGCGCAGGGCCAGCCCGTCGGTGGGGCCGCCGAACTGGAGGAAGAAGTCGGCGTGGAACCCGGCCGGGACGGACACCTCGGGTTCGCCCCATTCCGAGAGGAGCACGGCCTCCGGATGCGCGCCGTCCAGCCAGCGCCTCAACTCCGTCCAGATCGCGGCCGTCTCCCGTTTGTCCGGGTCGTCCTTCACGAGCGAGGCGGCCATGTCCACGCGGAAGCCGGCCAGGCCCAGGCCCAGCCAGTGGTCCATCACCGTCCGCAGTGCGGCCCGGTTGGCGCGCGGACCCGGTGCGTCGACCGGCAGGCGCCAGGGTTCGTCCGGACGGGCGCGCCCGTAACCGAAGTTGAGGGCGGGCTGGAACGCGAAGAAGTTCGGCAGGTAAGCCCCCGGGCGGGTTCCGGGGGAGGGGACGAAGCCGTCCGGGGCCTGTCCCTCGGGCGCCCAGATGTAGCGGTCGTCGGCCGGATCGTCCAGTGCGGCCCGGAACCAGGGGTGTTGGTCGGAGGTGTGGCCCGCCACGAGGTCGAGGAGCACACGGATGCCGCGCCGGCCCGCCGCGTCGACGAGACGGGCGAGGTCGTCGGCCGTTCCGTAGCGGGGTGCGACGCGCAGATAGTCGGCGACGTCGTACCCGGCGTCCCCGAACGGGGACTCGAAACACGGATTGAGCCATACGGTGTTGACGCCCAGCCACGCGAGATGGTCGAGGCGTTCGGTGATTCCGGCGAAGTCGCCGATGCCGTCACCGTTGGAGTCGGCGAACGACTGCGGATAGATCTGGTAGAAGACGGCGTCGGCCAGCCAGGCGGGGGCGGGGCGGAACGAGGTCATGCCCCGGACGATAGATGAGCGCACCCGGCGCCCGCTGCCCCACAGGCCGCCGTCCCCCTCATGGCGCCGTCGGCATCCTCCACCCTGACCGGCCGGACAGGTCCTAAGCTCGGCGGGATGTTCACCCCGCAGGGTCCCACCCTCCGCGAGCTGGCCGTGCAGGCTCTCTCGTCGATCGAGCACGGCTACGACCTGCTCGCGCCCAAGTTCGACCACACGCCGTTCCGGACCCCGGACGCGATCCTCGAAGCCGTGGGGAGCGCCCTCGAACCGATGGGGCCGTTCGCCACCGGGCTCGACCTCTGCTGCGGCACCGGCGCGGGCGTGGAGGTCCTGCGGGATCTGTGCCGGGACAGCGTCACCGGGGTCGACATCAGCGCGGGCATGCTCGCGGTCGGACGCTCGCGGCTCGGGACGGGGAAACAGGCGTCCCCGGCGGGCGGGAGCGGGGCGCCGTCGGTCGCCTTCGTCCGGGCGGACGCCCGCGCCCTGCCCTTCGGGCCGGAGTTCGACCTCGTCGTGAGTTTCGGCGCCTTCGGGCACTTTCTGCCACGTGAGCTGCCCGGCCTGTTCTCCGGCGTCCGCGCCGTCCTGCGCCCGGGCGGACGCTTCGCCTTCCCGATCATGGCCCCGCCACGGGCCGACTCACCCTGGTACTGGGCCCTGCTGGGTTTCGACACGGTGATGCGGGTGCGCAACGCCGTCCGGCGTCCGACCTTCGTCATGTACTACCGCACGTTCCGGCTCGGCGACGTCGAGCGGGAGCTGGCGCGGGCCGGATTCCGGACGGAGCTTCACGCGCTGAACGAGTTCGGCCGCCGACGGGACGGCAGTCCGCGCGCCCGCATGGTCGTGGCCACACGTGAGGACACCCCGGGAGCGCCCGGTGGCGGCGTGTGACGCCGTTCCCCGCCCCCGGTGCTCACGTGGCCGCCGGCAGCGTGAACTCGTAGACCAGGGCGTCCTGTTGGGCGTCCACGGTGAGATCGGTGATTTCCAGGGGGCGGTCGTACTGGTCGTGCACGCGGCGGGTGACCCGTACGGACTGCGGGAGTCTGGTGATCGCGTCCCGGTGGTGCAGGGTCAGACCCGCCTTGCGCATCCAGTCGTAGGCGCGTGAGAGTTGTGCCGAGGCGTGGCCGTCCGCCCGGTCGCGGTAGCGGGCGAGCTCCTCCACCTCGGTCACGGCGATGGCGGAAAACGATGTCACGGCCGAGCGCAGTCCGCTTCCGTCGGTCGCGGCCGACTCGTAGCGATGGACCAACGTCGCCCGCCGCGGGGCGAGTCCGAGGGCCTTCGCGTGTTCCGGTGGGGGAGTCTCCCAGGTCACGGTGGTCCGGCGGCACCCCTCGGGTTCTCCGGTGTGCGCGCCGACGGGGAAGTCGAGGGACGGGACGTGTTCGGCTCCGGTGCCGGACAGCGTCGCATGGCTGCCCCGTCGGTCGGTGGAGACCTGGCCGTCGCGCCGCAGCATGTGCAGCGCCTGCCGTACGGTCTCCCGGCTGACGCCGAAACGAGTGGCCAACTCGCGTTCCCCCGGCAGTCGTTCGCCGGGCGGAATGATCCCGTCACGCAGCTCGCCGAGCAGCTGTGCGGCGATCCGCGCGTAGAGCGGTTCGTGGTCGGTCGGATGGGTGGTGCGGGCCATGTCCGCGCCTCCTGCATGGTGACATGAAGTAGCCGTGTGAGCTCGGTGCGCCACCACATGTAGCATTGGTCTAAACCACTAGCAAAGAGCGTCCGGGGACTTCGGCCGAATTCCGCCCGCGCTCCCGATCGCCCCGCGCCGCGCCCGGAGGGCTCCGCCCCCGGCGTCCTCGCGTGCGGACATCCTTGGGCCGAGGGCGATGCGTGGGTCCGCCCGACCGGTCACGCATCTCGGCGCACCCCTGCCTGCGGGGCCGCGAGATCGCGAGACCCACCCGACCCATCGTGTCCGAAAGTCCCCGGCCGGACGCCGATCGCGCGGGCCCCGGACCGAGGGTCTGTCGGCAGGTCCAAGGGAACGTGTGTCAGCCGGCCCAAGGGAAGGTCTGGCAGCAGGTCCAAGGGAACGTCTGGCAGCAGCTCCCAGGGGATGCGGCAGCAAGTCCATCCGATGCTCTCTCAGGAGGTTCAACGGCCGTGCAGGGACGGTTCGTTCCCGAATCGAGTGTGACAATTCGCCCGGCCCGCACCTCTGTCGGCACGCCTCGTGGCCGCCGCATACTCCTGGCTCCGGCCGGAGGGTGAGACGACCGTCCACCCAGGCCCGGGACGAGAGGAGACGGTGCACAGTGAGCGCGGCGGCCGCGGGGACTTGGAAACTGGGCGACCTGGAGGTCAACCGGATCGGCTACGGAGCGATGCGACTGACTGGCAACGGCATGGCCGGGAACTCGGACGGCCCGCCGATCGACCGCGACCTCGCGGTCAACCTATTGCGCCGGGCGATCGACCAGGGCGTCAACCACATCGACACGGCCTCCTTCTACTTCTCACCGCTGCGCTCGGCCAACGAGCTGATCAACCGCGCGCTGTCGTCCCGCCAGGACGACGCGGTCGTCGTCACCAAGGTCGGGCCGGGCCGCGACCCGTCCGGCGAGTGGTACGCCATGGCCCGCCCCGACCAACTGCGCGGTCAGGTGGAGGAGAACCTGCGGCAGCTCGGCCGGGACCATCTCGACGTGGTGAACCTGCGCCGGAACGGTCGTGACACGCACTCCGTCGCCGAGCACTTCGGGGCGCTCACCGAACTGCGCGAGGCGGGTCTGATCCGTCACCTGGGCCTCTCCAACGTGGGCCCCGAGCATGTCACCGAGGCCCGGTCCATGGGTCCGGTCGTCTGCGTGCAGAACTCCTACGGGCTCGACGCGCGCGGGGCCGACGAGAGCGGACTGGTGGATCTCTGCGGCGAGCTCGGCATCGCCTTCGTCCCGTTCTTCGCGGTCTCAGGACTGCGCAGGGAGGCGGCGGCCGGACAGGAGCGGGACGAACGGGTCCGCACGGTCGCCCGCGCCCACGGCGTGACGCCGGCCCAGGTGCGGCTCGCCTGGACCCTCCACCGCGGGCCCCACGTCCTGGCCATCCCGGGCACGGCCGACCCGGCCCACCTCGACGAGAACATCGCGGCCGGCGCCCTGCGGCTCGCCCCGGAGGAGCTGGAACTCCTCGATGCGCCGACGGGCGGCGGAGAGCGGGCAGGCGGCGGGGCGTCGGGCGCACGCGGGGCGTCGGCATAGCGGGTGCCCCAATACGCCGATGCGGGGGAGGCGTTGTCAGGGTCGGCCGTAGTCTCGCCGCGTCAGGTTCGGTGGATGGAGGCGACGTGAGTTTTGACCTTGCGGTGTGGTTCGAGTCCGGGCGCGTCTCGGTCGCCGACGCCACGCGCACGTACGAGCGGCTGTGCGACGGCGACCTGACCGGTGCCGGAGTCGCGGCGAACGAGGCCGTGGCCGCCTTCCACCGGGAACTGACCGACCGGTTCCCCGGGCTCTCGACCGCGGCGGACGACGACGCGCGGACGGAGGCGTCCCCCTGGGCGGCCGGCCTCGACGTCTCCGCCGCGCATGTGATCATGCCGATGTCCTGGAGCCGGGCCGACGACACGGCACCCGAGGTGGTGGCCCTCGCCGGCCGGCACGGTCTGGTCTGCCTCGACCCGCAGGCCCAGGTGCTGCACCGTCCGCCCGCGCAGCGCGGGGCCGACGGGCTGAGCCTTCGGCCGTGCGTCGGGCTGAAGGTGGAGGACGCGGACCCCGAGGTGATCGACCGCGCCGTGCGCCGACTGTCCGCGGAGAACTGGTTCCTGATCCTGGAGCGGCGCAGCGGCCACTTCCTTCAGGTCGGCCACGGCCCCAACGCGGGCCTCGCCACGGACGGCTTCGCCGTCGAACACCGGGAAGGCTCGATGGAACACCACTACCGCTGTGTGCTGAGCGGGCGGGACGAGGTGGCCGCGCTCTGCGCCGACTACGCGGCGGGAGCGAGCACCTGGAGCGTTGACGCGCAGTGGGCCGGCCTCTTCTGACACGACCGAGTCGTCATCGGTGGAGATCGCTCTTCTCCCCGCACGCCCGTGATCGTGCCCCCGGAATGACCCGGAATGACACGGGAACAGGCCGATACAGGCCGCGCGAAAACCGCGCGACCTGTATCGATAACCCGGAGAGAATTCGGTTGATCCCGGTGTGGAATTCAATTCCACGCGGGACGAATTCATATCCGGGAAGGGCGCGCGTCAGTGCGGACCCTCCTGGGGAGTTTCCTGATCGTCCCCTAGAGGATTTCGATGTCCTTGACCAGCGGGGGACGGCTCGGGAAAGTGATGTCGGTCCACCGGTTGATGCGCACGGAGTCGCCGTTCGCGTCGTAGTAGATGAGATCGTTGTTGCCTGTCGAAATGCGGTCGACCCACCAGGAGCCGAAGTTGGTCCGGCCCTTGTTGGCGTAGCAGTCCACGCTGGACCTCCCGTCCAGGTGCGACCAGATCTTCAGGTAGTCCGCCCCGCCACGGCACTCGATGTGGTCGATGGCGAACGCGTTGCCGGTGGGCATGGCCATCGTGACGGCCAGGGTGGACACCGCCGCCACGGCCACGGAACGGGCTACCCTCATCGTCCTTGAGATCACAACTTCTCCTTCTTTCAATATTTTAACGGGGAGAGCACGACACGGCCGGACGCGTGAAGGCTTGCAAATACGGTGCCTTTCTGCCTCCGTGCGATCCTTCCGTCGTCTTGTCTCGGGCTTTCCCCATGAAGATCCTGCAAGGCGGCTGCATGGGGCAAGGATCTATGGCGCCCCGGGCCGGAATGTGCCCCTGAATGTCTAGATCGGGGCCGCTTGGAGCGGGGTTAAAGCCCGGTTTTCGGCCGCCCGTAAGTCCTTTTGGCCAAGGAGAAGAAAGGAGTCTCCGGTCGACAGGAATACGGATTGTCGACGTCCCTTTTCCTGGCGCCGGCAGTCACGGCGGAAGCCGTCGCGGTACTAGGCCGTCCGCCACGGAAGAGCGGGTACGGACCCTTGGGTGCTGTGCCAGTAGTCCCGTGTCTCCACCGCCAGGCCCGCGGCGTCGAAGCGGACGAGGACACAGCCCGCGAGGGTCGTGGGGCGGCCGTCCTCCTGCGCGAGGACGCGGAACTCGGCGACCGCCCGCCCGTCCTGGCCGACCATCGGTTCGGAGAAGCGGACGTCGGTCGTGTTCTCGGACTCGAAGGACCAGCGGAGGTACGCGGCGAGCTCGTCCCTGCCGTGATGGGGCTCGCGGAACGGCATGGACCGGTGGACGCAGTGGTCCGCGTACAGCTCCAGGATCGCCTCGACGTCGTGCGCCGCCCAGGCCCGCTCCCACACCCGGACGAAGCGCCGGGCCGCCGCGGTCGTGTCCATCGCCGGCCTCAGACGCGCCGGGGCAGCCAGCGCAGCTGCGCCGCCTGCTGGTAAGGGCCGCCGCCCTCATGGTCGTTGAAGTCGTACACCTCGATCTCCTTGTCCGCGTTCCCCCAGGCGTTGAAGGCCGCGAAGACCGTCGACGGCGGACAGGTCTGGTCCTCGAGCGCCGCCGAGAACAGGGCGGGTGCCCGGCCGCGCGCCGCGAAGTGCACCCCGTCGAAGTAGGAGAGGGTGCGCCACACCTGTTCCGTGCGACCGCGGTGGGTCTTGAGGTAGTTGCCGATCTCGCGGTAGGGGGCGCGGTCCGTGAGGGTCGTGGCGCGCGGGAAGTCGCACAGGAACGGGACGTCGGGGGCGATCGCCACCAGGTCGGGCACCAGACCGCCGACCGCGATGGTGATGCCGCCGCCCTGGCTCCCGCCGAGCGCGGCCACCCGCGCCGGGTCGACCAGCGGATGCGAGCGGGCAGCCTCCACGGCGCGCACCGCGTCCGTGAACAGCCGTCGGTAGTAGTAGGTTTCCGGGTCCTCGATCCCTCGCGTCATGAACCCCGGGAAGGCGGGCGCGCTGCCCACCGGGTCCGGGGTGTCACCGCCGCCCCACACGCTCGCCTGGCCGCGCGTGTCCATCACGAAGTGCGCGAAGCCGGCCGACGCCCACAGCAGATGCGTGTGCGGGAGTCCGCGCCCGCCGCCGTACCCGATGAACTCGACGACCGTAGGCAGCGGGGAGTTCGCCCACGCCGGCACGGTCAGCCAGCCCTTGATCGGATGTCCGCCGAACCCGGCGAACGTGACGTCGTGGACCGCGACCGTCTTCAGCGGGATCCCGACCGGCTCGAAGCGGGCGGCGAGGTCGTGTTCGCGGGCTTCCTTGAGCGTTCTGGCCCAGAAGGAGTCGAAGTCCTCGGGCTCGGTGGACGCGCTGCGATAGGAGCGGAGTTCGTCGAGCGGGAGGTCGAACAGGGCCATCAGGGACCACCTTTCGGCACGCGAACGAGGATGATCACACCGTACGTCCGCCCTCGCGGGCCCGCCACGGCCACGTGGGCGCACCCACCAGAGCGGTCCGTCAGCGTACGACGGAGGCCCGTGGAACGACCTCACAGCGAGCGATCTCGTCCAGGGGGCCCATGCTGGCGACGGCCACCCGGAGCCTTGTCCTGCCCTTCGCGGACACGGACACCTGGTCGTAGCTCTCGCTCATGGTGAATCCGTCCGCGTTCTTGTAGTGGACTTTCACGGCGAAGAGGCCCTCGCGACTGTTCGGATTCCTGACCTCGACGGTCACGTACGGGTCGTCCTCGTTCGCACAGTGCGTGAGCAGGGCGGTGCCGGCCTTCAGGGGCCGGGCGGTGACGGAGGGGGACGCCGTGGGGGTGGAACGCTGAGTGCCGCCGCTTTCACCGGTACTTGACGCGGAGTCGGCACCGGGGGTGCCGAGCGGGCTGCCGGACGTCGCCGTCGGCGAGGGCCGCGGAGTGGACTTCGCCTGGCCCGATTTCGTGGCACCACACCCGGACAAGGCTATGACTGCAGCCAAAACCACTCCGGCGGTCATGTGCACCCGCTTGATCACGTCACTCTTCCGAAGAACGGAGCCGCAGGACAGATTTCCAGGACGGCTGCGCAGGTCAGCGCGTGCAGAGGCTACCAGCGAGCGGAGATCCGGAGCCGCCGAGGCGAGGTGCCGGCGTCGGGATGCGTGTGCTCGACGATCGGCAGGACGGATGCGAAGCGGGGGATCACAGGTCTCCCGAAGTACCCCGCCCACGGCCGAAGGAAGTGTTCGAGCGGGGCTTGACGATCGATGGGCAGGAGTTCCACAACTCCACACCGGCAGTGACCAGTTCCAGAACAGCCCGTCGCTCTGTGGGTGTCCATGTGGAGCACTCGCCTCCGAACAGCTTCTCGTAGGCGCTGTCATGCACCGCGTTCTGCGGAGGCAGCCGGTGAACTTCACCGAGTCCTCCGGCCAGGTCTTCGAAGAAGTTCCAGGCCTCCAGCAGCGCACCCGAGGGGACATTCCGGCGTGCTGGATTCTCCAGCCAACGCTGGACACGGCCGAGCTCCAGGGTGTCGGCCTCAGGACAGGCGAGCCTCCGCCCCCGTCGGTCCGCGTACATCCGCGCCTGCCGAACTGTCGCGAACAACGGCACCCGAAAGTGATCACCTTCCGGCAACGCCAGCACGTGGTCGGGCTCGTCGTCCTCACCGCCGATCCAGAGGACCACGGCGCTGCGGCCGAGCCCACGCACCCGGTAGGCGTAGAGAAGTCCACGCCCGCCCCGGCGCCCGGCCGCAGGCACATCTGTCGTCTCGATCTTCGCCACGCCCTCACACTGGCACGGCGAGCCCGCGAGCGACGGTTCATTACTTTTCGGCGGAACCCATCGCTGGCCCTGGCCGTCGTGGGTGGCTCGCGCGCTGAGCTGCAGCATGACGCGCATCCTGGTGACTTGCCCGGAGCGCGTCAACCGGCGCCACCTGCGACAATGCCGCGGCAGTGACGATACCGGTGAGGTGGGGGGACGGCTTGATTCAGGGGGTGCTCGCCCTCATCGCGGGCTGCGCTTTCATCGTGGTGGCATGCGGCTATCGCGGCGCGGACATTTGGGTGTGGGACTGGGCGGATGTGATGTTCACGCACAGGACGCGATGGGGCACGCCCTGGACGAGCCTTGAACGTATGAGGCTCCAGTTCGGATTCATGGGAGTCGGGTTGCTGATCGTGGGATCGGTGGCAGTGACCCGCTGACAGCGCCCTGGCGAGAGCGCCCCGCGTTGGTCTGAGCATCGGGCTCGATGCCACCCGCTCCTCTTGCCCCGCCCCCACGGCGGCGTCGACTTCGCCGACCAAGCGTTGAACTGGGTGTTTTTCGAACCCACTTATTCACCGTGACGGATCCGGACACCTTCCGTATTTTGGCGCCATGACGGACGAGGGAGAGCCGCGGCTCCTCGTGAACCGCTGGGGCGACACGTCAGGTCAGGCGCTTGGCGCGGGCGGGCCCCGAAAGGTCGATGCGTGCTCGTGCCTCGACCAGGGCAGGCCGCGCCCGCGGGCTCGGGTCGGTTTCCACGCCGAACGGCAGGACACCTCCGCGCCAGGCTGGCGGCGCTTGCTGGACATGGTCGACGAGGCCGCCGCCGACGGACGTGAGGAGTTCCGCCCGCTGATCGAGCTCAGCCCCCAAGAGCGGCGACAGATCATCACCTTGCCGCCGAGCATCGCCAAGCTCACCGCCGTCAGGCACCTCGTGCTCTACGGCAGCAACCTCGTCCGGATCCCACCCGAGATCGGTGCCATGAGCGGCCTGGAGGAGTTCACCCCCTACACCTCCTACCGGCTGCACTGGTTCCCGTACGAGATCACCCGATGCCGGAAGCTGACCCGTAGCACGGTGAGCACGCGCGCGTTGTTCGGCAACTACAAGCTGCGAGCGCCGTTTCCACGACTTGTGTCTTCCGCGGGCTCGGCTGTGGAAGGTGATCTGGGAAACCTCGAACCGCGGCGCCGGGGCGCCACGGCCATCCGCGGTTGCAGTGTCTGTGACGGTCCGATCGTGCCCGGTGGACTCCATCAGGTGTGGATCTCGCGGCGCGTGGCCACCGACGTGTTACCTCTGCTGGTCAACGCCTGCTCGCCGAAGTGTGTGGCCGAGCTACCCGCCGGCGCCCCGGACCACATCCCCGCACCGCACCAAGGTGGCCGAGTGGACCAGCCGACGTCCGACTGGGACTGACCCGGCCGACCCCTCACGCGGCAGGCTCCGCCAGCGCGTTCATGGTGTCGTTGTGGAAGCGGCGTTCGGCGTCGCGGCATGTGGCGTCGCTCGCCTGTCAGCCCACCGTCCGACGAGGCGTGCTCCTGGTGAATCTCCCCCACGGCTCACGCAGCCCCGACTCGACACCCGCCACCCGACACCAGACCTCAGCCGAACCGTTCGATCCGGATTCGGTCCACCGGCTGGCCTGCCTCGACCAGCAGGCGTGAGGCGTGTTCCGCGAATCCGTTGGAACCGCAGATGTAGGTCTCCCACCCACCGGGCGGCTGTTCAGCCAGGAGTGGCGCCACATGTGCGGCGGTCATACGTCCGACGGGCGCACCGGCCGGGGCCGCGCGCGTGAACACGGCTGTGGTTTCGGCACCGTACTCCCGCGCGTAGATGAGCTCTTCGGGGCTGCGCGCGGAGACCAGAAGGCGCAGCGGTACGTCCAGGGCCCGCGCTCGGTGGTGTCGCAGCATCGACATCAGCGGTACGACGCCGGAACCCGCTCCGACGAGCAGCGCGGGCCGGTCCCCGGGCCAGGCGAAGAAGCCGCTGTTCGGACCGCGGACCTCGACGGAGTCGCCGGGCCGGGCCACGGTGTGGAACCAGCCGGAGACCTCACCGCCGTCGACGTGGTCCAGGGTCAGTTCGATGTGGCCGGTGTCGTCGGGGGAGGACGCGATGGAGTAGTGGCGCTGCGCCACATATCCGTCCCCGGCGGTGAGCCGCAGCATCAGATGCTGGCCGGGCAGATGTCCCGCCCACGCGGGAACGGCGAACCGGAAGGTGGCCGCGTGCGGGGTCTCGGGCCGGATCTCGGTGAGTGTGGCGGTCTGCCAGGTGGTGGCCGTTTGTGTGTCCACCGCGATGCGTCCGGGCACGGCGAACCGTGTCGGCGGTACGAAGGTCATGGTCTCAGTCACCGGAGTAACGCTGCTCTTCCCAGGGGTTGCCGCGGGCGTGGTAGCCGTTCTGTTCCCAGAATCCCGGCTCGTCGCGGTCGAGGATCCTGATGCCCGCGATCCACTTGGCGCTCTTCCAGAAGTACAGATGGGGCACGATGAGCCGCGCCGGGCCGCCGTGCTCGGCAGGCAGCGGGCGCCCGTCGTACTCCCACACGATCCACGCGCGACCGCCGGTGAGGTCGGCCAGCGGCAGGTTCGCGGTGTACCCGGTGTGCGCGTACGCGACCGCGTGCGTGGCCGCCGGATCGGGTCGTACGGCCTCCAGGAACGTGTCCAGTGACACGCCCCCGAACCGCACCCCGAACTTCGACCAGCTCGTCACGCAGTGAATGTCGCCCTCGTACGACGAGGCGGGCAGCGCGTGCGCCTGCTCCCAGTCCCAGGTCCGCGGTTCGGCCACCAGGCCGTCGATCCGCAGGGTCCAGTCGGCGGGCGCCAGGTCCGGGGTCACCTCGGCGGACAGGACGGGCCAGTCGTCGCCGGCGTCGTACTGTCCCGGCGGCAGTCCGGCGTTGTGGACGCGCGGGCGGCCGGTGAAGCCTCGCGTGACGTTCATACGGGTGGTGCCTCCAGGACCGCGGGGGACGACGGCCCGCGGATCGAGCGTGGTCGTCGGCGACGATCGAGCGTGGTCGCCGGCGACGGCGGTCGGCCGGCGGATCGAGGGTGACGGTGGTACGGGCGCGGGTCGGTGTCCCGGCGCACGCTGCTTGACCATTCAACGGTACGCGCACATGGATCGTGCTCCGAGCCGGTACCGGCCGCCGATCATTGCGTGCGTATGAACTCTCCCGCGACCGGGAATAGCCGCGCCCGGATCTTCCTTGCCTCTGGAGCGGACTCCGGTGGCCCGTACACGCACAGACGGTGAGCGGTGTCACGGTGACCGGTGACCAACGCGAAGGAGAGTGAGGGAGCAGATGACCGAGGCGTACGTCTCCACACGGTTCGAGGGCCCGGAGACGCAGGGGACCACCGCCGGCCGTCACCCTCTCGACAACCCGGCGCTCGGCTCCCTCACCGGGCCCCACGCGCACTTCGCCGAACGGCGCGGACGGGTGCTGCGCTACCCCCTGGACGTGTCTCCCTGGCTGGCGCTTCCCGACGATCCCGGGCCGGCGGACTGGGCGGATCTGGCGGTACTGGTGGGCCCCGGGGGCGAGGTTCCGCTGGCCGGTTTCGACGGGCGGACCCCGGACGGCTGGGAAGTGATCTTCAGCCTCGACGGAGTCCAGCTCGTGGACGACGGACTGGACGCGGCGCCCGACGCCGAGGCGGTGCGGCTCGGCCCCGCCGACGTGCCGGACATGCTGGACCTGGTGGAACGGACCCAGCCGGGCCCCTTCGAGCAGCGCACGGTCGAGCTCGGCACGTATCTCGGGATCCGCCGGAACGGAGCCCTGGTCGCCATGGCCGGCGAGCGGCTCCACCCGACGGGCTGGACCGAGATCAGCGCGGTCTGCACGGATCCCGGCCATCGCGGCGAGGGCCTTGCCACCCGGCTGATCCTGGCCGTCGCCCACGGCATCCGGGAGCGCGGTGAGACCCCGTTCCTGCACACCGCCGCGAGCAACACCGGCGCCATCCGCCTCTACGAGTCGCTGGGATTCCGGCTGCGCCGCAACGTCCGCTTCATGGCCGCGCGGGTGCCCGGGCACCTGGGCGACGACCGGACCGCGGGCGTGGGATGACACCGCCGAACGGGTGGCACCACTGAACGTGCCGGGTCAGTCCGTCGTGGCCCGGTTCGGGGTGGTGTCGCGGGCGGTGGCCGTGGCGTTGTAGCGCAGCAGATACGCGGCGAAGCGGGCGAGGTCCTCATCGGGCCAGCCCGCCAGCCGCTCGCGGAACGCCGACCGGCGGCTCCGGGTCACCTGGGAGAGGATCTCCGTGCCCGCGGCCGTCAGGTCCAGCACCTGGACGCGATGGTCCTCGGGATCCATGCGCCGCTCGACCAGCCCGGCCCGCTCCAGTGCCGCCACCTGGCGGCTGACCGTGGACTTGTCCAGCGCGTAGTGCGCGGCGAGGTCCGTGGCCCGGCAGCCGCCGACCTCCTCCAGATGTCCGAGGAGGGTGTACGAGACCAGCGACAGCTCGGGATGCATGCGTCCCGCCGAGGCGCGGGCCCGCCGGGCGAAGACGGTCATCTCCCGCTGGATGATCTCCACCGCGTCGTCGGCCGGCACGTCGTCGGCCGGTGTCCCCGTTCCGACGGCGTGTTCACCGGATCCTGCGGATGCCATGACGGGACCTCCCTGACCTGCCCTGGTTGCATAGTACAACTTGGGACAGGAGGGGCGAGAGTCACCCATGTCGACCCGAGTGAATCCGGTGGCGAGCGGTCGTCGCACGACGGTCGCATGCTCCCGCCCGTCCACTGATCGTTCCTGTAAGGTGGCCGTCCCGGCCGAGGACGACTCGGCCGTCGAGCCGTCGAGGAGGTGAGACCCATTACCGCTGTGTCAGGTCGGGTGCTCTCCTCTCCAGGCAATCCGGTCGCCGTCTGACGGTGGCCGTGGGAGCGCCCTTCGGTTCGTCGAAAGGCCCTCGGCTTCATGCCTCCTCTCTCTCCTGATGCTCCCGACGCGGCAGACCCCCTGGTCGCCGCGCTCCGCTCCGCCGGCTGTGTCTTCGCCGAGGACGAGGCGGAACTGATCCGCTCCGTCGCCCGCACCCCGGACGAGGCCGCCGCGATGGTGGACCGGCGTGTCGCGGGACTGCCGCTCGAACACGTCCTCGGTTGGGCCGAGTTCCACGGCCTGCGGATCGGCCTCGACCCCGGTGTCTTCGTACCGCGGCGCCGTACGGAATTCCTGGTCGACCAAGCCGTCGCGCTCGCGCGCGGCGCGTCCCTCGTGGTGGACCTGTGCTGCGGCTCGGGCGCCGTCGGCGCCGCGCTGGCCGCCTCTCTCGGCGGTCCCGAACTGCACGCCGCCGACATCGACCCGGCGGCGGTGCGCTGCGCCCGCCGCAACGTCGCGCCGTTCGCGGGCCGGGTCCACGAGGGAGACCTCTTCGCGGCTCTGCCCGCCACGCTGCGCGGCCGGGTCGACGTCCTGGCCGCGAACGTGCCGTACGTCCCGACCGACGAGGTCGGCCTGCTGCCGTCGGAGGCCCGCGACCACGAACCCCTGGTCGCCCTCGACGGCGGCGCGGACGGACTCGACCTCGCGCGCCGGGTCGCCGCCGAGGCGCCGCGCTGGCTGGCCCGCGGCGGCTGTCTCCTCGTCGAGACGAGCGAGCGGCAGGCGCTCACGGCCGTCGAGGCCTTCGCCCGCGCCGGACTGATCGCGCGACTGGCCGTCTCGGAGGAGTGGAACGCCAACGTGGTGATCGGCGTGAAGCCCTGACCCGGCGGGCCGGGCGCGGGCGACATGCCGCGTTCGGCCCCTGATCGGCCGTTCCTTCCGCTCCGCGCGCCACACTCTGGCTGACGACAGGTGCCAGCGGAAGGCCCGGACATGACCAGCACCCCCGAGAAGTTCGACGCGTGGGACATCAAGGAGTCGGGGCCCGCCGACGCGGACACCCGGGTCCTGCTGCTGCCCGGCGGGATGTGCGGCACCGTGTTCTACGACGACCTGATGGCCGCACCGTCGCTCGCTTCCGCGCCGGTGCGGCTGGTGGCCGCGACCCTCCCGGGCCACGCGGGCACCACGCCGCCGCGCGATCTCTCCATCGAGAACTACGCGGCGATGGCGGGAGCCCTGGCCGCGGAGCGGGGCTGTGGCGTGGTGGTCGGCCACAGCCTGGGCGCCAACGTCGCCCTGGAGATGGCGGCCGGCGGGCACTTCGCCGGACCCGTGGTCCTGCTCTCCCCGTCGTTCTCGGTGTCCGACGAGGACAAGGCGCTCACGATCGCCAACAGCCTCGGGCGGGTGCCGGGCCTCGGGGCGCTGACCTGGTTCGGCCTGGTCAAGGCGACACCGCGCGTCGTGGGGCAGATGGTGCCCCCGGACCGCCGCGAGGTGCTGGGCGCCGACCTGGCCAAGAACGACCCGGCGTTCTGCCGGGTCATGATCCGCCGCTACTTCGACCACCTGGACCGGTACGGGACGCTCGTCCCCCGGCTCCGTGACTCGGGTGTGCCCGCCTGGGTCGTACGCGGCGACCGTGACGAGATCGGCCTGAAGGACGAGGAGAGGGCCGGGCTGGAGGCCAGCCCCAACGTGACGATGGTCCCGGTCGCCGACGCGGGCCATGTGGTGATGGTCGACCAGCCCGAGGCGGTCGCCGCCCTCGTGGCCCGCGTGGCCCTCGGCTGAACCGCGAAGCGGCCCGCGGCCGACGGTGCCTCCGGCTTCAGGGCGGGTGTCCCACCGGCCGGCGCCCGCGGGTCGCGCTAGCCCCGCGGGTCCCTCGCCTCACGGGACCCTCGCCTCACGGGCGCCCCATGCCCCCGCGGGGTCCCGCGCCGGCGCCGCCCTCCGCCCGCGGCCGTCGGTCAAGTGATCCTCCTCATTGTGCAACTAGTTGCATAACGCGCGGCCCGTCGTCTACAACAGACGTACGACACCGCCCACGGAGGGGCCCGATGAGCCGTTACCCGCATCTGCTGAACCCGCTCGACCTGGGCTTCACCACGCTGCCCAACCGCGTACTCATGGGCTCCATGCACGTGGGCCTGGAGGAGGCCGAGCGCGGCTTCGAGCGCATGGCGGAGTTCTACGCCACCCGCGCGCGAGGCGGCGTGGGCCTGATCGTCACCGGCGGCATCGCGCCCAACGACGCCGGCCGGCCGTACGAGGGCGGCGCCAAGCTGACCACCGAGGCCGAGGCCGCGCAGCACGCCGAGATCACCGCCGCGGTGCACCGCGAGGGCGGGAAGATCGCGATGCAGATCCTGCACTTCGGCCGGTACGCCTATCACCAGGACCTGGTCGCCCCCAGCGCGCTGCAGGCCCCGATCAGCCCCTTCGTGCCGAACGAGCTCAGCGACGCCGAGATCGAGCAGACGATCGACGACTACGCCCGCGCCGCCCGGCTCGCCCGGCAGGCCGGATACGACGGCGTCGAGATCATGGGCTCCGAGGGTTACCTCATCAACGAGTTCATCGCCCTCCAGGCCAACCGGCGCGACGACCGCTGGGGCGGCTCGTACGAGAACCGGATGCGCTTCCCCGTCGAGATCGTCCGCCGCGTCCGCGAGGCCGTCGGTGACGACTTCATCATCATCTACCGGCTGTCGATGCTCGACCTGGTGCCCGGCGGCTCCTCGCTCGACGAGGTCATCACGCTCGCGCGGGCCGTCGAGGCCGCCGGAGCCACGATCATCAACACCGGCATCGGCTGGCACGAGGCCCGCATCCCCACCATCGCGACCTCGGTGCCCCGCGGCGCCTACGCCTGGGTCACCAAGAAGGTCATGGGCTCGGTCTCCATCCCGCTGGTGACCACCAACCGCATCAACACCCCGGAGATCGCCGAGCAGTTGCTCGCCGAGGGCCACGCCGACATGGTCTCCCTGGCCCGCCCGATGCTCGCCGACCCCGACTTCGTCGCCAAGGCCGCGGCCGGACGCCCCGAAGCCATCAACACCTGCATCGGCTGCAACCAGGCCTGCCTCGACCACACGTTCAGCGGCAAGATCACCTCCTGCCTGGTCAACCCGCGCGCCTGCCACGAGACGGAGCTCGTCCTCGCGCCGACCCGGCTGCGCAAGACCGTCGCCGTCGTGGGCGCCGGACCCGCCGGACTCGCCTGCGCCGTCAGCGCCGCCGAACGCGGCCACGACGTCACGCTGTTCGACGCCGCGGACGACATCGGCGGTCAACTGAACGTCGCCCGCCGGGTTCCCGGCAAGCAGGAGTTCGACGAGACGATCCGCTACTTCCGCACCCAGCTCGAACTCCACGGCGTGGAGATCCGGTTGAACACCCCGGCCACCGTGGACAACCTGGAGACGTACGACGAGGTCGTCGTCGCCACGGGCGTCAGCCCGCGCACCCCCGAGATCCCGGGCGTCGACCACCCGAGCGTCGTCGGCTACCTCGACGTCCTGCGCGACGGCGCCCCCGTCGGCGACCGTGTCGCCATCCTCGGCGCCGGCGGCATCGGCTTCGACGTCGCCGAGTTCCTCACCGACAGCGGGGACAAGGCGAGCGAGGACCCGGCGACGTACTTCCGGAGCTGGGGCGTCGACATGGACTACCGGACCCCCGGCGGTCTCGGCGCCCCCGAACGGCCCGCCCCGCCGCGCACGGTGCACCTCCTGCAGCGCAAGGCGTCCAAGGTCGGCGCTGGACTCGGCAAGACCACCGGCTGGATCCACCGCACCGAGCTCAAGCACCGGGGCGTCACCATGGTTCCGGGTGTCCAGTACGACCGGATCGACGACGCCGGACTGCACGTCACCGTCGACGGCCACAGCCAGGTCCTGGAGGTCGACACGATCGTGCTGTGCACCGGACAGGAGCCGCGCCGCGACCTGTACGAGGCGCTGCGCGCCACGGGCCGCGGAGTCCACCTCATCGGCGGCGCCGACGTGGCCGCCGAACTGGACGCCAAGCGCGCCATCAAGCAGGGCACGGAACTGGCGGCGGCGCTCTAGAACGACTTTCGCGGAGAGGTACAACCGTTTCGGGGTGTCGTGGGTCACATCAGGTAGGAGCAAACGCCTCCAAAGATCCACAAGGGGGAAATAATGGGATTCAACCGTTCCGCCCTGATGGCCGGCACCTTCGCGGCGGTGCTGGTGGGAGCCACCGCCGCTCTGGCGGCGCCCGCCTCGGCCGCGGCCAACACCACACCGCAGAAGGTCTGCGGCAGCGCCTACAAGACCGTGAACTCGGCGCCCATCGGCTCCCTGGGCACCGTCTACCTCACGTACAACTCCTCGAACGGCAAGAACTGCGTCACGACCATCCGCAACAGCCCGGGCACCGCCGTGGACATGTCCGCGTGGGTCTACGTCTCCGACACCGGCCTGGGCGACGACGACTACGGCCGGTACACGTCGTACGCGGGACCGACGTACGTGTACGGCAAGGGCCACTGCGTGGACTGGGGCGGCCAGATCAAGAACGTGTACACCCAGGTGTCCGGCTCCAACTGCGGCGCCTTCAAGGAGCAGCGGGTGACCTTCACCCGCTGACCCGCCGCCCCGGACGGCTCCCGCGCACCACCCGGCGGGCGCCCCGGGACGCGTGACCCGGCTCGCCCCGGCGGACTCACCGAGTTCCGCCGGGGCGAGCTTCCATCGCTGTCCGGGGGAGCGTGGCCGGTCATCGGGCGGTGCCCGCGGCGCTCCCTAGGATGACCTCATGTCACTCCCGCACGCGATCCTCACCGCCCTGCTCGAGAAGCCCTCGTCCGGCCTCGAACTGACCCGGCGGTTCGACAAGTCGATCGGCTACTTCTGGTCGGCGACGCACCAGCAGATCTATCGCGAGCTGGGAAAACTGGAGGCCGAGGGATACATCAAGGCCCTGCCTCCCGAGCAGCACAGCAGGGGCCAGAAGAAGAGTTACGAGGTCCTGCCCGCCGGCCGCGCCGAACTCGCCCGCTGGACCGCTGCCTCGCAGGACCCGAAGCCGCTGCGCGACACGATGCTGCTGCGCCTGCGGGCCGCGGCCGTCGTCGGCACCGAGGGAATCGAGGGCGTGGAAGCCGATCTGCGCCGGCATCTCGCCCTGCACCGCAGCCAGTTGGCCGAGTACGAGGAGATCCAGGACCGGGACTTCCCGCCGGGGAAGAGCACGCCCGAGGACCGGCTGCGCCACCTCGTCCTGCGCGCCGGCATCGACCTGGAGACCTTCTGGACCCAGTGGCTGACCCACGCCCTGGCCGAGTTCGAGAGCATGCGCGCGAGCGACTGAGCACCGCGGGGCACGGCCGGACCCGGTCCGAGGCGGCCGTCCGTGACCGGAGTCGGCGGAACGGCCGCCCGTCGCGACGGACCCCGGATCAGAGCCGGTGCGGCTTGGAGCGGCGGCGCAGGAACCAGCCCGCCGCCAACGTGCCGGCCACGACCAGGACTCCGCCGCCGACGACCGTGGCCGTGCCGTAGTCCTTCACGGCTCCGCCCAGCCCGCCCATGACGCCACGCGACGCCGACGGCGACGGCGAGACCGTCGTCGAGATCGTGGGTGTCGCGGGCGCCGCGCTGGCGGCGACGACGATCGCCTGGGTGCCCGCCGTCGTTCCGTCCTGGCAGACGACGATGACCGTGAAGGTCCCGGGGCTCACGCCCGTCCAGGCCGCCGACTGGTTGCCGCTCGTCCCGGTGAGCGGCATCTGGCGGCCCTGGGCGAAGTTGCTCTGCCCGCTGGAGAGCAGCGAGGCGTTGCCGAAGCTGCTCCCGTTGCTCGGGCAGGCGCTGGTGGTGACCGAGACCGAGGTGCCACTGGTGCTCACGGAGATCCCGGAACCCCATGCGACGGCCGCCGGGGCGGCCAGGGTGAGCGGAAGCGCAGCGGTGGCGGCCACGGTCAGGCCGGAGCGGAGAAGTCTCTGAGTGGTACGCATAGGAACTGCCCTCCAGCGGCACGGTTGGCGGTACCCCATGCGCCGCCGAGGATGGGAAAGGCCCGTGCGCCTCAGTGCGAGCCAATGCGCCCCGGCCGGGGCGCGCATGCGGACGGGGACCGGGCAGGTGACGGATTCCATCGTCCGGCGCACTGCGCGGCGCCGATGCCGGGGCGGTGGCGGTCAGCGGCCCGTCGTCACGGAGCGCTCCGGGGACAGCGCGCCCCAGGTGCCGTCGGGCAGCTTCGCCCGGAGCCGTACCCGGTGTGTGACGTCCGCGTCCCGGCCGATGTAGAAGCTGTGGGTGCAGGTGCCGCTGGGCGGGCTGCCGCCCCAGACGAGCGAGGTCACGGCACGGCCGTCGAGCTGGATCCGGTACTCCGTGATCACCCCGTCGACCTCGGGCGCGGTCCACGCCAGGTCGATGTAGTACGCCCCGTCGCGCCCGTGCGTCGTCGCCCGGAAGCCGGCCGGTGCCGTGCTCCGGTCGTCCGCCGGCCCCGGCGCGGTGGTGAGCCCGACGGAGCCGCTCGGCCCCGAGACGTTGTCCGCGGCGTCGCGGGCCCGCACGGTGAACACGTAGTCCGTGCCCGGCCGCAGCCCGGTGACGACGGCGGCCGTCTGTGCGCCCCCGACACTGTGGATCTTCGACGTGCCCTGGTAGATGTCGTACGAGGTCACGCCCCGCGCGTCGGACGACGCCGTCCAGGAGAGCTGGACCGCCCGGCCGCCGACGGCTCTCCCCTCCGGGCTGCCGGGGCGGGTGGGCGCGATGCGGTCGGCCGCGGCCGCCTCGGGGGTGGTGGCCCGCACGGGCCGGCTGAGCGGCCCCGGGACTCCGTCCGCGTTCCGGGCCCGGACCCTGAAGACGTACGAGGTGGACGGCTGGAGCCGCGTGATGTCCACCATGTGCTCCGAACCCGATACCTCCTTGACCTTCGTGGTGCCGCGATACACCTCGTAGCGGGTGATCCGCGGGTCCTCGGTGGTCAGGTTCCACATGACGTGGACGCTGGTCGAACTGCCCGCGGCGGCGGTCACGCCCGTCGCCGCGGCGGGCACCCGTTCGCCCTGGCCGGACGCGGGGGCACCCCAGCCGCAGGAGGTGAGCGCGAGGAGCGCCCCGCACACCAGGGCGCGCGGGACGGTGGGGGGAACGCGTCGCACGGGTCTGCCCTCCCTCGACGGGATTGGTCTGTACCTATAAGACACGGGTGACGCGGCCACATCAAGAGGGCGGACGCCCTCGACCGAACCGCCGCGGGGGTACGTATGCTGATCCTCGACGCGGTGTGAACTCGCCCCGGTTTCAGGGGAGTTCCTGCCCACGGCGCGGAACGCTGTCGTCGCTGATCCCGCGCCGGAGCGTGCGGCCGGGCGGCCGGAGCCGGGTTCGGCTCGGGCCCTCGGCCGTGCGGAGTCCGCGGACGCGGCCGTGCACCGTCCGGCCCCCTCCCGGTGGACGCGCTGTCGAAGGCCCACCAGATTTGGCCAAATGAGCGTCCATGTCCCCCAGGAGAGGGTCTCCCATCGTGCGTGTCCAGTCGCTGACGCTGGCCGCGGCCGCCGCAGCCGCCCTGCTCGCCTCGGCCCCCGTGGTGCTGTCCACGACCTCCGGCACGGGCCGCCCCGGAAGCCCCGCTGCACCCGCGCGGGAGGGCTCCGTCGAGGCCGCCGACCTGCTGGCGAAACTCGGCGGCTGCGTCCCCGTCTCGCACGGGCGATACCGCAGCGACGACGGCACCCGTGCCGACATTCCGGTCTGCGGCATCCCGGGCGCGGTCTTCTGGACGGCCGACATGGACATCGACTGCGACGGCAGGGCGGGCCCGCTGTGCAATAGCCGCACCGACCCGCTCTTCTCCGAGTCCACGGCCTTCACGCAGTCCGACGGCCGATATCTGAGTGCCGAGACCCTGCCCTACATCGTCGTACCGGCGCAGAGCGACATCTGGAACTTCCGGGACCACGGCATCGGGCCCGGCTCGGTCGCGGCCGTCATCTACCGGGACCGCGTCCAGTACGCCGTCGTCGGTGACACCGGCCCGCAGAGCATCATCGGCGAGGCCTCGTACGCGACGGCCGCGGGGCTCGGGATCCGTCCCGATCCCCACGGCGGCGGCACGCCTTCCGGGGTCACCTATCTCGTGTTCAAGAACGCCCGGGTGTCACCCATCGAGGACCACGCCGCGGCGGTGGAGGCGGGGGAGAGGCTGGCCCGGGCGCTCCTGGGCGACGGCTGAGGGCCGCTTCGCCGTCAGACGGCCGCCCAGCCGTTGTCGACGGGCAGGATCACGCCGTTGATGTTGCTCGCCGCGTCCGAGGCGAGGAACACGATCGCCGCGGCCTGCTCCTCGGCCTCGGCGAGCCGGCCGACGTTGCCCATGTAGGCGCCGAGGACGGCCGGACCGTGCGCGTCCGGCTCGATGTCCACGGTGATGCCGGTGCTGGTGCCGCCCGGTGCGATGGCGTTCGCGCGGATGCCCTTGTCCCGGTACATCACGGCGAGCGACTTCGTGAGCCCCACGACGCCGTGCTTCGAGGCGGTGTACGCGGCCCCGGCGGCACTGCCGCGCAGGCCCGCCTCCGAGGCGGTGTTCACCACGACCCCCTTGCCGGCGGCGAGCATGTGCGGCAGCACGGCCCGGGTGAGCAGGAACGGGGCTGTGAGGTTGACGCGGATGACCCGCTCCCACTCCGCGTCGCCGACCTCGCCCAGGGCCGACATGCGGTCCATGATCCCGGCGTTGTTCACCAGCACGTCCACCCCGCCGAACCGCTCCACCGCGGTCGCGGTGACTCGGTCGACGACCTCCTGCTCGCTGAGGTCGCCCGTCACCGCCACGGCGCTTCCGCCGGCCGCCTCTATCTCCGCGACGACCGCCGCCGCGCCCTCGGCGTTGAGATCGGCCACGACCACCCGCGCGCCCCGGGCCGCGAAGGCGAGGGCGGTGGCACGGCCGATGCCCGAGCCGGCGCCGGTGACGACGACGCTGCGGCCGTCCGGTCCCGTGGTGCTCATGACGTTCTCCCAGAGGTTGCTTGCCGGTGCGGGTGACGTCCCGCGCCGCCACAGTACGACTTATTGTCGCTGAATGACAGAAAGTCTTGGGGAGATCGTCCTGGACGGGATCGGAGATCGCTAGACTCACCGCAGCCGCAGTCCCAGGCGGCGGCTTCCGAGGACGGAAGCGAGAACCGAGGAGTCACCAGTGCCGGACGGCGCGATCGGCGAACACCCCGGCCGAGGCCACGGCCGTACCGGGCGGCCGCCGCTCACCGACGAACGCAAGGCCGAGATCCGGCTGGAGATCGCCCGCGCCGCGGTGGAACTGTTCGTGGACCAGGGCGTCGCCGCCACCACCGGCGACCAGATCGCCCAGGCCGTGGGCCTGTCCACGCGGACCCTGTGGCGCTACTTCCCCGGCAAGGAGAGCTGCGTGAGCCCGCTGTTCGCGGCCGGGATCGACGCGATCGCCGCGGCGCTGCGGGCCTGGCCCGCGGGCGCACCCCTGGAGGACGCCCTGGAACGCGCGTCCACGAGCGGCGAGGGCTCGATGCTCAGGCCCGAACCGCCCAGGGTCCGTACGCTGCTGAGGCTCACCCGGACCGAACCGGGACTGCGTGCCGTCTGGCTCCAGGCCCACGACGAGGCCGAGCCCGTCTTCGCCCGCGCGCTCGCCGACCGCGCCGGTCTCGACGCCGTCGACCTGCGCTCGCAGATCCAGGCCGCCATGCTCAACGCGGCGCTGCGCGCGGCCGTCGAACACTACGCGTGGCGCACCGACAAACCGGATCCCGACCCCGCGAAGGCCCGCTCCGAACTGGCGGCGATCATCCGCTCGGCCCTGATCTTCACGGCGAACGGAATCACCTGATACGGGCTGCCACGCTTCCCGGTCCCAGGCGTCACGGCGTCGGCCCCCCTCCACCGAGCAGCCGGCTTCCGGTAGCTTCCGGCTCTCAAACCTTCCGGTAGGTGTACGCCTCCGCCGCCGCGGCCTCCACGGCCGCGAGGTCGGCGCCCGCCGAGGCCGTGACGACCGCGGCCACCGCCCCCTCGACGAAGGGAGCGTCCACCAGCCGTGTCCCCTCCGGCAGTTCGTCGCCCTCGGCGAGCAACGCCTTGACGGTGAGCACGGCACTGCCCAGGTCGGTGAGCACGGCGACCCCGGCGCCGCGGTCCACGGAGGCCGCGGCGGCGGCGATGACGTCCGCACTGGTGCCGAGCCCTCCGTCCAGGGTGCCGCCCGCCGGCGCGACCGGAGCGACCACGCCGCCACCGGCCAGACCCACGGCCAGTTCGGCCACGGACGCGGCGACGGCAGCGCTGTGCGAGACCAGCACTATTCCTACGCGTCGTTCCTCGGTGTCACTCACCGGCCGCCTCCACGAGTGCGGCGATCAGCAGGGCCGAGGAGGTGGCGCCGGGGTCCTGGTGCCCGATGCTGCGCTCGCCCAGATAGCTCGCCCGGCCCTTGCGGGCCTGCAGGGGCGTCGTCGCCACGGCGCCCTCCTCGGCGGCGGACCTGGCCGCGCCGAACGACTCGGTGAGCGCGTCGACCGCGGGAACCAGGGCGTCGATCATGGTCTTGTCGCCGGGAGCGGCTCCGCCCAGCGCCATCACCGCGTCGACGCCCATGCGCAGCGCGTCCGCGAACTGTTCGTCGGTGACCTCGGCGGCCTCGCCGAGCGCCTTGCCGGTCCGGCGCAGCAACGTGCCGTACAGCGGCCCGGACGCGCCGCCGACCGTCGAGATCAACTGCCTCCCGGCGAGCGTGAGTACGGCACCGGGGGTGTCCGGGGCCTCCTTCTCCAGGGTGGCGGTCACGGCGGCGAATCCGCGCTTCAGATTGCTGCCGTGGTCGGCGTCACCGATGGGCGAGTCCAGGTCGGTGAGCCGTTCCGCCTCGCGGTCCACCGAGGCTGCGGTCGCCGTCATCCAACGGCGGAAGAAATCGGCGTCGAGCACGGAATCTCCTTGCGTGGTACGGAACTTGCCCTGGCCGCCGTTCAAGGACCCTCGCGGCATGTGCCGTTCGGGTCACCTCGACGTCGTTCACACGCCCCAGCGCAGCCCCGGCGTCTTCACCGGCGCGTCCCACAGGCGCAGCAGGTCCTCGTCCACCTCGCACAGAGTCACCGAGGCGCCCGCCATGTCGAGGGAGGTGACGTAGTTGCCGACGAGGGTGCGCGCCACCGGGATGCCCCGCTCGGCCAGCACCCGCTGGACCTCCGCGTTGAAGCCGTACAGCTCCAGCAGGGGGGTGGCGCCCATGCCGTTGACGAGGAGCAGCACCGGATTGCGTGGCGCGAGGTCGTCCAGAACGGCGTGCACGGAGAAGTCGGCGATCTCGCGCGCCGTCATCATGGCGCGCCGCTCCCGGCCCGGTTCGCCGTGGATGCCGACACCGAGTTCGAGCTCTCCGGCCGGCAGGTCGAAGGTCGGGCTGCCCTTGGCCGGGGTCGTGCAGGCGCTCAGTGCGACGCCGAAGCTGCGGGAGTTGTCGTTGACCTTCCGGGCCAGTGACTCGACCACCTCCAGGGGCGCGCCCTCTTCGGCGGCGGCTCCCGCGATCTTCTCGACGAACAGCGTCGCGCCCGTTCCGCGCCGGCCCGCCGTGTACAGACTGTCGGTGACGGCCACGTCGTCGTTGACGAGGATCTTGGCGATCTGGATGCCCTCGTCCTGGGCCAGCTCCGCCGCCATGTCGAAGTTGAGGACGTCGCCGGTGTAGTTCTTCACGATGAACAGCACGCCCGCGCCGCTGTCCACGGCCGCGGCGGCCCGCACCATCTGGTCGGGCACCGGAGACGTGAAGACCTCACCCGGGCATGCCGCCGACAGCATCCCGGGGCCCACGAATCCGCCGTGCAACGGCTCGTGCCCGGACCCGCCGCCGGAGACGAGGCCGACCCGTCCCGCGACCGGGGCGTCCCTGCGGACGATCACGCGGTTGTCGACGTCCACCGTCAGCTCCGGATGGGCCGCCGCCATGCCCCGCAGCGCGTCCGCCACCACCGTCTCCGCCACGTTGATGAGCATCTTCATGGGTACCTCCTGGTGAGCTGAACAGACGGGTTCCTGACCTGCGTTTTCCCTGGTCAAACCTAGTGCGGACAGTCCTTGATCTTGGCGCTTCACGACGCTCGCCATCGGGCTCCGGCGGTACCGACGCAGACCCGATGCTGATTTCCGTGACGGCCTGTCAGATGAGTGGGGCAGTGGGATGGGGGTCGGCGGGAGTGCTGTCCCTTGCAGTATTGACCTTGCGGCAGCGAAGGTCACGCGGGCGGACGCTCGGGGATGTGCCCACGTACTCGAACCGCTCTCCGGCCCCCACGTCCGGGTCGGGGGCGAGCTGGACCGGGTACCGGGCGGTGATCGACTCCTCGCATGTGAGAGCTGCTCGGCGGGGCTCCGAAGCGGTCCCGGCATCCCGCCGCTGCCCCACTGTCGCAACAGCCATCCCGTCGAGACTCCTGTCACCGCCACCGTTGAAGCGGAACGCCCCGCCCGTGCCCAGATCAGTACTCAAGCCCGTCACTGGAGGGGGAGCTAGGAAAGAACACATTCCGGCGCCCTAAGGATTAACCAAAGGTAAATCGAGGTTGTCTGCGAGAACTGAGTGACGTTCCTGTGCAACCTCTGCCCGGGATGCGGTGTCTGAACGTGTGATCGGAAACCACCACCCCGCATGTAAGTGCGGGATCGCGACTCGTTCGCCGGCGGCCGTTATGACGGCGGCAGCGGCGACTAATTCACCGGCGCCTTTCTTCGTCGGGCCTGATCATCACTGCTTTCGTGAAGGGTTATTTCTGCATGCGCACGTTACGAACCATTGCCGCCACCGCCTCTCTCGCTCTCTCCCTCGGCGGAGGCGTGTTCGCGGCGTCCACCGCCCAGGCGGCCCCGGCGAGTTCGGCTTCACTCGTCCACGCCGACGGAGAGCTCTGGTACAAGGCCGGCGCCGGACAGGCCAACAATCTGACGGTCACCGCGAAGGTCGTCGACGTCGACCCCTCCCAGTTCGGTGAGGACTACCTCCTCACCTTCAGCGACAAGTTCGACATCACCATCTCCACAAACGCGTGCAGCTATCCGTCTGCGGCCAACCACAAGGTCGCCCAGTGCACGGTGGCCATCCCTCTCGGCTCCGACGACTCGGACGACTACGACGTCGACCTCGGTGACGGCAACGACACCGCGGCGGTCACCGGCTCCGCGTACACCTCGATCCACGGCGGCAAGGGCAACGACGTCCTCAAGGGCAGCCCCGCCGCCGTGTTCTACGGGGACGACGGCAACGACCGCCTCGACGGCGGCGGAGGCGTCTGGGCCGTAGGCCCCTTCGGCGGCGCGGGCAACGACACGATCACCAACTGCAACGCCGAGTGCCACGGCGGTCCCGGCAACGACACGATCACGGGTACCGCCTCGGGGCAGGGCTTCGGCATGTACGGGGACGACGGCAACGACGTCATCCACGGCGGCTCCGGCGCCGACCTCATCCACGGCGGCAGGGGCAACGACAAGCTGTACGGCGACAGCGGCAACGACAAGATCTACGGCAACAGCGGCAACGACCTGCTGCACGGTGGCACGGGCACGGACACGCTCTCCGGCGGCCCCGGTGCCGACAGGATCTACCAGAACTAGACCACTCGGAACGCAGGGCCATCAAGGCCATCAGGGGCGTGAGGGAAAACGTTCTCCCCCACGCCCCAACCTGGCATTTTCGGCGCGCGATACTCGCCACACCCGTTCATTAGCAATACCGCGTGACCGCTCGATCGCGATCTTTCCTCGAAATGAGCCGCGCCTGATGTCCTCCGCCGTGGCGGCGATCGCGCTCATCTTCCCCGCCCCCTGGAGTTGGTCGTCGGCGGCACGGTGCTGGCGGTCACCGCGGTCAGGTGGATGGGAACCACCGTCACGGGTTCCGTGACCATGGTGGCGACCGACCTTGCGGAAGTCGGTGGAATCCTGCGGACGAGATCAACAACAGGATCGGCCTCCAACTGGCGGACGACGTGAAATCCGAGGACGACTGCCTGCGGCACGCCCGGGAGATGTGGACGGCCGGAAAACTCGCCACGCGAATCGACCTGCATTCGGTTCAGCTCAGTGCGGGGGGGCGTACAAGCTCGTCGTGAACCGGCTTGCCCTGTGGGGCGGGTGGGAAGGATGCTCACCGGTTCCACCTGGCGGGTCCGTGCCGCTCTGGCTACTTCCCGGCGTGGCTCACCCGGAGGCTGCCGCGGTCGCTCTCCTTCAGGCCGCGGCCGATGATCAGGCGCTGGATCTGGTTGGTGCCCTCGAAGATCTGCATGACCTTGGCCTCGCGCATGTAGCGCTCGACCGGGAAGTCGCGGGTGTAGCCCGCGCCGCCCAGCACCTGGACCGCGTCGGTGGTGACCTTCATGGCGTTGTCGGTGGAGATCAGCTTGGCGATCGACGCCTCGGACTGGAACGGCAGCCCCTCATCCTTGAGCCGGGCGGCGGCGAGCGTGGTGGCCCGCGAGACCTGCACCGCCGCGGCCATGTCGGCGAGGACGAAGGCCAGTCCCTGGTGCTCGATGATGGGCCGGCCGAACGTCTCCCGCTCCCGCGAGTAGCGCAGCGCGTGGTCCAGCGCCCCCTGGGCCAGGCCCGTGGCGACGGACGCGATACCGAGCCGTCCGCAGTTCAGTCCGGCGAACGCGATCCTGAGCCCCGCGCCCTCCTCGCCGATCCGGCGGCTCGCGGGGACGCGCACGTTCTCCAGGCGCACGGTGGCGGTGGCGGACCCGGTCAGGCCCATCTTCTGCTCCGGCGGATCGGCCACCACACCGGGTGTGTCGGCCGGGACGAGGAAGCAGGAGATGGCGTGCGAGCCCTCGTCGGACGTGCGGGCCATGACCGTGTAGAAGTCCGCGTGCCCACCGTGCGTGGTCCAGGCCTTGGCGCCGTTCAGTACGTAGTCGTCGCCGTCCCGGACCGCCCGGGTGCGCATGGCGGAGGGGTCGGAACCGGCGTGGGCCTCGGACAGGCAGTAGGCGCCGAGCAGCTCGCCGCCGAGCATGTCCGGGAGCCACTCCTTCTTCTGGTCCTCGGTGCCGAACTCGGCGAGGGCGAAGCAGGACAGCGCGTGCACCGAGACGCCCACCGCGACGCTCGCCCACACGGAGGCGATCTCCTCCACGGCCTGGAGGTACACCTCGTAGGGCTGCTCGCCGCCGCCGAACGCCTCGGGGTAGGGCAGGCTGAGCAGCCCGGCCCGTCCGAGCGTACGGAAGACCTCGCGGGGGAAGCGTCCCTCGGCCTCCGCCTCGGCGACGCGCGGGGCGAGCTCCTTCTCGGCGAGCTCGCGGGTCAGAGCGATCAGGTCGACGGCTTCCGACGTGGGGAGAGTGCGGGTCGCGGGCATGGCATGTCCTCGGTGGTGGCGGTTCGCCGGACGATATTGATACGCCAGGCGATACAACAGTATCGTTTTTGGTACCACCAGGCCATGCGGGCCGTCGACGGATTCGTCTCGGGGCGTGGGTGGCGTGGGGGAGGGGCTCTCGCGGCGGCGCTCGACGGGGCTCGGCGGGGCGGTCGGGGTGGCCGACGTCAGGGGTGTCCGGTGCCCGGGGGCCACGTCTGGGGTGGCCGATACCAGGGGTGGGCGGCGCTGGGGCGGACCGCGTCAGAGGGAGTCGGCGCTGGGGTGGACCGCGTCAGAGGGAGTCGGCGCTGGGGTGGACCGCGTCAGGGGGAGACGGCGTGCACGATGAGCGAGGCGAGCTCGGCGTAGGCCTCGGCGTCGCTCAGACCGGTGCGTGCGGCCACCTCGCCGCGCTGGATCTCCTGCATGGTCGCGGCGACGACCTCGCCCACGAACGCGGCGTGGACGTCACGGAACGCCCCGGCGGCCACGCCGTCGGCGATCAACTGCCGGATCCTTCCCGCCGCGAGGCGCGTGTTGGCCTCGTACACCTCGCGGGCGGGTTCGAACTGGGCCATGTCGTCGAGGAACTGCCGGGACAGCGGCCTCAGCCGCTCGGCGACCGTGTCCAGGTAGACCACCACGCGCTCGGAGGGCGCGGAGGTGTCGGCCACCCTCTTCTCGACGGCCTGGGCGGCCTCCCGGAAGTAGTGCTTCACCGCTTCCCGGACCAACTCCTGCTTGCTTCCCGCCAGTTGGTACAGCGTCGTCTTCGAGCAGTGCAGTCGCTCGGTCAGCTCGTCGAGCGTGAACGCCGCGAAGCCCTCCGCCACCAGCAACGCGACCAGCCGCTGGAGCAGGTCGGTCTGGCGCGCGGTACGACGTGTGGACGGCATGATCTCAGCGTAACCGTTCCTCCATCACCGTGACCGTCGCCCCTCCGGGGGTGTGATCCGGGCCATGCGGGGCGCTGTCCTGCGGCGACGCCCCCCGGGGAGGTTCGGCGCCGCCCGCCGGGCCGTCCGCCCGCTCCGGTCCGGGGGACGTCACCTCCCCCGGCCGCCGGTCTCCTCCCCGGCGGCCGTCGGGGAGGAGACCGGTCGCCGGGCCCGTCTGTCACGCCGTCCGCCACTCCGGGTGCGTCGGTTGTGTCGGGCGCCCGACTGACGCGGAGCGTCAGGGGGAATCGCCGGGGGAGTCCGGTGCGGGTGACCCAAGACCGTCCGCCTCCGGGAGCCGCTGTACGTCGACCCCGCGCACCTGCGCCAACTCGTGCTTGAGAGCGGCCAGTTCGACGCCGCCCGCCATGTGGTCGGTGAGCTCCTCCAGGCCGACCTCACCGCGGTCGGCGCTGAGTTCGAGCGTGCCGAGCCGCAGCACGCTGAAGTGGTCGCCGACCATGTACGCGTGGTGCGGGTTGTGGGTGATGAAGATGACACCGAGGCCGCGATCGCGGGCCGCGGCCATGTACTTGAGGACGACACCGGACTGTTTGACGCCGAGCGCGGCGGTCGGCTCGTCCAGGATGAGGACGCGGGCGCCGAAGTACACGGCGCGGGCGATGGCCACGGACTGGCGCTGCCCGCCGGAGAGCGTTCCGATCGGCCGGTCGAGGTCGTCGAGGACGATGCCCATGTTGCGCAGTTCCTCGTCGGCGGTCCGCTTCATACGGGCGATGTCGAGCCGGCGTACGGGCCAGGGGCCCTTGGTCATCTCGGAGCCGAGGAAGAAGTTCCGCCACACCGGCATCAACGGCACCGTCGCGAGGTCCTGGTAGACGGTGGCGATGCCGCGGGCGAGGGCCTCGCGCGGGGTGCTGAAGCGCACCGGCGCACCGTCCACGAGGAGCTCGCCCTCGCTGTGCTGATGGAGCCCCGAGATGATTTTGATGAGGGTGGACTTGCCGGCGCCGTTGTCGCCGAGGACGCAGGTCACCCGGCCGGGATGGACGGCGAGGGAGACGTCGTGCAGGGCGCGGATGTTGCCGTACGACTTGCCCGCGCCGCGCAGCTCGACGATCGCGGCGTCACCGTCACCGGGAGGGGTGTCCCGGCGTACGGCGCCCACGGTTCCGGATCCTTTGTCTGCCATGGGTCGGTTCACCTCCGGGTCGCCGTGCGGCGGACCCACAGATTGACGAGCGTGGCGCCGAGCAGCATCACGCCGAGGAAGGCCTTGAACCAGTCGGGGTTCCAGCCGGCGTAGACGATGCCCTGGTTCACCATGCCGAACATGAAGGCGCCGAAGACGGGGCCGATCGCGGAGCCGTAGCCGCCGGTGAGCAGACAGCCGCCGATCACCGCCGCGGCGATGTAGATGAGTTCCTGGCCGACGCCCTCGCCCGACTGCACCGTGTTGAACGAGAACAGTTGGTGCATGCCGACGAACCAGGCGCCGAAGCCGACCGCCATGAACAGCGTGATCTTGGTGAAGGTCACCGGCACGCCGACCGCGCGGGCGCTGTCCTGGTCGCCGCCGACGGCGAAGACCCAGTTGCCGTACTTGGTGCGCAGCAGCACCCAGGTGGCGAGCGCCGCGAAGACGAGCCACCACACGACCGTGATCTTCACCTGGACACCGCCGACGTCGAACGACGAGGCGAAGACCCTTCTCGCCTGGCCGAAACCGTCCATGTCGCTGATGTCGTCGGTGGCGACGTTGTCGGTGACCAGCTTGGTGACCGCGAGGTTCACGCCCTGCAGGATCAAAAAGGTCCCGAGGGTCACCAGAAAGCTCGGCAGTCCGGTGCGGACCATCATCCAGCCGTTGAACGCGCCGATCGCGAGCGAGAGGACGAGCGCCGCCACGACACCCGCCCACACGTTCACGGTGAGTTGGTAGCTGAGCATGCTCGCCGTCAGCGCCGAGGTGATCACCGCGACACCGGCGGACAGGTCGAACTCGCCGCCGATCATCAGCAGGGCGACGGGCAGGGCCATGAGACCGATCGTCGACGACTGGTAGAGCACCGTCGCCATCGAGCCGCCGGAGCGCACGGACGGCGCCGCGATCAGGAAGAAGACGAACACGGCGGCGGCGCCGAGGAACACACCGACCTCGGGGCGGGCGAGCAGCCGCAGCGCCAGGGGGCGCCGCGCCGTCCGCCCGCCGGTCGTCCCGGGGCCGGAGGCCGGCGGCGCGGTCGCCGTCGGCCCGGCCGCGCTCATCACCGAGTGCCCTTCGTGGCGAACTCGGCGACGGTGTCGACGTTGCTCTTGTCCACGAACGCCGGACCGGTGAGCACCGGCTGCTCGCCACCACCGCTGTAGTTGCCGTTGTTCTTGTAGAGCCACAGCGAGTCGATCGCCAAGTAGCCCTGAAGGTAGGGCTGCTGGTCGACGGCGAACTCGATGGTGCCCTTGCTGATGGCGCCGGTGAGTTCCTTGTTGAGGTCGAAGGTGGCGATCTTCGCCTTGCTGCCGGCGTCACTCACCGACTGCACCGAGGTCAGGGCGTACGGGGCACCCAGCGCGACGACGTAGTCGATCGCGGGGTCCTGCTTGAGCTTGGCGGTGATCGTGGACTTCACGGACGGCATGTCGGTGCCGTTGACGTACAGGTTCACGGTGGTGCCGCCGAACGTCTTCTTGACGCCGTCGCACCGCTGGGTGAGGCCGATGTTGCCCTGTTCCTGGATGACGCAGACGGCCTTCTTGGCCCCTTCCGCGTTCAGCTTCTTGCCGAGTGCCTCGCCCGCGACGGTCTCGTCCTGGCCGAAGAACTCCATCAGGCCGAGCTTCTTCCAGTCGCTGAGGCCCGAGTTGAGACCCACGACGGGTATGCCGGCCGAAGTAGCCTTGCCCACCGCGTTCTTCATGGCGTCGGGCTTGGCCAGGGTGATGGCGATGCCGTCGACCTTCTGGTCGATCGCGTTCTGCACCAGGTTGGCCTGGTTGCCCGCGTTCGGGTCGTGGGCGTAGACGAGCCGGATGTTGTCCTTGGCGGCCGCGGCCTCGGCGCCCTTGCGGACGATGTCCCAGAACGTGTCGCCGGGCGCCTGGTGGGTGACCAGGGCGACGGTCATCCGCGGTGTGTCCGCCTTGCCCGCGGCGCCGCCGTCCCCGCTCTCCTCGGCCTTCTTGCCGCCCGAGCTGCTGGAACACCCCGCGGCGAGCAATAAGGCCGCGGCGGTCAGGGCGACGAGCGGGACGATTCTCCGTGAACGGGCGTCCAATGTGCGATCCATCTCTGCAGCACCTCACTGTGCGACCGGGGCCTGTGTGTCTCCTCCCGTACATCCCCAGCAACAGACGCATCACGCATGTGAACGGAATCGGACCAGCAGGCAACACCCGTGAACGGGACGTGGCTTGAGCCCCTCACGGACGGCGGCTCACCTCGGGGCCAACTGCACAGCGGGGGAAGGGAGTCCGGCGGCCGAGCGGCGCGCGGCGTAGGCGAGGGGGAGGTAACGCAGCCGCTCAGGGAGCAGCGGGACCGTCCTGCGAACGACCGCCCCGAAGCGGCGCAGCCTGCGTTCGTCCCGGGCACTCCATGTGAGTCCGAGCCGCTCCCGTGCCGCGGGCGGCAGCAGGCCGGTCGTGACGAACACGTTCAATCGCGCCAGCGGCGGGCGCAGCAGGGGCCAGAGGCGCCGGAGCAGGGCGGGCGATCCGTCCGGGAGTGCGACGGGGCGGTGCGGGTCGAGGAGTTCCCGGACGACGGCCGTCGCCTCCAACTCGTCGTGGACCATCGCATCGAAGTACCGCCAGTACGCCTCCGGTGTGGGCGGCATGTCGCGGCGGTGGATGCCGAGAATGTCACCGAGCTGGAGGAGTTCGTCGTAGAGGCGGCGCTGTTCGTCCTCGTCCAAGGGGCGGGAGAGACAGTCCGCCGCCCGTATGAAGACGGGGTAGGCGGTGGCGTGGACCCAGGCGTAGTAGGCCGGGGTCAGGGCGTGATAGGCGCGGCCGTGACCGTCCGTACCCGAGATCGTCCGGTGCAGGCGCCGCAGCCGGCGTCCCTCCTCCAGTGCCTGCTCGCCTCCGTAGACCCACAGTTGGAGCGACCGCAGCGAGCGTTGCGCGCGGCCCCAGGGGTCGGTGCGGAAGACCGAGTGGTCGTCGACGCCGGCACCGACGGCCGGGTGCGCGACCTGGAGCACCAGGGCGGCGGGCAGGGAGAACAGCATCCGTACGTCACCCGCGAGGTCCCACAGGACGGATCCCGGTGCGAACGGGACAGGCTCGGGCGACGGCGTTCGAGCCGCGCCACCGGTTCCGGATGCCTTCGACAGGCCCTGCATGATGCCCCCGTCCCTCGTTCCGCCCGGGATGCCGACGTCCCCCGATGAAACAGATGATGAGTTTTCGTCTCTTCGCCTCACTCGACGATACGTCCCGCTCATTCGACGGAGGTAGGCCCGCTGGGCCGAAGTGACCGAGGAAGACGCGGCCGAGGTCCCGGCGGGACTGTCACCAGGTGCCCGTGTCGGCGTACCCATGAACGCGCTCAGGTGTGTCCCCACGTGCCCGCGGTGGGGAGAGGCGCATGCTGGGACTGAGGCTCGGTCCCAGCGTCCACCTCACCTCCGGGAGCCATCATGAGCGTCGACCGTCCGGCCATCCGGACCCGGCTGGAGGACGGCGTCCTGTTCGCCACCCTCGACGCCGGCACCCTGAACCTCCTCGGTGTCGACCTGGTCCGTGACCTGGTCTCCCTGGTCGACATGCTGTACACCGACCCGGGTGACGTGCGCGTCGTCGTCATCGACAGCGCTTCGCCGGACTACTTCTCCGCGCACGTGGACCTCGCGGCGGTACCGCAGTACACCGCGGAGGCCGCGAAGGCGGGCGGCCCTGGTGATGCCTCGCTCGGCATGTTCCTGCACAAGCTGGCGAGGGTGCCGGTGATCACCATCGCCAAGGTCCGCGGGCGCGCCCGCGGCGGCGGCAACGAACTCGCCCTCGCGTGCGACATGATCTTCGCCTCGCGCGAGAAGGCGGTCTTCGGACAGTTCGAGTCCGGCACCGGCGCCCTGCCCGGCGCGGGTGGCGTTCAGCACCTTGCCCGACGGCTCGGCCGGACCCGCGCCATCGAGGCCATCGTCGGCGCCGACGACTTCGACGCCGACACCGCCGAGCGCTACGGCTGGATCAACCGCGCGCTGCCCGACGCCGAGCTGGACGGCTTCGTCGAGCGCCTGGCGAAACGCGTCGCCGGCTTCCCGCCCGAAGGGGTACGGGCGGCCAAGCGTGCCGTCAACGACCTCACGCTGGCGTCCCCCGCGCACATCCGCTCCGACGCCGCGACCTTCCAGAGCCTGATCGCCCGGCCCGAAAGCCGTGAGCGCCTGGACCACCTCGCCGAGCGGGGCCTCCAGACCCGGGGCGACCTCGAACGCGACCTCGGCAAGGCCGTAGGAGACTTCCCCGCTGAGCGCTGAGCGCTGAGCGCTGAGCGCTGAGCGCTGAGTGGGGAAAATCCCCTGGCCACCGACAACGGCAGCACCGACGGACGAGCCACTGATCGCCCATTGGCCCGCGACCGGGGCGCGGAGCGTCTGAGAGGCTGCGCCTCCCGTGCCGTACGCGCCCTGCCTTTGAGGAGATGCCATGCGGGTAGCCGTGGTCACCTTTGACGGATTCAACGAGCTCGACAGCTTCATCGCCTCCGCCCTGATCAACCGGTGCCGGAAGGACGGCCTGGAAGCCTTCATCACGACACCGACGCCGGTGGTCACGTCCATGAACGGCGTCGAGGTGACCGGGCAGCGCCCGATGGAGTTCGTGACAGAAGCCGACGTGGTGCTGATCGGCAGCGGAGTGAAGGCACGAGACGTGGTCGCCGACGACCGGTTGCTCGCCAGACTGCCGCTCGCCCCCTCGCGACAGTTGATCGGCGCGCAGTGCTCCGGCGCGCTGGTGCTCGCCCGGCTGGGGCTGCTGGACGGCATGCCCGCCTGCACCGACGTCAAGAGCCGGCCCTTCGTCGAAGCCGACGGCATCACGGTGCTGGACACGCCGTTCCACGCCGAGGGCAACATCGCCACCGCGGGCGGCTGCCTGGCCTCCCAGTATCTGGCCACCTGGGTGATCACCCGCACGCTCGGGGAGGACGCCGCGCGCGACGTCATGGGCTACGTGGCCCCGGTCGGCGAGAACCAGGAGACCGTCGAGCGCGCCCTGCGGGCCGTCGGCGCCGGTGAGGTCGCCCTGCGCTGAGGTGGCACCCGGCGAGTCCCCGCACCTGCACGTACGAGGACACGGTCCGGGCGCCGGGCGGGCGACGGTCCCGTCGTGTCAGCGGCGCCGCTGGTCGGCCCGCAGTTCGTGGTCGCCGTAGCTGTTGTCGGCGGGGTTGACCGTGACGCCGGGCGCGACGATCTCGTCGACGCGGTCGAGGACGTCGGCCGCGAGCGTGATGTCGGCGGCCGGGAGGAACGCTTCGAGCTGTTCCATGGTGCGCGGCCCGATGATCGCCGACGTGACGCCGGGATGGTTGATCACGAAGGCGACGGCCAGCTCGATCAGCGACAGGCCCGCCTTCTCGGCGAGGAGCGCGAGCTGTTCGACGGCGTCGAGCTTGCGCTGGTTGGCCGCGCTGCTCATGTCGAAGCGGGCCTGCGGGCGTGCGGCGGAGGCCGGGCCGGAGGCGGCGTCCCTGCGGTAGCGGCCCGAGAGCCACCCGCCGGCGAGCGGGCTGTAGGTCAGGGTGCCCATGCCGTGGCGGCGGACGGTGGGCAGGACGTCCTCCTCGATGCCGCGGACCAGGATCGAGTACGGCGGCTGCTCGGTCACGAACCGCTCCAGACGGCGCTCGCGTGAGACCCCCTGGGCCTCGACGATCTGGGAGCCCGAGTAGGAAGAGGAGCCGATGTAGCGGATCTTCCCCTGGTGCACGAGGTCGGAGAGGGCGCCGAGAGTCTCGGCGACATCGGTGTCGGGGCTGGGGCGGTGCACCTGGTAGAGGTCGATGTAGTCGGTGCCCAGGCGGCGCAGGGAGTTCTCGACCTCGCGGATGATCCAGCGTCGCGAGCCTCCCCGGGCATTGGGGTCGTCCTGGCTCATCGGCATGAAGAACTTGGTCGCCAGGACCACGTCCTCGCGCCGGTCCTTGAGCGCCTTGCCGACGATCTCCTCCGAGACCCCGCCGGAGTACACGTCCGCGGTGTCGACGAAGTTGATGCCGGCGTCGAGGGCACGGTGGATGATCCGTACCGAGTCGGCCTCGTCCTCGTTGCCCCAGGGGCCGAACATCATCGCGCCCAGGCAGAGCGGGCTGACCTGGACACCGGTGCGTCCGAGCGGTCGGTAGTGCATGAAGGTGTTCTCCTCGGTGGGTTTCAGTCGTTGCGTGAGGGGACGACCGTGCCGGCGCCGGCCCAGCTGGCGAGCAGGCCCAGGGCCTGCCGCTCGGGCGAGTCCGGTTCGGGCGTGTAGAAGTTGAGCCGCAGACCGGGATCTGCGGGCAGCTCCATCGCCTCGTAGGGCAGCGCGAGCTCGCCGATCAGGGGATGGCGCAGGCGCTTGAGGCCGGAGCGGTGGAACTTCACGTCGTGGCGGGCCCACCGGCGCGCGAACTCCTCGCTCTTGGTCGTGAGCTCGCCGATCAGGTCGGTCAGCGCCTTGTCGTGGAGTGCGCGGCCCGCCTCCGTGCGCAGGAAGGCCACCGAGTCGTCGGCCCCCTTGTCCCAGTCGACCCAGAAGTTCTGCGCGGCGGGGTCCAGGAACAGGAAACGGGCGGTGTTGACCGGCCCGCGCTGGGCGAACAGCGGCGAGTCGAAGACCGGCGCGTACAGGGCCCGCCCCAGCGCGTTGGCGGCCAGGACGTCGAAGCGGCGGTTGCGCACGTAGGCGGGCACGTCCGTCATCGAGTCCAGAAGCCGCACGATCGTCGGCCGGACCTGGGTCATGGTCGCGGTGGGCCGGCGCCCCGAGACACCGGAGGCACGAGCCAGGTCGTAGAGGTGGGTGCGCTCGGCCTCGTCGAGTTGCAGCGCGTGGGCCAGGGCCTCCAGTACCGCGTCGGAGGCTCCGCCGAGGTTGCCGCGTTCGAGGCGGACGTAGTAGTCGACGCTCATGCCCGCGAGCAGGGCGACTTCCTCGCGGCGCAGCCCCGGGACGCGACGCTGTCCGCCGTAGACCGGCAGCCCGGCCTGCTGCGGGGTGATCCGCGCCCGCCGGGTACTCAGGAACTCGCGGACCTCCGCGGCCAGGTTCTTCTTCTGGGAAGCGTCCATGGTCACGGCCCCGCCGGTGCTGCGAGCCCGCCACCGGGACATAGCCCGCCACCGGGACATAGCCCGTCGCCGGGACAGAGCCCGTCGCCGGGACAGAGGCCGCCACCGGGACAGAGCCCGCACGGCACGCCTGCCGCCCGGGACGGAAGGGGTGTGCGGGGCACGGGCTGCTCCTTCGGATCGGTGCGCGACGAAAGGGACGGGGTTCCCTCGGTTCCTTCACCGTAGGTCGGCTCCCGGACGGCTGCGAGGTACTGCCAGTACCCGGAAGAGCAGTGACTCCCACTTGCGCGCGGGAAGACGTTGCATGGAGAAGGCAGAAAGGGCCACCCGGTCCGCGATCGATCCGAAGGAACACCGTGCGGCACCGGGGCGGGGCGCAGAGCGTGCCCGCACGGGCCGGCCGCGACGAAAGGAGCTGTGATGCAGACCCTCACCCTCAACAACGGTGTCGACATGCCCGCCCTCGGGCTGGGTGTCTTCCAGACCCCGCCCCCGGAGACCCGGGCCGCGGTCACCGCCGCCCTCGAGCTGGGCTACCGGCACATCGACACCGCCGCCGCCTACGGCAACGAGCGCGAGGTCGGCCAGGCCGTCCGCGACTCCGGAGTACCCCGCGACGACCTCTTCATCGAGACGAAGATCTGGATCAGCGACTACGGCTACGACCAGACCCTGCACGCCTTCGACAAGAGCGCCACCAAGCTGGGCGTCGACCGGATCGACCTGCTGATCCTGCACCAGGCGCTGCCCTCGGACTTCGACCGGACCCTCGCGGCCTACCGGGCTCTGGAACAGCTCCTGGCCGACGGAAAGGTCCGGGCCATCGGCGTCAGCAACTTCATGACCGACCACCTGACGGCGCTGCTGGAGGCGACGTCCGTCGTCCCCGCGGTCAACCAGTTGGAGATCCATCCCTACTTCCAGCAGCGCGCCGTCCTCGACTTCGACGACCGGCACCACATCCTCAACCAGGCGTGGTCGCCGATCGGAGGCATCACCTTCTATCCCGGCTACGGCGAGCACCGCACCAGCGTCCTCGAGGACCCGGCCGTCACCGCCATCGCCAAGGCACACGGCAAGAGCCCGGCACAGGTGCTGCTGCGCTGGGGACTGCAGCAGGGCCGCTCCGTCATCCCCAAGTCCACCAAGCGCGAGCGGATCGCCGAGAATCTCGACGTCTTCGACTTCGACCTCTCCGCCGATGAACTCAACGCCCTCGACGCACTGGAGACCGGCCGGCGCGGCGGCCCCGAGCCCGACGCGGTCACCCTCGCCGATTTCGGCCGCGCCATCCCCGAAGCCTGAGACCCCACCGCGGCGCGACCGACCTTCATGACACACGCGCGGGCCGCCGCCAAGAACCAACGACACCGTCCGCTGCCGCGGGAACGAACCCTGCCCACCCCATCCGAGGAGCCGCGCCGATGCGAGCCACCCTGCTGTACGGGGCCGACGACGTCCGTGTCGAGGACGTCGCCGACCCGAAGATCCAGAACCCCACCGACGCGGTCGTGCGGATCGTGCTGTCGTGCGTCTGCGGCAGCGACCTGTGGCCCTACAAGTCGCTGCCGCCCACCGACAGCCCCCGCCACATGGGCCACGAGTTCCTCGGCGTCGTCGAGGAGACCGGTTCCGCCGTCACCGGCCTGAGGCCCGGCGATGTGGTGGTGGCCCCGTTCGTCTACAGCGACAACACCTGCGCCTACTGCCGCGAGGGTCTGCACACATCCTGCGTGCACGGCGGCCAGTGGGGCGTGCGCGGGGTCGACGGCGGGCAGGGCCAGGCCGCCCGTGTCCCGCAGGCCGACGGCACCCTGGTGAGACTGCCGGTCGGCGAGGACTCCGATCTGCTTCCGGACCTGCTGACCCTGTCCGACGTCCTGTGCACCGGCTACCACGCCGCCCGCACCGCCGGCGTCACGCGCGGCGACAGCGTCACCGTGGTCGGCGACGGCGCCGTGGGCCTGGCCGCCGTCATCAGCGCGAAGCTGCTCGGCGCCGAACGCATCGTCCTCATGGGCCGCCACCGCGTACGCACCGACCTGGGCCGCGCGTTCGGCGCCACCGACGTGGTCGCCGAACGCGGCGAGGAGGGCGTCGCCCGGGTACGTGACCTGACTCGCGGCGAGGGCACCCGCAAGGTCCTCGAATGCGTGGGGCTGAAGGACGCCCTCGCCCAGAGCTTCGGCGTGGTCCGCGACGGCGGCACGATCAGCCGGGTCGGCGCACCCCAGTACCCCGAAGTCCCCTTCGGGTTCGGTGACTTCCTGCGCAACATCACCCTCACCGGCGGAGTCGCTCCGGCCCGCGCCTACATCGAGGAGCTCATGCCGCACATCCTCGACGGCTCCATCCGCCCCGGCCGCGTCTTCGACCGCACCCTCGGCCTGGAGGACATCGCCGACGGCTACCGGTCCATGAACGAACGCGAGGCACTGAAGGTCCTCATCACACCCTGACGACTGAGCGGGCGGCACGGCGGCCCGAGTCACACTCGACCCACCGCTGAGAGCGCCGGCAACCGCGATCGCTCAGCGCCACGGCCGGATCAGAGGCATGTCCGCGCCGAAATAGGTGGGCCGGTGCGCCCGCGCGCTGTGATACTGCTCCGATGATCAACATTCCCACGGCCGCACTGGACTCGTTGCAGGGGCTTGCTTTCGGTGACGCCTTCGGCGATCGCTGGTTCAGCATCCTGCGCCAGGAGGGTTCGGCAGCCTTGGAGGCGCGGACGTTGCCCCCGGAGCCCCTGTGGCGGTGGAGTGATGACACGGCCCAGGCGCTTGTTCTCGTCCGTGAACTCGCCGAGGGCGGCGGCACCGTGGACCAGGACCGCCTCGCTCTGAGTCTCGCGGCGGCCTACGCCGAGGACACGCACCGTGGCTACGGCGCCTCGATGCACGACGTGCTCCGTCGGATCGGCGCGGGCGAGCCCTGGAGGGAGGTGGTCGCCGGACAGTTCGGCGGTCAGGGCTCCTGGGGCAACGGCGCGGCCATGCGTGCCGCTCCGCTCGGCGCCTGGCACGCCGTCGACCTCGACGTCGTCGCCGAGCAGGCCGCCTGTCAGAGCGCGGTCTCGCACCACCACCCGGAGGCGATCGTCGCGGCGGTGGCGGTCGCCCTCGCCGCGGCTCTGGCGACACGCAGCCGGGGCGGGCCGGCCCCGGCACGCCCGGACCTCCTCCGGGCGGTCGCCGAACGACTCCCCGACAGCGATGTCCGGTCGGGGGTGCGGATCGCGGCCCGGATGCCGCAGCACACCTCTGTTCGGCACGCCGCGGAGGTCCTGGGCTCCGGCTACCGGATGTCCGGGCCCGACACCGTCCCGTACGCGCTGTGGTGCGCGGCGGGACACCTCGACGACCTGCACGAGGGACTCTGGTTCACGGTCGCCGGGCGCGGTGACATCGACACCACCTGCGCCATCGCGGGCGGTGTGATCGCCGCTCGTACGGGCGTGGCCGCCCTCCCCTCCGCCTGGCACGCGGCATGTGAACCGCTGCCACCGGTCGTGTCAGTACGCATCCGAGGGTGAGGACGGCTTCGGCGCTGTCGTCGTGGAACTCCCGGCGGATCCGCTTGCGGTGGAACCGGTGCAGGGCGAATGTGCGCTCGACGAACCCGCGTTCAGTGCCGATTCCGGAGCCGTGCCCGGCACCTCGGCGGGGCCGGGAGGCCCCGCCGAGTGGGGACGAGTGGTCCTTCCCGCCTGCTCAGGCGAGTACGGGATCCAGGAACGTGAGGACGCCCGCGTCGGCGTCGAGCCGGGCCCGGGTGCCGATGGGGAACGTCTGCTGGGGCACGCCGTGGCCGATGTCCGCGCCGACGAGGACCGGGATGCCGAGGTCGCCGAGACGGTCGTGCAGGAGTTCCTCGACGCGCTCGCGTGTGCCGCAGTCGGTGAAGGTGCCGCAGACGATGCCGGCCGCGCCGTCGAAGTATCCGGCGCGGCGCAGCTGGGTGAGGAACCGGTCGAGCCGGAAGGTCTCCTCGTCCACGTCCTCCAGCAGGACGATGCCGCCCCGCGCGGACAGCGAGGTGTCGGTGCCCAGGGAGCAGGCGAGCAGGGTGACCGTACCGCCCAGGGTGACACCCTCCGCGGTGCCGCCGACCAACGGGCGGGAGCCGGGGAAGCGCAGTTCCTCGACGGACGCCGGGTCGGTGAGCAGCGCGGCGAGCCCGTCGAAGTCGGCGCGGCCGGGGCGGAAGCCGCGGATGGCGGGCATCGGTCCGAACAGGCCCGTCCAGCCCAGCTTCACCGCCACCGCCTCCAGCAGCGCCGTGACGTCGGAGAATCCGATGAGGGTGCGCGGGGTGGGCGTGCCGATGGCGTCCCAGTCGACCAGTTCCAGGGTGCGCTGGGCACCGTAGCCGCCGTTCGCGCAGAAGACGGCCGTGAACGCCGGGTCGGTGAGGGCGGCGGTCAGGTCGCGGGCGCGCAGCGCGTCGTCTCCGGCGAGGTATTCGCCCCTCGCCCGCGCGGAGGCGAAGACCTCGGGCTGGAGGCCGAGTCCGCGCAGCGACTCCAGGCCGGTCTCCAGGTTCTCCTGGTCGGTCGGTCCACTGGCGGCGATGACGGCGACTCGGTCACCGGGCTTGGGCGCGGCGGGGCGGATGAGGCCCTCGGAGGGCAGGGTGGGCATGGGGATCCTTGGGGAGTGAGGGAGCCAGTCAGTGGGCTGGTGCGGGGGTCAGTGGGTTTCCAGGAACGTGGCGATGAGCGCCGCCCGCTCCAACAGAGAGGACAGTGAGGCGTGTTCGTCCTCGCCGTGGGCGCCGGCGCCCGCGGGGCCCAGGCCGTCGACCGTGGGGATGCCGAGCGCTCCGGTGAGGTTGGTGTCGCCCGCGCCGCCGGAGGAGCCGAGGGACAGGTCCAGGCCCAGGGTGGCGGCGAGCGCGGTCAGTTCGGCCGCCAGCGGGTTGGCCGGGTCCATCGCCCAGGCGGGGCGGTGGGACAGCGTCTCGGCGGACAGGGCGGCCCGCCGCCGCACCGGGGTCGGTTCCAACAGGGCCGACAACAGGGCTCGTTCGGTCTCGGCGGTGGCATAGCGCAGGCCGATCTCCGCCTCGGCGTGGTCGGCGACCACGTTGGCGCGGGTACCGCCGGTGATCGTGCCGACGTTCAGCGCGGCGTCGGGAAGGGCGGCGGCCGTCGCCCGCAACCACGTCAGCTGGTCCACGAGTTCGTCGATCGCGGAGACGCCGAGCGCGGCGTCGAGGCCGGCGTGGGCGCTGACCCCCCGCACGCTCAGCCGCACACGGGCCACCCCGCGTCGGCCGATTTTCAACGCGCCGCCGGGCAGGGGCGGTTCGAGGCCGAGCACCGCGTGGGCGCCCTCGGCGTGCCGGGCCACGAGGCGGCTGCCGTCGGGGCTGCCGATCTCCTCGTCGTTGACCACCACGAGACGTACCGGACGCCTGGGCGTACCGCCCGTACGGGACAGCAGGTCCATGGCCAGTTCGACGGCCACCAGTGAGCCCTTCATGTCGAAGACCCCGGGGCCGGTGACCGTGTCGCCGTCCTCGGCGAGCGTGAAGGGGCGCCGGGCGACCGTCCCGGCCGGGAAGACGGTGTCGCTGTGGGCCACCAGCAGGGTGTGCCCGTCGCCCGGGCCGTCGTCCTGGGACGCCGTCCCGCGCCCGTTCCAGTACGCCACCAGGTGGTCGCCGCCCGGTCCCGGCGGGTGCTCGATCCGGTCCGCCGTGGCGGCGAGGCCGGCGGCCAGCTTCTTGCCGAACACGGCAGCGCGGTCCGCGTCGTTCGACGGGGTCTCCAACGAGACCAGGTGTTCCCAGCGTTCCAGCACCGGGTCGCCGAACGTGCGGGCCAGTGCGAGGAGTTCGGCGGGCTCAGCCATAGCAGTTCTCCACGGCCGAGGTGACCACCCGGGTCAGCGCGCGGAAGCAGCGGATCGCCTCGTACATCGTCGGCAGCGTGAACCGCACGGTCAGCGGGTCGGTCTGGACGACGCCGGGGATGTAGCTGGCGGCGGGCGCCAGGTGGGCGGCGTCGAAGCACACCTCGTAGGTGTAGCCCCCGGCGGGCGGGGCGAGCGGGCCGGTGGGGGCGGGCAGGGCGGTGAGGCCCTCGCGGGCGGCCTCGGTGATCCGGGCGGCGCTGACCTCGGGCGGCAGACAGATCGCGGCGTAGCGGTCCACGCAGGTCTTGACCACGGCGTGGGCGGCGTGCGGCGCCCAGTCGCGGGCGTCCTCGCAGCACAGGTCGTCGCCGGTGACCAGGACCACGGGGACGCCGTACTCGTCGGCGAGCAGCGCGTTCATCCGGCCCTCGGAGGCCGGCTCGCCGTTGATCCGCACCGCGGTGATGGTGTTGGGCAGATAGGTGTGGGCGAGCACGCCGGGCTGGCCGGCGCCGGTGTGGTAGCCGACGAAGGCGACCGCGTCGGGGGAGCGGTCGACGCCCTCCATCATGCCGAGCGGCTTGTGCGTGCCGATCAGCAGCGTGGCCCGTGTGTCGAGCCGGTCGAGGAGCAGGTTGCGCTGGTCGGAGTGGGCCTCGTTGACGAGGATCTCGGTGGCGCCGGCCGCGGCGAATCCGGCGATCGCGGCGTTGACGTCGGCGGTGAGGAACTGCCGGTTGTACTCCCAGCGGGCGTGGCCGGGCTCGCAGTCGTCGGGGAAGGTGACGCCGGTGACGCCCTCCATGTCGGCGGAGATCAGGACCTTCATGCTGCTTTCCCCTCAGGGGTGGTGAGTTGGGCGCGGGGACGGATGGTCCAGGTGCGGACGGTGTGCCGGCCCAGTTGGCCGAGGTCCACGTCGAGGCCGATGCCGGGCCGGGATCGGGGCACGGCGACCATGCCGTCCACGGCGCGGATCGGCGGTGTGACGATGTCCCGTCGGTAGTACTTGTCGGAGCCGGAGACGTCCGAGGGCAGGGTGAAGCCGGGCAGCCCGGCGAGGGCCAGGTTGGCGGCCCGGCCGATGCCGAACTCGTGCATCCCGCCGCACCACACCGGCACCCCGGCGTCCCGGCACAGGTCGTGCACCGTCCTCGACGGGCCGAGCCCGCCGAGCCGGGACACCTTGATGTTGACGACGTCGGCCGCCCCCAGGTGCAGCGCGGTGCGCAGCACGTCCGGGGTGGTGACCGACTCGTCCAGGCACACCGGGGTGTCCAGACGGGCGGCGAGCCGGGCGTGGGAGAGCAGGTCGGTGGCGGCGTACGGCTGCTCGATCATCAGCAGGCCGCGGCCGTCCAACTCCGCCAGTACGGAATCCTGTTCGGGCCGGTAGGCGGTGTTGGCGTCCACCTGGAGGGGGACGCCGGGGAAGGCGGCCTGGACGGCGCGCACCGGTTCGAGGTCCCAGCCGGGGCGGATCTTCAGCTTGATACGGCGGTAGCCGTCGGCGACATGGCGGGAGACCTGCGCGAGCAGCGCTTCGATCGTCGGCTCGATGCCGAGGCTGACCCCGGCGGGCACCGCGTCGGCGTCGGCGCCGAGCAGGTCGGCCAGGGGCTCGCCGCGCCGCTGCCCGTACAGGTCCCAGCAGGCCATGTCGAGGCCGGCGCGGGCGAAGTGGTTGCCGCTCACCTTGGCGGTGAGCCGGGCCGCGTCCTCGGGGTGGTCCCAGGGCCGGCCGAGCAGCATCGGGGCGAGGTGCTCGCCCAGCACCTGCCAGCAGCTCCAGGTGGACTCGTCGCAGTAGTACGGGTCGGTCGGCGAGGCGCACTCGCCCCAGCCGACGCTGCCGTCCTCGGCGGTCGCGCGGACGACGATGTGCTCCAGGTGCGACTTGCGGTGCGAACTGGTCTCGAAGGAGTGGACGAGATCGAGCCGGACCAGCGCCAGCTCGATCTCGGCAAGGGTGACGGTCATATGGGGTCGTCCTACCGTGCGGGGCCCCGGTCAGGGGCGAGGGGCCGTGCCGGGTGCGGCGGCACGGGGGATGAAGCGGTACGCGGCGAGACCGCCCGGCAGCCGTACGCAGGAGACGGCCGTGCGGTCGGCGAGCAGCCGGGCGAACGTGGGCGTGAGGCGGCCGCGCAGCCGGGCGGCGTGCTCGGGGCCGGCCTCGGCGCGCAGCCGGTGCCAGTCGTCGGGCAGGATCACGATCCGGTCGTCGCCGTCGTCGTACACCTGGCCGACGTTCCAGCCGCCCGGCGGCGGACCGGGAGCGGGTGCGGCGGGCCGTGCCGGGGCGTCCAGGTGCCAGGAGACGATGAAGCGGTCGGTGGACTCGCCGGTGGCGGCGCCGAAGCCCGAGGCGCCGTACATCGCGGGCTTGAACGCGTCCACCACCGTGCCGAGCACGTCCAGGTTGAAGTGGGCGTTTCGGGTCTGCATCGGGTCGTACGCCCAGCGGATCAGCGTCGTCCCCTCGGCGAGGCAGCGGTCGCGCTGGCCGAGCTTGAGCAGCCGTCCGATGCCGAGGCCCTGGCGTTCGTGCGCCACCACGGCCAGCTGCGAGTACTGGTACAGGCGCGGGCCCTGCCCGTCGGTGCCCCGCTCGCGGGCGAGGAAGCTGTAGGTGAATCCCACCAGCGCCTCGCCGAGATAGGCGCCGACGACCAGGCCGCTGTTGTCCTGAAGGGCGGTCAGCAGCCGCGGGTTGAGGCTGCCGTCGCCGGGGCGCAGGCCCATGACCCGGTCGTACAGCGCGATGCAGTCGGCCATCTCCAGGGGGCCGTCCACGTCACGGACGACCAGCGGCGGAGCCTGCCGGGCACCGGCCGCGCACCTCGGGGTCGCCGTCGCGTTCACGACACGCTCGCGAGGTGACACGCGGCCCGGCCGCCCGCGGGCGCCTGCGCCGGCAGGACCGGCAGTGTCCGCCGGTCGCAGCCCGCTTCCGCGCGGCCCGCCGTGTCGAGGCCGGCCCACACCGGGCAGCGCGGATGGAACCGGCAGCCCGCGGGCACGTCCGTGGGGTCCGGCGGCTCGCCCTGGAGGAGCTGGGGCCGCCGCTCGCCGCGCCCGCCCTCCGCGGAGACCACCGACAGCAGTGCCTTGGTGTACGGGTGTTTCGGCGCGAGCAGGACCTCCTCCACGGTGCCCACCTCGACGATCCGCCCCAGGTACATCACCGCCACCCGGTCCGCGATGTTCCAGGCCAGGCCCAGGTCGTGACTGACCACCAGCGAGGACAGGCCGAGGTCGCGCCGCAGGTCGAGGACGAGCTTGAGGATCTCGCCGCGTACGGAGGCGTCCAGGGAGGCCACCGGTTCGTCGGCCACGATCACCGAGGGCTCCAGCGCCAGCGCGCCCGCGATCACCACGCGCTGCTGCTGTCCGCCGGACATCTCGTGCGGGAATCGCGACAGGAACTGCTCCGGAGGGCGCAGCCCGGCCTTGGACAGGGCGGAGTGCACGCGCTGTTCGAGGCCGTCCTTCAGCCGGTGCAGCCGGGGACCCTCGGCGACCGCGTCGAACACGTTCTGCCGCGGGTTCAGGGCACCGCCGGGGTCCTGGAGGACGAACTGGACCTGGCGACGGTGCGCCTTGAGCGCGGCGCTCGTGTAGCGCAGCGGCACGCCGTCGCACAGCACCTCGCCCGACGTGGGCTTGACCAGCCCGGTCAGGGCGCGCGCCAGCGTGGACTTGCCGCAGCCGGACTCGCCGATCAGGGCGAGGATCTCGCCGCGGCCCAGCTGGAGGTCGACGCCGTCCACCGCGCGGGCGGGGCCGCGGCCTGCCCGGGGCGGATAGGTGATGTGCAGGTCGCGGACCTCCAGCGCGGGCGCCGTGGCCGCGTCGGATCCGGTGACCGTGCCCGTGGTGGTGACGGTCATGAGCGGGCTCCTTCCGCGGACGGTTCGGGAACGGGCGGGGCCGTGGAGAGGTTCGGGAAGCCGGGCAGGACCCGCAGGCACGCGGACTGTCGTCCGGGACCGGCCGGCCACAGCTCGACGGGGGTGGTGTCGCAGAGCTCGTGCACGTCGGGGCAGCGGGCCGCGAAGGGGCAGCCCGCGCCCAGCGCGGCCGGGTCGGGCGGGTCGCCGGGCAGGCCGGCGGGCGCCCTGCGGGAGGCGGGGTCGCCGATGGTGGGGAACGCGCGGGACAGCGCCCGGGTGTAGGGGTGCCTCGGGTCGTCCAGGAGCTGCCGGGACGGGCCGGACTCCACCAGCTCACCGGCGTACATCACCGCCAGCCGGTCGCACATCTGGCCGAGGACGGACAGATCGTGGCTGATCATGATCACGCCGATGCCCTCGTCGCGTACCAGGTCCGACAGCAGGTCCAGGATCTGCGCCTGCACCATCACGTCCAGCGCGGTCGTGGGCTCGTCCGCGATGATCAGGTTCGGGCGGCAGGCCAGTGCCATCGCGATCATGATGCGCTGGCGCTGCCCGCCGGAGAACTCGTGCGGATAGCTGCGCATCCGCCGTGCCGGGACGCCCACCGACTCCAGCAGCTCGGCCGCGCGGGCGCGGGCCTGCTTCTCGGTGATCCGGCCGCCCTCCTCGCCGGCCCTGCGGCCGTGCAGCAGGATCGGCTCGACGATCTGGTCGCCGATGGTGTGCACCGGGTTGAGGGCGGTCATCGCACCCTGGAAGACCACGGAGGCCTCCGCCCAGCGCACCGCGCGCATCCGGCTCCAGTTCGCGGTGAGCAGGTCCTCGCCCTGGTAGAGCACCTGGCCGGTGACCTCGGCGGCGGCCGGCAGCAGCCGCAGCAGGCTCATCGCCAGGGTGGACTTGCCCGAGCCGGACTCGCCGGCCAGGCCGAGCGTCTGCCCGGCGTCCAGCGTGAGGTCCACCCCGCGCACGGCGGGCACCGTGCGCCCGCCGCTGCGGTACGTGACCTTGAGGTCCTTGACCTCCAGCATCGCGTTCAACGTGTCTTCACCGACCTCGGGTTGAGAATGGTCTCCACGGCGCGGCCGGTCAGGGTGAAGCCGAGGACGACGATCAGGATGGCGATGCCCGGCGGGTACAGGTACCACCAGGCGCCGGCGGTGACGGCTCCGCCGCTCAGGGCCGAGTTGAGCATCGCGCCCCAGGAGATGCCGGTCGGGTCGCCCAGACCGAGGAAGGTCAGGGTCGCCTCGGACAGGATCGCCGAGGCCACCGTCAGCGTGGAGGAGACCAGGATCAGCGGGGTGACGTTCGGCAGGACGTGCCGCAGCATCACCTGCGGCCCGCCCGCGCCCAGCGCCCGCGCCCGCTCGATGAACGGCTTGGCCTCCACCGCGAGGGTCTGCGCCCGTACCAGCCGGGCCGTGGACGACCAGCTCGTCACCGCGATGGCGATGGTGATGGAGGCGCTGCCCTGCCCGATCACCGCCGACAGCGAGATGGCCAGCGGCAGGCTGGGCAGCGCGATGAACCAGTCGGTGAGGTGCATCAGCGCCTTGCCGATCCAGCCGCCGTAGTGTCCGGCGACCAGGCCGACGGCGCTGCCGAGCACCACCGTCAGCACCGTCGCCATCAGACCGATGGACAGCGAGGAGCGGGCTCCCCAGATGACCAGGAGGAGGATGGAGCGACCCTCCTGGTCGGTGCCGAGCGGATATCCGTCGGTGGGGGAGTGCAGCGAGGGGCCGTCGACCTTGATGACGTCGAGGTCGTCGCCGGAGATGAACAGCGGCGCGCACAGGGCGAGCAGGCCGAACAAGACCAGGATGCCGAGGCCGGCCACGCCGGAGCGGATGCGCACGAAGGACCGTACGAAGGCGCTGAATCCGGCGCGGCGCGGTGTCGGTGCGGCCGGTGCGAGCGGCGGCGCGGGGTCGGCCCCCGCCGGCGGCGGGGTGACGGCCTCGGTGAGGGGTTCGTGGTGGGTCACTGGGCACGCACCCGGGGGTCGAGGAAGCGGTAGATCACGTCGGCGAGGAGGTTCATGAGGATCACCGACGCGCTGAAGACGATGAACGTGCCCTGGAGCAGCGGCAGATCGGGCACCTTCAGGGCCTGGTAGCTGAGCTGGCCCAGACCCGGCCAGGAGTACACGGTCTCCACGGTGATGGCACCGCCGAGCACCGTGCCCAGGTGCATGAAGATCATCGTGACCGAGGGCAGCAGCGCGTTGGGCACCGCGTGCCTGCGCCGTACGACGTCGTCACGCAGCCCCTTGGCCCGCGCGGTGAGCAGATACGGGCTGCCCAGCTCGTCGATGATCGACGAGCGCATGACGGCGACGTACTGGGCGAAGATCACCAGGACCATGGTCAGGCAGGGCAGGACGAGGTGTTCGGCCACGTCCAGGACGTGGTCCGGGCCGCCGGTGATCGCCGGATCGCTCATCCCGCCCGCGGGCAGGAATCCGGGGATCGGGCCGATGCCGACGCTGAAGGTGATCAGCAGGATCATGCCGAGCCAGAAGGTCGGCACCGACCACAGCGTCAGGGAGGCGCCGGTGGCGATGCGGTCCAGCCAACTGCCGTGCCGCCAACCGGACCTGACGCCGAGCCAGAGGCCGAGCACCACCGAGATGGCGGTGGCCGTGCCCATCAGCAGCAGGGTCGGCCACAGCCGGTCGCCGATGAGGGAGCTGACCGGCTGCTGGAACTCCCAGGAGTCTCCCAGGTGACCGGTCAGGGTGTCGGTGACGAAGTGGAGGAAGCGTTCGGGCACCGACTGGTCCAGGCCGAGCTGTTGGCGCAGCTGAGCCATCTGCGCGTCGCTGGTCGGCCGGCCGCGGGTGATGGACTGCACCGGGTCGGCCGGCATCAGGCTGAACAGGACGAAGCCGATGACGAGGGTGGCCAGGAAGCTGACGGCCGCGGCCACCAGCTTCGTGACCAGGTAGCGCCCGAGTCCGGAGCCGGGCCGGCGCCCGCCGCTCGGTGCGGCGGGCGCGGCCGTGACGCCGGTGGCGTCGATGGTGTCGGCCACGGTCTACTCGCGGTCGTCGGAGGAGGAGCGGCGGCGTGCCATGAGCACTCCGCCCGCGGCCAGGACGACCACCACGGCCGCCGAAGCGCCGATCAGCGTGCCGGAGTTGCCGTCCGAGGAGGAGGACGAGGCCTTGGCGGGGGTCGCGTTCACGTACTGGTGGAAGGAGTCCTGTGCGGGGTAGGCGCCGGCGGAGTTCGCCTTGCCGGCCACGATGCCGCTCACGCGGTCGGTGCGGTACGCGGCGAGACCACTGGCGTTGTAGATCATGATGTTCTCGTTGGCCTTGTACAGAATGGCCTGCATCTGCCGCAGCAGATCCGCCCGCTCCTTGTCGTCGAAGGCGCTCTGCTGACGCAGGAACAGGCTGTCGTAGTCCTTGTCGCAGAAGAACGAGTCCGTGCTGCCGCCCTCGCCCTTGCTGTCGGGCAGCGCCGAGCAGGTCTGGATGCCCAGCAGGTACGTCGGGTCGGGACCGGTCGACCAGGAGTCCATCAGGATGTCCCAGTCGCCCTTGGCCAGGTCGGCGTTGAGCTTGGCGGAGCTCATCGACTGGATGTCGACCTTGACGCCGATCTCCTTGAACCAGCCCGTGAGGTACGTGGACACCTTGGCGTCGCCGTCGTCGTCGGAGTGGATGCCCAGGCGGAACTCCAGCTTGCGCTTCGACTTCGGGTCGACGCGGATCCCGTCCGAGCCCTTCTTGTAACCCGCCTCCTCCAGAACGGAGTTGGCCTTGGCCGGGTCGAAGCCGAACTTCTCGGAGTCGGAGGGCTGCCACGCGTACTGCGGCAGCGACTGCGGCAGATAGCTGCCACCGACCTCCGCCAGGCCGTTGCGGACCTTCTTCACGATGGTCGCCCGGTCGATGGCGCGTGCCAGCGCCTCGCGCACCTTGACGTCGCCGAGCGCCGGGTGACCGGTGCCGATCTTCTTGCCGTCGCGGGTACGGGCGCCGCCGTTGACCTCGATGCCGCTCCAGCGGTTGCCGACCTGCTCGTAGGCCTTGATGCCGGACTGGCCCTTGAGCGCCTGGTACTGGGTGGGGTTGAGACCGCTGACGTAGTCCAACTGACCCGAGCGCAGGGCCGCCACCGCGGCGTCCGTGTTCTTGAACGACTGCTCGATCATGTGGTCGTACTTGGGTGCGCCGAGCACGAAGTCCTTGTTCGCGTCGAACTTGGCGTACTGCTCGGGCTTGTAGTCCGTCAGCGTCCAGGGGCCGTAACCGACGATCGGGAAGCTGTCGTTCTTGTAGTTCTTCAGATCCTTGACGTGGGATTCCCATACGTGCTTCGGCACGATCGGGATGCCCGACACCGGGATGCTGACCGACAGCATCGTGGCCTGCGGCTTCTTGGTCTTCACGATCAGCGTGGTGTCGTCCGGCGCGGTGACCGACGCGAAGTTGCTCACCAGGGAGCCGTTGGCGGTGGCCGCCGTGGAGTTGCTCATGATCAGGTTGAACGTCCAGGCGGCGTCCTCGGCCGTGATCGGCTTGCCGTCGCTCCACTTCAGACCCTTGTGGATCTTGAAGGTCCAGGTGAGCTTGTCGCTGGAGGTCGTCCAGGAGTCCGCCAGGTACGGCTTGACGGTGCCGTCCTGCTCCACCGTGTCCAGCGCCGGGTAGATGCCGGCGAACACGTCCAGGCTGCCCGCGAAGTAGGCCAGGAACGGGTTCAGGGAGTCGATGCCGATGCCGGTGATCGGCATCCGGAGCGTGCTGCCGGCGTCGTCGGCCGCGGCGGCCGGCGCGAGGGCGAGGCCCGCGCCGGTGGCGAGCAGCAGTGACGTGGCCAGCGCGGCGGCCTTGCGGCCGATTCTGTGCACAGGGGCGGGCGTGGTCATCGTGGACTTCTCCTGGAGGTGCCGGCGGCGCGGGGCCGCGAGGGGACGGGAGGTGGGACGGGGCCGCTGCGCCGCGGACCCGGGAGTGGGCCGTACGGCGCGACGATAAGTGCACGTTGCATCTATTGGTCCATGCATTGGTGTGTGCATTGGTTCATGCATTGGTGCATGCATGAATGTGAACGTGCTTGCGGTGGGACGGGGGTAGTGGGGTTCTGGTTGGCGGGGGAGGGGCCGGTCCGCGGAGCCGTTGCCGGCCCGCGCGGGGTTCAGCGGAGGTGCGGGGCGGTCATCGCACCGCGTTCCGGGGCCCGGTGCCGGAGCTCGTACCGGTGCCTGTGGCGGTGTTCGCGCCGGTGCCCGTGCGCAGGAAGTCCTCCAGCACCCGTACGCCGAACTCCAGGCTGCTGACGAGGACCTGCTCGTCGACGCCGTGCACGTACCGCCACGCGTCGAAGCCGGGCGGGGTCAGGCCGGGGCCGAACCCATAGCACTGGATGCCCAGTCGGGCGAACGCCTTGGCGTCGGTGCCGCCCGACATGATGAACGGCAGTACCAGCGCCTGGGGATCGGCGCGGCGCAGCGCCGCCGCCATCTCCTCGAACGCGGCCGAGGTGTGGTCCGCGAAGACCGGCGCGGCGAAACTGTGGAAGGACCGGGAGACCTTCTCGCCGAGCAGGGCGTCCACGGTCGCGAAGAAGTCCTCCTCCGCGCCCGGCAGGATCCGGCCGTCCACGCCGGCCGTCGCCTCGCTCGGAATGACGTTGTGCTTGTAACCCGCCTTCAGCATGGTCGGGTTGAGCGTGTTGGCGACGGTGGCCTCGACCAGCTTGGCCGCCTCGCCCAGCTGCGCGAGGGACGCGGGGTCCGCCGGGTCGACCGTGACGCCCAGACGGGCGGAGAGCCCCTCGAGGAGCGCGGCCACCGCCGGCACGATCCGCACCGGCCAGCGGTGCGCGGACAGCGCGGCGAGGGTGGCCGCCAGGGTGGCGACGGCGTTGTCCGTGCCGGGCCGGGAGCCGTGGCCCGCCGCGCCGCGCGCCGTCAGGTCCATCCAGGCGCTGCCGCGCTCGCCGACGGCGATCGGGTAGAGCCGGGAGGAGTCCGGCAGATGGACCGAGTACCCGCCGGACTCGCCGATCGCGGTGGTGACGCCTTCGAAGAGGTCCGCGTGCCGGTCGACGAGGAAGCCCGCCCCCAGCTCGCCGGTGTCCTCCTCGTCCGCGACGAACGCCATCACGATGTCGCGGGCCGGCCTCACCCCGCGGCGCGCCCAGGACCGGGCGGCCGCGAGCATCATCGCGTCCATGTCCTTCATGTCCAGCGCCCCACGGCCGAGGATCGCGCCGTCGCGTATCTCCCCGCAGAACGGGTCGAAGCTCCAGTCGGCGGGCTCGGCCGGAACCACGTCGAGGTGGCCGTGGACCAGCAGCGCCGGGGCGTCACGGTCCTCGCCGGGGATGCGGACCACGGTGCTGGCCCGGCCCGGCGCCGCTTCCAGCACGACGGGCTCGTAGCCGGACTCGGCGAGCAGTCCGGCGGTCCACTCGGCCGCCTCCCGCTCACCGCGGGAGTCGCCACCGCCGTAGTTGCTGGTGTCGAAACGGATCAACCGGGCGCACAGCTCGGTGACTTCGGAGGTCAGTGAAGCGTCCTCGGCGGGGGAGAGAGCGCCGCCGTCCTGGTAGAGGGAGGGGTCGTTCATGGAGGGGTACCACTTGCTTTCCCGGCGGCAGGGCGCGAGGACGAGGCCTCTGCCGTCGATGGCTCAGCGAGACGGGCTCGCGGAAACGGGGAACAGGCGGGACGGGGAAGGAGGGGGCGGTCACCGCGTGGGCGGGGACTCGTCCTCGGGTACGGGTAAGCCGGACGCGTCCGCGGCGCGGGCGCCGGGAAGCCCCGCGGCGGGTCCCGGCAGATCCGGCGTGCCCTCCGCCTCGCCCGGGGCCGCGACGGACGGTGTCTGGCCCATGCCGTAGCTGCCCAGGGAGCGGAAGAGCTCCGTCCGGCGCCGGTTGCGCCTGGCCGCACCCTTGGCACCCGCGGCGGCCAGCGCCGCCAGTACATGGGCCGCCGCCGCCACCGCCGTGGGCGAGTGGTGCGGCGACTCGCTGCGGGTGTCCACCGCCAGGACGTGTGTGGCGAAGGAACACACCGGACTGGTGTAACTGTCGGTCAACGCGATCACCGAGGCGCCCAGCGCGCGGAACTCCCGGGCCACGTCCACCGTCAGGCCGCTGTAGTTGCGGAAGCTGAACACCACCAGGACGTCGTCCGGGTGCGCGTCGCTGATCGCGTTGACCGCCGCGCCCGTCGCCGGCTGCACGAGGAACACGTCCCGCATGCTGCTGGTGAGGTCGCTGGTCAGCAGCGACGCGTACCCGGCCGACTTCAGGTCGCCGAGCACCCACCGCCGCCGCGCCCGCAACAGGGCCGCGGCCGCCAGCTCCAGAGCGCCGTTGGCCTGCAGATCGGCCAGCGTGCGACGGAGGTTGCCCTCCTCCGCGGTGATCATCCGGCGCAGTGCCGAACGCTCCCGCGGCTCGGACTCCGGATCGCGGCTGGTGAACCGCAGATCCGGCTCGGCCAGGCGCAGGCCGCTCTCCCGGGCCGCCAGCAGACGCAGGTCGTCGGTGGAGGCGACCCCGGCCGCCGCGAGCAGTCCGTCGAGGTCCGCGGCGCTCGCGTCGGCCGCCCGCAGCAGTTGACCGGGGCGGCGCTCCAGTGAGGCCGGGTAGTCCTCCGCCAGTACCTCGAACAGGCGCTGCGCGGTGGGACCGCACAGCTCGGCCGCGGCACGCAGCAGTTCGAGGGTCGGCGTAGGCGCCAGAGGACCGGTCACTGCTCACCCCTCCCACTCAGGGCAGCCCACACCTGGGAATCCGGGTGGTGAACTGCATCTCTGCTGACAGTTAAACGTCGGCGTCAGATTGCTTGATCTAAGCGATGCGTGAGTCTTACTGTCGCCGCATGACCTCGTCAAGAGCCACCGGCGCGGAAAACTCTTCGGCCGATCCCCCCACCTCGCAGCAGAACTCGCGTCGCGCCACGGACGGTTCCGCGCGGTCCGAGGGCGAATCGGACAGCAGGGCGGGAAAGACCGACTCCACAGTCACCGGTCGAGGCGCCCGGCCCGACGGCGCGGACACGCGCCGAGGCGTGCGGGCCGGTAGTGCGGACATGAGCGGAGGCGTCCCGGCCGACAGCCCGGACACCGATCGCGGCGCGCCGCCCGCCTCCACGGACACGGGTCGGGGCGCGTCCCCCGAACGCGCGGACACCGGCGACGTGCTCGCCGCCTCCGTCGCCCGTGTCCGCCGCGCCGCCGGGCTCACGCTGAGCGCGGTGGCGACCCGGGCCGGCGTCTCACCGGCCTACGTCTCGCAGATGGAGTCCGGCGCCGCCAACCCCACGGTCCGCACCCTCGGCCAGATCGCCGACGCCCTCGGCGCCACCCCCGCCGAACTCCTCGGCGGCACCGGGCCGGTCACCGCCACACCCGCTCCGGCCTTCCCGCCGCGCTTCGCCCCGGCACCGCTGCTCGCCCAGGCCGACGGCCACCACGGCATCTGGGACCTCACGGCCCCCGGCGCGAGCCGGATCGGAGCCCGGCTGCTCCACGCCGACCTCGGCGACCACGACCACCCGACAGCCCACCCCGGCGAGGAGTTCGCGCTCGTGCTCGCCGGCTCCTGCCGGGTGTCGGTGGGCGGTGTCGTACGGCTGTTGCGCCGCGCCGACAGCTGCCACTTCGCCGCCACCGACGAACACCACTTCACCGACCCCAGCGACGACCTGCTGATGCTGGTCGTCCTCACCGAGGAGTAGCCCCGTGTCCACCGCTCCCTCCCTGCCCGCACCCCGCGCGGGGACCCCGCTGCCCGACGGACTGGCATCGGCCGCCTCACCCGAGACGGCCCCCGAGGTGTGGCCGCTGACCGCCCGCACCGTCGAGGGCCGGCTGTACGTGGGCGGCGTCGCCCTGGACGACCTGGCCGAGGCCTGCGGCACCGCGCTGTACGTGGTGGACGAGGCCGACTTCCGCCACCGGGCCCGGCTGTGGCGCGAGTCCGGCGCCGACCGGGTGCACTACGCCTCCAAGGCGTTCCTGTGCGCCGAGATGGTCCGCTGGGTCGATTCCGAGGGGCTGCACCTGGACGTGTGCAGCGGCGGCGAACTCCGGCTCGCCGTGGACACCGGCTTCGATCCCGCCCGGATCGTCTTCCACGGCAACAACAAGTCCGTACCCGAACTGGAGGCCGCCGTCGCCCACGGCGTCGGCGTGGTGGTCGTCGACTGCCTGGAGGAGATCGACCGGCTCGCGCGTGCCGCCGCGACCGCCGGCCGGGTCCAGGACGTCTACGTCCGCATCGCCCCCGGCGTCGCCGCCGAGACCCACGACTACATGGCCACCGGCGGCGACGACGTCAAGTTCGGCTTCCCGGTGCGCGGCGGCCACGCCGAGCGGGCCGTGCTCGCCGTCGCGGCGCGCCCTTCGCTGCGGCTCGCGGGGGTGCACTCCCACATCGGCTCGCAGATCACCGCCACCGAGGGGCTGACCCTCGCCGCCGAGCGGGTCGCCGCCTTCGTCGCCCTGCTCGCCGAGCGGCACGGCATCACGGTCGCGGAGATCGACCTCGGCGGCGGCGCCGGCATCCCCTACCTGCCGGGCCAGCCCCGCCTGGACCCGGCCGCGTTCACGGCCGCCCTGCGCGCCGGCCTGGAACGGGTCCTGCCCGGCTCACCGATACGGCTCGCCGTCGAGCCCGGCCGGTCGATGATCGGCACCGCCGGGGTGACGCTCTACCGCGTCGGCGCCGTCAAGGACGGGCTGCGCCGCCGGTTCGTCTCCGTCGACGGCGGCATGAGCGACGCCCTGCGTCCCTCCCTCTACCTCGCCCGGTACACCGCGTGGACCGCGAACCGCCCCGCCGAGGGCGAGCCGGTGCACGCCGTGGTCGTCGGCCGCCACTGCGAGAGCGGGGACGTGGTCGTGCCCGACATCGCCCTGCCGGCGGACATCGCCGCCGGAGACCTCCTCGCGGTCCCCGCCACCGGCGCCTATCACCACGCCATGGCCAGCAACTACAACGCCCAGCCCCGGCCCGCCGTCGTCGCCGTACGCGACGGCCGCGCCCGCCTCATGGTCCGCCGGGAGACCCCGGAGGACCTGCGCCGCCGCGACGCCCACGGCGAGCCGGTGCGGTTGACCGCCGGGTGACCCCGGCGGGGCTCCTGTTCGCCTGGACCCGGCCGCCTTCCGGCCGGATCCGTGCGCACCTGTGGCTCACGCGGCGTGCGTGCGCGGCTTCCCGCGGGCGCCGCCGCGACGCCCATGGTGAGCCGGTGCGCTTGACCGCCGGGTGACCCCGGCTGGGCTCCTGTTCGCCTGGCCCCGGGCGCCATCCGGCCGGATCCGTGCGCACCTGTCGCTCACGCGACATGCGTCCACGGATCCCCGCGGGCGCCGCCGAACCGGCACACCGGCCCCGGGACTTTCCTTCCAGGGCCCTTCTCTCCGGGACTGCCCCGAGGGGCTGCCCACCGGGGGCTGCCCCTTGGGACTGTCGCCCCCCAGGTTTCCCCAAGGGGACTTCCCCCAGGGGCCGGTGACCCGCACCCACAACCCCCGCCCCGGCAGTCCACGACTGTCCACCGCCCGCACCACCGCCCAACTCCCCCTCCCGTACTCGGAGTCACCCCATGTCCACCGCGCCCCGACTGCCCTACGGCACCTGGCCGTCCCCGATCACCGCCGAAGCGGTCGCCGACACCTCCGGATCCAACTCCTGGCCCTCCGGGGCCGGCGAAGAGAACTGGTGGTGCGCGAACGACCCGGCCACCGCGACCGTACGGCTGCTGCGCAATGCCCCCGGCCACGAGAAGCCCGTCCCGGTGCTCGCCCCCGGCGTCTCCGTGCGCAACCGCTCCCTCGGCTACGGCGGCAAGCCGTACTGGGTACGCGCCGCAGACCCGGCCACCGGCAGCCACCTGCTGGTATTCACCGACCACGGCGACCAGCGGCTGTACCGCGCCGAGGTGCCCCGTCTCGGGGTCGCCGAGGACGACGCGTTCCCGGTGCCCGTGCCGCTCACCCCGGCCGACCCGGCCGACCGGGAGACCTGCTGGGCCGACCCGGTGACCGGCCCGGACGGGACCGAGGTGTGGTGCGTACGGGAGACCACCCGCGCCGCCACCGGAGAGCACGACGCCGACCCGGCACTCCGCACCGTGCGCGAGATCGTCGCCGTACCGCTGTCCGGTGCCGCCGCCGACGACCCCGGCGCGCTGCGCGTGGTGGCCCGCTCGCACCACTTCCTCTGCGGGCACCGGCTCTCCCCGGACGGCGGGCGGCTCGCCTGGATCGGCTGGGACCACCCCCATATGCCGTGGGACAGCTCGGAGTTGATGGTCGCCGAGCTGCACGACGGCGTCGCGGGCGAGCCCGTCCGGCTGCTCGGCGGCAGCCACGACGGCACCGAGGTCTCCGTCTCCCAGGCCGCGTGGGCGGACCCCGACACCCTCTACGCCATGGCGGACCCGGACGGCTGGTGGAACCTGCACCGCGTGGACCTGGCCACCGACCGGCCGACGCCCACCGCTGTCACCAACGTCCTTCCCCTTCAAGAGGATTGCGCCGGTCCCATCTGGCGCGTCGGCGCGAGCTGGTTCACCGTGACGCCGTACGGCGTGGTGCTGCCGCACGGCAACGGCCGGCAGAAGCTGTCCCGTTGGTCGCCCGACAACGGCGAGTTGACCGAACTCGCCGACGGCTGGAGCAGCTTCGCGGGCGACCTCTGGTCGGACGGCGAACGGATCCTGGTCCGTGCCGCCGACCCGGCCCTCGGCTCCGCCCTGCTGTCGGTGCCCCTGGCCCCCGGTTCCGGCCCGGCCCGCCGCACCAGGCCCAAGTCCGAGGACCCGCTGGCTCCTTGGCAGCCCCGGCCCGAACGCCGCACCGTCCACGACGCCCAGGGCCGGCCCGTCCACTTCGTGCTGCACCGGCCGACCCACCCCACCGCCTCCGCACCCGACGGCGAACTGCCGCCCCTGCTGGTGCAGGTCCACGGTGGCCCGACGAGTTCCACCGGCGTCACCGCCGACCTGGAGTACTCCTTCTTCACCAGCCGCGGCTTCACCGTCGCGGACGTCGACTACGGGGGCTCCACCGGCTACGGCAGGGCCTACCGCGACCGGCTGCGCGGCCAGTGGGGAGTGGTGGACGTCGACGACTCCGTCACCGTCGCCCGCGCCCTGGCCGCCGAGGGTCTGGCGGATCCCGCCCGTACGGCCGTGCGCGGCGGCTCGGCCGGCGGCTGGACCACGCTGGCCTGTCTGGTCCACACCGACGTCTTCTGCGCGGGTACGGTCCTCTACCCGATCAGCGACCCGGCCCGATGGAGGGCCGAGCAGACCCACGACTTCGAGTCCCGCTACGTGGACACCCTCGTCGGCGTCCTCCCGCAGGACCAGGCTCTGTTCGACAAGATCTCACCCGCCGCGAACGCCGACCGCATCACTGCACCGCTGGTGATGCTCCAGGGCGCGGACGATTTCATCTGCCGCCCCGACCAGGCCACGTGCATCGTGGACGACCTGGCCGAACGCGGAGTGTGGCACCGCTTCCTGCTCTTCGAGGGCGAGGGACACGGCTTCCGCCGCGCCGACAGCGTCCGCCGCTCCCTGCTGGCCGAAGTCGCCCTCTATCGCGAGGTCCTCGGCACCCACATCGCCCCCGACGTCCCGCTGGACGCCGACGCCCTGTGATCCGACACGGCCGGGCGACGCGCTGTGCGTCCCCGGCCGTACGAGTGGCAGCGTGCGGGCCTTCAGTAACCGCCGCTCGGTGACGACGGCGGGGTCTTGGTGATCTCCTTGCCGTCGGTGCCCAGCACGTACCACTTGGCGCCGAAGGCGTCGAGCCCCTGTCCGTTGGTCTGCCCGGCCTTGGTGTCGTCGACGAACGTGTAGAGCGGGTGCCCCTTGTACGTGACCTGCTTCGAGCCGTCGCTGCGCGTGATGGTCGACAGCAGCTTGCTGTTGACGCCGGTCCCGGCGGTCGGCTTCCCGTGCGCCTTCAGCGGCGGCCAAGCCTTGGCACAGTCACCGTTGCACGTGGACTTGCCGGTCTTGTCGGACTGGAACAGGTAGAGGGTGTGCCCCTTGTTGTTGACCAGGATCTTGCCGAGCGGACCGGACGTGGCGGACACCGTCGCGGAGGACGAGGCGCTCACCGCCGATCGCGCTGTCTGTACGCTGCGTGCCTCCCCGTGGCCGCTGCCATCGGCGTACGCCGCGGTGGCCCCGGTCAGGAAGAGAGCCGTTCCGGCGGCTGCGATGAATGCTCGGGTGTGGTACCTCACGAGAAGTCCTCCGGCTGTGATCGCCTCGGAGTGTCTTGTGGCCGTTGTGCTTCGGCCTGCATCGCGTACCTTCCATTACACGCCCATCTCGACAACACGGCCACAGGGCCGTCCCGCGACACGCTGCCGACTGGCCGCCGAAGAGATCAACAAGGCCGGCGAGGAGCTCCGGCTGCTGGAGGCCGACTGCGGAGCCCGACCGGAGAAGGCCGCCGAGGAGGTCGAGACACTGGTGGTGACCGGTGCGGTAGACGGGGTGACACCCGGCGCACCGCCCGGACCGCCCGCCGCTACGCCTGCGCGCTGCGGGGCCGACAGGTCGGATCTGTCGAGCGGGATGCGCTCGCAGTTGGGCCCCTTGGTCGCGACGGGCGATCCGGACGGCGCTAGCTGGGTGAGCTGGGCGGAGCTTGCATCGATCGACCACGCCACCGTTCCCGATCTCCGCACCGCCCGACTGACCTGGCACACGAAATCGCATCCATGGGTGCGGCATCGACAGTTCGTGGACGATCCGTGGCCGGCGGAAGTCGTGTCCGCGGTGGGCGTGCCGCCCGCAGGCGTGCGGGGCGCCACAGAACGTGTGGAATGGACCACCGGAGAGCTGGTCTGCACGTACGAACCGTTGACCGTCGGCGCTGTCCTGGGTCCTGACACGCACTGGCCCCATGTCTTCGCCGTGATGAGTGCTCTGGCCGGCCGCTTCGGGGATGAAGCCGTTCGCCTGGTCGTGGCATTCGACTGACGTCGCGGAGCCTGGAGTCGTCTCAGCGGCACGCCGCGCTGCGACGGAGCGTTGATGTTCGGGGGGTTGGTCTGGTCTGGTCTGCTGTCCGGTCTTCGGTTTGGTGGCCTGAGTTCCTTGCCGACGGCGTTGACGGTCCGGGACGACTCGGCTCGGCCCGCTCGATGCGGAGCGGTCCGAGCCGATGGATCAGGTGCGGGGTCGAATGCTGCGGTCAGTCGCGCCGGATCAGTTCCGGGTCGATGCGCCGTCCCACGAGCGGGAGTGTGCCGACGGCGGACACGGCCGCCACGCCCGCGGCTGCGAGCCCGAGCACCGGGATGCCGGCGACGTCCCAGTAGATCTCGCTGCCCCCGGTGACCAGGTAGCACGACTCGGCGACCTTGCCCGTCACGAGCGCCAGTGCGAGCCCGATGCTCAGGGGGAGCACGACCTGTACGCACTGCACGGCTCGCATGGTCCGGGCCCGTGCTCCGATCAGCGTGATGGCGGTGACCTGTGCGCGCCGCTCCACCGCCCGGTCGGTCACCGAGACGACGAAGGCCGCAGTTCCGATGACCAGGCCCATGATCATGCCGACGGCGAGCAGGGTCTCGAGAACGGCGATCTGCTGGAGGCCCTCGATGTTCACACCTATGGGCTCGACTTCGACGGTCGGGGCGACAGCGGCGACACCGTCGAGGACCCTGCGGACCTCGTCATGATCGGAGCTGCTGGTGAGGACGTACCGCGCCCCCTCCGGGCGGGTCGTGGCGGACAGCGCCGACGGCGGGACGAGCACGTCCGCTCCGTGTACCGCCGACGGGTCGTACGCGCTGTAGGTGATGGCGTCCTGCGGAAGTTCGATGTTCAGGGTCTTGCCGGGACCGCCCTTCGGGTTGCCGAAGGGGAGGGTGTCACCAGGGCGAGCCCCCTGACCGGTGCCCGCGTTCGGGTCGCTGAGCCGCATCACCTTGCCGTCGACGCATCCGTGGGAGTGCCTTACCAGCTTGGACAGTTGGCCGCAGGTGGCGACGACGGCACTGGCCCAGGGCTGGTCGGCGGAACCATTGGGGTCGGTCCAGGTCTCCATCGTCACGGCGTGCGCGCGTACCCCTGGCAGGGCGGCGAGATCGTGCTGCTGCCGAGCCGTGAGCGACGACAGAGGGATGGAGTAGTCCTGCACGGGAGAGGACGGCCGGGTGACCTGCTCCAGTTGGATCAGGACGCCCTGGGCCAGGGAGGCGGAGAAGACGAGGAGCACGAGGCCGGTGACGACCCGCATGGTGCTGCCCGGCTCGACCTCGTTGCGGCGCATCGCCAGGTTCAGGGTGAGGGACTGGGTGGTTCGCGCCAGTCGGAGGGCAAGGGAGTAGGAGATCAGGGGCAGCGTCAGTACCAGCCCCAGGCCCGTCAGCAGAATGCCCGCCGGCATCACGAGCGCGTTCGGGCCGAGGCTGTTGGCGGGATGGTCGGTGAAGCCGGTGGCGCAGTAGCCGACGACGATGCCGAGGCCGGTCACAAGGAGCAGGCCGCCCCACTTGGCGGGGCGCTTGGGGATGGCGGTGCGGCGTACCGCCAGTGGGTTGGCGGCGGCATCGCGTGCGCTGGCCCGGCCGACGAACCAGGCGAGGAGCGGGGAGCCGATCAGGCAGACGCCGACGGTCGTCGCGGACAGCTCGCCATCGGCCGGGTACCACCTCAGACTGGGCAGTCCTGTCCGGGTCATCACCTGGTTGAGGACCCAGTACTCGCCGAGGCCGAGAATCGCGCCGAGCAAGGCCGCCATCACGGTTTCGGCGGCGTTGACGCGCTGGGTTCCCCTGGCACTGAGGCCCAACAGACGCAGTGAGGCGAGGCGACGGTTCCGGCTTGCGGCGGAGAGCCGGGCGCAGACGGAGAGGAAGATACCGAGGGGGAGCAGGACCAGTGAGCCCAGGGCGAAACGGATGTACGTCAGGGTCGAGGGTTCGACAGCGGGGAAGGGCGCGTAGCTGTATCCCCATCCCTTCAAGGCGCGGCCCTCGCCGGCGATCTTGTCGCGCGTCGTGCCGATGTAGGCGAACAGCTCGTCGGGGTGGGCGAGTCCCCTCGCGCCGATCAGCCCCTTCTCGTGACCTGGCAGAAGTCCCTTGACGGCGGGTCGGTCACGCAGCAGGTCGTGTACGCGAGGAGAGACGAACACCTCGCCCGGGTCCGGGAGTTCCCTCAGCCCTGGCGGGGTGTTGTCGGCGTTCTTGACCCCCTTGGCGACGAACACCCGGGTGAACGCCTTCGAGCCGTAGGGGTCGGTGCGCTGGAGCAGCAGGGTGGAACCCGTTGGCCGTGCGGAAGTGGTCTGCGGCTGTCGTGCGGCGGCCCGGCCGTCGTGTGCGTCGAGGATCTGCGGGACGGTGAGGACGAGAGCGAGGCAGCAGACCCCGAGGGAGCCGCCGGCCGCCATGAGGAAGAAACGTACGCGGTTGCCGCGGCCGGAGCCGAACAGCAGGCGCAGACCGAGCTGGAACTCCCTCACGCCGCCCCCCGGTGGGCGAGGATTCCGTCGGACATCGTGTAGTGGGTGTCGGCCTGCGCGGCGACGGCGGGGTCATGGGTGACGAGGATGACGGCAGTGCCCTGTGAGCGCGCCAGGCCGAGGAACTCCTTCAGTACGGCGGATGCGTTGGCGCTGTCCAGGGACCCGGTCGGCTCGTCGGCGAACACGACGGCCGGGCGGTGGACCAGGGCCCGTGCGACGGCGACGCGTTGGCTCTGACCACCCGACACCTGCGACGGGCGGCGCTCGCGCAGTTCGCCGAGTCCGAGCCGGGCGAGGACTTCACCGGCGGCCGCGAGCGCGGGCCGCTTGCGCTGCCCGGCCAGTCGTAGGGGCAGGGCGGTGTTCTCCTCGATGGTCAGCTCGGGGAGCAGTTCGCCGTACTGGAAGACGAAACCGAAGCGTTCACGGCGCAGCGTGCTGATCTCGTCGTCGGTGAGATCGCCGAGCGACTTCCCTTCGAACCGGACCTGCCCGCGCGCGGGATGAAGCACTCCCGCGAGGCAGTACAGCAGCGATGACTTCCCCGAACCGCTCTGTCCGGTGATGGCCGTGACCTCCCCCCGGGAGATCGAGATGTGGGCGTCGCTGACAGCCAGGTGTTTGCCGTAGGAAAGGTCGACGCCCTTGGCGGAAAGGACTTCTGACGTACTGATGGCTTCCCCCAAAGAAGCGACCGGGCCCAGGAGGTCAGCCTGGGCCCGGTACTTGGCGGTGTGCTTTTGCTTACCGCTGGTAGTGCTTGGTAGGCGAGCAGTTGTCCGGGTTGAACGAACCCTTGTCACGGCAGACGCGGATGTACGCGTCGTCGGTGTAGCGCTGCGAGGGCGCCCAGTTGGAGTAGTTCAGCGGAACGGTCTGCCCCTGCTTGCCGTTGTAGCGGCTCCAGTCGTAGCCCTCGACCTTCACCTGTACGTACACGTTGTGGTCGTCGCCGTGGTCGGCGTCCTGGAGCTGGCCCTTCCACTCGAAGGCGCCGTGGTCCTCGCCCGCGGGGTGCCACGCGTACTCGCCGTGGTGGAACTTCGCACCGCCGGTCGACAGTGTCGGAATGTCGTGCCACGAGGCGGCGAACGCTGTGCCCGCCCCCATGGCGAAGAGGCCGGCCGCGAGGGCGCCTACTGCCAACTTGCGCACTTTTTCTCCCGTTTGTTTTCTGTTGTATGACTCTGATGGTCAGGTCAGAGCGGTATGAAAACTAACATCAGCTAATTGGCGGGATCATGGCGATGTGTTGGATCTTGCTCCGTCTGTCCGGTCTGACGACAAGTGATCTTTGTGATGCCTTTGCCCAACCCATGCGTTGCCATGACTATGGGGGGCCATGCGCAATGCGTCATTAGTCTGGTTCGCTCCGGTGGGGTCTCACGGCGGATGGATGTGCACTGACACCGTTCGGTCTTCGGACGAGAGCGATCGCGGCCGGCTAGGGACGCAGGGGCCATCCGGTGTAGGCCTCGGAGAGGTAGGCGCGGCCCGCGTCCGACTCGACGACGGAGCGCAGTTCGCCGATCTGGCGCATCCGGTCGAAGCTGCTCGCCCCGGGTTGCAGGTGCAGCATGTTCGTCATCCACCAGGAGAAGTGCTGCGCCTTCCAGATGCGTTGGCGCGCGGTGTCCGGGAAGGCGTCGAACAGGGTCTCGTCGCTGTCGAGCAGCAGCGCATCCAGCGCCTCGGTGAGCAGGACGACGTCCGCGACGGCGAGGTTCATGCCCTTGGCTCCCGTGGGCGGCACGGTGTGCGCCGCGTCGCCGACCAGCACGACCCTGCCGCGCCGCATCTCGTGCGCGACGAAGCTGCGGAAGCGCAGCACGTCACGCTGGAAGATCCGGCCTTCCTTCAGAGAGGTGCCGGGGACACGCGATCGCAGGATCTCCCACAACTGGTCCTCGGTGTAGGCCTCGTTATCGGTTTCCGGGTCGCACTGGAAGTACATGCGCTGCACCTCGGGGCTGCGCCGGCTGATGAGCGCGAAGCCGTTCGGTGAGTTGCTGTAGATCAGCTCCTCGGCGCTGGGCGAGGCGTCGCACAGGATGCCGAACCAGGCGAACGGGTACTCGCGGAAGTAGCCGCCGAACGTACCGCAGACCGCCTCGCGGACAACGCCGCGCGAGCCGTCCGCGCCGACCACGACGTCGGCCTCGATCTGGAACGTGTTGCCGTCCGCGTCCCTGGCGACGACGCGCGGCCGGCTCGATTCGGCGTCCTCGACACGGTCGGCCCTGACTCCGAAGCGGAGGTCCTGGCCGGCGGCGAGGCGAGCGGCGACAAGGTCCTTGAGCACTTCGTGCTGCGGGTAGAGCCACACGGCCCGGTCGACGCTGTCGGCGAAGTCGATCCGGTGACCCTCACCGTCGAAACGGAGTTCGATGCCGTCGTGCCTCTGCCCGACCGTGAGCACCCGATCCGAAGCCTCCGTCTCATGGAGGATCTCCACAGTGCCCTGTTCCAGGATGCCGGCCCGGATGGTGGTCTCGATCTCGTCGCGTGTGCGGGAGTCGAGGACCACTGATTCGATGCCGCGCCGGTCGAGCAGATGGGACAGCAGCAGACCGGCGGGTCCTGCGCCGATGATCGCTACGCGGGTACGTTCAGGCATGTCGACTCCAAGACGGCTCACGGGGGTTGCAAGGAGTCTGGCCGCGGCAGGTCCTCGCCGACGATACCGATTCCCATTGAACGGGAATCGACTTTGTATGCCTGACCTGCCCCCTTCCGCGGCAGGTCGGGCCACCGTGCGCCCCAGGTGGCCTGCGCCGAACAGGATCGAAGCGGGTCTCCATCAACAAGGCCGGGACGCCACGGAGTTCGCAGCCGCCCGTCGCGAGGGGGTACGGCCGGGATGTCTGCCGTCGTAGCGGCAGCCGAATCCGCGACCCTGGCCGTCAGTGCTCTCCCTCGGCGACCATTTCGGCGAGCGGAAACGGCGGGGACGGGTGCCATGCGCGATCGGCGGACGGGCCGGGGTGCGGCACCACGAAGCGATGCCTGCCGCATGCGATCTCCCTGGGTTCGAGGCCCGGCAGGACGACTGTCGCGACCGAACCGGTCGGCACGGTGACGTCGACGCGGAGTTCACCCTCGGCTCGCTCCCACGCCACCTCGGCCAACCCGTAGGGGGTGCGGTGCGCCGTGCGTGCCCACGCGATCCGTCCCCCGGGTCGCGGCTCGATCCGCAGCGACCGGTACCCCGGCGAGCCGGGCCCGAGCCCGGCGACCACCCGATGCATCCAGTCGGCCACCGCGCCCAGGGCGTAGTGGTTGAACGACGTCATCTCCCCGGGGTTGACCGAACCGTCGGGGAGCATGGAGTCCCAGCGCTCCCAGATCGTCGTGGCCCCCATCGTCACCGGATACAGCCAGGAGGGGCACTCGGTCTGGAGCAGCATCCGGTACGCGTCGTCGATCGCTCCCGCGGACGTGAGGGCGTCGCAGATCACCGGCGTACCGAGGAAGCCCGTGGCGACCTTGTGGCCTTTCTCCCGCACCAGTCGGACCAGTTGCCGTGCCGCCCGCGCGCGTTGTCCGGCGTCGGGCAGCAGGGCGAACTCGAGCGCCAGGGCATAACCGGTCTGCCCGGAGTCGGTGATCCGGCCCCCCTGCGTGACGTACTCGTCGTGGAACGCTTGCCGGACCCCGCTCGCGAGTTCGTCGTACCTGGCCGCGTCCGCGTCCTCGCCGATCACCGCCGCGATCCGGGACAGCAGCCCGGCGACGTGCGCGCGGTAGGCGGTGGCCACCAGGTGCGCGTCGGTCTCGGCCTGCCAGGGCGCGTCCGGAGGCGCCGCCGGGTCGAGCCAGTCGCCGAGTTGCAACGCCGGCTTGTCGAAGAGGCCGGCCGACCCCAGCGACGCGGTCACGCCGTCTACCCAGGCCCGCATGCTCGGGTACTGGCGACGGAGCAGCCCCGCGTCGCCGAACCGCTGGTGGAGCACCCAGGGGACGATCACCGCGGCGTCACTCCAGCCGGCCGTCGGAGCGGGCTCCGCGAACGGGCCCGGGAAGTCGATCCGCGGCACGAACAGCGGGACGACGCCCTCCGCGGTCTGATCCGCGGCGAGATCGGCCAGCCAGGACGTGAGCAGGCCCGCGCAGTCGAAGAGGTAGGCGGCCGTGGGCGCGAAGACCTGGATGTCGCCGGTCCAGCCCAGGCGCTCGTCCCGCTGCGGACAGTCGGTGGGGACGTCGACGAAGTTGCCGCGCATCCCCCACACGACGTTCTCGTGCAGACGGTTGAGCAAGGGGTCGGAGCACTCGAACCAGCCGGTCCGGCGCATGTCCGAGTGGTAGACGACCGCCGTCACCTCGAGTTCGTCGTAGTCCCCGCTCACCTCGGCGTAGCGAAAGCCGTGACAGGTGAAGGACGGCTCCCAGTGCTCGCCGCCGGCGTCCCCGGCGAGCACATATCGGTCCGTGGCCGTGGCCGTGCGCAGCGGTCGCACTCCGAGCTCGCCGCTCTCGAGCACCTCGGCGTGGCGCAGGGTGACGGTCGCGCCGCGGCGGCCGCGCACCCGGATGCGGAGTCGTCCCACCAGGTTCTGGCCGAAGTCGAGGACGGTACGACCCAAGGGAGTGGTGATCGTGTCGACCGGTACGCGTTCCTCGACCGCCCGGACGGGCGGCCCCGACGGCGCCACGAGGGTGGCGGGGTCGCGCTCGCCGCGATGCACACCGCCCCACTCCTGGTCGTCGAATCCGGGAGACGACCAGCCGGGGAGTGCCATCGTCGCGTCGTAGGTCTCGCCCTCGTAGAGGTCCGCGGACCGGATCGGCCCGGTCGAGGAGCGCCAGCTCTCGTCCGTGGGGATGATCTGACGCCGGCCGTCGGCGTAGTCGATCTCGAGTTGGGCGAGCAGGCCCAGCGCGCTGCCGTAGGTGTCGCGCCACCCGGGCACGAACCCGACCCGGCCTCGCCACCAGCCGTCGGCGACCTGCGCCCCGATCGCGTTCTCACCGGCGCGTACTTGCCCGGTGACGTCGTAGGTCTGGTAGCGCAGCCGATGGTGGTAGCTCGTCCACCCCGGGGCGAGGGCGTCGTCGCCGACCCGCTCGCCGTTGAGTTCGGCCACATAGAGACCGTGCGCCGTGATGTAGAGGCGGGCGCGGGTGATTTCGCCGTCGGTGACGAAGGAGCGTCGCAGGAGCGCCGCCGGACCCCGCTCGTCCCTGGCCGGCTCGATCAGCGTGGCCTTCCAGTCGGGGGCGTCGAGACCGCGTTCCACGCTGACCGGGTCGCTCCAGTCGGAGACCTCGCCGTCGGTGCCGATGACGCGGACCCGGACCTCGCGCGCCTCGCGGGACGCCAGCGGCCTCGCGGGCCACGGCACCAGCACGGAGTCGGCCGAGTCGACGTGGAAGAACTCGTCGCCGATGGTCAGTTCGTAGGCGGCCTGTCGGCGTCCCTGTTGCTGACCGGCTCGCCCTCTGCCGAGGGCTGTGTCGCCCCTGCGCCTCGCCCGGCTGTGGGTGAACCGGACGGGTCGTGATCCGCCTGAGAGCCCGCCGGGAGTTGGGCTGTGTCGCCGGAGCGTGATCACGTGGCGTCCCTCGCCGGGGCCGGTCTCCCCGGGGCATGTCACAGCGCGAACACCGGCACTCCGGGGGTACGGGTCACAGCGCGCACCCCCCGTGCCCGCGGGCGCGCCGCGGGCGGCGGCGCGAGGGCCGGCCCGATCAGCGGCATGACGGCCGCCAGCATCTCCGCCTCGCTCGCGGTCCCGTCCACGACCAGATCGGCCGCTGCCCGGGAGGGCGCGACATGGGCCGCGTGGCGGTCCCTGCCGGTCTGCAGATAGTTGCGCAGGGACAGCCGGGGGTCCTGCCGCTGCATCTCGATCTTCCGGAGGATCTTGCGGGCCAGGCGTATGTCGTCGGGGGTGTCGACGTACACCCGCCACGCCGCCCGCCGGACCACGGACGGCAGTGACAGCGCGAACAGGCCCTCGACCACCACCAGCAGCACGCCGGGGCGCAGCAGCGCCGCGTCGATGGCGTGTGCCACCGCTGTCTCGTCGATCGACCCCGGATGGTTCCAGTCGAGGACGGCGTGCCCGTCGGCACTGACCGTCCACACACCTGTCAGGGGGTCGTGCGCGGGCACGTAGTAGTCGTCCAGATGGACCAGCGCCACGCTCTCGGGACACTTCAGCGACAGGGCTTCGGCAAGGGTGGACTTGCCGGATGCGGTGCCGCCTGCGACCGCCATTACACCCGTCATATCGGGCGCTCCTCATGTGCTCAAAGGGGATAGACGAAGCGGCCGGACAAGCCGGGTGGAGGGAATGTACGGCGGTGTGATCGCCTCTGGCAAGCGCGGTGTGATCGCCAGTGGCAGGCAGGGAAACGCGGCCCGCTTCAGCTTGGAATGCAGTGATCGTTTCGGGGCTTCCCTTCCTGTCGGTGGGCAGGTCGTCATGCTGGGCACGCGTCGCCTGACACCGGAACTCGTGACCTCCGCCGGCATTGCCTTGACCAGTGGATTTGTGTGGCCGAGAGTGGCCGTACTGATCGACTGGGGTGGGAAGCGTGACGCACGACGAATACGCGGACCGCTGCGAGGAGCTCTTCGCGGTGGGCGGGTTCGCGCAGGTCCGGAAGCTGTCCGAAGCCGGTCTGGAGGAGCTCGGGCCCGATCCGGTGCTCTACCGGTGGCTCGGCCTGGCACACGCGGCGGAGGATGAGGACGACCACGATGCCGAGGCGGAGAAGGCCTACGAGGCCGGGCTCGCACAGTGGCCCGACGACCTCGGACTGCTCGTCTCCTACCTGGAGTTGTGTCTGCGGGCCGACGCTTGGACCTACCCGGGGCGTAGCCGTCGGGCTGTCGTGCTCAAGGAGCGGATCGCCGTCCTGGCTCCGGCGGGTTCGCCCGAGGCTGCGCGGGTGGAGGACGCGCTCGGCTGGGCCGGGCGTGGCTACTGGCAGGACGTACGGGAGAGGACGGCCACCGTGCGGGCAGAGCGGGCGGCTCTGACCTCCCACAGCATGGATGTGGCGGAAGCGCTGGAGCGGGGTGGGCAGGCGCCCGCTCATCCCGAGGACGTGCGGGCCGCCGAGGTGGCGGCCGCGCTGGAGCTGCTGGCGGGTCCGTGGCGGGCCCCACTCCGGCTCATGGTCCGTCATCGGGTGGCCGCATACGTCGTCACGTTCGTGCTCGTCCTCGCCACCAACAATGCGCTCGTACTGAGTGGGACTGTCACATACAGCGTGTGGGGCTGGATCTGGTACGTGCCCCTTCTGCTGGCCGACGGAAAGCTCAAGCTGGCCCGGCGGGTGGCTCGTCGGCGGGTGATCGCCGCGATGGAGGCTCGGCACGCCGACACGGCCGCCTCCGCGGGCCAGAGGTAGGTCCCTTCGCGTCGACGACTCACGGTCCGGCGGGCTGCGTCGATCGTGTGTGGCGGCGCCGCCCGCGCTCTGTCGGCGTGCGGGGCGGCGGGTGTGTACTGGGGGCTTGCCGCATCGAGGGGGAAGCATGCCGCGAACGCCGGATTCGGGAGCGCCCGAGTCGGCGCAGGAGGAGGAGCGCTGGCTCGACCGTCGCGAGGTCGCCGAGCTGTGGCCGGTGCGGGAGGAGTGGCTGCCGGGCGCCGCTCGTCGTGCGGATGTCCGCGTCCGTCAGTACGGAGGGGAGAGCCGGGGCACGTACGGGGCGGCGCCGACCTTCTACTCCTATCACCCCGGGGATGCGCGGCGGGCCGCGACGGCCATCGCCGAAGGTCGCGTCGACATCCCGTCGGTCTGGCGCACCGACACCCCCGAAGGTCGGCGGGCGGAGTACTGGAGCAGGTTCCGGTTCCGAGCCACCTGCGCCGTCATTCTGGCCTTCGCCCTCTTCATCCTGGGGTTGGTGCTCTACAGCGTGGTGACTTGACCGTTGAGCCGGCGGGCCGTGGATCCAGGTCGGCCGGGCGGGTGGCCACGTTGCCCGGTATCCGGGGCCGCCTGCGCCGAGCGACGCTGTCGAGCGGGTGTGTCCGACGGTCATCCGACGGTCCTGGTCCGTCTTCTCCGGGGTCGGCCATCGAGCTGCGCCCCCCACCAAACTCACGTCTGATGCAACAGCGACGGGTGGCGGTCCAGACACGGCTCCGACCCGGCCGGTGACGGGTCCGGAGGGCTACGCCTCCAGCGTCACCCACGCCCCCGACGCCGCCGAACGTGCCATCGCGTCCAGCGCCGTCGCGCTGCGGACCGCGTCGACGAGAGTGGCCCCGTACGGTCTGTTGTCGGCGATGGAACGCAGGAAGGTGTGCGCCTCGATGACCTTGAGGTCGTCGTAGCCCATGCTGTTGGCCGCGCCCGGCTGGAAGGACGCGTAGTCCCCGGTGCCCGGACCGACGTACACGGTGCTGACCGGCTGGTCCTGGTACGTCGTGCCCCGGCTGACGCCGAGTTCGCCCATCCGGCGGAAGTCCCAGAACAGCGCGCCCTTGGTGCCGTGGATCTCGAACCCGTAGCTGTTCTGCTCGCCCACCGAGACGCGGCACGCCTCGAGGACGCCGCGGGCACCGGAGGCGAAGCGCAGCAGGCAGTTGACGTAGTCCTCGTTCTCCACGGCGGCCGGCTCGCCGCCCGCCGCGCGCGTGTGACCCGCGGTCGCGCCGGCCGGCCGGGGTCGCAGCGGTACGAAGACCGCGGTGTCCGCCGCCAGTGCCTCGATCTCGCCCACCAGGAAACGCGCCAGGTCGACACCGTGCGAGGCCAGGTCGCCGAGGACGCCGCTGCCGCCCCGCTCCCGCTCGTACCGCCACGTCAGCGCGCCCTCCGGATGGGCCGCGTAGTCGCTGAAGAGGCGGATGCGTACGTGCGTCACCTCGCCGATGTCACCGGAGGCGATCAGGTCGCGCGCCGCCACGACCGCCGGTGCGCCCCGGTAGTTGAAGCCGACCGTGCCCCGGACCCCGGCCTCGGCCACCGCGCCCGACACAGCCCGGGCGTCTTCGGCGCTCAGTCCCACCGGCTTCTCGATCCAGATGTGTTTGCCGGCCGCGGCCATGGCCACACCGATCTGACGGTGCAGGAAGTTCGGCGCGGTGATACTCACGGCCTCGACACGCGGATCGGCGGCGATCTCCCGCCAGTCATGGGCGGCGGTCGCGAAGCCGTACCGCGCGGCGGCCTCCTCGGCCCGGCCGGGCACCTCGTCGGCGACGACGATCGGTTCGGGACGCAGGGCGAGCTCCGGGAAGTGGTGGAGAACGCGAGCGTAAGCCTGCGTGTGCACCCGTCCCATCCAGCCGAATCCCACGACAGCGACACCGAGCACACGCACCACGATCGCCCTCCTCAGCACCGGACCGAACGCGAACGGACCAAACCAGGCTCACATCAAACCGGCCCGAATCGAAATGAGCTTCTACGAAACGACACGAACCGCTGTCAATCGCCGTGAAACGCAATCGTTGCGGGCCGCGACCAGGCTAGTGCGAACGGGTCGCCTTCAGGGGGAGAGCGACGCCCGCTGTTCCAGGACCCTCAGCGCCCGCTCCGCCCAGTCGATGATCGCCTGCTCGAAGGCACGTCCTCCCAGGAGAGTGAGATACGGGCCGACGCGCTCCGCCCCGGCCAGGTACTCGTCCTCGGTGCGCCCGTCGAGCAGGCGGGCGCCGATCCGTTCGTAGTGCGCCAGCTTGGCGCGTGACCACTTGAGGCGCTCGGCGATGGCCACCCGGACGGCGTCGGCGTCCCCCATGTCGAGGGCGTACACCTTGACCATCAGTTCGTCGCGGATCGCGGTGGGCTTCGCCGGTCCCGAGGTGAAGGAGGCCAGCGCTTCGAGGCCGGTCGTGGTGAGCGAGAACAGTCGCTTGTTGGGGCGGCGCTCCTGCTGGACGACCCGGGCCTCGATCAGCCCCTCGGACTCCATCCGGTCGAGTTCCCGGTAGAGCTGCTGCGGGGTCGCCATCCAGAAGTTGGCCACCGAGGCGTCGAACCCCTTGGCCAGGTCGTACCCCGACGCCTCACCCTCCAGGAGTGAGGCCAGTACCGCGTTGCGCAATGCCATCCCGCAAGGCTAGACGCCCCGCACTCGCAGGACTAATCTTATCCGCACCTAATCAATTAATTGAGTATGAGAGGCGGACGCAATGAACTCCTTCCGCAAGGCAGTGGAGGCCGGAGACCTCGGCGCGGTCGAGGAGCTGCTGGCCGACGACGTCGTGTTCACCAGCCCGGTCGCCTTCAAGCCGTACCCGGGCAAGCCGATCACCGCCGCCATCCTGCGTGGCGTCTGGCGAGTCTTCAGCGACTTCCGCTACGTCCGTGAGATCGCCGGCGCCGACGGCCGCGACCACGCGCTCGTCTTCACGGCCAAGGTGGGCGACAAGGAGATCAACGGCTGCGACTTCCTGCACTTCGACGAGGACGGTCGCATCGACGAATTCACGGTGATGGTCCGCCCGTTGTCGGCGGCCCAGGCGCTCTCCGAGGCCATGGGCGCGCAGTTCGAGCAGATCTCCCGGGAAGCGGCCGGAGCATGAGGCTCCGGCCTCGCGCTGTTTGAACCGACTCCCTCCGGCTACCCGCCTGTTGTGACGACGACGCCTTCACAGCAGGAGCTCTTCCGGTACTTGGAGGACCGCTTCGAGTGTGCTCGGACCTGTGCCGAATGCGCCAGGACCTCCACGCTGCGCGCGAGCCTCATGGATCCGGACGGGCCGAAGCGACAGGAGGCCGCGCGGCGTTCGGGCATTCTGTGCGCGGAGGTCTGCGAGGCGACCTGCCATGTGCTGTCCCGCCATCCGGGGCCGAGTGACCGGGAGCTCCGCGCTCGGCTGGAGTGGTGCCGGGACGTCTGCCTGGAGTGTGCCGAGGCCTTCGACGCGTGTCCGGGGTCGGAGGCCGCCGCGCGGAAGTGCCGTGAATGCGCCCGCTCGTGCGCGGACTTCATCGCCACGCTGGGGTGAGGCGGGCGAGTCGTGAGCGCCGGGCGGCAGGAACCGCCCGGGTCGCGCTCCAGGTTTCGCCCAGGTGGGCCCCGATCCGCCCGGCTCAGGCGGTCCCAGACCCTCCAGCGTCAGGCCGATCCGACGAGCGGGCGTCCGGCGCGGAGGTTCCAGCGTCCCGCGCGCCCGCTCAACTCCGTGACGGTGAGCGGCGGCACGTCCACGCGCCAGAACGCGTGCTCCGGTGCGCCCAAGACCCGTACCACCAGGGCCCGTACGACATCGGGCTCCACCACGGCGACGGTTCGGCCGTCGAAACCGGCCGCCGCGTCCAGGTGTTCCGCCACCCGGTCGCAGAACGTCCGCACCGACTCGCCGTCGTGCGGAGCCGACGCCGGATCGGCGAGCCAGCGCGCCACCGCCTCCGGCTCCTTCGCGCTCACCTCGGCCAGCGTCGCCCCGCGCCAGCGGCCGACATCGAGGGGCGCCAACCCCGGTGCCTCGACGGCGCCTTCGAGCCCGAGTGCCTCGGCGGTCTGCCGGCATCGCACGGTGGGGGAGACGCGCAGCCGCCCGCCCGCCGGAACGGCGCCCGCGTCGGCCGCAGCCCGGACGGCCCGCAGGCCCGAGGCGTCCACCGGACTCCCGTCGTCGAAGCGGGCCTCGCGCAGCGCCTCGCCGATCGCCGCGGAGATCAAGATCACTCGGCTGGTCATGCCATCACTCTCATGGGTCGTGGACCGGGACGATGAGCCATGATCCAGCATGGTGTGTCGTGCACGGGAGCGGAGGTGGAACCCCCGGGTTCATCAGCCGAGTTGCCGTCCACCTCCATGTTCCACGAACCTGGGGCGCACGCTGCGCGGAGGTATGCGCCCTTGGCCGGGTCGGCGGCTTCGCGGTACCGTCACATGGATATTGACGACGGTTCGGCGGAAGCCCGGTGGAAATCCGGCACGGTCGCGCCACTGTAAGCCCGGCACACGTCACTCCGGCCAGGGGTGAGGGACGCGGGCAAGTCAGACCCGTGACTGTCGTCCTGTGCACCACCGAAATGGGACGCGAGTTCCCCGGGAGGTTCTGCCCCATGGCGCAGTCCGTCGTTCAGCCGACCGTCACGCCCACCGCCGTTCCCGCCAAGCTGCCGATCGGCGCGATCGTCCCCTGGGCGGCGTTCTTCGGCATCCTGATGCTGGTCCTGCTCTACTTCGTCGGCGCCGAACAGGGCGCCACCTCCCTCGTCTCCGGCGAGAACGTCCACGAATGGGTCCACGACGCCCGGCACCTGCTCGGGTTCCCCTGCCACTGACGGCCGCGGGGAACGTACGGGCCACGATATTCCGCGAGGGCCGGGAAACCGGCCCGCACCAGGGGCGGTTCCCGGACGACCGGGAGCCGCCCCTCGCGTGTGCGCGCACGCGCCCGGTGCCCCATCGAGCGACGTTCGCCCTCAACCGCCTCGCCGACCGGCCAGACGTGGCCGAACGTGTCCCCCTGTGTACGCCATCGCCGGCGGTGGGGTCATAGCCGAAGACGGCGAGCCGAAGTCGTCTTCCGCCTGGGCGAGTTCGCCGCCTGTCGGTTACCGCGTACTGCCGTCGTCGAGTCCGGCGATGACTCCGACGTCTGCTTCGGACATGCCCAGGACCTTGGAGATCTCCTGGGTGAGAAGCGGCTCCGGGTTGTGCCGTCCGCTGCGAAGCATGTGGATGGTGGACATCGATCGTGCGGTTTCCCTCGCCATCCGCTTGACCGGAATTCCGCGCAGGTCCATCAGCCCGGTGAGCACCCGTGCGAACGGATGTGGCTCCAGCCGCCCGGCAGGGGCAACGGCAGGACCGAGGACCACGTCGTCGATCTTGGCCTGGAATCGGATCAGCCGGTCACCCGCGAACCCGACCTTCGCGACGAAGGGCAGGCTCTCGCCACCGCTGGAAGCAACCGTGCCCGGCACTGACACCTCGGTGAACCTCGAAGGGTGACCGTGGTGATCACTCCCGATCTCCAGGGGAAGACCCGGTTCGACGTGGCTGACCTTCCAGTCGCGGTTCCACCAGGGAAGATCCCGCAGCACCTCGTTGAAGAAAGGGGAGAGAACCGTGAGATCCACCGGGTCCGGAGGGTTCTTCTGACCTCCCCAGATGATGTCGGGCCAGTACGTCAACGCCGCGATCACTTCCACCGTCAGCGTGCGGTTGGCGATTTTCATGACCGCACTCTCTCATCGGTCGAGAGCGCAATCCGCCGCGACCGGGCGGACGTTGGCCGACGCGGCACTAGGGGCTCGACCTGAATCGTCGGTCAGGGCGGCCGCGGTCAAGGTGAGGTGCTGGACCAGGACCGCGGCCGCGGTGTCGGCGTCGCGGGCCAGCGCCGCCTCCTCCAGCATGCGGTGTTCCCTCGCGCCGTCCCGGTCGGGGTTGCGGTGCGCCGACCAACGGCGGGCCAGCTCACTGGCGGTCCACAACCGGTCGAAGGTGTCCAACAGCGCGCGGTTGCCGCACCCCTCCAGCAGCGTGCGGTGGAAGGCCCTGTGTGCCTCGGCCCAGGCGTCGGTGTAGTACTCGCCTTCCTCCAGCACGTACGCCGGAGTGCGCACCAGACGATGGTGCGCGGCCCGCACGCGGGCCTCCCAGTCGACATCGCCGCGCTCGACGGACAAGCGCAGTACGACCGGTTCGATGGTCCGGCGGGCTTCCGCGATCTCCTGCCAGCGCTGGTCGGAGAAGGACGGCACGGCGAAACCGCGGTTGGGCAGCCGGTCGGCGAGCCCGTCGCCGACCACCCGCACGAGCGCCTCGCGCACCACGGCCAGACTCACGCCCTGCTCCTTGGCGAGATCCTGCGGCTTGAGGGGGGCGCCGGGGGAGTGGTCCCCGCGCATGATCGCGTCCCGCAGGTGTGCGTAGACCTGCTCGGAGAGCATCTGCTTCCCCGGCGGGGTCGAGGGGGGCGCCGTCTGAGTCATGGGCCCATCCTAGCGACCGGATAGACGATCGCGAAGATAATCGATTATCCGTGTTATCGTCGATTCTGTACTCGATGAGGGCGTCCTCGCCCGGAAGGGAACGACCGCTGTGCCTGCCAACGACCCCTTCGCCCGCCTCCCCCGGGCGGCCTCGTTCACCGTCACCAGCGCCACCGTCACCGACGGCGCCGCGTGGCCGCCCGAGCAGCACTCCTCCGGCCTGCCCGGCGGGAAGGACGTGTCCCCGCATCTGTCGTGGAGCGGCGCCCCGGACGGCACCAAGAGCTATGCCGTCACCGTCTACGACCCCGACGCCCCCACCGGGTCCGGGTTCTGGCACTGGGCGGTCGCCGACATACCCGTCACGGCCACCGAGCTTCCCGAGGGCGCCGGCGATGACACCGGCTCACAACTGCCCGTGGGTGCGTATCAGTTGCCCAACGACGCCCGCGTGGCCCGCTACATCGGCGCCGCCCCGCCGGCCGGACACGGCCCGCACCGCTACTTCGTCGTGGTGCACGCCCTCGACATCCCCTCGACAGGCGTCCCGGCCGACGCCACACCGGCCGTCCTCGGCTTCACCATGGCCGGTCACACCCTCGGACGCGCGGTGTTGACCGCCACCGCCGAAACGCCCGCATGACACGCCGCCCGACTTCCCGGGGGCACCACCGCCATGTACCTCGACGACCTTCCCGGCTCCGCCCGATCCGACGACGGCCCGATGGACCTGTCGCCGTCGGTGACGTCAGCCGCGCCGTCAGCGCCGCTCACCTGTTCATCTACTTCGCCCCCGAGAGTGCCGAGGAGGCGGCCGAGTTGGGCGTGACCGACCGCGGGCCGGCGTATCTGGCCTTTCGGTCGGCCGCGATGGGCGCGGTTCCGTGGCAGGTCACGCTCGCGGCCTTCTACAACTTCAGCCCGCGGGCAGTGCGGGCCATGGCGGGCGTGTGGGACGCCGCGCCGCCGGAGCGGTGGCAGGCCGCCCGCTTCCTGGCCGCCGGACGGGCGATGCGGCGCGTCGGCGTACACCTCACGGACGACCACCTCACCGAGGCGCGCTCGCTGATCGACCCGGTCCTCGCCGGTGCCGACTACGCCGGCAAGGTGCTGGCCGCCGCGAACGCCTCGATCCCGCTTCCCCCGGATCCTCTCGTCGCGCTCTGGCAGCAGATCACGGTGGCGCGCGAGTGGCGCGGCGACGCCCATCTCGTCGTACTCGCCGACAACGGCCTCGGGCCGTGCGACTGCCTCGTGCTGCACACCGCGACCGGCCGCCTTCCGACAGCTCTCGCGCGAGCGACCCGTCAGTGGGACGACGAGGAGTGGAGCGCGGCGACGGCACGTCTCGTCGCGCGCGGCTGGCTCGACTCCCACGGCGTGATCACCGACGCCGGCAGTGCGGCACGCGAGCGCATCGAAGTGGAGACGGACGAGCACTGCGCCGCCCTGTGGGCACCGATCGGCACCGCGGGTGCCCGCCGCTTCGCCTCGCTCATCACGCCGATCACCGACGCGTTCGCCGCTGTCCCGTCTCATCGGGTCTAGCGACGGCCAATGCCTGCCCGCCAAGGAGTGGTGGCCGGTGCGAGGACAGGGCATGCCGGGCGTCGCGAGGAGGCGAACGCCGCCTGCTGCGGCACCGGCTGCCGCGCCCACACCCTTCAGCCCGGCAATCTCCTGTAGGCGAGGCGAGGCGAGGCGAGGCGCGGCGTGGCGAGGCGGGGCGAGGCGTCGGCGTCATCGGCATTCCCTATTTCTGGAACGCGTTCTACGGTGTGCGCCGTCAGGTCGGGCCCAGGGAGGCAGGAGGCGCCGTGCATCTCGAATACACGCCGGAGCAGCAACGGTTGCGGACCGAACTACGTCTCTACTTCGCCGAGTTGGTGCCGGACAACGCCTACGCGCGCTACGGCGATCCGGCGGCGCAGAAGCGCTTCTACCGCGAGACGATCCGACGCCTCGGCACGGACGGCTGGCTCGGGGTCGGCTGGCCCGAGGAGTACGGCGGGCGGGGCCTGAGCCCGATGGAGCAGTTCATCTTCTTCGACGAGGCGGCCCAGGCCGGGGTGCCGTTGCCGTTGATGGCGCTCAACACCGTAGGGCCGACGATCATGCGGTTCGGTACGGAGGAGCAGAAGTCGTACTTCCTGCCGAAGATCCTCGCCGGCGAGATCGACTTCGCGATCGGCTACAGCGAGCCCGGCGCCGGGACCGACCTCGCCGCGCTCCGGACCAGGGCCGTGCGGGAAGGCGACGAGGAGAACGGCCACTACACGGTCGACGGCCAGAAGATCTGGACGACCAACGGTGACACGGCCGACTGGGTGTGGCTCGCGGTCCGCACCGATCCGGACGCCCCGCCGCACAAGGGCATCACCATGCTGCTCGTACCAACCTCCGACCCCGGCTACTCGTGCACGGTCATCAACACGCTCGCCTCGCACGACACCACGGCCAGCTACTACGAGAACATCCGCGTCCCCGCCACGCGCCGGGTCGGCGAGGAGAACAAGGGCTGGCGGCTGATCACCAATCAGCTCAACCACGAGCGCGTCACCCTCGCCGCGCACGGCACCATGGCGATCCGCGCCCTGCACGACGTCCAGCGCTGGGCGATGGAGACCAAGCTCGCCGACGGCCGCCGCGTCGTCGACCTCCCCTGGGTGCGCCGCCTCCTCGCGCGCACGCACACCCGGCTGGACGCCATGAAACTCCTCAACTGGCGCATGGTGAACGCCGTCCAGGAGGGCACGCTCACCCCGCAGGACGCCTCCGCCGTCAAGGTGTACGGCTCCGAGGCTCGCCGGGACGCGTACGCCTGGCTGATGGAGATCGTCGCGGCCCCCGGTGTCCTCAAGGAGGGCTCCGCCGGCGCCGTCCTGCACGGCGAGCTCGAACGCGGCTACCGGTCGGCCGTGATCTTCACCTTCGGCGGCGGCAACAACGAGATCCAGCGGGAGATCATCTCGTGGATCGGGCTGGGGATGCCGCGGGTACGGCGCTAGGCGTCTGTGACGAAGCTTTCTAGTTGGCACAAAAGCGGGATAGTCGGCACCGTACCGAGGGTGCGGACCGGAGGGCAGCGGACCTGGCTTGCAGACTGTCTGAGACGGCTGACCTGCTGCTTCCTCAGGGTTGGTGAGGTTCGGGCGTCCTGCGCTTTCGTGTCTCTGCCGGGAATGGTCTGTGGCGCCTGCGGCATGGCAGTGGTTTCCCCATTCGAGCGTTGGGCGAACGGCGGCAGTCCGTATGCACCTTCGCCGTTCGCCCAGGGGCGTCGGCGTATGGTGTGCCCCTTTTCTGCGGAGACTCGGCCTCGCGGAAGTGCGCAGCCCGTACCCGGATCTCGAGGTCGCCCGTCTGCACCAAGGCAGCGGGCCGGTCGCAGGTGGTGGCGAGGACGTCGGAGTATGTCTCGAGGCGGAGCAGCAGCTCGCGTTTGCCGCCCTTACTCCCTTCGCGCACGGTCACCTCGTCGAACGTTCCGAGCTCGGCGAGGCGTGAGCCACACCAACCGGCCTTCTCGTCACGACAGATACCGAGTCTGAGGTCTGGCTTCACGGCTTGCGCATGCGTCCCGAGGCGGCCGCCCTCCCGAGTGCGAGCTCGGCCGGGTCGTCACGCGATTTTCCCATCGAACGTCAGTACCAAGTAACTTCGCATGTGCGTATGTGTGGTTGACGGTGTTGGCGTGACGGGGTTGAGTGGTGGCGGGGTATCGGCCGACGGATTGGCATGTGCTGGACCTGGAGAGGGATCCGACGCCGGGGGATCCGGCTCGGGTGAAGTCGCTTGCAAGGAGTCTGCACGACTTCGCCGATGACGTGCAGGACGCGTTGCGGTTGGTGAAGGGGATGGCGGAGGAAGACGCTGTCCTGACGATGGCGGGCAGGACCGCAGAAGTGTTCCGGGACGAGTTCTCGGGTGTGCCGAAGAGTTTGAAGAAGCTGAAGAAGTCGTACGACCTGGCGGGTGACGCGCTGGCGGCGTACTGGCCGAAGCTGGAGCGCGCGCAGGCCCTCGCGGACAAGGCCCTGGCCGACGGGCGGGAGGCCCGGTCCGATCTTTCATCCGCCAAGTCCCGTCTCTCGTCGGCCGATTCGTGGGTCACTCGCGCCAACAAGGAAGCCGAAAAGTACGAGGAGGACAAGGCTGCGGGCAAGGACGTACCGAAGCCGGACGAGGCGAAGGTGCGCGCGGCGACCCGGGACGCGCAAAGCGCCAAGGCCGCGCACACGTCGGCCCAGTCGGACGTGACGTCTGCGCAGAGCGCGTTGGACGCGGCGAAGAAGATGGCCGCGGATGCCCGTCGGATGCGTGAGGAAGCGGCGGGTGAGGCGAAGCGCAAGATCGATGAGGCGTCCGACGCGGGGATCAAGTGGTACGAGGAGGTCGGGGACTGGTTCGTCGACAACTGGGACACCATCGTCGCCGTCTGCAAAGTGGTCGTCGCCGTCCTGGGGATCATCGCGATGATCATCGGTGGGCCGATTCTCGGGACGATCGTGCTGATCGCCGCACTGGTCGTCCTCGCGGACACCTTGAACAAGTACGCCAAGGGGCAGGCGTCGCTGTGGGACGTGGCGTTCGCCGCGCTGGACTGCATACCCGGCATGAAGGGCCTGACCACGCTCGGGGGTCTCGCCAAGGGACTCAGGTCGCTGGGCAAGCTGGGCCTCAAGGGCATGGTCAAGGGCCTGAAGACCGGGCTGCGCAGGGGCGCGGACGACGCGGTGGCCGCCGGCAAGCCCGCCAAGGGCCGGTGCAAGAACGGCGACCCCGTCGACATGGTCTCCGGCGAGATGCTCATGACGCAGACGGACGTCCTCCTCCAGGGAGTGCTGCGTCTGGGTGTGGCGCGAACGCATGTGTCGACCTACCGCTGGGGGCGCTGGTTCGGGCCCTCGTGGGCATCCACGCTGGACCAGCGCCTGGAACTCGACGACGAGGGTGTGCTGTTCGCGACGGAGGACGGGATGATCCTGGTCTATCCCGTACCGGTCGGCGCGGACGCCGTCATGCCGGCGGAAGGCCCGCGGTGGCCCCTGGCCTGGGACAGCGAGCGGCCGGGCGCCATGCACGTCACCGACCCGAGGACCGGTCTGACCCGGCACTTCGCCCCGGTCGGCCGGAACCAGCGGCACGACACCGCCTTCACGCTTCCCGTCACGGCCGTCTCGGACCGCAACGGGAACCGTGTCGACATCGACTACGACGCCTCCGGCACCCCGACCCCCCTGCGGCTACCACGTGATCGTCGAGGCGGACGGCGCGCGCGTGACGGGGCTCGGGCTCCGCCGCTCCGACGGTGAGCCGACCCCCCTGGTGCGGTACGCCTACCAGGACGGACACCTCACCGAGATCTACAACTCCAGTGGCCTGCCGTACAGGTTGACCTACGACGGCGACGACCGGATCACCTCCTGGACCGACCGCACCGGGGACTGGTACCGCTACGAGTACGACACCTTCGACCGGGTCGTCAGGGGCACCGGCGTGGACTCCGTACTGAACTGCGTCATCGCCTATGACGAGGAGGAACGCACCACGCGGTACACCGACTCCCTCGGCCGCGACACGACGTACCGCCACAACGAGCGGCTCCAGCTCGTCTCCACGACGAACGCCCTCGGCGAGTCGGTCACCGCCGAATGGGACCGGTTCGACCGCCTCGTCTCCCAGACCGACCCGCTCGGCGGGACCGTCCGCTACCGGCACGACGCCGCCGGCAACGTCACCGCCGTCGTCCGTCCCGACGGGACCTCGGCCGAGGCGACGTACGACGAGCTGCACCGGCTGGTGCGGGCGGTCACTCCGGGCGGAGCGGTCTGGCGGAACGTCTACGAGGGCGCCAACCATGTCGCCACGATCGGCCCGACCGGTCTGGAGACCCGGTACGCCTACGACGAGCACGGCGGCCTGGTCGCCGCCACGGACCCGGCCGGCCGGACGAGCCGAGCCCGCTGCGACGGCGCGGGGCTCCCCGTGGAGTTCACCGACGTCCAAGGCGCGGTGACCACCGTCGAACGCGACGACTTCGGCAGAGTGTCCGGCGTCACCGACCCGCTCGGCCGCACCACACGCCTGGGGACGACGGTCGAGGGCCGGACCGTGTGGCGCCGGGGTCCCGACGGGCACCGGGAGACCTGGGAGTGGGACGCGGAGGGGAATCTGCTCGCCCAGACCGACCGGGCCGGACACGTCACCTCCTTCACGGTCGGGCCCTTCGGCCAGGTCGCGGCGCGGACGACGAGCGACGGCACCACCCTCTCGTTCGGCTACGACACCGAGCTGAACCTGCTGAGCGTCACGGATCCGCACGAGCGGTCCTGGCGGTACACGTACGACGCGGTGAACCGGCTGATCGAGGAGAGCGACTTCACCGGCCGGACCCTCACCTACCGGCTGGACGCCATGGGCACGCTCGCGTCCCGGACCAACGGCGTCGGCGAGACGGTGGAGTTCGGCCGTGACGTGCTCGGCCGGCTCACCGAGATGCGGCACGACGGCCTCTCGATCAGCTACGCCTACGACGCGGCCGGGCGTGTGGTGCGGGAGAGCGGCCCGGAGGTCACCGTCGAGCGGGAGTACGACGGGCTCGGCCTGCTGCTGTCCGAGAGCATCGACGGCAGGACCACCCGCTACGCGTACGACTCCCTGGGGCGCCGCGTCCTGCGGCGCACCCCCACGGGCATCGAGTCCACCTGGACGTACGACGGCGCCGGTCGTCCCACCGTGCTCGACACCGACGGACACCGCATCACGTTCGGGTTCGACGCCTTGGGGCGGGAGACCGAGCGGGGACTGCCCGGCGGCGTCACGCTCGACCAGTCCTGGGACACCGCGGGCCGGCTCGGCGCCCAGCACCTGGTCCGCGGTTCAGCGGGGGCGGACACGCTCCTCCAGCGGCGTGAGTACACCTACCGGCCCGACGGCATCCCGACCGCCATCGAGGAACTCACCGGGGGAGAGAAGCGGTTCGGCCTCGATCCGCGGGGCCGCGTCACGGCGGTCGACGGACGAGGCTGGACCGAGCGCTACCGGTACGACGAGGCGGGCAACGTCAGCCACGCCGCGCTCCCGGGGACGGACGACACCGACGCGGACCGCACCCACGCCGGCGACCGGATCACGCACCGCGGCCGCACCCGGTACGAGCGGGACGGCGAGGGCCGCGTCGTGCGCTCCGTGCTGCGCCTCCTCAACGGGCAGCGGCGGACGCAGACGTACACGTGGAACAGCCGCAACAGGCTGACCGGGACGACGACCCGGGACGGCGAGCGCTGGACCTACCTGTACGACTCCCTCGGGCGGCGCGTGGCGAAGCAGCGACTCGACGACGGGGGAGCCGTCGCCGACGAGATCCGCTTCTCCTGGGACGGTACGAGGCTCATCGAGCAGGTCGATCGCGCCGGCCGGGCCACGTCGTGGGACTACCGCCCGGGCGGCCACCAGCCGGTGGCCCAGCTCGACCGGCCCGGCGCCGACCGGGACGCGCGCTTCCACGCCGTCGTCACCGACCTGTCGGGCGCTCCGTCCGAGCTGGTCTCCGCCGACGGTGAGGTGGCCCGGCAGCCCCGCACGACCCTGTGGGGGGAGCGCCTCCCCGAGCGTTTTCAGGGCGCCGGCACCGGGGAGACCGAGTGCCTCCTGCGCTTCCCCGGCCAGTACGCCGACCGGGAGACCGGGTGGCACTACAACTACGAGCGCCACTACGACCCCGCGACGGCGCAGTACACCAGCCCGGACCCGCTCGGCCTGGCCGCCGGCCCCAACGACAGCGCCTACGTGCCCAATCCCTACCGGTGGATCGACCCGCTGGGCCTGTCCTGGCAGGACCCGAACAACGGCATGCGGTTCGGGCGGGACCCGGCCCTCCCGGAGGGTGAGCGCGAGTACACGCGCGACAATCAGTACCCTTCCGAATACCGGACATCCACCCACGACTACATGGTCGAGAACTACACCGACGAGGGCCGGGCGCTCGGAGGAGTACCGCGTGACGCGAACGATGTGAGAGTCCCGCGCGACCAGCTCACCTGGCGCAACGGCAACGACGAGCTGATCTGGGACCCGACCGCCGAGAACCCGAAGCCCTTCAACCGGACGGTGACCTACGAGCATCTGGACCCGGTGGTCCAGCACTGGAACCGCGAGGGACGCTTCAGTGACAGGGCGGCGCGCAACGGCTTCTACAACAACACGGATCATCTGGAACCGATGGACTGGAGCGAGAACTCACGCGGCGGTGGCCGTATGACGGACACCTACATCCAGGAAGTCGGAGAAGGCTACTCATGCACCTGATCGTGGAGGAATCATGGACATCCGTGCCGTAGTGAGCGGCTTCCCCAATGTGGAGCCGCTTCCCGGCCCGGCGGACGCCTGGCACTGGGCACCCGCTCCGGGGATCGACTTCGCGGGCGCGCTCTCGGCGGACGGCCGGCGGCTGCTCCAGCTCAGTGCCCGCAATTCGTACGATCAGGAACTGGCTGTCGCCACACTGGAGTTCGCGCGGGAGCACGAGGAGGACATCTTCGCGGGCCATCCCCATCTGGGTACGGTCGGCGGATTCGCGGCGCCCGGGGGAAGGCGTTTCGACGTGGTGGCGGGGGTGGGGCCGCAGGTGCACGGCTTCTACCGGGTCGAGAATCCCGACCTCACTCCGCACGTGCGCCTGACGTTTCCCGCCCATTCCTGCGAGTTCTCCGGAGACGAGAGCCTCGAAGAGGCTGTCTCGCGGTACCGCATGCTCAAGATGAACAACTTCGACCGCGAGCCTCTCCCCTTTCTCAAGATGCGCTACACCAATACGCGCACCCGGGGCCGGAGCGGCAACCCCGGACGCGGCCTGACCGAACCGAAGCGCCTGCTGGAGGAGCTTCGGCTGATGGAGGGCGGTGAGGGCAGCTTCGTCGAGTTCGAGAACCGTCACGGCAAGGTGTGGCGGGTCGAGTGGCACGGAGCGTGGTTCATCGCGGAATGGGAGACACCCGACGGCCGGCCCCGCGAGATCGGGGGCGACGACCTCCTGTTGTTCGCGCAGAGCCGGTTGACCGAGTAGGCCGTGCCGAATCCCCCGGGCCGCCGCTTCCCTTTCCCGCACACTGCTGCTCGGGCGTGCGCTCGCGCAGTATCACGGAACTGCGGCCAGAGCCGGTTTCCACGTGCACCGTCACCCCGTCGGACGCTTGGAGTTCAGAGGCACCCTTTCGGAGCCTTCGTCCTCAGCGGCGACCGTATGCTCCAGCAGTTCGGACTCGGCCTTGCCGTTGCCGTCCTGCTCGACGCCGTCGTCATCCGATGCCTCATCGTTCCCGCGGTCATGCAGATGCTCGGCACATGGGCCTGGTGACTCCCTGCCCCACTGGCCCGAAAGCTGCCCAAGGTGTCCATCGAGTGCCCTGAGCAGAGCTGACATCGGCTCGACGCGGCTCGGATCACCATCAAACCCCCGTCACTTCCGCAGCCGGCGGTCAGGGCGAAGAGGTGCATCGAGCCGACCGCGACATCAGCCCCTGGCTGCAACGCATGGGCCTCGCGGTCCGAATGGCCGTGGTTCGCTCGCAAACCGGCCTGGGAAAGGAGAGTTGGAGCACGGTCGAGCGTGCCGACGGGCACAGGGGGCGGGCGGCGGCGATCCGGACGACCGGGCGGTGATTGAGGACATCCAGGGCTTCAGTTCCTCGCCCCGGGCACCCTCTTCGAGCCCGACCCCGAGGCTGTCCCGCTGGGCCCGGCGGACGTGCCGGAGATCCTCGAACTGATCGACCTGGCGCGCCCCGGCCCGTTCCTGGCGCGCCCGGTCACCCTCGGCGGCCATGTCGGCTTCCGGTGGGAAGGGCGGCTGATCGCCATGGAGTCCAGCCACGGCGACACGCGTTGTGACCTGCGGTGTACCAAAGTGCCAACCATCTTGCTGATTTCATGCGGCCAGCCGCTCAAGCCACTTGGCATCGGTGCAGGTCACGAACGTGACCTGGTGCCAACTATCGAGCCTGGTCACAGCGTCCGTGGCGGAGCCGGTCGTGGCTCACTCGCAAACAGAGCTGGGGCAAGGAGAGTTGGAGCACGACCGAACGTGTCGACGGGCACAGCGTCGGGCTGCGGTGACCCGGCCGGTTCGCTCCGGGCTGACGGCTGATAGAAAGTTGCAGGTCACACCGAAATCCTCGGGGCGTCCGGTTGCCCGGTCGGACCGGATCGTTCACCAAAGGATCGAACATCGTGTCTCCTCGTCGAGTCGTCGTCATCGGCGGCGGGGTCATGGGCTCGTCCGCCGCATGGCGGCTTGCTGCGCGGGGGGACCGCGTCACCCTGCTGGAGCGCTTCCCGCCCGGCCACGACCGGGGCAGCTCGCACGGCACCTCGAGGATCTTCCGGCTGGCCTACGCGGACCCCTTCTACGTCGGTCTCGCCGTGCGGTCGCTGCCGCTGTGGCGGCGGCTGGAAGAGGAGACGGGACGGCAGGTGCTCACCCTCACCGGCGCCGTCGACCACGGCCCGGCCGCCACGACGGAGGCACTGTACGAGGCGCTGACCGCCGCCGGACACCCCGCCGAGCGGCTGGCCCCGGAGGAGGTCGCCGAGCGCTGGCCGGGGCTGCGCGCCGACACGGGTGCCGTCTTCCACCCGGAGGCCGGACGCCTGCACGCCGACGAGACGGTGACCGCCTTCCAGCAGGCGGCGCGGGCGCACGGCGCGGAGGTCCGGCACGGCGTCCGGGTCACCGGGCTGTCGGTGCACGGCGACGCCGAGGTCCGGGTGGTCACGGACACGGAGGAGGAACTGCGCGCCGATGCGGTCGTCGTCGCGGTCGGCGGCTGGGCGCCCGGAATGCTGGGCGGCGGCACCGCTCCGCTGGTCGGCGGCGTACCGGTGCTGCGTGTCACCCAGGAGCAGCCCGCGCACTTCCCCGCGCCGGACGCGCTCACCTGGCCCAGCTACATTCACCACCCAGGTGCCGCGCTGCCCGTGGACGGCCTCACCGCGGACGGGGTGTACGGACTCGGCAGCACCGACGGCGTCAAGGCGGGCTTCCATGGCGTCGGCCCGGTCGTCGACCCCGACCGGCGCGACCGCACCCCGGACGCCGCGATCCTGCGGGAGCTGGCGGCGTACGCCGAGCGCTGGCTCCCCGGCGTGGACCACACCGCGCCCGAGGCCGTGACCTGCCTGTACACCACCACCCCCGACCATGACTTCGTCGTCGACCGGCAGGGCCCGGTCACCGTGCTGGGAGGGTTCTCCGGGCACGGCTTCAAGTTCGCTTCGGTCATCGGCGAGCTGGCGGCCGCGCTGGTACGCGGAGAGCCCGGACCGAGCCGGTTCGCGCTCGGACGCCCGCGTCCCGCGAGTCAGTGAGCCGCTCCCGAAGTGTGTCCCACCGGTCCCTGAGCCGTTCCGAAGCTCGTCCCACGAGTCACTGAGCCGTTCCCGAAGCACGGGCACCCCCATCAAGCGCCGGCCGGGCGCCGCCTGTCGAGCCCGGTCGCGGAGTGCTCGGCTCACCGCGAGGGGCGACACGGTCCGTATGCGCGCGGTATAAGCACTTTCGCCTGCATATGGTCATTTCGCTTGGAGGGTCGGCCTTCCTGGTCTCGCGGCGGATGGCGACGGGCGGGGAGTTCGGCCGCGTCGCCATGTGACCCGCCCGGACACCGGGCAGCCCCGGAGGAGAGCCTTGTCCATGATCCGTGCCGCGCGCCGTGACCGTCGTACGCATCGGACCTCACGGGCGGTCGGTGCGGGAGTCGCCGCACTGCTGACCCTGAGCGCCTGTTCCTCCTCGTCCAAGTCCTCCGACTCCTCGACGGAGGTGGACGCCTCCGCGGCGGCGGCCGCCTCCTCGAAACTGTCCGGCACGGTGACCGTGTTCGCCGCCGCCTCGCTCAAGGAGACCTTCACGGAACTCGGCAAGGAGTTCGAGAAGGAACACCCGGGCACGAAGGTGACCTTCAGCTTCGGCGGCAGCGATTCCCTCGCCGCGAGCATCACCGGCGGAGCCCCGGCCGAGGTGTTCGCCGCGGCCGGCCCCAAGACGATGAAGATCGTCACGGACGCCGGGGACGCCTCCGGAGCGCCGGCCGCCTTCGCGCGCAACCAGTTGGAGATCGCGACCCTGCCCGGAAACCCGGACAAGATCGCCTCCCTGAACGACCTCACCAAGTCCGGCCTCAAGGTCGTCCTCTGCGACAAGGACGTGCCGTGCGGCGCCGCCACCCAGACGGTTCTGGACTCCGCGGGAGTGAATCTCCTACGAGCAGGACGTGAAGGCCGCCCTGAACAAGGTGGTGCTGAAGGAGGCCGACGCGTCCATCGTCTACAAGACCGATGTGAAGGCGGCGGCCGACACGGTGGCCGGCGTGGAGTTCCCCGAGTCCGCCGACGCCATCAACGACTACCCGATCGTCGAGCTCAAGGCCGCGAAGAACGCCGAGGCGGCCAAGGAGTTCATCGCCCTGGTGCGGTCCTCCGAGGGCCAGAAGATCCTGACCGAGGCCGGATTCCTGAAGCCGTGACGGTCGGTCCTCTCCTGGACGGATCACGGGCATGTTCGGGCCGGGTGCCGACGGTGGGTGAGTCCGGTTCTCAGTCGTCGTGCTCCGGACCGTCGCCGTCCTGCTCCTGGTAGGAGTAGCGCTGCTCCTTCCAGGGGTCGGCGATGTTGTGGTAGCCGCGTTCCTCCCAGAAGCCGCGGCGGTCCTCGGTGAGGTACTCGATGCCACGCAGCCATTTGGGGCTCTTGTAGCCGTACAGGTGCGGCACGACCAGACGGAGCGGGAAGCCGTGTTCGGCGGTGAGGGGCTCGCCGTTGTGGTGGGTGGCCAGCAGCGTCCGCGGGGTCGTGAAGTCGGCCAGCCGGAGGTTGGCGGAGTAGCCGTACTCCGCCCAGGCCATGACATGGGTGACCTCCGGAGCCGGCGGGACCAGGTCCAGAACCGCCGTGGCGGGGATCCCGTACCACTCGTGGTCGGTGGAGGTGGGGCCCGTCGCGCAGTGCAGGTCGGCGACGACCGTGACGTGCGGCAGTCCGGTCAACTCGTCGAAGGACCAGCCGCGCTCGGCGCCGTCGGCGGTGGCGCCGAACACCCGCAGGCTCCAGCGCTCGGGACGGAAGCGGGGGACGGGCCCGTAGTGCGACACCGGCCATCCGTTCACATGACGCTGGCCGGGCGGGATGTGGCGCGACGCGCCGGCAGCCGTCCCGGCCGTGCCCTGTCGGTCGCTTGCCACGCGGGGTGTCCTCCCTCCGCCGGAGTCCCGGTCACCGCTACCTTGCCCGTGCAGGGTAGGCGCTCACGCGGGGCGAGGCGGAGGCAGGGGATCGGAGGGCGTCGGAAGCGCCGGTGGGCCCGCCGTCCCGGAGCACGCTACGCCCCGGAGTCCTGCCACGGGGCGGTCGGTCGATCGTCAGCCGCCGATCCTCACCGACGGGCAGGGCCGCGGGTGAGGGGACCCGAGCGCATCGGCAACCTGACGTGCCGCCGGGTGAAAAGCCGCGGTGGCACGGTGGGCGGCATGACCCTCCTCGCCCCGGACCCGGTGATCGTCTCCTGCCACGACGTGCCCTGGGCACAGGCGCGCGAACTGGCCCACGCGGCTCCGCGCCGCCCCCTGCCCGTGCGCCAGGTCCTGCTCGCGGAGGCCGCTGGACTCACGTCGGCCGAGGACCTGCGCACCACGCGGCCCATGCCCGGCTTCGACACCGCCGCCATGGACGGCTACGCGGTGGGCGCGGGCCCCGGCCCCTGGTGGCTGCGGGGCGTGGTGCGCGCGGGTTTCGCCTGGACGGGCGGGGCACTGGCCGGGGCGGACGCCGTCGAGATCTCCACGGGCGCTTCCGTGCCGCCCGGTGCGACAGGCGTGCTGCCGCTGGAGAACGCCGTCCGGGACGGGGCGACGGTGCGCGGACCGGCACCCGTCGGCGGCAAGCACATCCGGCGGGCGGGTGAGGACGCGCCGGCCGGTGCCGTCCTGGTCCCGGCCGGAACCCGGATCGGCCCCGCCCTCATCGGCCTGGCCGCCGCCTGCGGCCATGACACCCTTTCCGTACGGCCTCGGCCTCGCGTCCGGGTCCTGGTCACCGGCGACGAACTCGTCCACACGGGCCGGCCCGGCCCCGGGCGTGTGCGTGACGCGCTGGGCCCGCTGCTGCCCCCGCTGGTCGAGGGCCTCGACGGCGAGGTCACCGCCGTCCATCACATCCCCGACCACCCGGCCGGGGCGCTGGCCACCGCCGTGCACAGCGCGCCGCACGAAACGGACGTCGTCCTGGTGACCGGTTCCACCTCCGTCGGCGCCACCGACCGACTGCGGGTGCTGCTGGCCGACGCGGGCGCCCGGTGGGTGGTGGACACCGTCGCCTGCCGCCCCGGCCACCCACAACTTCTGGCTCAACTTCCCGACGGCCGCTGGACCTTGGGTCTGCCCGGCAACCCGTACGCCGCCCTGGCCGCGGCCCACACCCTGCTCGCGCCGCTCCTGGTCGGCCTCACCGCACGCCCGCTGCCCGTCCTGCCCCGCATCCCGCTGACCGGTGACATCCGCACCGCCCCCGGCCGCACCAGGCTCATCCCGGTGACCTGGGACGGCGCCACCGCCCGACCCGTCGGCGGCCACCGCCCCGCCTTCCTGCACGGCGCGGCTCTCGCGGACGCTCTCGCCGCCGTGGCCCCCGACTGGCGGCCCGGACAGCCGACCCCGCTGATACCGCTCACGCGGTGAACGCGTCGGTGACTCGGGGCCGGCGCAGCTCATGGAGCCAGGCGGCATCCTCTTTGCGGTACGGCCGGAAAGGATCGCCGGCGTGCGGCCTGGCCGATGCTGTACGTCGGCACGCCCGACGCCTGGAGGCGGAGACCCGTCGTGGAGGACGATCATGCTGCTGCGTCAGCTCGAGTATCTCGTCGCCCTCGCCCGTGAGCGCCACTTCGCCCGCGCCGCGGCGGCCTGCTACGTCTCGCAGCCGTCGCTGTCCGCCGCGATACGGCGGCTGGAACACGATCTGGACGTGCCGATCGTGCGGCGGGGGAGAAGGAAGTACGAGGGCCTGACCCCAGAAGGTGAGGTGGTCCTGGCCTGGGCGCACCGGATCCTGGCCGAACAGGTCGCGCTGCGACAGGAGTTGTCGGCGCTGCGCGGCGGGCTGACCGGCACACTGCGGCTGGGCGTGGTTCCGACGGCCCTACCGGTCGCCTCCCTGCTGACCACCCCGTTCTGCGAGCGCCATCCGCGCGCCGGTGTGAGCCTGGAATCGCTGTCGTCGGTGGAGATCACCCACGGTCTGGCGGAGTTCGAACTGGACGCGGCGATGACATACCTGGACGACGACACCCTGCGCCAGGTCCGCCGCTTCCCGCTCTACGAGGAGCGGTACATGCTCCTCACCCCGGCAGACGGCCCACTGGCCGCCTCGGACACGGTGCGCTGGGCACAGGCCGCGGCGTTACCGCTGTGCCTTCTCTCGCCCCGGATGCGCAACCGGCGGATCATCGACGAGTGTTTCGCCGCCGACGGCGCCACCGCCACGCCCGCGATCGAGACGGACAGCGTGGCCGGCCTCTACGCCCATCTACCCGGCGGCCGTTGGTCCAGCGTCATCTCGCACGCCTGGCTCCACATGTTCGGGGTGCCGGAGGGAATGCGCGTCGTGCCCCTCGGCGGCCCGGCCCAGGGACCCCGTGTCGGGCTCGTGGTCGCGCGCAGCGAACCGGAGTCGGTCCTCGCCGGAGCCCTCGTCGCCGTGGCGCGCGAGGCCGGTGTCCGCGACGCGCTCGACACGCTGCTGCGCGCCTTCCTGCGCGAGCGCGACTCATAGGAGCCGGCTATGAGGACATAGCGAAGTTCGCTTTGACCAGTGCGAACGGCCCCGAGGATCGTGAACGGCACCTTCCCGCAACGCCAGTTGAGGAGCCGCGACATGGCCAAGGTGCTCTGCGTCCTGTACGACGACCCCACCGACGGATACCCGACGACGTACGCCCGCGACGACCTCCCCGCCCTCGACCACTATCCCGGCGGCCAGACCACCCCCACCCCCGAGGCGATCGACTTCACCCCCGGCCAGCTGCTCGGCAGCGTCTCCGGCGAACTAGGCCTGCGCGCCTACCTGGAGAAGGCCGGACACACCGTCGTCGTCACCTCCGACAAGGACGGCGACGGCTCGGTCTTCGACCGGGAGCTGGCCGACGCGGACGTGGTGATATCCCAGCCGTTCTGGCCGGCGTACCTGACCGCGGAGCGGATCGCCGCCGCGAAGAACCTGAAGCTGGCCGTCACCGCGGGCATCGGCTCCGACCATGTCGACCTCGACGCCGCGATCGCGCACGGAGTCACGGTCGCCGAAGTGACGTACTGCAACAGCATCAGCGTCGCCGAACACGTGGTGATGATGACGCTGTCGCTCGTGAGGAACTATCTGCCCTCCCACCAGGTGGTCCTCGACGGCGGCTGGAACATCGCCGACTGCGTGGCCCGTTCGTACGACCTGGAGGGCATGCACGTCGGAACGGTCGCCGCCGGGCGCATCGGCCTCGCGGTCCTGCGCCGTCTCGCCCCCTTCGACGTGAAGCTGCACTACACCGACCGGCACCGGCTGCCGGAGGAGGTCGAGCGCGAACTGGGTCTCGTCTTCCACGCCTCGGCCGCCGAGATGGTCCCGCACTGCGATGTCGTCACCATCAACGCCCCTCTGCACCCCGAGACCGAGGGCCTCTTCGGCGACGACCTGCTGGCGACGATGAAGCGCGGCGCGTACCTCATCAACACCGCACGGGCGAAGATCGTCGACCGGGACGCCGTGGACCGCGCGCTGCGCGGCGGGCAACTGGCCGGCTACGCGGGGGACGTCTGGTACCCGCAGCCGGCCCCGGCCGACCACCCCTGGCGGACCATGCCGCACCACGGGATGACCCCGCACATCTCGGGCTCGTCGCTGTCCGCGCAGGCCCGGTACGCGGCGGGCACCCGCGAGATCCTGGAGTCCTGGTTCGCGGGCCGCCCGATCCGTGACGAGTACCTGATCGCTGACGGCAGGGGGCTGGCCGGAACCGGCGCGCACTCCTACTCCGTCACCAAGTGATCCTCGGGAGGCCACCGTCCGGTGGCCGGTGGCCTCCCGCACCGGCCGTCGAGGGAAATGTGGTGGGTGCTCGGGGTCAGCTCAGGGTCACGGCCGCTGCTGTGGAGCAGCGGTCGTCTCGTAGCCGCCCTGGTCCAGGCGGAACGGTGGGTAGGCGTCCGTCATGAGGGTGGCGTAGGCGGTGACGCGCAGGACCCACCTGTTGAGGCCGATGATCAGGTCGAACAGGTCCTTCGGATACTTCTCGGTGAAGGCCAGGATCACCGCCGCGATGATCGTCAGGACGCCGATCAGCCCACCGGACCACCATCCGAACTGGGCGCCGCCGAGGAAGAAGCCGATGACCACGTAGTGCGGGATGGCCAGGAGCCACCACTTGACCAGTACCAGACCGCGGGAGAGCCGCTCGGGGTAGACGATGTCCAGCCGGGCCGGGTAGTCCGGTTCCTCGCCCAGGCTGAACGGCGGGTACCGGTCGGTGCCCAGGGCGTCGTACGAGTAGTACGAGACCCGCCAACTCCAGCGCAGCACACCCAGGTTGAAGTCGAACAGGCCGCGGGGGTAGCGCTCGGTGAACAGGATGGCGAAGAACGCGATCACGGTCACCACGGTGAAGGCGATCCAGAGGAAGAACAGCACCACGTAGTGCGGAATGGCGAGGATCCACTTCACGAGCCACAGCCATCGGGACAGTGGCGAGTCGATACGCGCGTTCACCCGGACCGGGCGCTCCGGGAATCCCGCCAGGTTCGTCATGGTGATCAGCTCCTTCACCTCGGCAGGGACGCCGAGGGGGCTCATGACCAGCCTGGCCGCTTCCGCCCGATGCCGCGAGGGCAGCGTGGGATCGTACGGGCACCCGTCGCACCGCGCGCCCGACGGTTCGGGGCGCAGCCGCCCGGACAGGCGGCGGAGCCGAAAGGGCCGCCTGCCACGCCCGGGCCCACCCGGGGGTCCGCCCGGGTGTTCTCCTCGGGTCCAGCATCGGGCGGTCAGCCCTGCTGAGCAAGCGCCGGCCGGGGTTGCTGTACCGGGTCACGGTGATTCCCCTGGAAGCGCGGGCCGAGGGTCGCCATACCGGGTCGTCCCATCAGGTCCGCGCCGTGAGAGGTCCGCGCCGTGAGAGGTCGAGTTGCGTGCCTCGTGCGCTGCGGGAGACTGAGTACTGTACGCATTTGCTAGGGAAAGAAACCCAGGCCATGAGTACTGAACTGCTCGATCTGGCTATCGCCACGGCCGGCGGCAGGGAACTCTGGGACACGGTAGGTGCCTTGAAGGCCGATGTCTCCATCGACGGCCCTGTCTGGGGGATGAAGGGCTGGCCGCCGGGGACGAGCTTCGATCAGGTTCTGACGATCGACACGGCCAGAGAACATATCGTGTTCACCCCGTTCACCCGCCCCGAGTGGCAGATGACCTTCGATGCGGCAACCGACACTGTCACCGTGCAGACGCTCGACGGCGAACCGGTCGAGACCCTCGCACCCGCCCGCGCCGCCTTCAAGGGAATGCTACGGAACACCGATTGGGACGCTCCGCACCTCGGCTACTTCCTGGGCTACGCCTGCTGGAACTACTTCACCAGCCCGTTTCTCTTCACCTACCCGGGCGTGCGGGCCCGCGAGATCGAGCCGTGGCACGAGGCCGGCCAGACGTGGCGGCGCCTGCAGGTGCGCTTCCCGGCCGACATCGCCACGCACAGCCCGAACTCGGTTTTCTACTATGACGCGTTCGGTATGCAGCGTCGCATGGACTACGTCGCCGAAGTCAACAACAGCTTCCTCGTCGGTCATTACACCGGCCACCACCAGAATTTCGACGGGCTGGTCATGCCGACGCGACGACGCATGTTCCGCCGCAACCCCGACAACAGCGTCAACCTCAACTTCCCCTCCATCACGGTCGACGTCCACGGTGTCGAGCTCATCCGCTCCAACGACGAACAGGGACGACCATGACCACCGCCGGCACCACCGTCGACCACCCCGCGCGGAGGCTTGTCGTGACGCTGCCGCTTCCCTACGACGCGGCTTGTGAGCAGTTCGAGACCCTCGTCCCCGAGGCCGACCTCCCCCGCTTCTACCAATTGGGCTCGTGGAAGGCCGTGCTCGAACTCACCGAGATCAACGGCCCCCACGGGTTCATGCGCTACTACCGCAGCGACGTCTGCGCCCTCATGGCCGGCTCTCAGTCCCTGTGGAAGGCCACCCAGTACCTGATGGGCAACCACGCCGTCGCCGAATCGGCGTTCCGGGAGGACGCGTCGGCCGTGCTGCACGCACCGCTTCCCTCGTTGATCTACGCCGATCCGGACGGCGACACCAAACTAGCCGTCGACCAGCCCAGCTTGTCGTTCGACAGCTACGAGAATCCGCGGATCGCTGAAGTCGGCCGCGAACTGGACGCGCGCCTGGGCCAGTTGATCACGCTCCTCGGCGGTGAGGTGCCACCCCAGCTCTGAGCCCGGCGACCACTCCTGTCGCCGGGCCCTGGAGGCCGCCGTTTCCGTCGTCGGCCCTGGTGGCCGTCAGGCCGGGAGTCGTTCCAGTACCCCCGCGAAGTCGGTCCCCGGCGGCAGGGTTCCGAAGGCCAGGCCCCGGTCGCCGGCCAGGCGCGACGCGCAGAAGGCGTCGGACACCGCGGGCGGAGCGTGGCGGACGAGCAGGGAGGCCTGGAGGACGAGGGCGGCGCGTTCGGCGACCCGGCGGGCGCGCAGGGGCGCGTCCTCCGTGAGGACGAGTTCACCCCGCAACTCCCGCCAGGCGGCGTCGAATCGCGGGTCGGCGCCGGTCGCCGCCTCGATCTCCGCGTGGAACGCCTCCAGCGAGTCGGGCTCACGTGTGAGGGCGCGCAGCATGTCGAGGGCGCTGACGTTGCCGGAGCCCTCCCAGATGCTGTTGAGCGGGGCCTCGCGGTACAGCCGGGGCATGCCGGACGCCTCGTCGTAGCCGTTGCCGCCGAGGCATTCGAGGGCTTCGGCGACCGCGGCGGGCTGGCGCTTGCACACCCAGTACTTGCCGACGGCCGTGGCCAGTCGCAGGAAGGCGCGCTCACCGACGTCCCCGCGCTGGGCCCGGTCCGCGGCACCGGCCAGTCGCAGGGCGAGGGTGGTGGCGGCCTCCGACTCCAGTGCCAGATCGGCGAGGACGTTGCGCATGAGCGGCTGGTCGATCAGCTTGGCGCCGAACGCGGAGCGGTGGCGCGCGTGATGGGCGGCCTGGGCGAGGGCCGCGCGGGTACCGGCGGCGGAGCCGAGCACGCAGTCCAGGCGGGTCATGGTCACCATCTCGATGATGGTGCGCACGCCCTTGCCCTCGTTGCCGACGAGCCAGGCCACGGTGTCGTCGAACTCGGGCTCGCTGCTGGCGTTGGAGCGGTTGCCGAGCTTGTCCTTCAGCCGCTGGACGCGGAACGTGTTGCGGCTGCCGTCGGGCAGCACGCGCGGGACCAGGAAGCAGGAGAGTCCGCCGGGCGCCTGCGCGAGGACGAGGAACAGGTCGTTCATCGGGGCGCTCGTGAACCACTTGTGGCCGCGCAGCCGCCAGGTGCCGTCGCCCTGCTCGGTCGCCGTGGTGGTGTTGGCGCGGACGTCGCTGCCGCCCTGCTTCTCGGTCATGCCCATCCCGGCGAGCAGGCCGGGCTTCTCGGCCGGGGTGCGCAGTCCGGGTTCGTAGACGCGGCTCGTGAGCAGGGGCTCGTAGACCTTGGCGAGTTCGGGGGAGTGGCGCAGGGCGGGGACCACCGCGTACGTCATCGAGACGGGGCACAGATGGCCCGGCTCCAGCATCGTGGCCAGCATGAAGCCTGCGGCCCGCGCGACATGGGCGCCGGAACGGTCGTCGGCCCAGGCGGCGCCCGCGAGGCCCGCGCTCACCGAGGCGTCCATCAGCGAGTGGTACGCGGGGTGGAACTCGACCTCGTCCACGCGATGGCCGTAGCGGTCGTGGGTCCGCAGTTCCGGCTCGTGGCGGTTGGCCTGGTCCGCCCAGGTCTGCGCCTCCGCGCCGCCCACGTACCGGCCGAACCGGTGGAGGTCGTCGAGGTGCCAGGAAGCGCCCTCGCGGCTCACGCCTTCGAGCAGCACGGGGTCGGCCGCGGCGTCGTGACCCGTCAACGGCGGTGCCTGGTTGGTCACTTCGTGCGTCACGGCGGTGGGACGGCTGTGCGCCGTGGTGGTCGCGGTCATGAGGGAACCTCCGGTGTGCGGTCGGCGGGGAGGAGCGGGGAAGAGCGGGGAGGAGCGCCCGCGCACCGCAGGGCCATCGCGGTGATCTCCGCGAGGAGTTCGTCGGGCGTCCCTTCGGTGGGGGCGCCGAGCGGGTCCACGAGCACCTCGCCGATCGCGCCGGTGAGCGCCGCGGCGGTGATCTCGCCGTTCTGCGCGGGCAGCAGACCCGCCGCCATCCCCTGACGCACCACCTCGGCGAACAAGGCGCGGTAGCGGCGCCGGAACGCGAGGCGCTCGGCGCCCACCGCCGCCTCGGCCGGGGCCGCGAGCAGGGCGTAGGCCAGGCCGCGGTTCTCCAGGGCCCGGCGCGCGAACACCTCGATTCCGAGGGCGAGCCGTTCGACGGGGTCGCCCTCGCCGCCCAGTACCTCGCCGAGCACCTCCACCTCGCGGCCCGCGGCGCGCCGGAACACCTCCACGGCGAGGGCCGCCTTGGAGGGGAAGTGCTGGTACACCGAGCCGGCCGAGATCCCGGCCGAGTCGGCGACCGCGGTCACCGACGTCCGGGCCCAGCCCACCTCGGCGACGACCGAGGTGGCGCAGACGATCAGGTGCTCTCTGGCGGCTTCCAGCCGGCGGATCTCGGACGGTGTCTTGCGGTACGCCATAAAAGAAGTGAACCACCATTCAGAACTTCCCGCCAGAGCCCGTTCGACCGCCGAGCGGTGTCGGGAGAACCGGCCCCGGCGCGTCGACTAGGGTCGCGACATGGCGGAACAGCGGGTGGAGGGCGTACGGCGGGGGCCGGGACGGCCGCGGCAGGAGCACGTCACGGCGGCGGTGCTGGACGCCGTGGTGGCGCTGGTCACGGAGAGCGGTATGGGCGCGCTCACCATGGACGCCGTCGCGGCCCGCGCCGGGGTGAGCAAGCCGGCGATGTACCGGCGCTGGCCCACCAAGCAGGACCTCGTCATCGCCGCCGCCGAGTCGCGGATCGGGTCGCTGAGCGTGCCGGACATGGGTGACTTCCGTGCCGAGCTGCGGGCCGTCCTGACCGCGCGCATGGAGGCGTACCGGCAGCCCGGTGTCGCCCGTCTGCTCGCCGGGGTGATCGGCGCCTCCGCCGAGGCGGGTGCCGAGCCCGCCGCCTACCGTGCCTACACGGCACGGGTGATGAGCCAGACCCGACACCTGCTGGAACGCGGTGTCGCCCGGGGCGAGGTGCGTTCCGACGTCGACCTGGCGGACGCCTCGACCCTGGTCGCGGCCTCACTGGTCTTCCGGATGGTCGGGGAGCAGCGACTGCCGGACGAGGCGCTCGTCGACTCGATGGTGGACATGATCGCCCGGGCGGTGGCCGTCCGGCCCTGACGCCGGACGGTTGGCCGGGCTTCTCTCGGACGCCGAGGCCGGCCTGCCCACGCGTCGGCAGGCCGCGCGCCCGTTTCGCCCGAGCGGTGGCCGTCCGGCCCTGACGCCGGACGGCTGGCCCGGCTTCCCTCGGGCGCCGAGGCGGACCTGCCGGTATGTCGTCCGCCCGCCCGCCCGCCCGCCCGTACGTCGACCGGCCGCCCGCCCCTCCGGCGTGCCCTCGGTAGGGCCTCCGGGCACTCCCGGCCCGCGCAGGCCTCTCGAAATCCACCTGCCGCACCCCCTTGCCCTGCCGCCTCTCAATATCGATACTGCCGGTTACGTATTTGGTTCACCGTCGGGAGGAACCCCCGTGCACCCTGTCGTGACCAGTCCCGTCGAGCGCCCGAAGCCCGTACTGGACAAGCCGCTCATGCACTACGGAAGCCGCGTCCTGGAACGGCTCGCCCCCGGTGCCCGGCCCGCCGCCTACGAGCGCCTGCGGATCGACCCGCTCACCCCGCACTTCGGCGCCGTGCTGGGCGGGGTCGACCTGACCCGGCCGATCGACGACGAGCTCGCCGAGGAGCTCAGGCAGGCGCTGCTGGAGTGGAAGGTGATCTTCTTCCGGAACCAGACCGGCTTCACCGCCGACCACCAGCTCGCGCTCTCCGCCGTCTGGGGCTCCCCGGAGCCCAACCCCTTCTTCCCGAAGACGGAGACCGCCGGTGTCTCCCGCCTCGCCAAGGACGCGAAGGCCGCCGGCAACAAGAACATCTGGCACAGCGACCACTCCTTCATGGCCCACCCGGCCCTCGGCTCCGTGCTGCGCGCCGTCGAGGTGCCCGCCGCGGGCGGCGACACCCTGTGGGCGGACATGGCCGCCGCCTACGACAACCTGCCCGACGGCATGAAGGAGCGCATCGAGCACCTCACCGCCGTCCACGACTGGGAACCCAGTTGGGGCGCGCTCATGAACGACGAACAGAAGGCCGCCTTCCGCGAGTTGTGGCCGCGTGCCGAGCACCCCGTCGCGGTGCGCCACCCGCGCAGCGGCCGCAGGACCCTGTACGTCAACGAGCCCTTCACCACCCGCATCCAGGGTCTGACGGAGGCGGAGAGCCGCGAACTGCTTGACATCCTGGTGCTCCAGGCGCGCATTCCCGAGTACCAGGTCCGCTTCCACTGGGAGCCCGACTCGATCGCCGTCTGGGACAACATCGCCACCCAGCACTACGCGATCAACGACTACTACCCGCGGCGCCGCGTCATGGAGCGCATCGCCATAGCGGGCGTCCCGCTGTCCTGAACCCGTTCCGGTCCGGCCCGCACCACCCCGACAGGCCTGCCGCGCAAGGCCGTCGCCCTTCTCCGACAGGAGCAACCATGACCGCGGTACCCACCGTGCACCGGCCGTCGGCCGGGACCTCCCCGGCCACCGGCGGCGGCACCCGTGCCTGGACGGTGACCGCGCTGCTCGTCGTCTTCATGATGGTCAACTTCGCGGACAAGTCCGTGCTGGGTCTGGCCGCCGACGAGATCCGCGCCGACCTCGACCTGAGTGCCACTCAGTTCGGGCTCGCCAACAGCGCGTTCTTCCTGTTCTTCTCCGTGGCGGCGGTGGCCGTCGGACTCGCGGCCGACCGGCTGTCCACGAAGACGCTCATCCTCGTGATGGCCGTCCTGTGGTCGGTGGCCCAGGTCCCGGCCGCGTTCGGCGGCGGCCTCGCGGTGCTCGTCGCCTCGCGGATGTTCCTCGGCGCCGCGGAGGGGCCCGCGTTCCCCGTGGCACAGAAGGCCACCCTCGCGTGGTTCCCCGACGAGCGGCGCAATCTGCCCGGCGCGCTGGTCACGCTGGGCGTCACCCTCGGAGTGATGGTCTCCGCGCCCGGACTGTCGTGGGTGATCCAGCACCACGGATGGCGGGCCGCCCTGGGGGTCCTCGCCGCCGCGGGACTGCTGTGGGCCGCGGCCTGGGCGGCCCTCGGCGCCGACGGCGGACACGCCGTCGGCACGGACGTCCGTACGGAGGTCGGCACGGACGTCCGTACGGAGGTCGGCACGGACGTCCGTACGGAGGTCGGCACGGACGTCCGTACGGAGGTCGGTACGGACGTTGGTACGGAGGGCGGTAGCAGAATCGGTGCGGAGGCCGTTGCGGAAGCGGCCGTCCAGCCGGTGCCGACGCGGGCGGACGCGCCGTACCGGAAGATCTTCGCCAGCCGTACCTGGATCGGCGTCACGCTCGCCTACTTCACCAGCTACTGGTGTGTGGCCCTGATGCTGGTCTGGCTGCCCTCCTATCTGCGCAACGCCCTCGGATACCCGGTCGACGAGGCGGGCACCGTCGTGGTCGCCCCCTGGCTCGTCGGGGCACTCGCCCTGCTGGGTCAGGCGGGCGTCACCGGGTGGTTGATGCGCCGCGGCGTCGAGAGCCGCCGTGCCCGCGGATGGGTGGGCGGCGGGCTGCTCGCCCTCGGTGCCGCCTGCTGTCTGGCCCTGCCGTTCGCCGACGGCAGGACCGCGACGACCGTCCTGGTCGCCCTCGGCTTCGGCCTCGGCGGCTCGTACGCGACGATCGCCGCGACCACCGTCGCCGAACTCGCCCCGGCGACCCGCGCGGGCGGTGCCCTGGGCACCATGAACGCGGTGGTCACCGCCGCGGGACTCGCCGCGCCCGCCGTCGTCGGAGCCCTCGTCGACGCCCGGGGCACCGACGGATACCAGAGCGCGGTCCTGCTGTCCGGGCTGCTCCTGGCCCTCGGTGCCGTCGCCTCCTTCCTGCTGGTCGACCCACGGCGGGACATCGCCCGGCTGAAGGGCTGACCCTCGAAGCCGAGCCGAGCCAAGGCCGGCCCAGCCGAGGCCCCGCTCCGGCCCCCTCGCCCCAACCGCGCCCCACACCACAGGAGTTGTCCTTGACCACCGTCCCGGCCCTCGACACCGCCTCCCTCGACCGCGCGCTCGCCGACCTGCGCGCGAACGCCGGGAGCTGGACCGTCACCCCGCTCGCGCAGCGGATCGGCCTGCTGGAGCGCATGCTCCCGCGGATCGACGCCGCCGCACCCGCCCTGGTCGCCGACGCGGCCCGCGCCAAGGGCTACGACGCGACGGCCGGCTGGGCCGCCGAGGACTGGGTGACCGCGCCCTGGGCGCTCGCCCAGACCGTGGGCGCGTACCTCCACGTCCTGCGCAGGATCGCCGCCGGCAAGGAACCGCTCCCCGCCCGCGCGGTCCGTGACCGGGACGGCCGGACCGTGGTCGACGTGTTCCCGGCCACTGTCACCGACCGTCTCCTGCTCAACGGCTTCTCGGCGCAGGTGTGGACCCGGCCGGGAACGACGCCCGAGCGGGTACGGGAGCGTGCCGCCGGGCCGTACCGGGGAACCGCGTCGCGCCCCGCCGTCGGGCTGGTGCTCGGCGCGGGGAACGTACCGGCGATCACCCCGCTCGACGTCCTGCACAAGCTGTACACGGAGGGGCAGGTCGTCGTCGCCAAGACGAACCCGGTCAACGGCTACCTCCGCCCCCACTTCGAGAAGGTCTTCGAGGAGTTCGTGGACCGCGGCTGGGTCCGCTTCGTCGACGGGGGAGCGGAGGCGGGCGCGTATCTCACCGCCCACGACCACGTCGACGCCATCCACGTCACCGGCAGCGAACGCACCCATGACGCCATCGTCTGGGGCACGGACGAGCGGGCCGACGAGCGCCGCCGCGAGAACGCGCCCCGCATCGGCAAACCCCTCACGAGCGAACTGGGCGGTGTGAGCCCCTGCATCGTCACACCGGGGCCGTGGAGCGCGGCCGACTTCCGCTACCAGGCCGAACACATCGTGACCGGCAAGATGAACAACTCCGGCCACAACTGCGTCGCGACCCAGATCCTCCTCGTGCCCCGCGACTGGGACGGCACCGAACGGCTGCTCGCCGAGATCCGCCGGCTGCTGCGCGATCTGCCGCCCCGCGGCGACTACTATCCCGGCGCGGCCGACCGCCTGGACGCGGTGACCCGGGTGCACCCGGAGGCCGAGGTGTTCGGCGACGGCGCCTGCCGTCTCCTGGTGCCCGACATCACCGACCCGGACGACCCGATGCTCACCGACGAGGTGTTCGCCAGCGCCCTGGGCGTCGTCCGGCTGCCCGGCGAGGACGCGTCCCAGTTCCTGCCCAGGGCGGTCGAGTTCGCGAACACCCGGCTCCCCGGCACGCTCGGCGCGACCCTGCTCATCCACCCCCGCACCGAGCGCGCGCACCGCGCCGCCGTGAACGAGGCGATTTCAGCGCTGCGTTACGGCACGCTCGGCGTCAACTGCTGGTCGGCGTTCGGTTTTCTGCTGGGCTACACGCCGTGGGGCGCGTTCCCGGGACACACGCGGCAGGACATCGGCAGCGGCATCGGGTTCGTCCACAACGCCTTCATGCTGGAGGACGTGGAGAAGACGGTGCTGCGGGCACCCTTCGCGCCCGCGCCACGCGGCCTCCTCACCGGATCGCCCTCCCTCTCGCCCCGGCCGCCGTACTTCGTCACCAACCGCACGGGCTGTACGACGATGCGCCGGCTCACCACCTACGCCGCGAGGCGCAGGGTGTCCGCACTGCCCGGCATCTTCCTGTCGGCCCTGCGCGGCTGAGCGGCCCGCCCGGCGGAGCGCCGACCTCGCTGGGCGCGCACGCCCTCGCTGGGCGCGCTCGACCTCGTGGGGCGTGCGCGCCAGGTCCGCGCGCCCTCTCGTGTCGTCGTGCGCCCACGTCCGGTGCGGCCGCCCCGCACCCGGCTCCCGTCGCAGTGATCCGGCGCCGGGCGTCCTGGGTGCCACCGCGCGCCGTGTCCCCGCACGGCCGCGCCGGAGACTCCCGGTCGGAGACATTCTCCCGGCCGTGTCACGGCTCGGCCCCGGCTCGCCTTCGAGGCCGTACAAAGTCGGCTGATCGCTCGTCATACTGGACGTGGCCGGGGGCGGGCTCGGGGCCGAGCATGACGGGGGCGATCTCAGGAGATGGCGGAGAGCAGGCTGATCCAGGGCCGGTACCGGCTCCTCGATCCGATCGGGCGCGGCGGCATGGGCGAGGTGTGGCGGGCGCGGGACGAATCGCTGGGCCGCCAGGTGGCCGTCAAGTGCCTCAAGCCGCTCGGCCCGCACCACGATCCGTCCTTCGCCCGTGTCCTGCGCGAGCGGTTCCGGCGCGAGGCCAGGGTCGCCGCCTCCCTTCAGCACCGCGGCGTGACCGTCGTCCACGACTTCGGCGAGTCCGACGGGGTGCTGTATCTGGTGATGGAACTGCTGGAGGGACACAACCTCGGCCAGCTCCTTGAGGACAACCGGCCTCGTCCGCTGGCAGTGGACGACATCGTCGACATCGCCGACCAGGTGACCGCCGCGCTCGCCTACACCCACCAGCAGAGCATCGTGCACCGCGACTTGAAGCCGGCGAACATCATGCGGCTGGCCGACGGCACCGTGAAGATCTGCGACTTCGGCATCGCCCGCCTCGGCCACGACATCGGGTTCACCTCGCGGCTCACCGGCACCGGCGTCGCGATGGGCACCCCGCACTACATGTCGCCGGAACAGATCAGCGGCGCCGAGGTCGACCAGCGCAGCGACCTCTACTCCTTCGGGTGCGTGCTCTACGAGATCGCCACCGGAGCCCCGCCGTTCGACCTCGGCGACACCTGGGCCATCCTCGTCGGCCACCGCGACACCGTGCCCGAGCCGCCGCGCAGCCATCGGGCCGACATCCCCGAGTACCTGGAGCGGATCATCCTCGACCTGCTCGCCAAACGGCCCGAACAGCGTCCGCCGGACGCCGGTGAACTCGCCCGCCGCATCACCGCCGGGCGCACCACGCCGATGTACGTGCCGACGGTGGTCGCCCCGGCCCCGCCGCGCCCCGGAGCCGAACGGCACTCACCGGCACCGCGGTTCCCGTCCCGGCCCGAGCAGCCGCCCTCCCGCGCGCCCCGGCTGCCGTCCTGGACCCAGGGCATGACGACCGGCCACAAGGCGACCGGAGCGGTATGGCGCGGCACCCCGCCCGACGCGTCCGCCGGTCTCACCGGAGAGTGGACCACCCGCCCCTCCACCGCCGTTCCGCCCCTCCCCGGCCGCGGCGAACGACCCGCTCCCGCGGCGGAGGCGATCACCGCCCTGGTGAGCCGGCACAACTCCGGTCTGAGCCTCGGACGGCTCGGCCGGTGGACCGAGGCGGGCGAGATCCACCGTTCGGTCGCCGCCGAACGGGAGCGACTGCTCGGGCCCGACCACCCCGACACGCTCGCCAGCCGGTACGAGGTCGGCTTCACCCTCAGTCGCACCGGACGCCCCGACGAAGCACTCGGCGAGTACGCGCGGGTCGCCCAGGCCAGAGAGCGGGTGCTCGGCGTCGACCACCCCGACACCCTGGCCGCGCGACAGGAAATGGCCTACGTGCTCGGCCAGTTGGGCCGCCACTTCGAGGCGCACCAGGCCTATACGTCGGTCCTCGCCGCCCGGCAGCGCGCGATGGGCCCCGACCACCCGGACACCCTGCGCTGCCGCCACAACCTCGCCTTCAACCTCAGCAGACTCGGGCGCCTGGAGGACGCGCACCGCATGGCGGCCGAAGTCGCCGCGGCCCGTGCCCGGGTGCTCGGCCCGGCCCACCCGGACACCCTCGTCACCCGCTACGAAGTGGCCTACGTCCTGGGTCAGTTGGGGCGCTGGCCCGAGGCGCTGCACACGTATCGGGAGGTGGCCGCGACGCGTACCGGGGCGCTCGGCCCCGACCACCCGGACACGCTCGCCGCCCGCTACGAGGTGGGCATCTGCCTGGGCAGACTCGGCCACAGCGCCCAGGCGCTGGAGCTGTACCGCTCGCTCGTAGGCGACCGCACCCGAGCGCAGGGCCCCACCCACCCCGAGACCCTGCGGGCCCGGCACGGGCTCGGCGTGAACCTCGGCCGCCTCGGCCGCTGGGAGGAGGCCCTCGCCGAGGCGCGGGACGTGTGCGCCATCCGCGAGCGCGCCCTCGGGGCCGACCATCCCGACACCCTCGTCAGCCGTCGCGAGGTCGCCGTCGGGCTCGGCTGGCTCGGGCGCTGGGCCGACGCCCTCACCGAGTACCGGCGTGTCGCGGCCGCCCGCGAGCGGGTGCTCGGCGCGGACCACCCCGACACCCTCGCCGGCCGCACCGACGAGGCGCACTGCCTGGAGCAGCTCGGCCACGGACGGGAAGCGGCGGAGCTGTACCGCAGGGTGGCCGCCCTGCGTCAGCGGCGCGCGGCCCAGGGGCGCTGACCGCCCGACCCGGTCGGCGGCGGCCCGTCGGGAGAGCGCGCTGACCTGCGCTTCTCGCCACATGCCGAACGGGAGAAAAAATCTTGGCCGGTGATGTCGAGAACCCGTGGCCCGCTCCGTCCCAGCAGTGAAGGCGACCACAATGGGTCGCACCCGTACCGAGGAGATCACCATGGCCAAGTACCTGCTGCTCAAGCACTACCGGGGCGCCCCGGCCGCGGTCAACGACGTACCCATGGACCAGTGGAAGCCGGAGGAGATCACCGACCACATCCAGTACATGAACGACTTCGCGGTCCGGCTGGAGAAGACCGGTGAGTTCGTCGACGGTCAGGCGCTCGCCCCCGAGGGCCAGTGGGTCCGCTACGACGGCGAGGGGCGCCCGCCGGTCACCGACGGCCCGTTCGCCGAGACCAAGGACCTCATCGCCGGCTGGATGGTCATCGACGTCGACAGCCACGAGCGCGCCGTCGAACTGGCCGGGGAACTGTCGGCCGCCCCCGGCGCGGGCGGCGAGCCGATCCACGAGTGGCTCGAGGTCCGCCCGTTCCTGACCGCCCACCCCACGGTCACGGAGTGACCCCACCCATGGACGAGGCCCTGCTCCGGAGCCTCACTCCGAGCGTGCTCGCCGTCCTCGTCCGCCGCGGAGCAGACTTCGCGGCGGCCGAGGACGCCGTGCAGGACGCGCTCGTCGAGGCCGTCCGCGTCTGGCCGGCCGACCGGCCGCGGGACCCCAAGGGCTGGCTGGTCACCGTGGCCTGGCGCCGGTTCCTCGACGCGACCCGGGCGGACGCCGCCCGTCGCCGGCGCGAGGACCTCGTCGAGGAGGAACCGGAGGCCGGACCCGCGGCCTCGGTGGACGACACGCTCCAGCTCTACTTCCTGTGCGCCCACCCGTCGCTGACACCGTCGTCCGCCGTCGCGCTCACCCTACGGGCCGTCGGCGGGCTCACCACCCGTCAGATCGCCCAGGCCTACCTGGTGCCCGAGGCGACCATGGCGCAGCGCATCAGCCGCGCCAAGCGCACCGTGTCCGGTGTGCGGTTGGACCGGCACGGTGACGTCGCCACCGTGCTGCGCGTCCTCTACCTGGTCTTCAACGAGGGCTACTCCGGCGATGTCGACCTCGTCGCCGAGGCCATCCGGCTCACCCGGCAGCTCGCGGCCCAGGCCGACCACCCCGAGGTGGCCGGCCTGCTCGCCCTCATGCTGCTCCACCACGCCCGGCGCGCCGCGCGGACCGCGCCCGACGGCAGCCTGGTGCCGCTGGCGGAGCAGGACCGCGGCCTGTGGGACACCACGGCGATCGCCGAGGGCGTCGAGATCCTCCAGGCGGCCCTCGCCCGCGACCGGCTGGGCGAGTTCCAGGTCCAGGCCGCCATCGCCGCCCTCCACGCCGACGCCCCCGTCGCCGAGGAGACCGACTGGATCCAGATCGTCGAGTGGTACGACGAGCTCGCGCGCCTGACGGACAGCCCCGTCGTCCGGCTCAACCGCGCGGTGGCCGTCGGCGAGGCCGACGGGCCGCGCGCCGGACTCGCCGCGCTCGCGGAGCTGGACGACTCGCTGCCCCGCCACACCGCGGTGGCCGCGTACCTCCACGAGCGCGACGGGGACCTGGCGAAGGCGGCACGGCTGTACGCGGAGGCCGCGCGCAAGGCGCCCGACCTGGCCGAGCGCGACCATCTGACCCGCCAGGCCGCCCGCCTCAACACCCGCCGGGGAGGCTGACGGACCGATCCGTACGGGTGCCGCCGCTTGCCGCGCACCCCTGGCCGCCGTAGATCATCACGTGCTACGAAGAGGCATGCCTGTACACGAGGGATATGACGTCGTGATCGTCGGCGGAGGCCACAACGGACTGGTCGCCGCCGCCTACCTGGCTCGGGCGGGGCAGTCCGTGCTGGTGCTGGAGCGCCTGGGGAACACCGGGGGCGCCGCCGTGTCCACCCGACCGTTCGCCGGGGTCGACGCGAGGCTGTCGCGCTACTCGTACCTGGTGAGCCTGCTGCCCCGGAAGATCGTGCGGGACCTGGGCCTCGACTTCCGGGTCCGGGGCCGCACCGTCTCCTCGTACACCCCCGTGGAGCGCGACGGACGGCCCACCGGGCTGCTCGTCGGCGGCGGCGAGCGGCGCACCCGCGAGGCGTTCGCCAAGCTGACGGGATCGGAGCGCGAGTACGAGGCGTGGCAGCGCTTCTACGGGATGACCGGCCGGGTCGCCCAGCGGGTGTTCCCGACGCTCACCGAACCGCTGCCCACCCGCGAGGAACTGAGGGCGCGCGTCGACGACGAGGACGCCTGGCGGATCCTCTTCGAGGAACCGGTCGGCACGGCCGTCGAGGAGTACTTCGCCGACGACCTCGTGCGCGGTGTCGTGCTCACCGACGCGCTCATCGGCACCTTCGCCGACGCCCACGACCCGTCGCTGCGGCAGAACCGCTGCTTCCTCTACCACGTGATCGGCGGCGGCACCGGCGCCTGGGACGTGCCCGTCGGCGGCATGGGCGCGCTCACCGACGCGATCACCGGCGCGGCGCGCGCGGCGGGTGCCGTGATCGAGACCGGCCACGAGGTGCTGCGGATCGACACGGACGGCCGCGCCGCCGAGATCACCTATCGCACGGCCGACGGCGAGGGTGTCGTCGCCGCCCGTCACGTGCTGGTGAACGCCTCGCCGCAGGAGCTGGCCCACCTCACGGGAGACGAGCCGCCGACGCCCGCGGAGGGCGCGCAGCTCAAGGTGAACATGCTGCTCAAGCGGCTGCCGAGGCTCCGCGACACCTCCGTCGACCCGCGCGAGGCGTTCTCCGGGACCTTCCACATCGCGGAGGGGTACGAGCAACTGGCGGCCGCCCACGCGCAGGCCGCGGCCGGTGAACTGCCCACCGCCCCGCCCTCCGAGATCTACTGCCACTCGCTCACCGACCCCAGCATCCTCGGCAAGGACCTCGTCGAGCGGGGCTACCAGACCCTCACGCTCTTCGGCCTCCACACGCCCGCCCGGCTGTTCGAGCGGGACAACGACGCCGTACGCGAGGAGTTGCTGAAGTCGACGCTGGCGCAGCTCGACGCGCACCTCGCCGAGCCGCTCGCCGACTGTCTGGCCACCGACGCGGACGGCCGGCCGTGCATCGAGGCGAAGACCCCGCTCGACCTGGAGCGGGACCTGCGGCTGCCGGGCGGCAACATCTTCCACCGCGACCTCGCCTTCCCCTACGTCCAGGAGGACACGGGCCGCTGGGGCGTGGAGACCCCGCACGCCAACGTGATGCTGTGCGGGGCGGGCGCGGTGCGCGGCGGCGGGGTGAGCGGGGTCCCTGGCCACAACGCGGCGAAGGCCGTACTGGAGTCACTGGACCGGAAGGGCTAGGCCGGCGGCTGTGGCGCGCCCGTGTCAGGAGCGGGCGCGCCTCGGCCAGGAAGGGGACGCGCCTCCGGGGAGAGCGCGTGCTCCCGCCGGGAGCGGGCGCGCCTCCGCCGGGCGCGCCTCCGCCGGGCGCGCCCCCGTCCGGCCGTCAGTCCTCGGACGGCACCCACCCCGCCGCCGCGATCCGGCCGGTGTCCGCGGGGCGTGACGCGTCGAAGAGGGCGCGGTCGCCGGACTCGACCCGCAGTTCGTCGACGTACGCGCCACGTCCGACGTACAGGCGGTCGGTCGTGTACCGCCAGCGCAGCGTGAGCGCGGGCGTGCTCGGCAGGTCGGCGGTGAGGCGGTGCCAGGCACGGCCCGACCAGCCGGTGGCCGTTCCCGTCGGATGGTCCTGCGGGTCCTCGGGGCGCCGTCGGGTCGTGAAGGGGACCGGTTTCCAGGTCGCGCCGGTGTCGGTGGAGGCTTCCAGGAACAGGACGTCAGAGCCGGGTTCGGTGTCCCACCACAGCGCGCAGCGAAGCCGGGCGGGACCGGCGCTGGTGTCGAGCGCGGGCAGGGTCAGGGTCGCCGTGGTCGTGCTCGCCATCCCGGAGAACCAGGACGTGCGGCCGTGCGCCGGACGCACCGCGACGGCTCGCGCGAGGTTGTTCCCGGCGGCGACCCGGGGAGCGGAGCCGGATCGCCAGGTGCGCACGGGGTGGACGGAGTTGCCGAGGACGATCAGGAAGGAGTCGGTCGTCGGGTCCAGGACGAGGGATGTGCCGGTGAAGCCGGTGTGCCCCGCGGTGCGCGGTGTCGCCATCGCGCCCATGTACCAATGCTGGTAGAGCTCGAAGCCGAGGCCGTGCTCGTCGCCGGGGAAGGCGGTGTTGTAGTCGGTGAACATCAGGTCCACCGACTCCGGCCGCAGGATGCGCGCTGTGCCGTACGCGCCGCCGTTCAGGAGGGTGCGCCCGAGGACCGCCAGGTCCCAGGCGCTGGAGAAGACCCCGGCGTGACCGGCGACCCCGCCCAGGGAGTACGCGTTCTCGTCGTGGACCTCGCCCCATACGAGCCCGCGGTCCAGTCCCGACCACGGGAGCCGCGCGTCCTCGGTGGCGGCGATCCGCGGTTTCCAGGAGGCGGGCGGGTTGTAGCGGGTGCTCTCCATGCCGAGGGGTTCGGTGATCTCGTCGCGCAGCAGGGTGTCGAGGGTCCGGCCGGTGATCCTCTCCAGGACGAGCTGGAGCGAGATCAGGTTCAGGTCGGAGTACAGGTACGCGGTGCCGGGCGCGGTGGCGAGCTTCTCGTCCCAGATGAGCTGGAGTTTTCCCTCGCGCGTCGGGGCCTTGTACAGCGGGATCCAGGAGCGGAACCCGGAGGTGTGGGTGAGCAGTTGACGGATGGTCACGTCCTGTTTGCCGCCGCCCGCGAACTCCGGGAGGTACGAGGCGACGGTGGCCTCCAGCTCCAGTGCCCGGCGTTCCAGTTGCTGCACCGCGAGGATGGAGGTGAACAGCTTGGACACGGAGGCGAGGTCGTAGACCGTGTCCCCGGACACCGGGATCTGCTGTTCGGCGGGGAACTCGACGCCGGTGTCGGTCTTCTCGTCGTACGCCGCGTAGCGCACGGCCATGCCGATCGGCTCGTGCAGGGCCACGGTGCCGCCCCGGCCCGCGAGCAGGACGGCACCGGCGTACCAGGGGTGTTGGGGCGAGGGGCCGAGGAACGCCCGGGCGTCCGTGACGAGTTGACGCAGATGGCCGGCGAGGAGCCCGGCCTGCCGGGGTGTGCCGTGCCTCAGCGTGCGGTGGCCTTCCCCCGCCGAAGCCGAAGCCGAAGCCGAAGCCGAAGCCCTCGCAGAAGCCCCTGGCGAGGCCGCCGCCGGTCCCGCGGGGAAGGGGGCGAGGGCCAGCGCCCCGCCCATCGCCAGTACACCTCTGCCCCACTGACGGCGGGTCGGACCGCCACCCGTTCCGCCCTGTGTGCCGTTCGCCGGGGCCTTGACGCCTTCGGTCATCGGAAGCCTCTCGCTCGCGTCGCCTGAAAGTATCTTTCCGGATCTGCCGTGCCGAGTGAAACTTTCCCGTCACGGGTGGGCGTGTCAACCCTCCGGAAGGAGCGTCGAGGTATCTGACGGAGTATCAGAAAAGGCCTTCCCTCGTCCGGACGTCTGCGGCATCCTGCGCCCATGCAGACGGAGCTGAGCAAGGAACTGGGAGTCGAGCACGCCATTTTCGGCTTCACGCCGTTTCCCGCCGTCGCCGCGGCCATCAGCCGTGCGGGCGGGTTCGGTGTGCTCGGCGCGGTCCGCTACACCACTCCCACCGACCTGGAGCGCGACCTCGACTGGATCGAGGCGAACGTCGACGGCATGCCCTACGGCCTGGACGTCGTCATGCCCGCCAAGAAGGTCGAGGGCGTCAGCGAGGCCGACGTCGAGGCGATGATCCCCGAGGGGCACCGCCAGTTCGTCGCGGACACCCTCGCCAAGTACGGCGTCCCCGAACTCGCCGAGGGCGAGGCGTCCGGCTGGCGCATCACCGGCTGGATGGAACAGGTCGCCCGCGGCCAGCTCGACGTCGCCTTCGACTACCCGATCAAGGTCCTGGCCAACGCGCTGGGTTCACCGCCCGCCGACGTCGTCCGGCGGGCCCACGAGCGCGGGGTGCTCGTCGCCGCCCTCGCGGGCAGCGCCCGGCACGCGCGCAAGCACGCCGAGGCCGGCATCGACATCGTCGTCGCCCAGGGCTACGAGGCGGGCGGACACACGGGGGAGATCGCCTCGATGGTGCTCACGCCCGAAGTCGTCGACGCCGTGGGCCCGTTGCCCGTCCTGGCGGCGGGCGGCATCGGCAGCGGAGAGCAGGTCGCCGCCGCACTGAGCCTCGGCGCCCAGGGGGTGTGGCTCGGCTCGGTCTGGCTGACCGTGACGGAGGCCGACATGCACTCCCCGGCCGTCACCCGCAAACTGCTCGCGGCCGGCTCCGGAGACACCGTCCGCTCCCGCGCCCTGACCGGCAAGCCCGCCCGCCAGTTGCGCACCGAGTGGACCGACGCCTGGGACGACCCGGACGGACCCGGCACGCTCCCCATGCCGCTCCAGGGCCTCCTGGTCGCCGACGCCGTCTCCCGCATCCAGAAGTACGAGGTGGAGCCGCTGCTCGGCACACCGGTCGGCCAGATCGTGGGCCGGATGACCAGCGAACGCTCCGTCCAGGAGGTCTTCGACGACCTGACCCGGGGCTTCGAGCGAACCGTCGACCGCATCAACCGCATCGCGGGCAGGGGGGAACAAGCATGACCACATCACCCAACGGCTTCTGGGCCCAGGCCGCCGCAGACCCCGGGCGCGTCGTCCTGATCACCCCCACCGGCGAGGAGTGGACCGCCGGGCGGCTGCACGAGGCGGCCAACCGCCTCGTCCACGGGCTGCGCGCCGCCGGACTCGAACGCGGCGACTCCTTCGCGGTCGTCCTGCCCAACGGGATCGAGTTCCTCGTCGCCTACCTCGCCGCCTCGCAGGCGGGCCTCTACCTCGTCCCCGTCAACCACCACCTCGTCGGCCCCGAGATCGCCTGGATCGTCTCCGACTCGGGCGCCAAGGTCCTCATCGCCCACGAACGGTTCGCCGACGCCGCCCGGCACGCCGCCGACGAGGCGAAGCTCGCCCCGGCACAGCGGTACGCCGTCGGAGCGATCGACGGCTTCAGGCCGTACGCCGAACTCCTCGACGGACAGCCAGGCTCCGCGCCCGCCGACCGCACGCTCGGCTGGGTCATGAACTACACCTCGGGCACCACCGGCCGCCCGCGCGGCATCCGGCGCCCGCTGCCCGGCAAGCTCCCCGAGGAGTCGTACCTCGGCGGCTTCCTCGCCATCTTCGGCATCCGGCCGTTCGACGACAACGTGCACCTCGTCTGCTCGCCGCTCTACCACACCGCGGTCCTCCAGTTCGCGGGCGCGTCCCTGCACATCGGCCACCGGCTGGTGCTCATGGACAAGTGGACCCCCGAGGAGATGCTCCGGGTCATCGACGCGCACCGGTGCACCCACACCCACATGGTGCCGACCCAGTTCCACCGGCTGCTGGCCCTCCCCGACGAGGTGAGGGCCCGCTACGACGTCACCTCCATGCGGCACGCCATCCACGGGGCGGCCCCGTGCCCCGACCATGTGAAACGGGCCATGATCGCGTGGTGGGGGGAGAGCGTCGAGGAGTACTACGCGGCCAGCGAGGGCGGCGGGGCCTTCGCGACCGCCGGGGACTGGCTGAAGAAGCCCGGCACCGTCGGCAAGGCCTGGCCCATCAGCGAACTGGCCGTCTTCGACGACGACGGCAACCGGCTGCCGCCCGGCGAACTCGGCACCGTCTACATGAAGATGAGCACCGGCGGATTCTCGTACCACAAGGACGAGACCAAGACCCGCGACAACCGCATCGGCGACTTCTTCACCGTCGGCGACCTCGGCCTGCTCGACGAGGACGGCTACCTCTTCCTCCGCGACCGCAAGATCGACATGATCATCTCGGGCGGCGTCAACATCTACCCGGCCGAGATCGAGGCGGCGCTGCTCTCCCACCCCGCCGTCGCCGACGCGGCCGCCTTCGGCATCCCGCACGACGACTGGGGCGAGGAGGTCAAGGCCGTGGTCGAGGCCGCGCCCGGCCACGAGGCCGGACCGGCGCTCGCCGCCGACATCCTCGCCCACTGCGAGCGGCAACTCGCCGGGTACAAACGGCCCAAGAGCGTCGACTTCATCGCCGTCATGCCCCGCGACCCCAACGGAAAGCTGTACAAGCGGCGGCTGCGCGACCCCTATTGGGAGGGCCGCACCCGCACGATGTGACCCGGCGACGCGCGGTGCCCGGATCCGCTCCGGGCACCGCGCGCGCCGTCACCCACCGCCCGAGGTCAGCGGTGGTCGCTCACCTCGACCACCCGGAGCCCCGGCGACGCCAGGATGTCCTTCTCGCAGAACCGGGACGTCACCCACCGCCCGCCCGAGAACAGCCGCGTCTGATCGCTGAAGTGCGGCGAGTTCGGATTCGAGGACTGGGAGTACGTCAGCAGGGTGCGGGCGACCGGACAGCGGCCTCCGTCCCATCCGACGGCCTGGATGTACGAGGATCCCGTCGTGACCTCCCTATAGCCGCCGGCCGCGGCGTTCCACGGCATCTCCACCTTGTTCCAGACCCCGAGGGACTCCGTGCCGCCCGGTACGGGGATGTGCCGGCCGTCCCGTACGACGAACTGGCCGGAGCCCAGCCGCGCGTCGAGGGCGATTCCCGCCGTCCGCAGCTCCGTCACCGTGTCGGCCAGCGCTGTCGCGAAGCCCGGTACGGAGGTGTCGAGGGTGTTCGGGGTGCGGACCGGATCGGCCGCCGAGAACGGGACCTTCCAGAGTTGCGCCGCCGGTACCGTGGCCGTCAGCTTCCGCCAGAAACGGTCGAAGAGCAGCGCGCCCCGGCTGCCGGTGTCCATCGAACGGTCCCAGGCCCGCAGCACACCGCACGCCTCGCTCACGTCGACGGCCTTGCCGTCGGAGCCCGTCGCCGTGCCGCCCGGCAGCGCGGCACACGCGCGCGCCGCGTCGGCCGCTACGAGATCACCCGCGGGCACCCGGTTCGCGAACTGCTGTGTCTGGAGATCCCGCACGGTGAGCCGGCCCCGCGCGGCCATCGAGGCCACGTCCTCGACCGCGCCGCGCGTGCGCATCGAGCGCTGCGTGCCGATCGTGCCGAACACCCGCTCGTACCCGGTCAACGGCCGGTCCGCGTTCGCCAGCCAGGCGCTGTCGTTCGAGTTCTCCGCGTACGGCGCGTCCTTCAGCACCGGCATGCTCGCCGGACCGAAGATGCCGGGCTGCACGGCGTCGGGATCACTGCCGAGCGCGCAGTCGCCGCGCGACCCGTCCAGCACGGCGACGCCGGACGACGGGTACAGGGCCCGGCCCAGTGGTGTCGAGCAGCGCTGGACCAGCTCGTCGGTGATGCGCGGGAGCACCTGTGACTGGGTGAAGAGGGTGTGGCCGCCGGAGTCGGCGGCGATCGTGTTCACCCACGGCAGGCCCTGGGTCCGGGTGAGCGCCGCGAGGACGCCCGCCGTGTCACGGGCCTTGCTGAAGCCCAGCGCGGTGTCCGGGGCACGGAGGTTGGCCGCGTTCGGGTCGTTGAGCGCGTACGCCGTCGTGGCCGTCCACGGCAGCGGCACCTGGGCGCCGAGCGAGGTGACGACGGGGCCGTACCGGGTCCACCACTGGGCGCGCGTCACCGGCGTACCGTCCCGCACGTCGACGGTGACGCTGCGCCGCGTCATCCGCTCCGGCCTGCCGTCCACCAGATACGTCGTCGGATCGGCCGGATCGAGCGTGAGCTGATGGAGGTTGAGCGTGACGCCCGTCGCGACGGTGTGACTCCAGGCGATCCGGGCGGTGTGACCGACGGACACCGTCGCCGTGCCGAGCAGGGCGCCGCCCTGCACGTTCAGCTCGCCGGGGATCGTCTGCTGCACCTGCCAGAAGCGGCGTCCGCCCTGCCAGGGATAGTGCGGATTGCCGAGCAGCAGACCACGGCCGTTCGCGGTCGAGGCACCGCTGAAGGCCACCGCGTTCGATCCCATGTCGGCGGTGTCGAACTCCTCACGCGCGGCCGCGGCGGTGCGCTTCACGTCGGGCTCACCGGTGCCCGCCGCCGTCGCCGTTCCTGAGGTCGCCGCCGCACCCGCCTGCGTTCCCGTCGTCGGCGGCCGCGCGGCCGTGATGCCGTCGGCGCCGCGCCCCTGGCCGCCGAGCACGGCCAGCGCGAACCCGCGCGCGGCGACGTCCACTTGGGTCACCGGGCGGACCCAGGCGGCTCCCCGGCACGCCGGATCGGTGACGCGGTTCCGCGCCAGCCACGCGTTGTAGCCGGCCGCCCAGCCCCGCATCAGGTCCTTGACATCGCGGCTGGGGCCCCGCGGCGCGGGCTCGGTGAGCAGTTTCTCGACCGTGCCGGCCTCGCGCACACCGCCGTAGTAGAGGTCGCTGGAGAGGTTCGTGGACGCTGAGGAGAGCGAGCCGTCCGGTGTCGCGGCGGGTCCGAACCAGCGGGACCGCTCGCCGCGCAGGGTCACGAACCCGTCGGCCAGGGTGCACACCTGGTCGGCGGCCTGGGCCCAGCCGGTGCCGAAGCCGAGGTTCGCGTAGTCCTTGGCGAGAATGTGCGGGATGCCGTACTCGGTGTAGCGGATCACGGCCGACAGGCCGCCCCGCGAGGGATGTTCCTGTGCGGCGTGCCGCTCGGCCGCGGCCGCGGGCAGCGTGGTCGCGGCGGTCAACAGAGCGACGGCCGCGACGAGTAACCGTCTTCCACGGGTGCGCATCGTGCCTCCCAACATCATTGAGGGAAGGGGCGGTTGAGCGTACCAACGGGTAGTGCGCCGTCGGAGTGTCCGGCCGGCTCCGGCCCGGCTTCCGTCCGGCCCGCGTGCGGTGACTTGACCTCCCCCTCCCGTGGACCGAGGATCACGTGACATGACGCCTGGACACGGCAGTACGGTTGACGGGGTGCTGCGGCGCAGTGCCCGGCGCACACCGGCGCGGCGCGCCGTCGATTATCGAGAGCGCTCCTGGACGTACGCGGAACTCGACGAGGCCGTCTCCCGCGCGGCGACCGTCCTCCTCGGCGAGGGGCTGACCCCCGGGGACCGCGTGGGCGCCTACGGCCACAACTCGGACGCCTATCTGATCGGCTTCCTCGCCTGCGCCCGCGCGGGACTCGTCCATGTGCCCGTGAACCAGAACCTGACCGGTGACGACCTCGCCTACATCGTCGGCCAGTCGGGATGCGCCCTGGTCCTGACCGACCCCGACCTCGCCGGCCGGCTCCCGGAGGGCGTACGGACCCTGCCGCTGCGCGACGCCGACGACTCGCTCCTCGTACGCCTGGAGGCGGCACGCCCGTACGACGGTGACGAGCCCCGCGGCGACACGCTCGTGCAGCTCCTCTACACCTCGGGCACCACCGCGCTGCCCAAGGGCGCGATGATGACGCACCGCGCGCTGGTGCACGAGTACCTGAGCGCGATCACCGCCCTCGATCTGAGCGCCGGGGACCTGCCGGTGCACTCGCTGCCGCTCTACCACTCGGCGCAGATGCATGTGTTCCTGCTGCCCTACCTCGCGATCGGCGCCTCGAACACGATCCTCGACGCGCCGGACGGTGGACAGATCCTCGACCTGATCGAGGCGGGCCGCGCGGACAGCCTGTTCGCCCCGCCCACGGTGTGGATCGGGCTGTCGAACCGTCCCGACTTCGCCGAACGCGACCTGAGCGGCCTGCGCAAGGCGTACTACGGAGCGTCGATCATGCCGGTCCCCGTCCTGGAACGGCTGCGCGAACGGCTGCCGAAGCTGGCCTTCTACAACTGCTTCGGCCAGAGCGAGATCGGTCCCCTCGCCACCGTCCTCGGACCCGACGAGCACAAGGGCCGGATGGACTCGTGCGGAACTCCGGTGCTGTTCGTGGACGCGCGGGTCGTCGACGAGGACGGCAAGGACGTGCCGGACGGGACACCGGGCGAAGTCGTCTACCGCTCACCGCAGTTGTGCGAGGGCTACTGGGACAAGCCCGAGGAGACCGCCGAGGCGTTCCGCGACGGCTGGTTCCACTCGGGCGACCTCGCCGTGCGCGACGCCCACGGATACTTCACCGTGGTGGACCGGGTGAAGGACGTCATCAACTCCGGTGGAGTCCTGGTCGCTTCCCGCCAGGTCGAGGACGCCCTGTACACCCATGAGGGGGTCGCCGAGGTCGCCGTCGTGGGGCTGCCCGACGAGCACTGGATCGAGGCCGTCACCGCGGTCGTCGTCCCCCGGGGCGAGGTCACCGAGGACGAACTGATCGCCCACGCACGCGAGAAGCTCGCCCACTTCAAGGCACCCAAGCGGGTCCTGTTCGTGGAGGAGCTGCCGCGCAACGCCAGCGGGAAGATCCTGAAGCGGGAACTCCGCGACCGGTTCGGCAAGGCGTAGCGGACAGGGCCGCGGGGGTGTCAGGCGCCCCGCGGCCCTGTCCGCGGTCGGTCAGGCGCGCGGGCGCAGGTCCACGATCCGCTTCAGCTTGCCCACCGACCGTTCCAGGGACTCCGGTTCGACGATCTCCACCGTGACCGAGACACCGATCCCGTCCTTGATGCCCGCGGTGATCGCCCGCGCCGCCGCCTCGCGCGCCTCGGGGGTGGCGCCGGAGCGGGCCTCCGCCCGTACGGTGAGGGCGTCGAGGCGGCCCTCGCGGGTCAGCCGGAGCTGGAAGTGCGGGGCGACGCCCGGTGTCCGCAGCACGATCTCCTCGATCTGGGTGGGGAAGAGGTTGACCCCGCGCAGGATGACCATGTCGTCACTGCGCCCGGTGATCTTCTCCATCCGGCGGAAGACCCGTGCCGTACCGGGCAGCAGCCGCGTCAAGTCCCGTGTCCGGTAACGGATCACGGGCATGGCCTCCTTGGTGAGCGAGGTGAAGACCAGTTCGCCCTCCTCGCCGTCCGGCAGCACCTCACCGGTGAAGGGGTCGACGACCTCGGGGTAGAAGTGGTCCTCCCAGATGTGCAGACCGTCCTTGGTCTCCACGCACTCCTGGGCGACGCCGGGGCCGATGACCTCCGAGAGGCCGTAGATGTCCACCGCGTCGATCGCGAACCGCTCCTCGATCTCGCGGCGCATCTCCTCGGTCCACGGCTCGGCCCCGAACACGCCGACCCGCAGCGAGGTGCCGCGCGGGTCCACGCCCTGGCGCTCGAACTCGTCGAGGAGGGTCAGCATGTACGAGGGTGTCACCATGATGATCTCGGGCTTCAGGTCCTGGATGAGCTGGACCTGACGTGCCGTCATGCCGCCGGACGCGGGGATCACCGTACAGCCGAGCCGCTCCGCGCCGTAGTGGGCGCCGAGTCCGCCCGTGAACAGCCCGTAGCCGTAGGCGATATGAACCTTGTCGCCGGGCCGGCCGCCCGCCGCGCGGATCGAACGGGCCACCATGTCGGCCCACATGGACAGGTCGTTCTCCGTGTAGCCGACGACCGTGGGGCGGCCGGTCGTCCCGCTCGACGCGTGAAGCCGCCGGATCCGGTCCTGCGGCACGGCGAACATCCCGTACGGGTAGTTCTCCCGCAGATCCGCCTTCGTCGTGAAGGGGAACCGGGCCAGGTCGGCGAGCGAGCGACAGTCGTCGGGGCGCAGCCCGGCCTTGTCGAAGGACTCCCGGTAGAAGGGGACGTTCTCGTAGGCGTGGCGCAGCGATGCGCGCAGCCGTTCGAGCTGGAGCGTCCGCAGCGCCTCCGCGTCCAGTCGCTCGCCCGCGTCGAGCAGGCCCTTCGAGTCCGTCGAGCCCGCCATCGCGCTCTCTCCCTCGCCAACCGTGCCATAGTGGACGACCGATCATTCGGTCGTTCTGTACCGGACAGTAATTCAGGTGTCCGCCGTCAGTGCAAGGGGTCGGCGGCGCTTTTCGCGGAGCGGGTCCGGGTTCGGGCGGCCGTCAGCGCACCAGGGCGGGCCGCTTGGCGTCGAACTCCCAGCCGGGAACGAGGTGGCGCATGGCGACGGCGTCGTCCCGGGCACCGAGGGCCTCCTTCAGGTACAGCTCGTGCGCCGCCAGCAGCCGGTCCATGTCCAGCTCGACGCCGAGGCCGGGTGCGTCCGGCACCGCGATCTCGCCGTCGACGATGCGCGGCGGGTCGACCGTCAGCCGTTCCAGCCCCTCCTGCCAGATCCAGTGCGTGTCGAGCGCGTTGTACGGGCCCGGCGCCGCGGCTCCGCAGTGGGTGACCATGGCGAGCGAGATGTCGAAGTGGTTGTTCGAGTGGCAGCCCCAGGTCAGGCCCATCGCGTTGCAGAGCTGGGCCACGCGCACCGAGCCCCGCATGGTCCAGAAGTGCGGGTCGGCGAGCGGGATCGAGACCGACTGGAGCGCCAGGGCGTGGGTGAGCTGCCGCCAGTCCGTGGCGATCATGTTGGTCGCCGTCGGCACTCCCGTCGCCCGGCGGAACTCGGCCAGGATCTCCCGTCCCGAGTAGCCGTCCTCGGCGCCGCAGGGGTCCTCGGCGTAGGCGAGGGTGCCGACCAGGGGCCCGCACAGCTCGATCGCCTCGCGCAGCGACCAGGCGCCATTGGGGTCGAGCGTGACGCGGGCCTCGGGGAAGCGGTCCTTCAGCGCGCGTACGGCCCTGACCTCCTCGGCGCCCTCCAGGACACCGCCCTTGAGCTTGAAGTCACGGAATCCGTACAGCGCGTGGGCGGCCTCGGCCTGCTGGACGATCGCACCGGGCGTCAGTGCCTCCTCGTGCCGCAGGCGGTACCAGTCCACGTCCGCGTCGCGCTCGCGGACGTACGGCAGATCCGTGCGGTCCGGGTCGCCGACGAAGAAGAGGTAGCCGAGCACCCGCACCCGGTCACGCTGCTGCCCGTCCCCGAGGAGGGCGGCGACGGGCACGTCGAGGTGCTGTCCGAGCAGGTCGAGCAGGGCCGACTCGACGGCGGTGACGGCGTGGACGGTCGTGCGCAGGTCGAAGGTCTGGGCGCCCCGGCCCCCCGCGTCCCGGTCGCCGAAACGGTCCCCGATCTCGCGCAGGACGCGCTGGTGGTCGCCCACCTTCGTGCCGAGGACCAGGGACCCGGCGTCGCGCAGCGTACGGGTGATCTTCTCCCCGCCCGGCACCTCGCCGAGACCGGTACGCCCCTCGGAGTCCTTGAGGACCACCACATTGCGTGTGAAGTACGGACCGTGGGCGCCCGACAGGTTCAGCTCCATGCAGTCCCGTCCGGCGACGGGGTAGACGGAGAACTCGGTGATCGTCGGCTGCTGACGCTTCATCACATTCCTTGTGTACGCGGGGCGATGGCTGACCGGTGCCGGGGACTCCAGGATGACGGCGGCGGGCGTGGCCGAGGGCCGGTCAGCCCCGTGCCCCGCCGGGCCGTCCCTCACCTGCTTCGGACGGGCCCGCGCACGGCTCCGACGAGGGCCAGGCCGGTGTCGAGGATCCGCTCCAGTACCGCCAGATCGGCCGGTCCCGGATCGGTGAGCGGCGCGCGCACCGGGCCGACGGGAAGGCCCCGCAGCCGGGCGGCGGCCTTGACCAGGGACACGGCGTAGCCGGGCACCTTGTCGCGCAGTTCGACGAGCGGGACGTAGAAGTCGCGCAGCAGCTTGCCCACGGTCGCCTCGTCGTCGGCGCGCAGGGCGGTGAAGAAGGCGCCGGCGATCTCGGGCGCGAAGGCGTGGACGGCCGACGAATAGGCGGGGACGCCGACGGCGGCGTACGCGCGGGCCTGGATCTCGGCGGTGGCGGCCCCGTTGAAGAACAGGAAGCCGTCGGGCGCCGCGAGCGTGAGGCGCTGGAGCCGGTCGAGGTCGCTGTGGCCGTCCTTGAGCCCGATGACGCCCGGGACGGCCGCGAGGGCCCGCAGCCCCTCGGGGGAGAAGGCGACCGGGCCGCGCTGGTAGGGGATGAGCGGCAGCCGCGTGCCGGCGGCGATCCGGCGCACCTGCTCGACCAGGCCGGACTCGGGGGCCTCGACGAGGTAGTGGGGCAGCACGAGAAGGGCGTCCGCGCCGGCCTCCTCGGCGATCCGGGCGAAGCGCAGCGCCTGCGCCCATCCGTAGCCGGTGCCCGCGACCACGGGCGTGCGGCCGTCCGCGATCTCGACCGTGGCGGTGACGACCGCGCGGTACTCGTCCTCGTCCAGCGCGCTGAACTCGCCGGTCCCGCAGGCGGGGAACACCGCGCCCGGGCCCGTGGCGAGCTGGGCGGTGAGGTAGGCCCGGTAGGACACCACGTCGAGGTCGCCGTCCGCCGTGAAGCTCGTGAGCGGGAACGACAGGACCCCGCCCGCCATACCGTCCCGCAGCCGCTCGACCACGCTGTCCGGATCCGCGCTGAACCCTGCCATGAGTCTCATCCCTGTATGCAGACGTCGTCTATGTATGAGAACTCAGATTAGATTCGTGAACCTCCGGGGTCAATGGGCGGGGTCGGGGGTCCCGGGGTTGGGGGCTGGGGTTTCGCCTCCGTCGGGTTCACGGATGCGCGGAAAGGCACGGCGGGCCCGCGGCCGGTGTGGCTGCGGGCCCGCCGTGCCCGAATTCGGGCCGTACGCCGTCATGAAGCGGTCGCGGAACGTGTTCATCGCCCATTCCGGCGCGTCGGCCGCGGGCCTGAGCCCGTCCGTCCAGGAGGCGGTTCCGTCATCCCTCGTACGGCCGTCGGCCACCTGTGGATCGAGGAGGGCCGGCCGCGCACAGAGTACGTCGCGAGGATCAGGCGAATGACACGGCGGGAGGTCACAGATCCGCCGCCACGGCCACCTCCCGGGCCCACCGGTAGTCGGCCTTGCCGCTCGGCGAGCGCTGGATGGAGTGCGTGATCACCAACTGGCGCGGGACCTTGTACCCGGCCAGCCGGGCGCGGCAGTGCGTCTGGATGTCGTCGAGCGACGGCCGCGGCGCGCCCTCGCGCACCTGGACGACGGCCGCCACGTGGCTGCCCCACTTCGGGTCGGGCACTCCGGCGACCAGGGCGTCGTACACGTCCGGATGCGACTTCAGGGCCTGTTCGACCTCCTCCGGGTACACCTTCTCGCCGCCGGTGTTGATGCACTGCGAGCCGCGGCCGAGGACGATGACGATGCCCTCCTCGTCGACCGTGGCCATGTCGCCGAGGAGCACCCAGCGTTCGTCGCCCTTGCGGAAGAACGTCTCGGCGGTCTTCTTCGGGTCGTTGTAGTAGCCGAGAGGCACATGGCCGCGCTGCGCGACCCGTCCCGGCTCACCCACCGCGACCGGTTCGTACGTCACCGGATCCACCACCTGCGTACGGGCGTTGACGCGGATGCGGAAGCCGCGCTCCGGGCCGGAGTCGGCCGTCGCGGTCCCGTTGAAGCCGGACTCCGAGGACCCGAAGTTGTTGAGCAGCATCACGTTCGGGACGAGGGCCTGGAACTGTTCGCGCACCGTGTCCGACATGATCGCGCCGGAGGAGGAGACGCTGAACAGGGCGGAACAGTCCGTGCCCTTCAGCGGGCCGTTCAACGCGTCGATCAGGGGCCGCAGCATCGCGTCGCCGACCAGCGACACGCTGGTCACCTTCTCCTTCTCGATCGTCCGCAGGACGTCCTCGGGCGAGAACTTGCGGTGCAGCACGACCCGTTGGCCGAAGTTGAAGCCGATGAACGCGGTGAGCGTCGACGTGCCGTGCATCAGCGGGGGAGTGGGGAAGAAGGTGATCCCGGCACCTCCGGCCGCGACGCGCTCGGCGAGCTCCTCCGGCTTCGACACCGGATCGCCGGTCGGCGCGCCCCCGCCGAGGCCCGCGAAGAAGAGGTCCTCCTGCCGCCACATGACGCCCTTGGGCATCCCCGTCGTGCCGCCGGTGTAGATGATGAACTGGTCGTCCGCGGAACGCGGGGGGAACCCGCGCAGCGGAGAACCGGCGGCCTCGGCGTCCCCGAACTCCACGACGTCCGACGCGCCTTCGGCATCTGCCGGATCCGCCGCGCCCACCGAACCTTCGGCACCTGCCGTGTCCACCGTGCCCGCTCCGGGTGCGGCAGCCCCCACGCGGACGAGATGGCGCAGCCGCGGCGCCCGTGACCGAGCCGCCGCCACCCGGTCGGTGAACTCCGCGTCGAAGACCAGCGCCACCAGGTCCGCGTCCTGGTAGAGGTAGGCCAACTCTTCCTCGACGTAGCGGTAGTTGACGTTGACCGGCACGATCCGCGCCTTCAGACAGGCCAGCACCGTCTGCAGGTACTCGACGCCGTTGTACAGATGGAGACCGAGGTGCTCGCCGGGGCGGATCCCGCTGTCGATCAGATGGTGCGCCACACGGTTCGCCGCCGCGTCCAGCTCCGCGTACGTCAGACGACGCTCGGCGCCCGTGCCCGGGAGATCGACGTGGACCAGCGCCTCGCGGTCCGGGACCACGTCGACGACCGACTCGAACAGGTCGGCAAGGTTGTACTCCACCGCTCCTCCTGACCGTGCACGTCCGTGGCCGAGTGCCGCCAGGGCGTGTCCCGCCCCGGACCCGACGGTCATCAGAGCAAAGCCCGACCCAAGTGGGAAGGGTCCCGGCAGAAGAAATCTGACTGTCTGTCAGAAAACCCTTGTACTGGATGGACGGCTCCTGCAACCTGTTCTCGCATCCGAGACGGGAGGACGCCCATGGGTGGGACCGAACACCTCACCGTGCACCGCGAAGGCGCCACACTGGTGCTCACGCTCAACAGGCCCGAGGCCAGGAACGCGCTCTCGCTGCCGATGCTGGTCGGCCTGTACGACGGCTGGGTCGAGGCCGACGAGGACGACGCGATCCGCTCGATCGTGCTCACCGGCGCGGGCGGTGCCTTCTGTGCCGGGATGGACCTCAAGGCCCTGGCCGGCCGGGGCATGGAGGGCGAGCAGTACCGGGACCGCCTCAAGGCCGACCCCGATCTGCACTGGAAGGCCATGCTGCGCCACCACCGCCCCCGCAAACCGGTGATCGCGGCCGTCGAGGGGTACTGCGTCGCGGGCGGCACCGAGATCCTCCAGGGCACCGACATCCGGGTCGCGGGCGCCTCCGCGACCTTCGGGCTCTTCGAGGTCAGGCGCGGACTCTTCCCGATCGGCGGCTCGACGGTACGGCTGCAACGCCAGATCCCGCGCACCCACGCCCTCGAAATGCTGCTCACGGGACGCCCGTACACCGCCCAGGAGGCCGCGGACATCGGGCTGATCGGTCATGTGGTGCCCGACGGGACGGCACTGGACAAGGCGCTCGCCGTCGCCGAGCAGATCAACGCGTGCGGCCCGCTCGCCGTCGAGGCCGTCAAGGCGTCCGTGTACGAGACCGCCGAACTGACCGAGACCGACGGGCTCGCCGCCGAACTGCGGCGCGGCTGGCCGGTGTTCGACACCGCCGACGCCAAGGAAGGCTCCCGGGCCTTCGCCGAGAAGCGCCCGCCCGTCTACCGGCGGGCCTGACCCGCAAGCCCGGCCCCGGACGTGCCCCGTCCGCCCCGCGGACACGGCACGACCGGCCGTTGGAAGGAGAGATCCGGGATGCCCGAAGTCCTCAAAGCCCCCCTCGTCGTCGAGTTCCCCTTCACTCGCTCGCTCGGACCCGTGCAGAGCGCCTTCCTCACGGGGCTGCGCGAACAGATCGTCCTCGGCGTACGGACCGCCGACGGACGCACCCTCGTCCCACCCGTCGAGTACGACCCCCTCACCGCCGAGGAACTGTCCGACCTCGTCGAGGTCGCCCCCACCGGCACCGTCACCACCTGGGCCTGGAACCACGAACCCCGCCGCGGCCAGCCCCTCGGCACCCCGTTCGCCTGGGTCCTGGTCAAGCTCGACGGCGCCGACACCGCCCTGCTGCACGCCCTCGACGCCCCCGGCCCCGACGCCGTGCGCACCGGGATGCGCGTCCGCGTCCGCTGGGCCGCCGAGCGCTCCGGCGCCATCACCGACATCGCCTGCTTCGAGCCGTACGACGGCCCCGCCGCCGAACCCGCGGGCCACGACGGCCGGTTCGAGGACATGGTGACCGGGATCGTCGCCCCCGCACGGCTCGACTACGTCTACTCGCCGGGCCGCGCCCAGACCGCCTACATCGCGGGCCTCGCCGAGCGGCGGATTCTCGGCGAACGCTGCCCCTCGTGCCGCAAGGTGTACGTCCCGTCCAGGGGCGCCTGTCCCACCTGCGGGGTGGCCACCGGCGAACAGGTCGAGGTCGGCCCGCGCGGCACCGTCACGACGTACTGCATCGTCAACATCAAGGCGAAGAACCTCGACATCGAAGTCCCCTACGTCTACGCGCACATCGCGCTCGACGGCGCCGGACTCGCGCTGCACGGCCGGATCGGCGGCATCCCCTACGACGAGGTCCGCATGGGGCTGCGCGTGGAGCCCGTGTGGTCCGAGGGGGGCCGCTACCCCGACCACTACCGGCCCACCGGAGAACCCGACGCGGACTACGAGACGTACAAGGAGATGCTGTAGATGGAGCCCATCAGGGACATCGCCGTGGTCGCCTTCGCGCAGAGCGACCACCGGCGCACCTCCGACGAGCTCTCCGAGGTGGAGATGCTCCTCCCCGTCCTGCACGAGGTCCTCGACCGGACGGGCCTGCGCGCCGGTGACATCGGCTTCACCTGCTCCGGCTCCACCGACTATCTCGCGGGCCGCGCCTTCTCCTTCACCATGGCGCTCGACGGCGTCGGCGCCTGGCCGCCGATCTCCGAGTCGCACGTCGAGATGGACGGCGCCTGGGCGCTGTACGAGGCCTGGACCAAACTGCTCACCGGCGACGCCGACACCGCGCTCGTCTACTCCTACGGCAAGTCCTCGCCCGGCTCCGTACGCGACGTCCTGACACGGCAGTTGGACCCGTACTACCTGGCCCCGCTGTGGCCCGACTCGGTCGCCCTCGCCGCTCTCCAGGCGCGGGCGCTCATCGACGCGGGCGAGACCGACGAGGCGGAACTCGCCTCCGTCGCCGCCCGCAGCCGGGCCTCCGCGAGCGCCAACTCCCACGCCCAGCTCCGCGGTCCGAGGCCTCAGGGGGACTATCTCGTACGCCCCCTGCGCACCGGCGACTGCCCGCCCATCGGCGACGGCGCCGCCGCCGTGATCCTCGCCGCGGGGGACCGGGCCCGCGACCTGTGCGATCGGCCCGCCTGGATCCGGGGCATCGACCACCGCATCGAGCCCCACTCCCTCGGCGTACGCGACCTGACCGACTCCCCGTCCACCCGGCTGGCCGCCGAACGCGCGGGCGTCTTCGAACGACCCGTCGACACGGCCGAGTTGCACGCCCCTTTCTCCTCCCAGGAAGTCGTCCTGCGCAAGGCGCTGCGGCTCGACGACAGCGTGCGCGTCAACCCCTCGGGAGGCGCTCTCGCCGCCAACCCGATCATGGCGGCCGGACTCATCCGCATCGGCGAGGCCGCGGCCCGCGTCCACCGCGGGGAGTCCGACCGGGCACTCGCCCACGCCACCTCCGGCCCCTGCCTCCAACAGAACCTGGTCGCCGTACTCGAGGGGGACGCCCGATGAGCAAGGAACCCGTGGCCGTCGTAGGCATCGGCCAGACCAAGCACGTGGCGGCGCGCCGGGACGTGTCCATCGCCGGACTCGTCCGCGAGGCCGCCCGCCGCGCGCTGAGCGACGCCGAGTTGACGTGGGCCGACATCGACGCGGTCGTCATCGGCAAGGCGCCCGACTTCTTCGAGGGCGTCATGATGCCCGAGCTGTATCTCGCGGACGCGCTCGGCGCGACCGGCAAACCGATGCTCCGGGTGCACACGGCGGGCTCCGTCGGCGGATCGACGGCCCTCGTCGCCACCAACCTCGTCGCCGGCCGCGTCCACGGAACCGTCCTGACCCTCGCCTACGAAAAACAGTCCGAATCCAACGCCATGTGGGGCCTGTCGCTGCCCATCCCGTTCCAGCAGCCGCTGCTCGCCGGCGCGGGCGGCTTCTTCGCTCCGCACGTACGCGCCTACATGCGGCGCACCGGCGCACCCGACACCGTCGGCTCGCTCGTCGCCTTCAAGGACCGCCGCAACGCGCTGAAGAACCCGTACGCGCACCTGCACGAGCACGACATCACCCTGGAGAAGGTCCAGGCCTCGCCCATGCTCTGGGACCCGATCCGCTACTCGGAGACCTGCCCCTCCTCCGACGGGGCCTGCGCGATGATCCTCACCGACCGCGCCGGCGCGGCCCGTTCACCGCGCCCGCCCGCCTGGATGCACGGCGGCGCGATGCGCAGCGAACCGACCCTCTTCGCCGGCAAGGACTTCGTCTCCCCGCAGGCCGGCAAGGACTGCGCGGCCGACGTGTACCGCCAGGCCGGGATCGCGGACCCCCGCCGCGACATCGACGCCGTCGAGATGTACGTGCCGTTCTCCTGGTACGAGCCCATGTGGCTGGAGAACCTCGGCTTCGCCGACGAGGGCGAGGGCTGGAAACTCACCGAGTCCGGCGTGACCGAACTGGAGGGCGACCTGCCCGTCAACATGTCGGGCGGGGTCCTCTCCACCAACCCGATCGGCGCCTCCGGCATGATCCGCTTCGCCGAAGCGGCCCTCCAGGCGCGCGGCCAGGCCGGAGAACACCAGGTCGACGGGGCACGCAGGGTGCTCGGCCACGCCTACGGAGGCGGATCCCAGTTCTTCTCGATGTGGCTGGTCGGCTCCGCGCCGCCCACCTCCTGAGACCGTCCCTCCGACATGGCCTGTGCGCGGCACCGGCCGATCGCTAGGCTGGCCGCGGACGACGAACCGGGAGGAGCACGGACGTGGCCGAGAGCACCATCGAGCAGCACCCGCTCGCGGGCTGGGACAAGCCGGAGCTGGACCTCAGCAACGCCGACTGGCAGTCCAGCAGCCGAGGGCGCGGAGATGTCCAGATCGCCTTCGTCGAGGGTTTCATCGCGATGCGCAACAGTGTCCGCCCCCAGAGCCCTTCCCTGATCTTCACGCCCGCGGAGTGGGGGGCGTTCGTATCGGGGGCCCGCGAGGGGGAGTTCGACCTGACCTGACCGACGACCGCCGGAACCCGCTCCGCCGCCCCCAGAGTGAGGAAGGGCGGCGGCCGGGGTCCCCGCGCCCGGGAGGCCGCCCGCCGTCCGGTCCTCCCGCGGCCCCGTCGTCGCGCGAGAGGTTCTGACCAGGAGCGTCCGAACGGGCTGCCCCGTGGATGATCGGGGCGTACGCTGAGGTGCCTGTAGGTCACGGTGCGCATCCGCTCCCCGCGCGGACGCGCGATCGTGGCAGGGGGTGATCATGGGGCAACGAAGCCTTCGCAGCCGTCGGACGCTCTTCGAGCGCGAGAGTGAACTATCCGCCGCGGACGAGGCGTTGAGCGATCTGGTCGGCCTGCGCCGGGAACCCGGCGAGCCGCCGGGCCGCTCCCGCGGCGCGCTCCTCGCCTTCGCCGGACGCGCCGGCATCGGCAAGACGACCCTCCTCGGCGAGGTCCGCAGGCGCTCCGCGGCCAAGGGCTGCACCGTGCTGAGCGCGCGCGGCGGTGAACAGGAACAGCGCGTCGCCTTCCACGTCGCCCGCCAGCTCCTGCAACCGCAGCTCGCCCGGTACTCCGAGGCCGAACTCCGCTCCTCCCTGGGGAGTTGGTACGCCATCGTCGGCCCCGCGCTCGGCCTGTGCGCGCCGTCCGAGGGCGCCCCGCCCGACCAGCAGGGCCTGCGCGCCGGACTCGACTGGGTGCTCACCCACCTCGCCGTGCAGCACGCCCCCATGGTGCTCCTCCTGGACGACGCGCACTGGGCCGACGCCGAATCACTGAGCTGGCTCGCCGCCTTCGCACCCCGCGCCGAACAACTCCCCCTGCTGCTCGTCGTCGCGTACCGCCCGGACGAACTGCCCGAACACGCCGAGGCGTTCAGGGGACTGCCCGGCCGTGCCGGACAGCGTCCCATCGGCCTCGAACCGCTCAGCGCCGGCGCCGTCGCCCGGCTCGTCCGGGAGGACCTCGGCACCCAGGCCGACGACGCGTTCTGCCGCGAGTGCTGGGCGGTCACCGCGGGCAACCCGTTCGAGGCCGTCGAACTGACCGCCAAGGTCCGGGACCGCGGACTCACCCCGACCGAGGACGGAGCGCACCTCCTGCGCGACCTCGCCGCCGCCGTCAAGGGCAGCGGCATCGTCGCCCGCCTCGAACGCCTCGGCACCGCGACCGTCCGCTTCGCCTGGGCCTGCGCCGTGCTCGGCACCGAGATCCGCCCCTCACTCGCCGCCGCCGTCGCCGGACTCGGCTCCGAGGAAGCCGCCGACGCGGCGGACGCCCTGCGCATCGCCCGCATCCTGACCGGCGTCGACCCCCTCGAATTCGTGCACCCGCTGATCGCCACCGCCGTCTACCGCGACATCCCCGGAAGCGTCCGCGTCGCCCTGCACGGCCAGGCCGCCTGGTGCGTGATCGACGAAGGACTCGGCCCGGCCGCCGCCGCCCGCCACCTCATGGAGACCCACCCGGACGGCGACACCTGGATCGTCCAGCAACTGCGCGCCGCCGCCCGCGAGACCCAGCGCGCCGGAGCCCCCGACGCCGCCCGCCGCTACCTCGCCCGTGCCCTGCGCGAACCGCCGCCCTTCGAGGACCGCGCCGCCGTCCTCTACGAACTGGGCTGCGCGTCCCTGCTCACCGAGCCGGGAACCACGGTCAACCATCTGCGCGCGGCCCTGGAAGAACCGATCACCGACCCCGAGCTGCGCCACAACATCGTCTACCGACTGTCCCAGGTGCTCGCCCACAGCGACCGCCTCGCCGAGGCCTCCGAGACCCTCGCCCGCGAGATCCCGGTCACCGGCGACGCCCGCGTACGTCTGCGCATGCAGTCCGAACAGTTCATGTGGGACGCCTTCCGCGCCGACGAACCCGACTCGCCCTCCCGCTCCCGGCGCCTCGCCCGGCTCGCCGACCGGCTCACCGGCCACGACCTCACCGAGCGCTATGTCATCGGGCTGCGCGCCTGGGACGCCACCCTGCGCGGCGAACCCGCCCCCGTCGCCCTCCACCACGCCGAGCGCGCCCTGACCGGCGGCCTCGGCTGGGCCGAGGCCGACCGCGGCTTCGAGGTCCCCGTCCTGGTCGCCATGACCTTCATGTACGCCGACCGGCCGGGCCGCACGGAAGAACTCTTCGCCACCGGGATCGCCGACTTCGAATCCCAGGGCTGGCACGGCGCCCACCTCTCCTTCGGCTACACGATCCTCGGATACGTCCGCTTCCGCCGCGGCCGTCTGGCCGAGGCCGAGGACTTCGTCCGCGCGGGCCTCCGACTCGCCGAACGCGTCGGGCCCGGTACACCCGTCCACTGGTACGCGGTGGGCACCCTCATCCAGGTCCTGCTCGCCCGGGGCCAGGTCGAGGAGGCCGCGCGCACCGGCGAGGCCTACGCCTTCCACGCCCCGTTCCCGGCCGCCGTGACCTTCCCCGACGCCCAGACCGTGTACGGCGAACTCCTGCTCGCCCGCGGCCTCACCAGGGACGCCGCCGTCGAGCTCGCCTCCGCCGGCCGCCGCCTGGACCCGCGCGGCATGCGCAACCCCGCCTGGTGCCCCTGGCAACTCCACCTCGCCCGCGCCGAGAGCCACGACGCCCCGGAACGCGCCGTCGCCACGGCACTCGAAGCGGTGAACCGCGCCCGCCAGTACGGCGCCCCCTCCACGATCGGCCAGGCCCTGCGCGTCGCCGCCGAGGTCTCCCCGGGACCCGACCGCGTCCGGCTCCTCGAAGAGTCCGTCGGCCATCTGGAGCGCTCCCCGGCCGCATACGAACTGGCCTGTTCCCTGGTCGCCCTGGGCACCGAACTGCGCCGCGCCGGACGCCCCAGGGAAGCCGCCGAGCACCTGTACCGCGGCCTCGACGCGGCGGTCCAGTGCGGTGCCGACGGACTGATCGAGGACGCCCGCGACGAGCTGGCCTCGGCGGGACTTCGGCCGCGACGGCTGCACAGCACCGAGACGGACGCCCTCACCGCCCGCGAGCGCACCGCCGCCTCGCTCACCGCGCGGGACCGGACCCCGGCCCAGATCGCCGAGGAACTGCACATCGACGAGCACGCCGTCGTCCGTCTCCTGTCGGCGGTCTACCGCAAGGTCGGCACCGACCGCCGGGGACTGGCCGCGGCACTGGAGGACCAGGCCATCTCCTGACACCGCCGGCCCGCCCTCCGGCCCCGCGCGCACAGAGCCCGCGGGGCCGGTACGTACGGCGCCCGTGGGGCCCGCTACGCGCCCGTGCACGTACCATTGCGGCATGTCCTTCCTCCGCCGCCGCAGCGCCACGCCCGCCGGGCCCGAGTTCGATGTTCTGGCCATGGATCCGGGCGACTGGCCCGGCAATCTCGGCGCGGGCCTGCTGCCCGCCCCCGACGGAAGCTGCCAGGGCGTCTTCCTGCGGTACGACCTGTTCGGCGGCCGCGGTCCCGCGATGATCATCGGCAACCTGCCCGAGGGCTCCCAGGCCCGGGACGTCGCCGAGAACGAGGTCCCCTTCGAGGTGGCCCAGCTCCTGATCGCGCTGGAGAACAACGAGGAGGTGACCGTCACCGGGACCGAGGACATGCCGGTGATGCAGGGCGACAACCTCCTGATCGTGCGCCGGCTGAAGCTCTCCGAGACCCGCATCTCCTGCGTCCAGTTCGACCGCAGCGACAACGTCCTGGTGACCATCGCCGCCTGGGACCGTCCGATCACGGACGACCTGTACGCACTCCTGAAGCCGCTCCCGGCGGAGCTGTTCCAGCAGGGCTGAGGCCGAACACCCCACCCGGCGTCACAGTTTGAGGGTGAACCAGGTCGTCTTGCCCGCGTCGGTGGGCCGTACCCCCCAGTTGTCGGCGAGCGCGCGGACCAGGATCAGGCCCCGTCCCGACTCCTCGTCCTCGCCGGCCGTCCGCGGCTGCGGCAGATGCGGACTGCGGTCGCTGATCTCCACGGTCAGGTCGGTCGCGCTGCGGCACAGATGCACGCCGATGGGCCCCTGCGCGTGTTGTACGGCGTTGGTGAGGATCTCCGAGAGCAGCAGCCGGGCGTCCTCCCCGGCGGGAACGCAGTCCCAGGCGGTGAGCGCCTTGCTGAGGAAGGCGCGGCCCTCCGGGACCGACTCGGGCACCGCGGGAAGGTCCGTGTTGACGGTGGCCAGGGGCCCGTCGGGGAGCCGGGTGAGCAGCAGTGTGACGTCGTCGTTGTGCCCGTCGGAGTCCGGCAGCAGGGCCGACAGCACATGGTCGGCGGCCTCCTCCAGATCGGGTGCGGTGTCGAACAGGCCCGCGAGGGTGACGGTCAGTTCGGTGAGCTGGTCCTCGATGTCGCTGCCGGGCGTCTCGATGAGACCGTCGGTGTACAGGACGAGTGTCGCCCCGGGAGGGATCACCGAGGTCGCCTGCTCGTAGAGGATGCCGCCGACACCGAGCGGCGCGTTCACCGGCGCGGGGAGCTGCCGGGCACCGGTGCCGGGCGTGGCCACCAGGGTCGGCAGATGCCCGGCCGAGCAGACCGTCACCTCACCCGCGTCGGCGGAGATGACCAGATAGCAGCAGGTCACGAGCTGGTCGGGCACATCCAGATCGCCGACGACGGCCTCCAGGGCCTGCATCAGCTGGCGGGGCTGCATGCCGGTCTTGGCCAGGGCGTGTGCGGCGGAGCGCAGTTGGCCCATCACGGCGGCGGCTTCCAGACCGCGGCCCATCACATCGCCGATCAGCACCCCGACCCGGCCGGCGCCGAGCGGGATCAGGTCGAACCAGTCCCCGCCCACGCCCGCTCCCTGCGTGGCGGGCCGGTACCGGCTCGCGGTGGTCAGCCCCGGGATGGCGGGCGGCGTTCCCATGAGGCTGCGCTGGAGGGTGAGGGCGATGTGCCGCTGCTGCTCGTACAGGAAGGTCAGCTCCGCCTCGGCCCGCTTGCGGTCGCTGATGTCCCGGACGATCGCGCACGCGCCGATCACCGTGCCGTCCGCGTCCCGGGTGGGCCACAGCGTGATGTCCACGTCCAGCAGGGCGCCCGAGCGCGTCAGCCGCAGGGTCTCGAAGTGCTCGACCTTCTCACCGCTGCGCAGCCGGTCGAGGAGCATGTCGATCTCGCCGCGCCGCTCCGTGGTCGCGAGCAGGGACACGTGCCTGCCCATCACCTCGGCGCGCGAGTAGCCGTACAGCCGCTGCGCGGCGGCGTTCCAGTAGGTGATGTGACCGTCCAGGGTCTTGGCGAGGATCGCGTCCTGTGAGGACTCGACGAGACCGGCCAGTTCGTTGATGCGTGCCTCGGCGCGCTTGCGGTCGCTGACGTCCCGGACGGCCGCGGAGACGAGGAGTCCGTCGCTGGTCTCCAGCGGGCTGAGGCTGATCTCGACGGGGAACTCGGTGCCGTTCTTGCGCAGGCCGTGGAGTTCGAGTCCCGCGCCCATCGGACGGACCTGGCGGTTGTCCGTGTAGCCGTTGCGGTGCCGGTGGTGGTGGCCGCGGAAGCGGCCGGGTACGAGGAGGTCCACGGAGTGCCCGAGCAATTCCTCACGGCGGTAGCCGAAGAGGGCCTCGGTCTGGGCGTTCACGAGTTTGATCGTGCCGGTGTCGTCGACGATGACCATGGCATCGGGTGCCGCCTCCAGCAGACCCCGAAACCTTTCCTCTGCGGCCTTGCGGTCGCTGACGTCGCGGACGGCGGCGGAGACGAGGAGTCCGTCGGCTGTCTCCAGCGGGCTGAGGCTGATCTCGACGGGGAACTCGGTGCCGTTCTTGCGTAGGCCGTGGAGTTCGAGTCCCGCGCCCATCGGACGGACCTGGCGGTTGTCGGCGTAGCCGGCGCGGTGGAAGGAGTGATGGGCGCGGAAGCGGCCCGGCACGAGGAGTTCCACGGGGCGGCCCAGCAGTTCCTCGCGGGTGTAGCCGAAGAGGGCCTCGGTCTGGGCGTTGACGAGTCTGATGGTTCCGGTGTCGTCGACGATGACCATGGCATCGGGTGCCGCCTCCAGCAGACCCCGAAACCTTTCCTCGGCCCCCGCGGGCGCGTCGTTGCGGGGTTCGCCACCGCACTCGCATCGCCGGGGGACCGCCGCACCGGCCGGCCGCGCTGAAGTCTCTTTGACGAAGTTGCCCATGCCTGCCCCAGGGTGTGCCGTGTTCGTGAACGGCCCATCACAGCGCACGGAGAGCAGACGTGCGGTTACATGTCGTTAACTGGCCCGAGCGCGGCCGAACCTGTCCTGGAGGGCACTTTCCCTGGTCGCTTGCCGGTGTCAATGTCTTCGGCGATCCGGACGCCGGGCCCGCACCGCGCGGACCCGGCCCCGGAACGCCGGACGGACTACCGGACCAGGTCCACGTCCGCCGCCCGCACGAACTCCACCCGGTGCCCGTACTGGATCTCGTAGTACAGGTCCGTACCGATCACGACCCGGTGCGAGGTGGTGTCGAAGGTCGGCGAGAAGAAGTACTCGCCGGGCACCTTGTCACCGGCCGCGTAGCGCTGGCCGGCGAGGATCTTGTACGGCAGCGGCGAGACGGCCTGGACGGGCACGCCCGCCGGGTACGCCTCCTTCTCCGGGTACGCCCTGCCGTACACGGGGATCTCCGCCAGGCCCTCCTTGGGTGTCACGGCCGGCCCCGACGCCCGCACCGCGGTCGGCTGCTTGCGCGGGTTCTCGAACCAGGCCTTCTGGCCCAGGTACCAGATCGCCGTCCAGTCGCCGTCCCGTCCGGCGAGCGCGTACCGCTGTCCTGTGGAGACCCGCGAGGCGACGTCGTTCACCCCGGTCGTCGAGGCGTCGCCCTTCGGGTACAGGCCGATGTCCTGGATCAGCGGTGAGCTCTCGTCCGGCTGGGAGTAGAGGCGCACCTCGCTGGAACCGTGCGCGGCGCAGGGCTCGCCCTTGGTGACGCAGCCCGTGTACACCGGCTGGTTCGCGTCGAAGTCGGGCAGGACCGTCACCAGGTCGGCGCCCTTGCCGTACGTGGGGTGGAAGGGGTGGCCGAGGAGGGTGAAGTAGTGCTGCCAGTCCCAGTACGGGCCCGGGTCCGTGTGCATGCCCGGGATGGTGGAGGTGGTGGGGCCCGGGACGTTGTCGTGCCCGAGGATGTGCTGCCGGTCCAGCGGGATGTCGTACTTCCGGGCGAGATACCGCACCAGGCGGGCGGAGGCCCGGTACATCTCCTCCGTGTACCAGGTGTCGGGCGCGGTCAGGAAGCCCTCGTGCTCCAGACCGACCGACTTCGCGTTGATGTACCAGTTTCCCGCGTGCCAGGCCACGTCCTTGGCCCTCACATGCTGGGCGATGTGCCCGTCGGTCGAGCGCAGGGTGTAGTTCCACGACACATAGGTCGGGTCCTGGACCAGATTCAGCACCCCGTCCCAGGTGCCTTCCGTGTCATGGATGACGATGTACTTGATGCTCTGCGAGGCGGGCCGGTCGCCCAGGTCGTGGTTGCCGTAGTCGCCCTCGCCGAACTCCTCGTACGGGGCGGGGATCCACTCGCAGGACACGCTCCTCGGGCACTCCGTGCCGTCGGCGGAGGCCGTCCGCAGTCCCGCCCCGCGCAGTTGCGCGGTGTCGGGGCTCAGCCCGGGCCGGGCGGCGAGCGTCACCCGCCGGCCCGTGTCCGTGACCCGCGACTCGCCGGTGCGCATCACGTCGTACGCGTCGTCGGCGTAGGTCGCCGCGGTGCCGCTGTCGTCGGCTCCCGAGAATCGCGCCACCGCTCCGTACCAGTCGGCGGGGTCGTCGCTCAGGGGTTCGCCGAGGTCCCGCTGCGCGGCGGCCAGGAGCGCGGCGCCGCCCGCGACGTTCGCCGCCGCGTCGGTGCGCAGTCGTTCCGCTGGCAGGCCGCTGAGGTCGGCTGCCTTCGTCAACGTCTTGAGCCGTGCCGGGAGTTGGGCGTTCGTGGGCACCGTCGTATCGGGCGTGAGGGCGGCGCGCGAGTTGTCGCCGCGGGCGTCCTCCGTGCCGTCGCTGTGGTGCGGAGTTCCGGCGATCGCCGTACGGGCGTCGGTCAGGTGCATGGGGCCGTAGCCGCCCGTGACGCTCGGGGCGCCGGCGTGCGTGTCCCAGCGGGACTGGAGATACGAAACGGCGAGCAGCACGCTCGACGGGACGTGGTACTCGGCGGCCGCGGCGGTGAAGGCGTCCTGAAGCCCGTTCGCGGGCGCCTCCTCGGCCGAGCTCGAAGGGGCCGCGCCGAGCAGCGGCAGCAGCAGTGCCGCCGAGGCGACGGTTCCCGCCGTTCTGCGCGCGCGTCTGTGCCTGGTGGTGCCCTGGGGTTCGGTGACGGACCAGTGCAAAGCAGCCTCCTGGGACGGTCGTGCGCGGTGGGGCGTGCGAGAGCCGAACGCGTCAGTGCTACCGGCTCTCCGACGATCCGTCAATCATGCCCAGGAGGAGGCGATTTCCCATGTCAACGTGGGGTGAGCGGGGTTTCGTGGCGACGGCCTCCCGGCCTGCGAGGCGTCAGTGGCCTGGACCATTGCCCCGAACGGCGGGTCGTGAGCGTGAGGGAGGTCCGCGGCGCGCCGAGTGCCGGCGTCACCGCGGACCTCCGTCCCCCTTCAGCGAGTGCCGACCGCCGCGCGCACGGCCCGGCGGGCCATCTGGCAGTCGTCGTGCAGCCGCCTCAGCAGCAGCCGCTGTTCCTCGCCGGACGGCGCAGCAGCAGGGTGGGTGGGGCCCGCCGCCGCCGGGGCCGCGTCGTGCAGGGAACGCTGCACGGCCATCTCGTACGTACGGATCTCGCGGGTCAGGACGATCATCAGGTTCACCAGGAAGGCGTCCCGTGCCGCCGGGCCCGCCGACTGCGCGAGCTGGCTGATCTGACGGCGCGCCACGGGAGCGTCACCGAGGACCGCCCACAGCGTCGCCAGGTCGTACCCCGGCAGATACCAGCCCGCGTGCTCCCAGTCCACCAGCACTGGACCGGCCGGTGAGAGAAGGATGTTCGACAGGAGGGCATCGCCGTGGCAGAACTGACCCATGCCCTGGCGGCCGGAGGTCGTCGCGATACCGTGCACCAGCTTCTGCAGGTCGCCCATGTCCCGGTCGGTGAGCAGCCCCAGCTCATGGAAGCGGGAGATCCGTTCCGCGTAGTCCAGCGGGGCGTTGAAGGTCCCGGCCGGCGGCCGCCAGGCGTTCAGCCGGCAGATGGCGCTCAGCGCGGCGCGGATGTCCGCGCGGGGCGGTGCTTCGACCGGGTGTCGCTGGAGCGCGGCCACCCGGCCCGGCATGCGCTCGATCACCAGTGTGCAGTTGTCCGGATCCGCCGCGATCAGCCGGGGCACCCGCACAGGCGGGCGGTGCCGGACGAACAGACGGTATGCAGCTATTTCGTGCCGGATCCGCTCGGCCCAGACGGGGGATTGGTCCAGTAAGCACTTGGCGACGGCCGTGCTGCGCCCCGTCGTGCCGACGAGGAGCACGGAGCGTCCGCTGCGGCGCAGCACCTGGACCGGAGCGAACTCCGGACAGATCCGGTGCACCGACGCGATCGCCGTGCGCAGCTGGGCCCCCTGAGGGCCGGACAAGTCGAGTCTCCCGCTGAGCGGTTGGGTGCCGAGCCCCGGCACGCGCCGCGTCCGGCCGGCACCCAGTACGGGGGCCGCCTGACGCGTGGGGTCGAGGTAAGGGCCGCTGCCCACCGGGCGGGGGTGCAACGACCGGGGCGGAGCGGACACGGAGGACGATGCTGTGTACATGGGCGAAACAGATCCCTTCGTGTGCCTGCGAGTTGCCGCGCTGCCCGCCCCGGCCGCCTGGTTCATCCTGGGGAATGTCCCTGGCAACCGGGTCGGGGTGGCGCATTCCTACCTGACACCCGATGCCCACTGGCACACCATCTGGCGCACCCTGGCGAACCCTGGCGAATAGTCGCTCAGCAACTGACAGACGGTTACTGTCGAAATCAGCCGAGAACCTGGGGGCTTGACGTGAACGGACAACCCAACACTCGTCTGTCGGACCTGTTCGGCCTGGCCGGCTGGTCCAAGGGTGAACTCGCGAGGCTGGTCAACCGGCAGGCGGCGGCCATGGGCCACCCGCAGCTCGCGACCGACACCTCGCGGGTGCGGCGGTGGATCGACATGGGAGAGATCCCGCGCGATCCGGTGCCGCGAGTGCTGGCGGCCCTGTTCACCGAGCGTCTCGGCCGTGTCGTGACCATCGAGGACCTCGGTCTGGTCAGGCACGGGCGCGCGGGGAAACGGCAGAGCGGCGGGAGTGTGGAACATTCCGATGCCATGCCGTGGGCGCCCGACCGAACCGCCGCGGTCCTCACCGAATTCACGGGAATGGACCTCATGCTCAACCGACGCGGCTTGGTGGGCGCGGGTGCCGCGCTCGCCGCGGGATCCGCACTCAGCCCTGCCATGCACGACTGGCTCCGCAACGATCCGGCCCTCGCGGCCGACGCTCCGCAGTTCGAGGACCCCCTGCACGCCGACCCCGCCGGGTTCGACCGCTATGAGGCCGCCCCCATCGGGTCGCAGGAGATCGAGGAACTGGAGCGCTCCGTCGAGGTGTTCCGGGCCTGGGACGCATCCCGCGGAGGCGGGCTGCAACGCAAGGCCGTGGTGGGCCAGCTCAACGAAGTGGGAGGCATGCTCTCCTACCGGCACCCCGACCATCTCCAGCGGCGCCTGTGGGGCGTCGCCGCCAACCTCGCCGTCCTCGCGGGCTGGATGTCGCACGACGTCGGCCTGGAGCCAACGGCTCAGAAGTACTTCGTCATCGCCGCCCACGCGGCCCGTGAGGGCGGCGACCGGCCCCGTGCGGGGGAGGCGCTCTCCCGGGCGGCCCGCCAGATGGTGCACCTGGGCCGGCCCGACGACGCACTCGACCTCATGAAGCTCGCCAAGTCCGGTTCGGGGGACGAGGTACTGCCCCGCACCCGGGCGATGCTGCACACCATCGAGGCTTGGGCGCAGGCGTCCCTGGGCAAGGGACAGGCCATGCGGCGCACCCTGGGTGTGGCGGAGGACCTGTTCGTCTCCGACCGCGGGGACGTCCCGCCGCCCAGCTGGATGCAGTTGTTCGACGAGGCCGACATGCACGGCATGCAGGCGCTCGCCTACCGCACGCTCGCCGAGCACGAGCCGGCCGCCGCGGCGATCGCGCAGCGTCACGCCAAGGAGGCGCTGAAACTGCGGGAGTCGGGGCGGGACCGGTCGAAGATCTTCGACCACATCTCGCTGGCGTCGGCCTGCTTCATCGCCGACGATCCCGAACAGGCCGATCGGTACGCGCGACTGGCTCTGACGTCGATGGGCTCCAACTCCTCCCATCGCACCTGGGACCGGCTGCGCGAGATGTACCGGCTCACCGGGCAGTACTCCAGCTATCCGAAGATCAGCGATCTGCGTGAGGAGATCAAACTCGCGCTGCCGAAGGGTTCGCTCAAGCCCCGGCGCGGCGACGGCACGCGCGTCTAGAACGCGGCGCACGCGTCCAGGGCGTGGCGGCTCGGCTGACAACGGCGTCGGTCGCCGTCAGCGCAGGATGCCGGTTCCGGCCGTCCGCGCCGTCTCTGCCCCCTTGTCCGGATCCGGTGCCTTCGGGCTCCGGTGTTCTCGGCGTTCCCATCGGCCTCGTCGCGCTCGGCGTCTCCCGCGTCAGGATCCGATCCGGGCGATGAGTACGCAGGCGTCGTCCTCGCGCTCGGTTCCGCCGAACTCCTCGACAACCATCCGAATACAGTCCTGGGCCGTACGGGCCTCGCCGAAGCGTGGGGCCAGGTCGAGCAGCCTCTGGACGGCCCTCGCTCCTTCCTGACTCCCGGTCTCCTCCGGGAGCGGGGCCTCTGTTCGCCGGGGTACCAGTCCCTCGGTGCGCAGGAGCAGCAGGTCGCCCACGCGGAGGCTTTCCTCGGCCTGCCCGTAGACGGCGCCGGAGGTGGCTCCGAGCAGGACGCCGTCCGGTGCGGACAGCGCGCGCCCCGTCCCGGCGCGGTACAGCAGCGGGGCGGGGTGTCCTGCCTGCGCCCAGCTCAGGGTGCGGGTCGCGGGGACGTAGCGGCAGCAGACGGCGCTGCCCAGAGCGGGCTGGACGGTGGCGTCGAGCAACTGGTTCAGCCACGAGAGGAGTTGACCGGGCTGGGTGCCGGCGACCGACATGCCGCGCAGGGCGCCGAGCAGCATCGCCATTCCCGACGTCACCGTGACTCCGTGGCCGGTGAGGTCGCCGACGCTCAACAGGGTCTCCCCATCGGGGAGTTCGAGGGCCTCGTACCAGTTTCCGCCGATCAGGGCGGTGCTCGACGACGGCAGGTAGTGAGCCGCCACGTCCAGCGCCCGGGGTCCCTGGCGGGGGAGGCGCAGGGAGCCGCGCCAGGGCGGCAGCACGGCCTCCTGGAGTTCGACCGCGAGCCGGTGCTCGGTCCGGGCCACGTGCCGCTGCCGCTGGAGGGACTCCTGGGTCTCGCCCACCGTCCGCTGACTGCGGCGCAGTTCGCTGACATCGCGCAGCACGGCCCACATCGAGGCGGTGCTGCCGTCGGCGTCGAGCACGGGTTCGCCCATCATGTGCACGGTCCGCACGCCGCCGTCGGGTCGCACGATGCGGAACTCCCCGTCGATGGGTTTGGCGTCGATGAGGCAGTCGGTGACCATCGCCGTCAGCATCGTCCGGTCCTCGTCGAGGACCAGTGAGGGCAGCTCGTCGAGGGTGAGCGGGGGTGAGGCGGCGTCACGGCCCAGGATCTGGTAGAGCTCACCGGACCAACTGGCCTCGTCCGTCAGCAGGTTCCACTCGGCGCTGCCCACCCGGCTCAGCAGCGAGCCGTGCGGGGGTGCGGCCGGGGCGGTCCGGGTGGCGACGGGGCCCTCGGGCGGGACGGACAGTTCCGACGGTCCGTCCCGAAGCTGGGCCAAGTGCGCGTCCAGGTCGTTCAGCTGATGCAACGCCAGATTGCACAGCGCGCGCTGCCAGCGCCCTTGCGCGTCCTCCTCGTCGGCGGGAGCCTCACGCCGTACGGCGTCCACCTCGCCGCGCAGGGCGCGGGTCTGCGAGATGAGCGCGTCGACCGTGCCGCGGCTGGGCGGCTGGGCGGCGGGGCGGTCCGCAGAGAGATGGGGTGGCATGACGTACTCCGATGCGGGGACGGTACGACCTCGGTGACGGAAGGACCGCTACGACTGTCGCACAGCCCGCGACGCACTGTAAGTGGTTTGGCAACACCCGATACGGTCATGCTTCTGACATATGCCGCAGTCCTCTCGGAGTGGGTGACCGGTCCCGATGCGGTAGTCGCCGTGTGGAGTCAAGTCGTAGACACCGTACGTGACTTGAGGGGCGGAAGCAGTCCCCCGAGCGGCTTTCATTCTGCTGTTCGAAGGGCGTTTGTGCGAGTGTTCGGGGCTCGTTCACAGCGAGCGGGCGAAGTCCGCCACCTCGGCCTCGTACAGATAGGACGGATCGACGCCCATCGACGCGAAGTTGCCCTCGATCTCCAGGCCGACCATGCCGTGCAGATGGGCCCACAGCAGGGTGGAGCGCGCGGCGACCGCCTCCGGCGCGCCCTCGAAGCCGTGCCGCTCGCGCCACTCCCGGAACTGTGCCGCCGCGCCGTCCGGGGCCCGCGGATCCGGCTCGGCCAGGGCGCCGACCGCGTCGAGGAGCACGGCCATGGCCGGCTGCGAGGCCTCGACCAGGGTCGCGGCCTGGGCGTCGTAACCCTGGAGCGGCGCCCGGAAGAGCAGGCGGTAGCGGTGTGGTTCGGCCAGCGCCCAGGCCCGGTAGGCGTGCACCAGCCCGGTCAGACGGGCGGCCGGGTCCGCCGGACCGGTCTCGGCGGCCCGGGCGAGACTCGACGCCAGGTCCCCGTAGGCGTCGACGACGAGGTCGGTCAACAGGCTGTCGCGGTTGGCGAAGTAGCGGTAGAGCGCGGGTCCCGTCATGCCGAGCTGCTTGGCGATCGCGTTGAGGGACAGTGCCTCCGGGCCGCCCTCGGCGAGCTGGCGCAGCGCCGCGGTCTTCACTTCCTGGCGGACCTGCGCGCGGAACCGGTCGCGCGGGCCGGTCCCGGTCCGACTGTCTGCGGCCATGTCGTCGCCTCTTCGTGTCGGGGTGCGGAACATCGGACCGTTAGATCCTATCACGGACGCGATATCCCATAACGCAGCCGCAGCCGCAACCCCCGGCCGCAGCCTCGACTCGGCCGGAGCGCCCGCACCCCGACGGGCGGGCCGGTCAGGAGTAGAGGGCCGGGCGCGGGACGAGTTCGACGGCTATGCGGCCGCCGCTCTCCAGTGCCAGGACTCCCGCCTCGGCGACGGCGGCCGCCGCGTACCCGTCCCAGACCCCAGGGCCGGTGACCCGGCCGGCCCGGGTGGCGTCCACCCAGGCCTGCACCTCACGGTCGTAGGCGTCGGCGAAGCGCACGAGATAGTCCTGCGCCACCTCCTCGCGCCGCCCGCCCGCGGCGGTCACGGCCATGGAGCGTTCGTCCCCGATCCGCGCGCTCCCCGATTCGCACACGGCCTCGCACGCCACCTGGTAGCCGAATCCGCAGTTCACGAAGACCTCGACGTCGACCAGGGCCCCGCCGGCCGTCTCGAACAGGATGAACTGAGGGTCGATCAGCCCCTCGGGCGCGGTCGCGGACGACCGGGGGCGCGCCACGGTCACCGCGGTGAGTTCCTGCCCCAGCAGCCAGCGCGCCGCGTCGATCTCGTGCGAGACGGAACTGTTGACCAGCATCGCCGAGGTGAAGCCGGGCGGCGAGGAGACATTGCGGTGCGTGCAGTGCAGCATCAGCGGGCGGCCGAGCCGGCCGCTGTCCAGCAGGGACTTCAGGTGCCGGTACTCGGCGTCGTACCGACGCATGAACCCGACCTGGGCCAGCCGTCGCCCGAGACGTACCTCCGCCTCCATCACCCGCAGCGCCCCGGCAGACTCCGGCGTCAGGGGCTTCTCGCACAGCACCGGAAGACCTCGGGCGAACGCCGCGAGCAGCGCCTCCTCGTGCGCGGGGCCGGGGGAGGCGACGAGGACGGCCGCCACCCCGGGTGCGTCGAGCGCGGCCGCCGCGTCGGCGTGGACGGACACACCGTCGATGCCCGCGACCGCCTTCTCGGCTCGCCCGGTGTCGGGATCAGCCACGGCGGCGACCCTGGCCCCGCTCACCACCCGGTCCAGGCGGCGTACATGGTCGGCTCCCATATGTCCGGCACCCAGGACCGCCACACCCAACAGCTCGCTCACGCGGTGCGCACCTCTCCGACGACTGCCGAGGCCGTTCCGGCCCGGTGATCCGATTGTCGGCCGCGGAGATCGATGACGCAGCACCCTGGCGCCGGTCTCTGGCGCACATTCCGGGCAATTGGTTGTTAATGTCGCTCAGGTTGCCAGATGACGTTGCCCGCATCGTGGTCGCGCACGACGATGCCCTCCCCGCAGGACACCCATGACGCAGGTCGAGACCGAATCCGAGGCGGCACCGGCCGCCAAGCTGACCCTGGTCACGCTCGCCATGATGGTCGTCGGCTCCATGGTCGGCGCCGGGGTGTTCTCCCTCCCGCGGCGGTTCGCGCAGGAGACGGGTGTCGCGGGCGCGCTGATCGCCTGGGCCGTCGCCGGTACCGGCATGCTGATGCTCGCCTTCGTCTTCCAGCGGCTCGCCGTCGCCAGACCCGACCTCGACGCGGGTGTCTACGCCTACGCCAAGGCCGGCTTCGGCGAATACCTCGGATTCTTCTCGGCCTTCGGCTACTGGGCCAGCGCCTGCGTGGGCAACGTGACCTACTGGGTGCTCATCATGTCGACGATCGGCGCCATCGCGCCCGCGCTCGGCGACGGGGACACCGTCCTCGCCGTCGTCCTCTCCTCGGTCGGCCTGTGGGCCTTCTTCCTCCTGATCCGGCGAGGGGTGAAGGAAGCGGCGGCCATCAACCGGATCGTCACCGTGGCCAAGATCATTCCGATCCTCGTCTTCGTCGTGCTGGCGCTCTTCTACCTCAAGCCGCATGTCTTCGCCGACAACTGGGGCGGCGCCGCCTACGCGGGCTCACTCTTCGACCAGGTCAAAGGCACCATGCTGGCCACCGTCTTCGTGTTCCTCGGCGTCGAGGGGGCGAGCGTCTACTCCCGGCACGCCGAGCGCCGCGAGGACGTCGGCCGGGCCACCGTCCTCGGCTTCCTCAGCGTGTTCTCCGTCTTCGCCTCGGTCACGATCGTGTCGTACGGGCTGCTGCCCATGGCGGAGATCGCCGAGCTCAGACAACCGTCGATGGCCGGAGTCCTGGAGAGCGCGGTCGGCACCTGGGGCGAGGTCTTCGTCAGCGTCGGCCTCATCGTCTCGGTGCTCGGCGCCTACCTCGCCTGGACGCTGATGGCGGCCGAAGTGCTGTTCGTCGCGGCCAAGGACTAGGACATGCCCCGCTTCCTGGCCCGCTCCACGCGCGCCGACGTGCCGGTGCCCGCGCTGCTGCTGACCACCGTGCTCACCCAGGTGGTCCTGGTCGTCACCCTCTTTTCGGACGACGCCTTCAACTTCGCGCTCGACCTGACCAGCGCCCTGACCTTGATCCCGTTCCTGCTGGCGGCGGCCTTCGCCCTGAAGATCGCCAGGCGCCGGTTCGGCGGCGATCTCGTCGTCGCCGCCCTCGCCACCGTCTACACCGCGTTCCTGCTCTACGCGGCCGGGCTGAAGTACCTCCTCGTCTCCTTCATCATCTACGCGCCCGCCACCGTGCTCTTCGTGATGGCGCGCCGCGAACAGGGCAGGACACCGTTCTCGCCCCGCGAACTGGTCATCCTCGTCGTCTCGGTCGCCGGTGCCGTCACAGGGATCGTCGCCCTGGCGCTGGGCTGGATCAGTCTGTGACCCGTCGGCCTCCGCCGGAGAAAGGCACACCGTGACCAGTCAAGACACCACGAGCCGTCCGCCGTACGGCGTCCACTCCGAGGTCGGCAGGCTGCGCAAGGTCCTGGTCTGCGCACCGGGCCTCGCCCACCGCAGGCTCACCCCGACCAACGCCGACGACCTGCTCTTCGACGACGTGATGTGGGTGGAGAACGCCCAGCGCGATCACGCCGACTTCGTCAACAAGCTCCGCGGGCGCGGGGTGGAGGTCGTGGAACTGCACGACCTGCTCGCCCAGAGCATGGCCCTGCCCGCGGCGAAGGACTGGCTCCTCGACCGGAAGATCACCCCGAACGAGGTCGGACCCGGACTCGTCGACGGCACCCGGGCCTTCCTGGAAACCCTCGAACCCGCCGCCCTCGCCGAGTTCCTGATCGGCGGACTCTCCACCGCCGACCTGCCCGACGAGTTCCGCACCGGCTACCTCTCCCTGGCCCGCGAATCGACCGGCGTGCGCGAATACCTCATGCCGCCACTGCCCAACACCCTGTACACCCGCGACACCACGTGCTGGCTCTACGAAGGTCTGACCCTCAACCCGCTCTACTGGCCGGCCCGGCACGACGAGACGCTCCTGATGAAGGCCGTCTACTCCTTCCATCCGGACTTCACGGGCTCCACGGTGTGGTGGGGCGACCCCGAACTCTCCTGGGGCCAGGCCACGTTCGAGGGCGGCGACATCATGCCGGTCGGCAACGGCGTCGTCCTCATGGGCATGAGCGAACGCACCTCCCGGCAGGCCATCAGCCAGGTCGCGGCCGCCCTGTTCGAGGGCGGAGCGGCCGAGCGCGTCGTCGTCGCGGGCATGCCGAAGCTGCGGTCCGCGATGCACCTCGACACCGTCTTCACCTTCGCCGACCGCGACCTCGTCACCCTGTATCCGGCCATCATGGACTCGGTGCACACGTTCTCCCTGCGGCCCGGCGACAAGGCACCCGGCATCGAACTCACCGACGAGGGCTCACGCGCGTTCACCGACGTCGTCGCCGAGGCGCTGGGACTGTCCGAACTGCGGATCGTCGAGACCGGCGGCGACGTGTACGCCTCCGAGCGCCAGCAGTGGGACAGCGGCAACAACGCCGTCGCCCTGGAACCCGGCGTGGTGTTCACCTACGACCGCAACACCCAGACCAACACCCTGCTGCGCAAGGCCGGCATCGAGGTCATCACCATCGTCGGGTCCGAACTGGGACGAGGGCGCGGCGGCGGTCACTGCATGACCTGCCCCATCGTGCGGGACCCCGTCGACTTCTGACGCCCGGACGAGGCCGGGGCCGACGTCCGACGGAGGTTCGGCGGACGCCCGGGCGGAGCCTTCCCCGCCCGGGCGCTCAGAAGGAGTCCGGATCGGCGGCGCCCCAGTCCGACGCCCAGGACGGGGGCGGCCCGGCGAGCAGTTCCCCGGGCGCCAGCCACTCGTAGAGCTCCGCGTACGAGCTCACCGTCGTCGGCCCGACGCGCCGCAGCAGCAGGTGCGGGGTGAGCTCACCGGGATCCCGTACCCCCATCGCGGCCATGATCCGGCTCGCGCTGAGCACGGTGGCCCGCTGGTAGCGCCGTACCCGCTCGGACTTGTCGGCCACGTCCAGCGCGCGGACCCGGCGCGGATCCTGGGTCGCCACTCCGGTCGGGCAGGTGTCCGTGTGGCAGCGCCGGGCCTGGACACAGCCGAGGGCGAACATCATCGCCCGGGCCGCGTTGGTGTAGTCGGCCCCCTGGAGGAGCCGTTTGACGATGTCCGAGCCGGTGGCGACCCGGCCGCTCGCGCCGATCCGGACCCGGTCCCGCAGTCCGCTGCCGACCAGCGCGTTGTGCACCGTGATCAGCCCCTCGGTCAGCGGCATACCGACGCCGGCGGCGAACTCCGGGGGCGCGGCACCCGTGCCGCCCTCCGAGCCGTCCACCACGACGAAGTCGGGTGTCACTCCCTCGGCGAGCATCGCCTTGCAGACCGCCAGGAACTCGCGCCGCGAGCCGACACACAGCTTGAAACCGGTGGGCTTGCCGCCCGCCAGCTCCCGCATCCGCGCGATGAACCGCACCAGCTCCCTCGGCGTCGAGAACACCCGGTGATCCGGAGGGGACACCACGGTCACGCCCTTCGGCACACCGCGCTCACGGGCGATCTCCGCGTTCACCTTCGCCCCCGGCAGCACACCGCCCGCCCCCGGTCGCGCTCCCTGGGAGAGCTTCAGCGACACGCACTTCACCTCGGGCAGCGCGGCCTTGTCCGCGAACTCCCGTGCCTCGAAGTCCCCTTCGGGGGTACGACACCCGAAGTACCCCGTGCCGATCTCCCAGACGAGATCACCGCCGCCCCGCAGATGGTGGTCCGACAGGCCGCCCTCGCCGGTGTCGTGCGCGAAACCCCCCAGCGCCGCACCCCTGTTGAGCGCCAGGACGGCGTTGGGCGACAGGGCCCCGAAACTCATCGCGGAGACGTTCAGGAGGGCCATGTCGTAGGGCTGGGCGCAGTCGGGGCCACCCACCCGGACGACGGGCGGCTCGTCCGGCACCTCCACCGGGCGCAACGACGGCTCCAGGAACTCGTGGCCGTCCTCGTACACGTCACGCTCCGTGCCGAACGGCTCCTCGGCCTCGACCCCCTCGGCACGCTCGTACACGAGGGCGCGGACGCTCCGGCCGTAGGGCTGTCCGTCCGCGTCGCGCCCGAAGAGGTACCGCCGGCCCCTCGGGCGCAGGGCCTCCGGCAGGAACGGCACACGGCCGAGCAGCGGATAGTTGCGCCGCACGGCGTCACGGCGCTGCGCGAGGTCCCCGGCGCCGAGCGCGGTCAGCGCGAGCAGCGGGCCCGCCGCGCACCACCACCACGCCGAGACCGCGCCCGCCAGGAGCAGCGCCCCGGCCGCACCGAGGGCGACGAGCAGCAGTGGGAGCATCCGGCGCACACCCCGAGTCAAACCCATGGGGACGAAAGCCGCTGATCGGGAGACCCGCCCGGGTCGTCCCGCTCACCCCGTGGGGTGTCCGTCAGTAGCCGTCCGTGTCCTGCGGACCGCAGGAGCTCCCGTCGGCCGGCAGGGACCCGTACAGCAGGAAGTCGTCGACCTTGCGGTGCACGCACTTCGAGGACGCGTACCCGGTGTGCCCGTCGCCCTTGTTGTCGAGCACCACGGCGGACGAACCGAGACGTCTGGCGGTCTCCAGGGTCCAGCGGTAGGGGGTCGCCGGGTCCCCGCGGGTGCCGACCAGCAGCATCTTCGAGGCGGGGACGTCGCGGACCTTCTCGCGTATGTAGTCGGTGCCCTTCGGGCGGCCGTAGCACATCAGCACCTGGGCGAGCCGGTACTGCCCGAAGACCGGAGACGCCTCCTGGTAGGCGGCGCGCAGCCGGGCGACCTGCCGGGCGACCTCACCGGCGCTGGGCCGGTCGGGGTCGTCGGCGCAGTTGATGGCCATCAGGGCGGCGGGGAGGTTGTCGAGGGGGACGTCCTCCGCGTCGACGAGCCCTCCGTTCCGCGGTGACGGCCGCCGGACGGGCGTGGAGGTGGCGGGCAGCGAGGCACCGCTGTAGAGCTGGGTGAGTCCGTGGGTGTCGCCGTCCTGGATCAGCAGGCTGAGGGCCTGTTCGAGGACGGGCCACATCTCCTTGCTGTACAGCGCCTGGCTGATCGCCCCCACCAGGTCCTGTCCGGAGAACTCCTGGCCGAAGTCCGACATCACCGGGTCCTCGTCGAGCGACTTGACGAGCTGGACCATCTGCTCGCCGGCGCCGCGCGCGTCCTGGCCGAACGGGCAGGCCAGGTTCTTCGCGCACCAGGTGATGAAGTCGTCGAGCGCGGTCTGCTGTCCCTCCGCGCCTATGCGGCCCTGCTCGGCGATCGGCTCGGTGAGGGTGTCGACCCCGTCGAGCACCATCCGTCCCGTGTTCTTGGGGAACTGCGCCGCGTACACCGCGCCGAGCCGCGTCCCGTACGAGAATCCGAGGTAGTTGAGCTTCTTGTCGCCGAGGGCCTGGCGTATCACGTCCAGGTCGCGGGCGGCGTCGACCGTGCCGATGTGGGGGAGGACGGCCCCCGAGTGCCGGGCGCAGGTGTCGGCGGCCTTCTTGACCGCCTTGAGCGCCGCCTGCACATCGGTGTCGGCCGCGGCGGCCCCGAAGATCTCGTCCACACCGTCGCCGCAGCTCACCGGCGAGGAACGGCCCACTCCGCGGGGGTCGAAGGTCACCACGTCGTAGCCGTTCGTCAGACCCATGAAGTCCTTGCCGCTCGCGGCGAGGCCGGGAACGCCCGCCCCGCCCGGACCGCCGAAGTTCAGCACCACCGAACCCCGCGAGTGGCCCGTCGCCCGGTAGCGGGCCAGCGCCAGGTCGAGCGTGCCCCGGTTCGGCCGTGCGTAGTCCAGGGGGACGGTGACCTTGCCGCACTGCAGGTCCTTGGGCATGCCCTCGCCCTTGCAGGCCGCCCATGCGACCTTCTGGTGCCGGAAGCGGGCCAGGTCGGGTCCGGCGTCGGCGGTCGCCGCCGTCGGCAGACCCGCCGCCAGCAGGGTCAGCGTCGCGGTGGCGGCTCCGGCGACCGCGAAGCGTTGGTGCACGGACAGCATGCTGCCTCCAGGGTCGCCTGCGGTGGACCGGCGATACCTCCCGGATCACGATAGACGCGGCTTTTGGGGCACGCCTCCGGACGAGCCGATCCGGCCGTCGTCCCCCACCTCGCGCCGCTGTCTCCGTACGGGTGCGGCGGCCGTTCGAAATACGGGACGCTCGAAGGGGTGAAAGGCCGCCAAGCCATAACTCGAACGGTCCGCAGGCGTTCTTGGCAATGTGGGCGATCGCCCACGTCGTTGTCAGGAAGGCAGTGAACGAATGAAACGGGTGACCCGAAATGGTTTGATCGCCGCGGCCGCCGCCTCGGGCGCGCTGGTCGCGGCCATGCCGGCGCACGCCGACTCCGCGGCGGACGGCGCGGCGGCAGGCTCGCCCGGCCTGATCTCCGGCAACACCGTCCAGCTCCCCGTGCACGTGCCCGTGAACCTGTGCGGGAACACGGTGAACGTGGTCGGGCTGCTCAACCCCGCCGCGGGCAACCGGTGCGCCAACCAGGGCGGCGGCACGGCCGCGGTCGGCGGCGTGCGGCACGGCGGAGCCGGAGCGCACGGCGGCACCGCCGGTCATGTCGGCAGGGCCGGTGGCGGCGGCCACGACGGCGGGGGCGCGGTCGCGCACGGCAGCGGAAAGGATTCGCCGGGTGTGCTCTCGGGCAACGGCCTGCAGCTCCCGGTGGATCTCCCGGTCAACGTCAGCGGCAACTCCGTGACGGCGGTCGGCCTCGGCAACGCGGCCGTCGGGAACGAGTCGGTCAACACCTCGGATGCCGAGCCCGTGCGGGCCCACCCCGGTGTGAAGCCCGCCCCGAGGCCGTCCACCCCGGCCGCGGAGGTTCCCCCCGTCGGCCCGGAGCAGATCACGGAGAGGGGCGGGGCCGTGGCCACCCTCGCCCACACGGGCGCGGACGGCGCGATGCCGGCCGTCGCGGCGAGCGCGGCGATGCTGCTGGGCGGCGCCGTCCTGTTCCGCCGGTTCCGGCCGGGCGCGGTGCGCTGACCCCCAGCGGTCACGAACGGGAGGCTCCGTCGGACGGGTGACCGATGGGGCCTCCTTCGAGTGCCGGGTGACGGTGTCGAGCCGGGTGTGTGCGGAGGTGGCCGAATCCCTTCCGGTGCGCGGTGACCGTCGCTGCGGGCGGCACGGAGATCGGGAAGGATGCTGCGCGACCGGCCGGCCGGCGTACCGCGCCCGTCCGCCGACGCGCATCCGACCCGTACGCATTGGAGTGCCCCATGACCCCTCCGGGACCCGACGGCCTCGTCGTCAGCCAGGCCACGCTCGACGACTGGAAGGTCGTCGGCGACTGGGCCGCGGACGAGGGATGGAATCCCGGCCTGTCCGACAGCGCGAGCTTCTTCACGCAGGATTCCGGGGGATTCTTCATCGGACGCGTCGACGGGGAGCCGGTCTCGGCCATCTCGGTGGTCAACTACGGCGCCGACTACGCCTTCCTGGGCTTCTATCTCGTACGCCCCGGTCTGCGCGGGAACGGTTACGGCCTCGCCACCTGGGAGACGGCCCTCGCCCACGCGGGCGGCCGGACCGTCGGCCTCGACGGCGTGGTCGCGCAGCAGGACAACTACCGCAAGTCCGGTTTCGAACTCGCCTACCGGACCGCCCGGTTCACCGGTGTGGTGCCGACCGGGGAGGAACCGGCGGGCGTGCGCGCGGCCGGTCCCGCGGACCACGAGGCGATCTCGGCGTACGACAGCGCCTGCTACCCGGCCGACCGGCCGGTGTTCCTGGAGTCGTGGCTGACCGCCCCCGGACACCACACTTTCGTCCGGCACACCGACGGCGGCCGGCTGAGCGGCTACGCCGTGATCAGGCCGGCGCGCGACTCCCTGCGGGTCGGCCCCCTGTTCGCCGACACCGCCGACGACGCACGCGCCCTGTTCTCCGCGCTCGCCGCCGACGCCGACGGCAGGGCGCTCGCCGTCGACGTGCCCCGGACGAACGCGGCGGCCGTCGCCCTGGTCGAGGAGCTGGGTCTGACCCCCTCCTTCGAGACGGCCCGCATGTACACCGGGCCGGTCAGGGAGTTCGCGGGTGAACGGGTGTACGGGGTGACGTCACTGGAACTCGGCTGAGTCCGTGGAGGTGGCCGCGACCCCGGTGAGCAGGACCATGCCGGAGTCCCCGTAGTCCGGCAGGGTCGGGTCCGACGGGATCCTGCTGACCGTGAGCCGGTCGGTCAGCGGGGTGAACACCTCGGTGATCACGTCGGTGTCCACCGGGCAGCCGGGCCAGCGGGACGCGGCGCCGATCCGGTAGGTCGGCATGTTCTCCATGAAGGCGGCGACCAGATGCCCGCCCGGCACCGCGCATCGGACGAACCGGCGGCAGAAGTCCTTGAACTCCTCGAAGTCCTCGGTGGCCCCCTCGGCCACGAAGTGCATGGAGGCGAGGTCGTAGCCGCCCGGTTCGATGGACCTCAGGTCGCCGTGCACCAGGCGCACCGGGGACAGTGCCGCGTCCAGGGTCTCGGGGATGTCCGGGTTGAGGCCGCGGCACAGCGCGTGGAACGGCAGCCAGCTCTCCTCCGGCGGACCGCTCAACTGCCGTTCCAGATAGGCTGCGTTGGAGGCACCCGCCTCCACGGCGTCGATGCGGCGGCTCGCGGCGGACGCCAGGATCAGCGGATAGAGGTTGGGACCGGCCCCGACTTCCACGGACCGGCCGATGCCGCCCGGCGCGAACGCGCGGTAGAACGCGCTGTGGTGGGTGATGACCGCCGCGTCCGAGGGGTGCAACTCGCGGTAGTTCTCGCTCAGATAGTCCTCGACGGGCCAACTGTCCCAGTTCACGTCGTCATTGAGAACCACCATCGCTGACTCCGTCCTTCGGCCGCAGCCGATAGCGCTCGGTGAGCCGGGTGAGTGTGTCGTTGAGCCGGTCGACGTCCTCGTCGGAGTTGAGCGCGGTGAGCTGGACCCGGAAACCGACCCGGTCGCGTGGTACGAGGGGATAGGCCGCCAGGGTCACATAGATGCCGTTGTCCCACAGGAACCCGCCGACCGCGTCCAGGTCGTCGGCATCGGCCAGGGGGATCTCGATGATCGGCAGCCGGTCCGTGTTGAGCGTGCCCACCCCGAGTCCCTCCAGATGGTCGAGCACCCGCACGGTCTTGCGGTACAGATCGGCCCGGATGTCGTCCCCGCGGCTGTCGTTGACATCGAGGCCGGCCATCGCCGTGGCGAGGGAGGCGGTGGGGGACGGCCCCGAGTAGAGGTAGGGGCCCGCCGCCGTCTTGAGGCGGTCCTTGAGCGCGCTCGGAAGCGCCACGAAGGCCAGCAGCGACGAGTACGCCTTGGAGAATCCGCCGACGAGCACGATCCCCTCGTACGACTCTCCCGCGTGCCGGACGATGCTGTTGCCGCGGTCGCCGTACGGACACGACTCGTGCGGGCCGCGCTCCCCGATGACGCCGAAGCCGTGCGCGTCGTCGACGTACAGCAGGGCGTTCCGCGGCCTGCACACCTCGGCGAGCCTCGGCAGGTCGGGGATGTTCCCGCTCATGCTGTTCACGCCGTCCAGACAGACGAGCCGGGGCAGGTCGGCCGGGACCTCGTCCAGCAGGGCGGCCAGTTCGGCGGGGCGTCCGGCGTGGAAACGGTGCAGCGTCGCGCCCTGCCCGCGGGCCCCCACGCAGCCGTCGAACACGGTCCGGTGTGCGGTGGCCTCGACGAAGACATGACCCTGGCCCGCGAGGGCGGGTATCACCGAGGCGTGTATCAGGGTCAGCGTGGGCAGCAGCAGCGTGTCCGGGGCGCCGAGCAGGTCGGCCAGCCGTTCCTCGATGTCGGGGTACAGCCGCGGACTGCCGATCAGCCGGGACCAGCTCGGGTGGGTGCCCCAGCGGCGCACGGCCGGCTCGATCGCCTGGATGATCTCCGGATCGCAGTCGAAGCCGAGGTAGTTGCAGGAGGCGAAGTCGATCATCCAGTGGTCGCCGCTGCGGATGTGCCGGCCGCGTACCTCGTCCAGCACGGCGTCGCTCATGGGGCTGGTCTGCCGCAGATGCTCGAGGTCGCGCCAGCGCCTGGAGCGGCGGGTGCTCTCCGTCTGCGTGCCGTCGGTCCGCTTGCCGTCTGTCCGTGGCCCGTCTGTCCGTGGCCCGTCCGTCCTTGGCCCATCCGTCCTGGGCCCGTCCGACTGTGGCCCGTCCGACTGTGGCCCGTCCGTCCGTGGCCGGTCCGGCCGCGGGCCGTCCGGCTGCCCGCCGTCGATCCCCGTCGCCTCGGGCAGGGGCGGCGGCTGCTTGCGCGGGCCGGCGGATTCCGGATCCGTCTGTCCCATGGCGTACCTCGTTTCCGCCGCCCTGGCGGCGGACCGTGCCGGGGTACGAACCCCGTCGCGCTGCCGCAGCAGGAACTCGCTCTGCTGCACCGTCATCGGCCGGGCGAAGAGGAAACCCTGTCCGAACCGGCACCCCATGCCGGCCAGGAGGTCCCGCTGCACCGGATCCTCGATCCCCTCGGCGATCACCTGGATGCCCAGGGTGTCGGCCAGACCGACGATTCCCTCGACCAGCGCGACCTGCCGGGTGTCCAGCGCGATGTCGTCGATGAACGTCTTGTCGATCTTCAGGACGTCGACGGGAAAGTCACGCAGGTACCGCAGCGAGGAGTAGCCGCTGCCGAAGTCGTCCACGGCTATGTGTACCCCGAGGTCCTTCAGCGAATACAGGACCGCCTGAATCTGCGCGTCCCGGCGCATCAGCACGGTCTCGGTGAGTTCGAGCTGGAGCGACCCGGGCGCGAGCCCGGGGGTCTCCAGTGCGCGGCGCACCTCGCCCAGGAACCCCGTGTCGCGGAACTGGCGCGGCGAGACGTTCACGCTGACGTACGGCGGGTCCGCCCCGTCGGCCGTCCGCTGGAGTGCGGCGATGTCGGTGGTGGCGTTCGACAGGACCCACGCGCCCAGGGGCGTGATGTGTCCCGTCTCCTCGGCGAGGGCGATGAACTGGTCCGGCGGAACCGGCTCGTGGTGCGGATGCGGCCAGCGGGCCAGCGCCTCGAAGCCGACCACCTCGCCCGCGCTGATGTCGACGACGGGCTGGTACCGCAGGGTGAACTCGGACCGGGCGACGGCGCCGTCGAGGCGAGCCTGAAGATCGTGCCGTTCCACCATCCGCACCCGGAGTCGCGGCAGGAATCTGCGCCACTGCCGCTTGCCCGCGGCCTTGGCCGCGTAGAGGGCCAGGTCGGCGTGGCCGAGGAGTTCCTCGGCGTCCGTGCTGTCCCTGGCGGTGGCCACGCCGACGCTCGCCGACACGCTCACCGAGCCCTCGCGGAGGCTGAACGGCCTGCTCAGCGCCTGGATCACCTGGGCGGCCAGGAGTTCGGCGTCCAGCGGCTTCTTCGCGTCCTCCATCAGCACCGCGAACTCGTCGCCCCCGAGCCGGGCTGCGGTGTCCGTGCGGCGCAGCGCCCCCGAGAGCCGCTCGCCGACGGCGGTCAGCAGATGGTCGCCGGTGGAGTGCCCCATCGTGTCGTTGACCATCTTGAAGTCGTCGAGGTCGATGAAGAGCAGACAGGTGAGCGTCGTCCCGCGGCGGCTGCGCAGCAGGGCGCGCTCGATCCGCTCCAGGAGCAGGGTCCGGTTGGGCAGACCGGTCAGCGGATCGTGGAACGCCCGCTCCGTCAGCTCGTGTTCCAGGCGCCGTTGCTCGGTCACGTCCCGCAGGGTGATGACCAGACCGGCGACCGTGGGGTCCTTGCGGAGATCGCTGCAACGCACCTCGGCCTCGATGCGGTTGCCGTCGCGCAGTACCCACCAGTGGTCGTGGGTCTCGGGGGCGCCGCCGTTCCGCAGGGCGGCGAGTCCCCTGACCACCCGTGTCCGGTCGCTGGAGTCCACCAGCTCGGGCAGCGGCACCCCGGTCAGCTCCACCTGGCCGAAGACGGCTCGCGCGGAGGGGCTCGCGTACCGGACCGCGTTGTCGTCCTCGACGATCAGGATGACGTCCGAGGCGTTGCGCACCAGCGTGCGGAAGTACGCCTCGCTCTCCTTGCGGATGATCTCCTGCCGCAGCGCGATGCGTGCCACGGCCAGACCGGCGTGCGAGGCCAGGATCTCCAGCGAGCTCTGGATCTCTCGCAGTTGCTGTTCGGGGCCCGCCGCCATCAGCACGCCCGGCAGCTCTCCGGTCGGCTCGTCGGGCGGGATCATGGGGCACACCAGGGTGGTGGGCAGACCGTCGAGCCGGCCCGCGATGTCCGGCCCGAGTTCGGCGGTGGGCACCAGATGCGAGTGGCGGGTCTCCAGCCCGCTCGCGTACTCGGCCGACAGGACGAGACTCCCGTGGACGACCTTGGGCCCGAACAAGGTGCTGACGGTGGTGTCGCAGGCCCGCGCCACGTCCTGCGGCCGCGACGCCGCGACGAGGGCCGTGGCCGCCGTGCGCAGCGCCAGCTCGCGTGCCACGGCGCTGCGGTGGGCCACCACCATCCCGGAGAGCCGGAGGATCACCAGCAGGAACAGCGCGGCGGAGAAGACCGCGATCACGGCGGCGTCCTGCGCGTTTCCGCGCCGTCCCTCGTACAGCAGGATTCCGGGCGCCACCAGGGTGGCCGCGGCGAGCATCAGCAGTCGGCGGCGTGTCGGACGCAGGGACTCCTGCCGCTCCACCGGCCGGGTCAAAGCGACCATCGAGGGATGCAGTCCGGCGAGTCCCCAGGCGGTGTAGAACACGATCCAGCCGGAGTCCAGCAGGGTCCCGGTCTGCCACAGGTCGTTGAGCTGGAGAATCCCGTACGCGATGTCGAAGGTGAGCAGGGTCGCGGTGCCCAGCACGAGGAGCTGGACGGAGCGGATACGGCCGGAGCCGGGGCTCGCGGCCAGCAGGCGGGCCAGCATCGCGAGGACGAGGACGTCGCCGAGGGGGTAGGCGATGCTTATGGCGCGCTGCTGCCACGTCATGCCCGGCACATGGGTGAGCGGCTGCACGAGGAAGACCCAGACCGGCAGCGCGAGCCCCAGCGCGAAGATCAGCGCGTCGAGCAGACTGGGGAGGTCGTGGCCGGGCCAGCGGTAGCGGACGAGGCCGTAGAGCCCCGCGGCGAACAGCGGATACACGGCGAGGTAGCAGGCGTCCGCGGGGGACGGGAACGGGTTGTTGAAGTGGAAGTAGGACTCCATCACGTTGTACGACGTGTCGCCCGCGGAGAAGGCCAGCAGCCCGGCGGCCAGCAGGAGCCACGGCCAGCGGTGGGCCGGGCGGTTGACGAGGATTCCGGTGAGCATGGCGGCGACGCCGCCGAGTCCGATGACGGCCCACAGCGGGGTCCGGGTCGCGGGAACAGCCATGTAGATGACGGTGGTCGCCGTCACCAGGATGGCGTAGACACCGAGGCGCCGTGGCCGCAGGAGGCCGCCTGCGCGGTGATGTGCCCGCAGCAAGCCGAACCGCCTCCCTACGTCGGACGGCACTGGACCGTTCGCCGGGTTCTGGGGCACTGTTGATCGTAGGCCCGGGGTGCGGACCGCTGCATCTTCAGTCCTGTGCGAAGCGGTCCAGCAGGGCGTCCAGACCGGCGTCCAGTCCGTCCGGGCCGCCCCGCTCGGCGAGGGTCGCGGTGATCGCGCGGAGCCGGGGGAGTTCCTGGGGCGGCATCCGGTGCAGGCCCAGTCGGAAGGCGGGGTCCTCCTCGTCCGGGTTGTCCACCATCGCGCGCAGTTCCACGGACACATAGCCGAGGACCCAGCCGGTGAAGGCGCGGAAGACGGCCGCGGAGCGGGCACTGCCGAGTCCCGCGTCGTGGAGCAGCGCGAGCACCCGCTCGTGCTCCTTGAGCACGGCGAGCGGCCTGCGGGCCAGTGGAACGGCGAGCATGCGGGTGGCGAGCAGCGGCACGGCCCTGGGGTGGGAGAGGCAGACCTCGTACATCGCCCGCGCGATCCGGTGGAGTTCGTCGCGCCAGGCGGCCGGGTCGGGCGCGGCGGAGCCCTCCGGGGAACCGGCGGACAGACGCTCGTCCAGTTCGACGTGGAGGGCCTCGACCAGTCCGTCCAGCAGGGCGTCCTTGCCCTCGGCGTAGCGGTACAGGGCCATGGCCTCGACGCCGAGCCGGGCGCCGAGCCGGCGCATGCTCAGGGCCGAGAGTCCCTCCTCGTCCACCAGGTCAAGGGCGGCCGCGAGCACGAGCTGCCGGCTCAGCCGCCCGTAGTGGCCCCGGTCGCTGGCGCGCCGCGCCGGTTTGGCGGCCTCACCGCTCTTGTCCCGCGCCCGTTCCCTGGCCATGTCCGCCTCCGTACGCCCCACCCGAAATCCCGCTGTTGTCGACTCTATTCGCCTATGGGGCCTAGGTGTATGTATACGGCGTATGGGGACCGAATGCTCTGGATTGACCGGAACGAGCAGGGGGGTGATGATGTACGTATACGTCGTAAATTTACGTATTTGCAGAGATGTCCATCGGTGGTGATCGTTGATGCTGTACGGGACGCGCGCCCCCCGTCCGGGAAGGCCGGACGGCACGGCCGGCGACAGGACCGCGCCGCTCCCGCCGGTCGCGCCCGTCGGGGCACTGCCCCCGGCACCGGTCCTGCCGCGGATCAAGGTCCTGCACGTCGTCACCCGCTTCTGGGCGGGTGCCGGCGACGGCACCCTGCTGGCGGCCGAGAGCACGGACCCCGACCGCTACGAGGTGTGGGTCGCCGGAGTGCCGGGCGGTGACCTGTGGGAACCGGCGCGGGCCGCGGGCGTGCGCACCCTGGAGACACCGGGTTTCCGGCACGCCCTGGGCCCCGCCGACGTACTCGTCCTCGGACGGCTCGTGCGGCTCATCCGCCGTGAGCGGTTCACGGTCGTACACACCCATTCCGTGAAGGGCGGGTCCCTCGGCCGGGTCGCCGCACGGCTGTGCCGCGCCCCCGTCGTGGTGCACACCCTCGACGGACGGAGCTTCCACCCGTACACGGCACGCCCCGGGCACCCGGTGCACCGCGGACTGGAGCGCGTGACACGGCGACTGGCCCACCGGTTCCCCGCCCTCGCCCCGCGCGTGACGCGTGCGGCGCCCGAGGAACCCGTGGCCCCGCCGGACCGCGGAGAGGTCCCGCCCGCCGCCCTACGGCTGGGCGACATCCCCGAGACGTTCGACCCCGCCGCCCGCGAGCGGCTCGGTGTCCCCCGGAAGGCGGCACTCGTCGGCACCGCCGGCAGCGTCGACACCCGGAACAACCCCCTCGCCTTCGTCCGCATGGCGGCCGCGGTCCGGGCGGAACACCCGGACACCGCGTTCGTCATGATCGGGGACGGCCCGCTGGCGGGAGAGGTGCGACGGCTCGCCGCGGACCTCGGCGTCGAGGTGACGCTCACCGGACCGTGTCCGGACGCCGACCGGCTCGTCGCCGGGCTGGACGTGTTCGTGACCACCTCCCTGTGCGAGGGTCCGGGCCGCGCGCTCACCACGGCACTGGCCGCCGCCCGGCCCGTCGTCGCGACGGCCGTGATCGGGGTGCCCGACCTGGTGGAGCACGGAGCCACGGGACTGCTCGTGGCACCGGCCGCCCCGGGAGCCGCCGCACGCGCGGTCGGCTGGATCCTCCGCCATCCGCGCGAGGCCGCGGTGATGGGCCGTCAGGGCGGCCGCCGAGTCCGCGCCCCCTTCACGCCGGAGGCCCGCCCAGGATCCGGGACCCCCTTCGCGTCCGAGGTATGCCTGACATCCGGGACTCCCTGCGAGCCCGAGGCCACCTTCGCGCCGGATGCACGCTCGGTGCCCGAGGCCCTCTTCGTGTCGGATGGATGCCCGGCATCTGGGACTCCCTGCGAGCCCGAGGCCTGCTGGGCGTCTGAGACCACCCGCGAGCCCGAGGAACGCTCGGCGCCCGAGGCCCGCTTCACTCCCGAGGCCCCCTCCGCGCCCGGGACCCCGCGCGGGGCCGGCGACGTTCGCCACCGCGGACTGCCGGGCCGGGCCGCAGGCGGGCGCGTCCCGGAAAGCGCCGCGCGCCCCTGATTCCTTCGCCCCCGCAGACACCCACCCGCCCGGCGGCCACGAGCCGACCGCACGCCGACCACGGAGAACGACATGCGTCTGACAGTCATCGGCACCGGATACGTCGGCGCGGTGCACGCCGCCTGCATGGCCGACATCGGGCACGAGGTGCTCGGCGTCGACGTCGACGAGGACAGGATCGCCGCCCTGACCGCGGGCACGCCCCCGTTCTTCGAGCCCGGCCTGTCCGAGACACTCATGAAGGCCGTGGACACGGGCCGGCTGCGCTTCACCACCTCACCGGCCGAGGCCGCCCGCTTCGCCGACACGCACTTCGTCTGCGTCGGCACACCCCAGCATCCCGACACGGGCGCGGCGGACCTGCGTTACGTGGATGCGGCCGTGGACGGCCTGGCGTCCGGGCTCCGCGGCAGCGGTCACGAACGGGTCCTGGTGGTCGGCAAGTCCACCGTCCCGGTCGGCACCGCGACGCGCCTCGCCGAACGGCTGCGCGTCGCCGCTCCACGGGCCGACGTGGCCTGGAACCCGGAATTCCTGCGCGAGGGCCGTGCCGTCCAGGACACCCTGCGGCCCGAACGCATCGTGGTCGGCACCAGGAAGGGCGCCGACTGGGCCGAGGCGCGCCTCAGGGAGATCTACGCGCCGCTCCTGGAGGCGGGCACCCCGTTCATCGCCACCGACCCGGCCACCGCCGAACTGGTGAAGGTCGCCTCCAACTCCTTCCTCGCCACCAAGATCTCCTTCATCAACGCCATGGCCGAGATCTGCGAGGCCGCCGGCGCCGACGTGCTCACCCTGGCCGAGGCGATGGGCCGGGACTCCCGCATAGGACCCCGGTTCCTCGCCCCCGGACTCGGATTCGGCGGGAGCTGCCTGCCCAAGGACATCCGGGCCTTCGCCACCCGCGGCGAGGAACTCGGACTAGGCGGCTCAGTCCGCTTCCTGCGCCAGGTCGACGAGATCAACACCCGGCAGCGCCTGCGCACCGTCGACCTCGCCGCGCGCCTCGTGGGAGGCTCCTTCGCCGGCCGGAGCGTCGCGGTGCTCGGTGCCGCCTTCAAGCCCGGCAGCGACGACGTCCGGGACTCGCCCGCACTCGTGGTCGCCGACGAGATCCGCCGCCGCGGAGCACAGGTCCGCGTGCACGACTTCGAGGCGATCGACAACGCCCGAGTGGCGTACCCCGCGCTCCAGTTCGCCCTGGACGTGACCAAGGCCTGCGAGCGGGCCGATGTCGTCCTGCACCTCACCGAGTGGCCCCAGTACCGGGACCTGGACCCCGCCGCGCTCGCGACGGTGGTGCGCTCCCCGGTCCTGGTGGACGCCCGGAACACCCTGGACCCGGAACGGTGGAGCTCGGCGGGATGGGCGCTGCACGCGCTCGGCCGTCCGGGACCCATCTGACCGGCGGGAGGAGAGACCATGCGTGTCGTCGTGTCAGGCGGAGCCGGCTTCCTGGGATCGCACCTGTGCCAGGCCCTGCTGAACCGAGGTGACAGCGTCCGCTGTCTGGACAACCTGTCCTCGGGCAGACCCGCCAACATCGCCCCGCTCCGGCACGATCCCCGGTTCGCCTTCGAGGCGTGGGACGTCACCGAGACGTTCAGCGTCGCCGGGGACGTGGACGCCGTGGTGCACCTCGCGAGCCCCGCCTCGCCCGTCGACTACCAGCGCTTCCCGCTGGAGACGCTGGCCGCGGGCAGCAGGGGGACGGAGCACATGCTGCGGCTCGCCGACGGGCACTCGGCCCGGTTCGTCCTGGCGTCCACCAGCGAGGTCTACGGCGATCCCAAGGTGCATCCGCAGGACGAGTCCTACTGGGGACACGTCAACCCCGTCGGACCCCGCAGCGTCTACGACGAGGCCAAGCGCTACGCCGAGGCCCTTGCCATGGCGTACCGGCGGACCCGGGCGGTCGACGTGGGGATCGTCCGCATCTTCAACACCTACGGCCCCCGCATGCGTTCCTACGACGGCCGGGTGGTCTCCAGTTTCATCCGGCAGGCCCTCTCCGGCGAGCCCCTGACCCTCTTCGGGGACGGCAGCCAGACCCGCAGCTTCTGCTACGTCGACGACCTCGTCCGGGGCCTGATGGCCATGATCGATTCACACCGGGCGGGCCCGTTCAACCTCGGGAACCCCAACGAGCGGACCGTGCGGGAGCTCGCGGAGCTCGTCGTGACGATCACCGGATCGCGCAGCGGGCTGCGCTTCCTGCCCCTGCCGGTCGACGACCCCGTCCGCCGGCGCCCCGTGATCTCCCGCGCGCGGGAGGCACTCGGGTGGTACCCGCGCGTGTCCCTGGAGGACGGTCTGCGGCACACCGCCGACTGGTTCGCGGCGGAGGCCCGGGGACCCCTGCGGGCGACCGAGCCGTTCCCCGTGGGACGGCCCTCGTGACGGGGCCAGGAGGCGAACTCCCGTGTCACGGACGTATCCTGCGGAAGCGGCAATGCACACGGCAGCGCGGCTTCGATCATGAACGCACCCATCGAGGACTACGCCCTCATCAGCGACCTGGAAACCGCTGCCATGGTCGGCAGAGACGGTTCCATCGACTGGCTGTGCCTGCCCCGGTTCGACTCCCCGGCCTGTCTGGCCGCCATGCTGGGCACGGAGGACAACGGCTTCTGGCGCGTCGCGCCGGTCTCCCGAGCGGTGCGCGCCACCTGCACAAGGCGTGCCTACCGGCCTGACACGCTCGTCCTGGAGTCCCGCTGGGAGACGCCCACGGGCGCCGTCCGCGTCATCGACTTCATGCCGCCGCGCAGTCAGCTTCCCTGCGTCGTCCGCATGGTGGAAGGCCTCTCGGGCTCCGTGACCATGCGCAGCGAAGTGCGGCTGCGCTTCCACCAGGGCAGGGTGGTGCCGTGGATCCAGCCCGGTGAGGCCTGCACGGTCGCGGTCGCCGGGCCGGACGCCGTGTGGCTGAACACCGAGGGCCTGGAGGCGCGACCCGGCGGCGAGACCTCCACCGTCCACGACTTCACGGTCCCGGCGGGGCGCAGGACGACCCTGACGTTCGTGTGGGCACCCTCGTACGTGCCGGAACCACCCGCTCCGCTGTCCGTTCCGGCGGAGACGGTGCTCAAGGAGACCGCCGACTTCTGGCGGCGCTGGACCGCCCAGTGCCGCTACCAAGGGCCCTGGCGCGACGCCGTCGTGCGGTCCATGATCACCCTCAAGGCGCTCACCTACGCGCCCACCGGGGGCATCGTCGCGGCCCCGACGACCTCGCTGCCCGGTTGCATCGGCGGAGAGCGCAACTGGGACCACCGCTTCTGTTGGCTGCGTGATTCCGCGCTGACGCTGTCCTGTCTGCTGCGCGGCGGCTACCGCGACGAGGCCACGGCCTGGCTCGGCTGGCTGCTGCGGGCCGTCGCGGGGGATCCGGCCCAACTCCAGAACGTGTACGGCGTCGGCGGACAGCGGCTGCTCCGGGAGACGGAGGCGCCGTGGCTGCCGGGCTACGAGGGCTCGCGGCCGGTCCGCTTCGGGAACTCGGCCATGAGCCAGTTCCAGCTCGACGTGTATGGCGACGTGCTCGACGCGCTTCTGCTGTCGCTGCGGGCGGGCATCCCCATGCCCCGCCAGGTGTGGAGCCTGGTGGAGGCCATGATGGGCCAGCTCCGCCTGCACTGGCGCGAGCCGGACCAGGGGCTGTGGCAAGTACGCGGCTCAGCACGGCAGTTCGTCCACTCCAAGGTGATGGCCTGGGTGGCGGCGGACCGCGCGTTGCGGATGGGCGAGCTGCTCGGCAGGAACGGGTCCTCGGACGTCTGGCGCGCCCTGCGGGACGAGATGCACCGCGAGGTGTGCCGGGAGGGATGGGACGCGGGACGGGGGTCCTTCGTCCAGTCCTACGGTTCGCGGGCACTGGACGCCTCGGCGCTGCTGATCCCCCGGCTGGGTTTCCTGCCCGCCGGGGACGAGAGGGTGCGCGGCACCGTTCGGGCGATGCGGGAACTGACCGACGGCGGGTTCGTGCGCCGGTACGCGCCGAACGGGCGGGGCGTGCACGGGGTGGACGGGATGCCCGGCAGCGAGGGCGCGTTCGTCGCGTGTTCCCTCTGGTACGCCGACGCGCTCGCCGCGACCGGACACCGGGGGGAGGCGACGGAGGTGTTCGAACGCGTGCTGGACATCCGCACCGACCTCGGTCTGCTCTCCGAGCAGTGGGACCCCGGCGCCGGCCGCCAACTGGGCAACGCACCGCAGGCGTTCAGCCACATCGCCCTGGTGGAGACGGCGTTCCTGCTGTCCGAGTGAGCGAGCCGTCGTCGTCCGAGGGGTTCGGACCGCCGCCGTCGGAGGGGCGGGGGCGGGTCTCCGCGGGGGTGTTCGGGTGTCGGTCCTTGCCGGAAGCGTCAGTCCTTGCCGGAGGAGCGCCGGGCGGACCCGGCGTAGCCCTGCGGGTTGAGTTCCTGGAACCGCCACGCGTCCCGGCACATGTCGGAGAGGTCCCGCGAGGGGTGCCAGCCCCAGGCGCGGGCCACGGCCGAGGCGTCCGCCACGAGTTCGGCGACGTCGCCCGGTCGGCGCGGGACCATCTTGTACGGCAGCGGCCTGCCGCACTCGGCGGAGAACGCCGCGATCACGTCGAGGACCGAACTGCCCCTGCCTATGCCGAGGTTGTATATGTGCATGCCCCGCTCGTCGGCGAGGTGGTCGAGGGCGACGCGATGGGCCTCGACGGTGTCCATCACGTGCAGATAGTCCCGGACCGCCGTTCCGTCCGCCGTCGGGTAGTCGTCACCGAAAACGCGGAGGCGTTCCTGCCGCCCGACGGCCACCTGGGCCACGTTCGGCAGCAGGTTCTCCGGGGAGTCGCCCGGGTCCTCGCCGAGGAGTCCGCTGGGGTGGGCGCCCGCCGGGTTGAAGTACCGCAGACACAGCACGGTGTACTCCGGGTGGCGGCGGCAGACGTCGGCGAGGATCTGCTCGCAGATGACCTTGGAGGCGGCGTAGGGATTCGTCGGCCGGGCCGGGGTCGACTCGTCGAGCGGCCCGTGGCCGGCGTCGCCGTACACGGAGCAGGACGAGGAGAAGACGAGCTGGCGCACGCCGTGTTCGTGCATGGTGTTCAGCAGCGCGGTCGTTCCGCCGACGTTGACGTCGTAGTACTCGACGGCCATCCGTGTCGACTGTCCGACGGCCTTGTGCGCGGCGAAGTGCACGACGGCGTCCACGGAGTGCCGGTCGAAGACGGCCGACAGGGCGCGCCGGTCACGGATGTCCAGCTCGTAGACGGTGCCGAGGAAGCGGCCCGCGATGCGTTCCACGCGGGCGAAGACCTGTGGACTGCTGTTGGAATAGTCGTCGACCACGATCAACTCGTAACCGTGGTCGAGGAGTTCGACGCAGGCGTGACTACCGATGAATCCTGCGCCGCCCGTGACAAGAATGGTCGAGGGGGCGCTCATGTGCCCGGCTCCTTCGTGTGCGCGCGGGCGGCGGTCGGGTGAAACCAATGATTCAACGACGTATGTTTACGACGTATATGTAAAACTTTGCACCTTTCCGCCCCCCGCGTCAAGTGGCGGCGGACCCCCGTGGCCGCCGGGCCGGCCGGTCGGGCCCCGCCGCCGGGCTCGGTCAGCCGGCCAGCTCCCGGGCGCGCTGAGCCGCCTGGCCCACCGAGGCGCGATGCACGGGCCCGTGTCCGGGCAGCAGCACGTCGGCGGCGAGGGCCTCGATCCGTTCGAGCGAGGCGAGCGCTCCGGCGCGCTCGGTGTCGAACATCCTGGGCAGGAGCTGGGGACCCTGTATCCGCGAGGTGGGGTGACCGCTCACCAGGGCGTCACCGGAGATCAGGACGCCGGCTTCGGGCAGGTGGTAGACACAGTGGCCGGGCGTGTGGCCCGGTGTGTGCACCGGGACGGGCCGCCCGGGCAGGTCGAGCGGGCCCGTGTGCGGGAAGGCCTCGGGCTTCGTCATGGCCACGTCCGTCGTGCCGCCCGAGCGCAGGGCGTGCACCATCCAGGGCAGCACGCCGGGGCGCCACGCCTGCCGCAACACCTGTCCGACGCTCACCTGGTGGAGGAACTCGCGGCGCGCGTGCGGCACCTCGGCCTCGTGGAGCTGGACCGGAGTGCCGTAGGTACGGTTCAGGAACTCGGCGGAGCCGAGGTGATCGCTGTGGGCGTGGGTGATGAGCACGGCCGTCACCGCCTCGGGCGCGTGGCCGAGGGTCTTCAGCGAGGCCAGGAGCCTCTCGCGGTCCCCGGGATAGCCGGTGTCGATCAGGGTGACGGAGTCGCCCTCGGTCAGCACCACCCAGTTCGTGTTGCTGCCGTGCACCAGATGGACTCCGGGCGCCGCTTCGACGATCGTTTCCTCGCTCATGACCATCCTGACCTCGCACAACCACTGATGCCCAAGGGGCTCTGACAGGGCGAAAGGTATCGCGAACGGCGAATCCGGCCGGAGGTGGAGCCGCGACCGGGCCGTGGCACAGGACCGGCCCGTCGGGCCGGTCACGGCGAACGGGCCGGACAGCGGCCCGCCGGATCGGTCACGGAAAACCCGGTGCCGAGCCCCCGGACCGCCGGATCGGGAAAACCCGGTGCCGAGCCCCGGCCCCGGTCCCTACACTCGCCACGGAATCGCACACCACCGCTCAAGGTGCCGTGTGCGCCGTGACGAACGAGGGGAGCCGGGCCGTGCGTTACCGCACCGCTGTCGTCGTCCCCCCGTCACAGTACGAGGTGATCCTCGTGTCCTCGGGGGCCCGGTACCGGCTGCGCGGCCGGAACCGGACGCCCGCGACGACTCACTGACCTCCGCCCGTACGGCGGCGACCGCACGCCCGGTCGCCGTGCGCCGTGCCCGCCGTGGGTCCGCCACCGCCTGATCCCAGGCATGTCGTCGGGGAATCGCGCCGACCCGTTTCCGGATCGTCCGAAAGGCCCTCGGCCATGCGTACCGACCTGCACCGTCACCTCACCGACCCCGTCACCGGCCCTCTCGCCGTCGTCCGCAACCTGGGCATCCTCGCCCACGTCGACGCCGGGAAGACCACCGTGACCGAACGGATCCTCTACCTCACCGGCACCATCCACAAACGGGGCGAGGTCCACGACGGCACCACCGTCACCGACTTCGACCCGCAGGAGCGCGACCGCGGCATCACCATCTTCGCCGCGGCCGTCACCTGTGCCTGGGACGGCCACCGGATCAACCTGCTCGACACCCCCGGCCACGTCGACTTCTCCGACGAGGTGGAGCGCTCGCTCCGCGTCCTCGACGGAGCCGTCGCCGTGTTCGACGCCGTCGCGGGCGTCGAGCCGCAGAGCGAGTCGGTGTGGCGGCGGGCCGACCGGCACGGCGTCCCGCGGATCGCCTTCGTGAACAAGCTGGACCGCGCGGGCGCCGACCTGGACACCGCCGTCGACTCGATCCGCGAGCGGCTGCATCCGGCGCCCCTGGTCGTCCAGTTGCCGATCGGCACCGAGGACGCCTTCACCGGCGTGGTCGATCTGCTGCGGATGCGCGCGCTGGTGTGGGCCGACGGCGCCGAGGCGGCCGAGGAGATCCCGGTGCCGCCGGACCTGCTGGAGGAAGCCCGGCGCCGGCGCCGGCTCCTGGAGGAGGCGGTGGCGGAACTCCATCCGGCGGCCCTGGAGGAGTTCTGCGCCCGCTCCACCCTCTCGGCGCGGACCCTGTCGTCCGCGCTGCGCGACCTGACCCGCAGCGGTGAGGGCGTCGTGGTGCTGTGCGGCTCGGCCTACCGCAACCGCGGTGTCGAACCGCTGCTGGACGCCATGGTGGCCTACCTGCCCTCGCCGCTCGACGTGCCCGCCGTCCGCGGCACGCACGACGGCGCGGAGCGGGAAAGGGCGGCGGACCCGGCGGCACCGTTCGCGGGCCTGGTGTTCAAGGTGAACGCCACCGCGACCGGAAGGATGACGTACCTGCGTGTCTACTCGGGCACGGTGGAGAAGGGACAGACGGTGCTGGACGCCGGCACGGGACGCACGGAGCGGATCGCCCGCATCCTGCGCGTACGGGCCGACCGCCACGCGGAGTTGGAGCGCGCGGTGGCCGGTGACATCGTCGCCGTGATCGGGCCGAAGTCCGCCCGGGCCGGGGCGACCCTGTGCGCCCCCGGGGCGCCACTGCTCCTCGAACCGCCGGTCGTCGCCGATCCGGTGGTGTCCGTCGCGGTCGAGGCGCGCAGGAGCACCGAGACCGACCGGCTGGTGTCGGCTCTCGCGCGGCTGGCCGAGGAGGACCCCTCGCTGGTCGTCCGCACCGACCCCGAGACCGGGCAGACGGTGCTGTCGGGCATGGGAGAACTGCATCTGGAGGTGGCGGTGGAGAAGATCAGGCGCGCCCACGGGCTGGACGTCGCCGTCGGGCGGCCGAGGGTGGCCTACCGCGAGACGGTGGCCCGTGGGGTGTCGGGTCTGGTGTACCGGCACGTCAAACAGGACGGCGGCGCCGGGCAGTTCGCCCATGTCGTCCTCGACGTGGAGCCGCTGGGGACGGACCCCGGCGGTGCCGGGGAGACGGTGACGGGCTTCGTCTTCCGTTCGACGGTCGTCGGCGGCCGGGTGCCGCAGGAGTACGTCCGCGCCGTGGAGGCGGGCTGCCGGGACGCGCTCGCCGAGGGTCCCCTCGGCGGTCACCCGGTGACCGGACTGCGCGTCACCCTCACCGACGGGGCGACCCACGCCAAGGACTCCTCGGAGATGGCGTTCCGCGCGGCCGGCCGGTTCGGGCTGCGTGAGGCGCTGCGCGCCAGCGCGATGGTCCTGCTGGAGCCGGTCGCCGAGGTCACCGTCACCGTGCCCGGGGAAGCCGTGGGAGGAGTGCTCGGCGACCTCGCGGCCCGGCGCGGCAGGGTCTCGGGCTCGCTCACCCGCGGGAGTACGTCGGTGATCACCGCCGTCGTGCCGCTGGCCGAACTCTTCGGCTACGCGACCCGGTTGCGCAGCCGGACCCAGGGCCGGGGCGTGTTCACCACCCGTCCCGCGGGCCTCGCCCCGGCCCCGGCCCAGGGAGCGCCCGCCCGGTGACCCCGAGCGGTCCCGCTCCTGAGGACGGCGCCTCTGAGGACGGTCTCTGAGGACGGCTTCCGAGGAGGGCTGCTGAGGACGGCCGCTGAGGAGGGCCCCGAAGGCGGCCCCGCCCGAGAAGGGCGGGGCCGTCCTCGCGTCAGCCCATCCGGTCCTCGTCCGAGAGGTGTTCGACCGTCTTCCCGGTCGCGGTGAACGTGCGCGTCACGTGGCCCGAGGAGTAGACCCACAGGATGCGCAGCGGGCCGTCGCCGATGTTCCGGAAGAGATGGGGGACGGGGGAGGGGACGTACGTGGTGTCGAACCGCCTCAGCTTCGTCACCTCCCCGTCGACGACCACCTCCGCCTCGCCCTCCAGGATCGTCACGTGCTCGTCGCAGTTGTGGGAGTGCAAAGGCGCTCCGGAGCCGACCGGGTAGACGCTCATCCCGCTGGTGATGCGGTTCTCCCCGCCCGCCGAGCGGGTGGTGATGAGCGGCGTCGTCACGACGGCGCCGCCCCGGTCCAGCAGGGGCACGGACGCGGCTTCGATGATCGTGGTCATCCGGAGTTCCTCTCCCGTCGACGGTGATGCGTCGACCGACGTTAGGTCGCGTCCCCGTGAACGGGTGCCGTCCGGCGTGCAGTTTTACCTTGCATTCCGGGAAGGGTGAGCTTCCCGCACCCGGCTGTACCGTCGGCTGGCATCGCACGGCATCCCCGTACGTGCCGGAAACATGCCGGAAAGAAAAGGCAGGTAGCAGCCACATGAGGCTCCCCGTTCTGACCGATGAGGACATGGAACCGCGCCAGCGGGAACTGGCCGCCCGCATCGCCGGCCGGCGCGGCGCCGTCCGCGGTCCCTTCCGGGTCTGGCTGCACAGCCCGGAGATGTGCGAGCGCGCCGAATCCCTCGGCGCGTTCGCCCGGTTCGACTGCAGTCTGCCCAAGCACCTGCGCGAACTGACCCTGTTGATGGCCGCCCGGAACTGGGACGCGCAGTACTCCTGGAACGCGCACGTGGACCAGGCGATCGAGGCGGGTGTCCCCGAGGCCGCGGTCAAGGCCGTCGCCGAGAGGCGGGAGGCGGTCTTCGACGACGAGGCCGACCAATCCTTCTACCAGTTCTGCCGGGAGGTCCTCGAAGACCACTTCGTCCGCGACGAGACCTTCGCCCGGGCGCTCGGCCACTTCGGCCCCAAGGGCCTGGTGGACGCGATCGGCGCGCTCGGGAACTTCACCATGCTCGGGATGTGCCTGAACACCTTCCAGGTGGACCTTCAGGTCGACCGCGAGCCCCCGTTCCCCGACATCCGCGGCTACGGGCGTCCCGGCCACGACGACGGACCGCGGCCGTGACCACCCTCACGGACCGGGACGCGCAAGGAGGCGCCGCCGTGACCCCCAGGACCCCGACGACGGCGGCCGGCGGCGCCGGGACCGCCCGCGGACCCGTGCTCCGCGTCCGCGGCGTCACCAAGAGCTTCGGCGGTGCCGCCGCGCTCACGGACGTCGACCTCGACCTGTACCCCGGCGAGGTCCACGCGCTGATGGGCATGAACGGCGCCGGGAAGTCGACGCTCGTGCAGATCCTCTCCGGGGTGCACCAGGCCGACTCCGGCACCGTCGAGGTCGACGGACACACCCAGCACGCGCTGACCGTACGCAGGGCCCGACGGCTCGGCATCGCCTCGGTCCCCCAGCGCCGCGAACTGGCGATGGGTCTGACCGTCGCGGAGAACGTCATGCTCGGCGACCTGCCCACCCGGCGCGGCGCGGTGCACTGGAGGACGCTCAGGTCCGAGGCGGCGCGGGCCCTTTCTGAGCTCGGCATCGCCATCGACGTGGAGCGGACCGCGGGTTCGCTGAGCGTCGCCGAACAGACCATGGTCGAGGTGGCCCGCGAGGTACGCCTCGGCAGCCGGATCCTGGTCCTGGACGAGCCGACCGCCTGTCTGAGCGCGGAAGCCGCCCGGCAGATCAGGGAGTTGGTGCGCACCCTGCGCGACGACGGAGTCGCCGTCGTCTACATCTCGCACTACATCGACGAGGTGATGGCCGTCGCGGACCGCCTCACCGTGCTCCGCGACGGAGCCGTCGTACGCAGCGCGCCGGCCGCCGAACTCGACCCGGAATCGCTGGTGCGCGCCATGGTGGGCCGGGACGTCGTCTCGCGGCGCTCCGAACGCCCCGCTCCCAAGGACGAGATCGGCCTCGCGGTCCGCGCGCTCAGCGACGGCCGGGCCGTCCGGGGCCTCGACGTCGAGGTGCGTCGGGGCGAGATCGTCGCGGTCCTCGGACCGGCCGGCGACGCGCAGTCCCGACTCTTCGACCTGCTCTCCGGCCGCCGCCGCCCCGACTCCGGCGAACTCCTCGTCGACGGCGCCCCGGTGCCGTTCGGCCGGGTGCACGCCTCGCTCGCCGGCGGACTGCGCTGCGTCACGGGCGACCGACGGGCCCTCGGACTGGTCCCGGGGATGTCCCTGGACGAGAACCTGATGCTCGCCGGCGACCGCTTCGCCCGCAGACGACTGCACCGCCGCGGCGAACTCGCCCGCCGCGCACGGCCCTTGCGACGCAGCTACGGAGTCGTCTCGCTCGCCGGCAACCCGCCGGTGAGCGCCCTGTCCGGCGGCAACCAGCAGAAGGTGCTGCTCGCCAAGTGGCTCCAGACCGATCCGGTCGCCTGCTTCCTCGAAGACCCCACGAACGGTGTGGACATCGCCGCCATGGCCGACATCCACACCCTGATCGACGACCTCGCCTCGCGCGGCGCGGCCGTGCTGCTCGCGTCCTCGTCCGCCGAGGAGGTCATGCGGCTCGCCGACCGCGTGATCGTCGTCAGCGCGGGCCGCCCGGTCGCCGAGCACGACATCACCGCCATCACCCGCGACGAACTCGTCGCCGCCGCACTCGGAGGTCAGCCCCAGTGAGCGTCAAGACACGTCCCGATGCCCCGGGGATCGCGGAGCGGCACGGCCGGAGGCGGCCGGGGGACCGGCTCGGTGCTCTGCGCCGCGCCCCGCACACCGGCCTGACCGCCGTCCTGGTCGTCGTGGTGGTGGCCACCGTGCTGCGGACCGACGCGTTCGCCACCGACACCAACGTGATCAACATCCTGCGGCAGGTGAGCGTCACCGCCGTGATCGCCGCCGGCCTGACCCTGCTCATGACCGCGGGCGGCATGGACTTCTCCATGGGCAGCAATGTCTCCGTCACGACCGCGCTCGGCGCGCAGTTGCTGTCGCACGGCCATTCCACCGTCTTCACCGTGATCGCCACGATCGCGCTCGCCACGGCGATCGGCCTGGTGAACGGGCTCGTCGTGACGTTCACCAACGTCGCCCCCTTCGTCGTCACCCTGGCCACCGCCACGCTGCTCGACGGTGTCGCGCTGCTCGTGCTCGACAGCGTCAGCGTCTCCATCGGCACCCGGATGTTCCCGCTGGGCAACGACAAGATCCTCGGCATCCCCTACCTGCTCGTCCTCGCCGTCCTGGTCCTGGTCGCGACGGCCCTGGTCATGCGGTTCACCGTGTTCGGCCGGGACGCCTACGCCATCGGCGGCAACGAGCACGTGGCCAGGCTCAGCGGCATCGACGTCACCGCGCGCAAGCTCACGCTGTACGCCCTCACCGGCGCCCTGTCCGGTCTGGCCGGTCTGATGCTGCTGTCCCGGCTCGGCTCCAGCAGCCCCGGCACGGGCGGACTCTCCCTTCAGCTCACCGCCGTGGCCGCGGTGGTCATCGGCGGTACCTCGCTGGCCGGCGGGCACGGCACCGTGGTCGGTACCGCGCTCGGTGTCGTGCTCCTCGGCGTCGTGGCCAACGCGCTGAACCTCCTTCAGGTCTCCAGCAACTATCAGCCGGTCTCCGTGGGCGGGGTCCTGCTCGTCGCGGCCGTCGCCAACGAATTCCACAAGGCCCGTTCCGCACGGAACTGACGCCGCCCCGCCTTCCTCGCCAACTCCCGCACGGCGCAGGCGATTTCCTTCTCCCGCTTTCCGAAGGCGATCCCCCCTGCCCTCTTCCCGTCATGAAAGGCGTACGACCATGAGACTTTCCGTCCGTTCCCGCCGCGCCCTGATCGCCGCGGCCGCCGGTACCACCCTGGTCCTGAGCGGCTGTGCCGAGAGCGACAACACCGGTTCGGCCGGGGCGAGTTCCGGTTCCGTCACCCTCGGGTTCGTCAACGGCGCCGACACCGCTTTCCACACGTGTCTGCAGAAGGCCGTCGAGCAGACGGCGAAGTCGGAAGGGGCCAAGGTCTACACGGCCAATTCCCACCAGAACGCCGGAACCGAACTGTCCAACATCGAGGACATGATCTCCCGCGATGTCGACGCGCTGATCGTGCAGACCGTCAACGTCGACTCGCTCGACGGCGACATAGCCAAGGCCAAGGCTTCCGGCATTCCGATCTACCTGACCTCGGTCGCCCCCAACGAGGCGAACGACATCCTCGGCGCGGCCGTCGTCGACCTCCAGAAGGTGGGCGCCCTGGACGCCGACTGGGTCGGCAAGGACGCCGACGGCAGGAACGTGAAGGTCGGTGTGATCGCGGGCGCGCCCGGTGCCGCCTCCGACCTGCTCGTGGGCGGGTTCACCAACGAACTGCCGGCCACCGCGAAAGTCGTCGCGAACCAGCCCGGCATGTTCAACCCGGTCAAGGCCCAGGAGGTCGCCGAGAACATGATCCAGGCGCACCCGGACCTGGACTACGCCTTCGTCGCCAACGAGGAGATGGGCTTCGCCGTCCGCAAGGCCTTCGACGACGGCGGCGCGAAGGACGTCAAGATCGTGACCGTCAACGGCACCGACGATGGGCTGGCCGCCGTGAAGGACGGCCGGTTCTCCGCCACCGTGGCCAACTCGGCCATGGTCATCGGCCGGACGGCGGTGAAGAGCGCCATCGGTCTGCTGGACAAAGAAAAGGTTGACAAGATTGCCAACATTCCTCTTCTCTTGGTCACCAAGGACAACCTGACCAAGGCCCCGCAGTACTGCCCCACCTCGTAGCGCCCGCACGGTGAGCGGCGCCTTCCCCAGTGCGTCCCGAGCCACCCGTCCAGTCGTCCTCGGAATGTCCTCGCGGAGCCGCCCGCAGGGACGTTCCGGACCGGCGCGGCACCGGCCCGCACCGCAGTGAGACCTGCCCCCCGGGGAAGGACGTACCGCCCGCACACCCGAACACCGGCACCGCCGCCGGGGCCCACCCCTGGCAGTCGTGGGCCTCCGGAGGGAAACATGGACCGCCTGCTCCTCATGCACAGCTTCGTCACCGTCGCACAGGTCGGCAGCTTCAACGGCGCCGCCAAGAAACTGGGCTCCTCCGGCTCCCTGGTCTCACGTCATGTCGCCGAACTGGAACGGCAGGTGGGCGTCAGACTGGTCAACCGCACGGCCCGTTCCGTCAGCCTCACCGAACCCGGTCAGCGCTACGCCGACTTCGCCGCGCGCATCCTGGAGGAGATCGAGGCGGAGGACGCGGGGATAGCCCAGCTCCACGACCGCGCCGAGGGCACGCTCAGCATCATCTGCCCCAAATGGATCGGAAGCCTGGATCTCGGTGACGCCATAGCGGCGTTCTCCGCCTCCCACCCGAAGATCCAGGTCCGCTTCGAACTGGGCGGCATGTCCGACCGGACCTACGACTTCCTCGACAGCGGATTCGACGTGGCCTTCCACACCCGGGACCTCAGGGACTCCAGTGTCCGTCTGAAGAAGATCGCCTCACTGCCGTTCGTCCTGTGCGCCTCCGAGACGTACCTCGAACGCGGCGGACCGCTCACCGAGCCGAACGAGATCGCCGCCCACGAGTGCCTCGTGCACGTCAACGACCCGGTCTGGCGCATCGGCCACGGACACGCCTCCACCCTGCACAAGATCCGCAACGTCGCCTTCTCGTCGAACTCCTACATCGCCCTGCAGAAGGCGGCCGTGCACGGACGCGGTATCGCCCTGCTGCCCCAGCGGCCGGCGTACGACGATCTCATCTCGGGCGCCCTCAAGGTCCTGCTGCCCGAACTCGCGGTCCCCGACCGCCCCTTGTACGCGATCTACGGCCCCGGGCAGGGCACTCCGCGCAAGGTCAGCGTATTCCTGGATTTCCTCACCACGTGGTTCTCCCAGAATCCCATTCCGGCGCTCCGCTCCTAGGATCCGCACGGCATTCCCCGGCCGCAAGAAACGATTGCGCATTCCGTCGAGCCCGGACCGTTGAGTCCGCAGGAGCCCGAAACCTACGCTCACCAGGCGACCCGCGAAACGAGGAACCCATGGGAATCCAGAGAATCGAATCGGTCACCTACGGCATCGACGACCTCGGCGAATGCGTCCGGTTCTTCGACGACTTCGGGCTCTTCCCGCTGGAACGGACCGACGAGCACGCCGTGTTCGAGACCCGCACCGGCCAGACCCTCCACCTCGACACCGCACCGGGCACCCCGCTCCCGCCCCCGGTGGAGGACGGACCCACCCTGCGGGAAGTCGTCTGGGGAGTCGACACCCCCCAGGAGCTGGAGCGGCTGGTCGCGGCGGCCGGGCGTGACCGCCCGGTCCGGCAGGACGCGGCGGGGGTGTTCCACACCGTGGACGAGACGGGCTTCGGGGCCGGTCTGACCCTCGCCCGGCCCCGGCCCGCCGACGTCGTTCCCCGGCCCGCCAACGCGCTGGGCAGCGTCACCCGCTGGAACACCGCGCTGGAACCGATCAGCCGCGTCCGCCCGCTGCGCATGTGCCATGTCGCGCTCAACATCCGCAAGGAGGGCCGCGAGGAGGCCGTCGCCTTCTACGTCGACCGCCTCGGCTTCCGGCCGACCGACGTCGTCGAACCCATGGGTGTCTTCATGCAGGCACCGGGCGACGACGACCAGCACACCATGCTGCTCTGCCACCGCCCCGACAAGGCGGGCGTCAACCACATCGCCTACGAGGTCCCCGGCTTCGACGACGTCGTCGAGGGCGGCAACCACATGATCGACCGGGGCTGGCGCGAGGCCCGCAGACTCGGCCGCCACACGGTCGGCTCCAACGTCTTCCGCTTCCTGCACGCGCCCTGCGGCGGGCGCGTCGAGTACGCCGCCGACATGGACCGGGTCGACGACTCGTACGAGACCCGCGTCCACACGACCACCCCGCCCCACCACATCTGGGCCCTGCGCACCAACCGCGACCAGCAGGACGCCACCGCCTCCTGACCGGCGCCCAGCCCTCGCCCCACCCCCCGGCCTCCGCGCCGCGGGCTCCCACCGTCTCGTCCGCCGGCCTGAGAGGGCTCCCACCCATGACCACCGACCACGGCTATCCCGCCGTCCACCTGCACATAGCGGGGCAATGGTGCCCGGGCGGCACCGGACGCACCGCCCCGATCGTCAACCCGGCCACCGAAGAGGTGATCGGACAGGTCCCCCTCGCCACCACCGCCGACCTCGACCGCGCACTCGACGCCGCCGCACAGGGGTTCAGGACCTGGCGCGACACCCCCGTCGCCCGGCGCACCGCGATCCTGCACACCGCCGCCGACCTGCTCACCGAGCGGGCCGCCGAGGTCGGCCGGATCATGACCCTCGAACAGGGCAAGCCCCTCGCCGAGGCCACCGGGGAGGCCCGCCGCGTCGCCGACACCCTGCGCTGGCACGCCGACGACGCCCGCCGCGCCTACGGCCGCATCATCCCCTCTGCCCCGGGCACCCTGCTGTCCGTACGCCGTGAACCGATCGGCCCCGTCGCCGCGTTCGTCCCCTGGAACTTCCCGGCCGGCGGACCCATGCGCAAGATCTCCTCGGCCCTCGCGGCGGGCTGCTCCATCGTCATCAAGGCCTCCGAGGAGACCCCGGCCACGGCCGCCGCCCTCGTCGGCTGCTTCGTGGACGCGGGACTGCCGGACGGCGTCCTCAACCTCGTCTTCGGCGAACCGGCCGAGGTGTCGGCCCACCTGATCGCCTCGCCCGTCGTCCGCCTCGTCGCCTTCACCGGCTCGGTCCCCGTCGGCAAACTCCTGGCCGCCGCCGCGGGCGAGGTCATGAAGCCGTCCCTGATGGAACTCGGCGGCCACGCCCCGGTGATCGTGTGCGCGGACGCCGACCCCGCCCGCGCCGCCCGCCGCGCCGCCCAGGCCAAATTCGCCAACGCCGGCCAGGTCTGCACCTCGCCGAGCCGCTTCCTCGTCCACGAGAGCCTCGTCGACGACTTCACCGCCGAGTTCGTGGAGGCGGCCGACGCGGTCGTCGTCGGCGACGGCCTGGCCGAGGGCACCACCATGGGCCCCCTCGCCAACGAACGCCGGCTCCGGGCGATGGAACGCCTGACCGCCGACGCCGTACGCCGCGGCGCCACCGTCCGCACCGGCGGCGAACGCCTGGACCGCCCCGGCTACTTCTTCGCGCCGACCGTCCTCACCGACATGACCCCGGACGCGGACCTGATGCGCGAGGAGCCCTTCGGGCCGCTCGCGCCCATCAGCGCGTTCGGCGACCTCGACGAAGCGTTGCGCACCGCGAACGAGCTGCCCTACGGCCTCGCCGCGTACGCCTTCACCGAGTCCGCCGCCACCGCCGAACACCTGGTGCGCGAACTGGAGGCGGGCATCCTCTCGGTCAACCACTGCGGCGGCTCGGTCAGCGAGGCACCCTCGGGCGGTGTCAAGGAGAGCGGCTACGGCAGGGAGGGCGGCCCCGAGGCCCTCGACGCCTACCTGGTCACCAAGCGCGTCTCCCACCTCCTGGCGGGCTGAACACCATGAGGTACACCCGAGTGTCGGCCGGCGGGCGCGCGGTGTGGGGCCGCGTGGGGGAGGAGGACATCGAGCTGCTGTCCGGGTCCCCCCTGAAGGCCATGGACCGGCAGGCGTACGCGGACGACCCCGGCCTCACCGTCATCGGCACCGTGCCCCGGGCCGAGGCCGTCTGGCTGCCGTCCGTCGTCCCGCCCGTGTTCTACGCCGTCGGCCTGAACTACCCGCGCCACATCGCGCATTGCGGGGCCGAGGTCCCCGGGCGCCCCGAAGTCGGCTACCGGGCCAACAGCGCCCTGACCGGCCACGGATCGCCCATCGTCAAACCGGCCGACGTGTCCGGCCGGTTCGAGGCCGAACCCGAACTCGTCGCCGTCATCGGCCGGACGCTGCGGCACGCCACGTACGAGGAGGCCCGCGACTCGGTCTTCGGCTGGACGATCGGGAACGACGTCAGCGCCCGCGACTGGCAGCACCGGGACCGCACGTTCTGGCGCAGCAAGAACAGCGACACGTTCAAGCCGATGGGCCCCTGGATCGAGACGGACGTCGACGCGCTCGCGCAGACGACCACGCTCCGGGTCAACGGCGAGGAACGGGCCGTGTTCCCGACCGGTGACATGGTCTTCGACCCCTTCGACTACATCGTCGAGATCACCCGGCACATCACCATGCGGCCCGGCGACGTGCTGTGGATGGGCGCCGAGTCGACCTGCCGGATCGAGCCCGGGGACACCGTCGACATCGAGATCAGCGGCATCGGCGTGCTCTCCAACCCCGTACATCCAGAAGGGAATCCCGCATGAGCAAGGCCCCGCTCTACATCCACCACGTCAACTTCCCGACCACCGACCCCGACCGCACCGCCGAGTGGTACACGAAGGTCTTCGGGATGAAGCGCATCATGCCCAGGTCCAACACCCGGGTCGTCCTGATGACCCGCGGCAACTTCGACCTCCACTTCACCCCGGTCGAGGAGATGGAGCGCATGGCGCCCTACCACTTCGCCGTAGAGGTCGAGGACTGGGACGAGTTCCTGGCCCACCTCGAGGAGCTGGGCATCCGGCACACCCGCCCGATCGAACGCCCCGAGAACCAGTCCAAGTTCTGCTACATCCACGACCCCGACCACACCATGATCGAGCTGGTCTTCCACGGCAAGCGCCCCCACTGAGCGCGCGCGGCCAGGATTCCCCTCCCCCGTACCTCCAGGAGCTCCCTCCCATGCCTTTCGCCGACTCCGACGGCACCTCCCTCTACTACGAACGTCACGGCAGCGGCCCGGCGATCCTCCTCGTACACGGCAGCGGCGGCAACCACGCCGCCTGGTGGCAGCAAGTGGCCGCCCTGCGCGAGGAGTTCACCGTCGTCACCATGGACCTGCGCGGCTTCGGCAAGTCCGACTCCTCGATGCCGGAATTCGACGGCCAGGACTTCCCCGGCGACGTGCTCGCCGTCCTCGAAGCCGAGGACCTCACCGACGTGATGCTGGTGGGCCAGTCCATCGGCTCGGTGGCCGCCCTGCGCGCCGGCCTGCTGCGCCCCGACCGGGTCGGGGCCGTCGTCCTCGGCCACTCCCTCGGCGGCATCAGCCACCCCGAACTGCGCGAACTGGCCGCGGCCGACCGCGCCGAGGCCGTCAAGCTCCCCGTCGTCGACCGGCTGCTCACCCGGCGCTTCCAGCGGGAGCACGCCGACCGCACGTTCCTCTTCCAGCAGATGGGCACCTTCAACGTCGCCGGGATGGCCGACCTGCGCAATCTCGACACGGACGGCCCCTCGCTGCGGGACATCGTGGAATCGGGCGTCGAGATCGCCTTCCTCCTCGGCGAGAAGGACGCGGTGCTCAGCGTCAAGACCGTGACCCGCGCCCACGAACTGCTCCCGGCCTCCCGGCTGGAGATCGTCCCGGGCGCCCCGCACTCCATGTACTGGGAGACGCCCGGCCCCTACAACCAGGCCGTCGCCCACCTGCGCCGCACCCTCGGACGGAAGGAAGCCGCATGAGTAGCCTCACCCTCGACGCCGCCGAGGAGATCGTCGCCGCCGCCCTGAAGCGGGCCCAGGCGCTCGGGAAAGCGGTCAGTGTCGCCGTGGTGGACGCGGGCGGCTTCGTCGTCAGCGTCCGCCGCTCCGACGGCGCCCGCCCCCTCACCCCGGACATCGCCCGCGCCAAGGCGTACACCGCGGCCGTCATGCAGCGCCCCGGCAGGATGCTGAAGAAGTGGCAGGAGAGCCAGCCGGTGTTCTTCGCGCAGCTCTCCCAACTGCCGGGCGCCGCCCTGCCGATCATGGCCACCGAGGGCAGCGTCACCATCAAGAGGGACGGCGAGATCATCGGCGGACTCGGCATCGCGGGCGGCACCGCGGACGAGGACCAGCAGGTCGCCGACGAGGTCCTCGAAGCCCTCGGCTACGAACTGGAGTTCGCGGCCTGGGGCGTAGCGGGCGCGGCGGCCGACGACCACGAGAAGACCCCGGCCACCGAGGACGCCGGGACGCTACGGAACACCGGCGGCGCCGAGAAGGCACGGAACGCCGAGAACACCGAGAAGGGTGCCTGAGCCATGGCGGACACGTTCAACTACCGCATCGACCACCACGGCAGCCTGGTCCGCCCGGCCGGCCTCACGAACCCGGGCGACGACCCCGCGGCACTGGACGACGCGGTCAGGGCGGCGGTCGCCCTCCAGCGCACGGTGCGCTCCACCGTCGTCACGGACGGCGGCTTCCCGTACGAGGACTTCCGCGGTGCCGTCCTCGGCGCCGTGTCCGGCTTCCGCCGCACGGGGGAGATCGGGCCCGACGGCCTGGCCCGCTGGGTGGCCGAGGCCCTGCCCAAGGCCGGCGGCCCGCTGGCGGCCGACCGGGCGGCCCGGCTCACCGAGCTGACGCTGATCGCGCCCAAGGTGTCCCTGCCCTCCCCGGCCTACCTCGCCGCCACCACCTTCGACCCCGCGCTCGCGGGCTCCGGCGGTCCGTCCTCGGCCCGCGAACTCGGCGAGGCCCTGGCGGAGATCGTCCACGCGGAGATCGAACTCCTCGTCTCCCGCGGCGTCCGGCTGATCCAGCTCGACAACCCCTTGCTGCTGGGCCACTTGGCGGCCGAGCCGGCCGCTCCCGGCGTGCTGGCCTTCGAGGACGCGCTCGCCGTGGAGGCCCTCGCGGCGCGCCTGGACGAGCGTCCCGAGGGCGTACGGATCGGGGTCTGCCCCGGCCGGCGGGCACCGGACGCGGTGGACAGGGCCAGGGCCGAGCGGCTGTACGGCGAGGTCCCCGCCGACCGCTGGATCCTCCCGTACGACCGGGGGACGGCCGCCGAACTCGACCTCCTCAGGGCGCTGCCGGAGAACCGGGACGCGTGCCTCGGGGTCGTGGACGCGACCACTCCCGAACCGGAGGAGATCGACACGGTACTGGCCCGGATCGACGCGGGCGCCGAGATCAAGGACATCGAGGACATGGCCCTCTCCCCGTCCCGCGGCTTCGCCGACGTCGCGACGCGACCGCTCCTCGGCGCCGAGGACCAGCGCCGCAAACTGGTCCTGGTGGAGACACTCGCCCGGTACTGCTGGGGCAACGAGTTCTGATCCCGCGGCCGGGCCGGCCGGGAGCCACGGGGGTCTCCCGGCCGACGGACACGGGGGACCGGTGGCTTCCCGGCCGACGGCCGCACACCGTGCCCGACGCTTCAGAGCACCTCGGCGAACGTCACCGTACGGTCCGTCAGCAGCGGCAGGACGACGCCCACGACGAACTCCGCGAAGTGGCCCGTCGCCCGGTGCGCCTCGAAGCCCGCGCGGTCCGTGTACCGCTCGTAGAGCACGAACGAGCCCGGCCGGTCCACCTCGGCGTGCACCTCGTAGGCGAGGTTCGCCGGTTCCGTGGGGGTCAGTTCGCGCATCCTCAGCAGCGCGGCGCGCACCGTGTCCGCGTCGGCGGGCGCGCAGCGGTAGTGGGCGACGACGGCGAAAGCCATGTGTTTCCTCCGGAGGGGCGGGCTGTCGGGTCCGCCGATTCCAGCACGAATCCCCTGATGGGCGACCCGTGCGGCGCGCAAGCAATGTGTGCCGCCGCGGGACTGGCCGGCCCCGCCCCCGCTCGTGTGTTGTCGGTGCGGCCCCCCGGGCCGTCCCATCCGGTTGACCGCGGCCCCGCACCGCGGCGGACGAGAGAAGTGATCCTGATGCGAACCCTGGAAACCCTCATCGGTGGGAAGTGGGTGACGACCGGCGCGTGGATCGACGTCCACGACCCCGCCGATCTGCGCGCCCCGGTGGCCCGCGTTCCCGCGCTGAGCGCCGCCGACGTCACCGAGGCCTACGACCACGCCGAACAGGGATTCGCGGTCTGGAAGCGCACCAGCCCCTTCGAACGCGCCCGGATCATGACCGAGGCGGCCCGGCTGCTGCGCCAGCGCGTCGCCCGGATCGCCGAGGACCTGAGCACCGAGATGGGCAAGACCCGCGCCGAGGCGACCGGCGAGACCCTCAAGGCAGCCGACTTCCTGGAGTACTACGCGGGCGTCGCCCGCCAGGGCTACGGGACGCTCGTGCACGACGTACGCCCCGACACCCGTACCCACCACCAGCGCGAGCCCCTCGGAGTCGTCCTCGCGATCACCCCCTGGAACGACCCGCTGATCACCCCGGCCCGCAAGCTCGCCCCCTGCCTCGCGGCGGGCGACGCGGCGATCCTCAAGCCGGCCACCGACACCCCCCAGGCAGCCCTGCACCTGGCCCGCGCGCTGCACGACGCGGGTCTGCCCGCCGGTGTCCTCGGCGTGGTCACCGGACGCGGCGCGGAGATCTCCGACGCGCTGCTCGGCGACCCGCGCCTCACCGCCGTCACCTTCACCGGCAGCAACGAGGTCGGCGAGGGACTGCGGGCCGCGCTCGCCCACACGAACGTCCGCTTCCAGGGCGAACTCGGCGGCAAGAACGCCACCGTGGTCCTCGCCGACGCCGACCTGGGCGCCGCCGCGGGAGCCGTGGCCGCCGCCGGCTTCGCGCAGGCCGGACAACGCTGCACGGCCACCAGCCGGGTGATCGTCGAGCGGCCGGTGTACGAGGAGTTCACCGCGCTGCTCCTCGCCGAGACCGCCGCCCTGCGCGTCGGACCGGGACGGGCCGCCGGCACCACGATGGGCCCGCTGGTCAGCGCGAAGCAGCGGGACAGCGTCCTCTCCGACATCGAACGCGCCGTCGAGCAGGGCGCCACGGTCCTCGCGGGCGGCGACCGGCCCACGGACGAGGCGCTCGGCCACGGCTGCTACGTCAACCCGACCGTGCTCGGCGAGGTGGCCCCGGAGTCCGGCATCTGGCGCGAGGAGGTGTTCGGCCCGGTCGTCGCGCTGCGCGCGGTGGACTCCTTCGACGAGGCGGTCGAGGCGGTCAACGACTCGGTCTTCGGCCTCGCCGCCGCCGTGTTCACCCGGGACCTGGGCGCCGCCCACCGGTTCGCGGACGAGGTGGAGTGCGGCCAGATCGCGGTGAACACCACCACCTCCGGCTGGGACGTCCACCACCCGTTCGGGGGCTTCCGCGACTCCGGCTCGCCGTTCAAGGAGCAGGGCGAGGAAGGGCTGCGTTTCTACACCCGGGTCAAGACCGTCGCCCTCCACTTCGGTGCCTGACGGGGCCGTGGGCGACGAGAGGAGGAGAGCGGATGGCTGACGAGACGATCGCCGTCGTCGGCGCCGGAATCGTGGGTCTGGCCACGGCACGCGAGATCGCGCTGCGCCGGCCCGGTACGCGTGTCGTGGTCCTGGACAAGGAGCACGAGGTCGCCGTCCATCAGACCGGCCACAACTCGGGCGTGGTGCACGCCGGCATCTACTACAAGCCCGGCAGTCTCAAGGCCCGTCTGTGCACCAAGGGCATGGCGATGATCCGGGCGTACTGCCAGGACCGGAACCTGCCCTACGAGGAGTGCGGCAAGCTCGTCGTCGCCGTCACGGACGACGAGGTGCCGCGACTGGAGGCCCTGTACGCCACGTCCCTGGAGAACGGGGTGCCGGGCCTGCGCCGCGTCGACGCGGGCGAGATCCACGAGATCGAGCCGTACGCCGTGGGCCGGGCGGCCCTGCACTCCCCGCGCACCGCCATCACCGACTACACCGCGATCGCCCGGTCGTTCGCCCGCGACGTCGTGGACTCCGGCGGCGAGGTGCGGCTCGGCCTCCCGGTCACCCGCGTCACCCGCCTCACCGGCGGCGGCGTCGAGGTCGCCGCCGGGGACGAGACCCTGCGGGCCGACCGCCTGGTGCTCTGCGCCGGACTCCAGAGCGACAGCGTCGCCCGCCTCGCCGACGACGGTGACGAGCCGCTCATCGTCCCCTTCCGCGGCGAGTACATGACCGTCACACCGAGCCGGGCGCACATGGTCCGCGGCCTCATCTACCCCGTGCCCGACCCGCGTTACCCCTTCCTCGGCGTGCACTTCACGCGCCGTGTGAACGGCGAGGTCGAGGTCGGCCCCAACGCCGTCCTCGCCCTGGCCCGCGAGGGCTACCGCCGTTCCGACATCGACGTCCGCGAACTCGCCCGCATCGCCCGCTTCCCCGGCATGTGGCGCCTGGCCGGGGAACACTGGCGCACCGGCGTCAAGGAGATCCGCGGCTCGCTGTCGGTGCGGGCCTATATGAAGGCCGCCAGGGCGTACGTCCCCGCCATCCACGCCACCGACGTGGTGCGCGGCGGAGCCGGCGTACGCGCCCAGGCGCTCGGCAGGGACGGCTCGCTGGTGGACGACTTCGTCATCCGCCGGACCGGTGCCGTCACCGCCGTACGCAACGCGCCCTCGCCCGCCGCGACCTCCTCGATGGCGATCGCGGAACACATCGCCGACACCGTCCTCGGCGATGCGCGCGCAACCTGAACATGCCCCGTGCGCAGGGCACTTCCGCGCAAGAACTGCTTGCGCTCCCAGCGCTCGGCAAAGACCTCCCGCCGACCTAGCGTTCCCTGCGCACCACCCCGGCACCCCTCCGCACAGAAACGGCAGATGACATGTTCGTTGTCGACACCCAGATCCACATCTGGAAGGAAGAGACCCCGGACCGCCCCTGGGTCCCGGGCGCACGGGAGCGCATCCGCCTCAACGGACACCGCGAGGACCCGTTCTCGTACGAGGAGGCCCTCGAGCTGATGGACGAGGCGGGCGTCAACCGGGCGCTGATCCTGCCCCCGTCCTGGGAGGGCAACCGCATCGACTACGCCCTGGAAGCGTGCGAGGCCCACCCGGACCGCTTCGGCATCATGGCCCGCGTCCCCCAGGACGACGCCGTCGAGGGCACCGCGATGCTGAAGGACTTCGCGCGGAACCCGCACATCAAGGGGACCCGGCTCACCTTCCACCGCCCGCAGGACCGCAACTGGATGATCGACGGGACCAACGACTGGTACTGGCCGATCGCCGAGGAACTCGGCATCCCCACCATGGTCCACGCCCCGATCTGGAAGCGCGAGCTCGGTGAGATCGCCGCCAAGCACCCCGGACTGAAGATCATCATCGATCACATGGGCATCATGGCCCGCTGCGTGGACGATGCGATCGGCTACTGGGTCCAGGAGACGGCCGACCTGGCCGTCCACCCGAACATCTACGTCAAGGTCTCGGCGCTCCCCGGCTACTCGACGCAGCCCTTCCCGAACAAGAACATCGAGAAGTACGTGCGCGAGATGGTCGACAAGCTGGGTCCTCGGCGGTGCTTCTACGGCACCGACATCACCCGGCTGCTCGGCCACGGCATCACCTACACCGACACCATCGAACAGTTCACCCAGCACTGGGAGTTCACGCCCGAGGAGCTGGAGTGGATCCTGGGCCGCGGCATCTCCGAGGTCCTCGACTGGCCGATCGAAGGCTGAGGGCGCACCGGAGATGACGGACACCGAGAACACACCGGGTGCCGGCGGCGGGGACGGCGGTGAAGCGCTCGTATCGGCCTTCAACGCCGTCGGCGCCGACTACGTCTTCTGCTCGTCGGGGTCGGAATGGGCCCCGGTCTGGGAGTCCCTGGCCCGGCGCCACCGCGACGGCGAGCCCGCCCCGCGGTATCTGGACCTCACCCACGAGACGGTCGCGGTCGGCATGGCCACCGGCTACGGCCTCCTCGCCCGCCGCCCGCAGGCCGTGCTCCTGCACGCGGCGCCCGGCCTGCTCCAGGGCTCCATGGCGGTGCACGGCGCCCTGCTCGCCGGCGTGCCCATGGTGGTCGCCTCCTCGGAGTCGACGACCTATGGCGACGGGCCCGGACAGGACCCCGGCGGTCAGTGGTACCGCAACCTGTCCGTCGTCGGCGGGCCGCACGGCATCGCGCAGCCGTTCACCAAGTGGTCCAACGAGGCCGCGGGGGTGCACACCCTGCCCGCCATGGTCACGCGGGCGGCCGAGCTGGCCTGGCGGGCACCGGCCGGACCGGCCTACCTCAACATCCCGCTGGAGATCCTGCTGGAGGAGTGGGACGGCCGCGAGGCCAAGCCGGTCGTCCCGCCGGGCTCGACCCACAGTTCCCCCGAAGAGGTGGACCTCGTCGCCGAGTTGATCCGCGAAGCGGCCGTCCCGGTGATCGTCACCGAGACGGCCGGCCGCGAGGCGGGCGGCTTCGAGGCACTGCTCGCCTTCGCCGAGGCCTGGGACATCCCGGTCGTCGAACCCGACTCGGCCGTGTGCGGCAACTTCCCGCGCACGCACCCGCTGCACGCGGGCTCCGACATCGGCCCCTGGATGGACGAGGCGGACCTCATCCTCCTCGTCAACTGCCGTGCCCCCTTCTACCCTCCGTCGCGCCGCCCGTCCAAGGCGCGGATCGTGGTCGTGGACGAGGTCCCGCAACGCCCGCACGTCGCCTACCAAGTCCTCTTCGCCGACCGCTATCTGGAAGGGAACGTCGCCAACACCCTGCGCCAGCTCGCCAAGCGGGCGCACACACGGCCCCGCGACCCGGAGACCACGGCCGTCGTCACCGCGCGCCGGGCGGAGCAGGAGGAGCGGCACGCGGACGAACAGGCCGCCATCGCCGCCGCCGAGGCGAAGGCGGCCCGGTCCGAGGGCGTCGACCCCGTGCACGTCGCCGCCACCCTGCGCGGGCTCCTGGAGGGCCGGGACGCGATCGTCGTCGACGAGACGATCACGCACAGCCGCGTCGTCAAACGCCATACGCGAACGGCCGCCCCCGACTCGTACTTCTACGTCCAGGGAGGACTCGGCCAGGGCATGGCGGTCGCGCTCGGCGTCAAACTCGCCGCCCGCGAGCGGCCCGTGGTGCTGACGATCGGCGACGGCGCCTTCACGTACAACCCGGTCATCCCGTCGTACGACGCCTCGAACGCGTACGGACTGCCGCTGCTGATCCTGGTCTTCAACAACCGTGTCTACAAGTCGATGAACCTCAATCACCGCAGGTTCTACCCCGAGGGCGCGGCGGCCGGGACCGGCGAATGGCTCGGCACCGATCTGCGCCGGCTGCCCCGGCTCGCGCGGTTCGCCGAGCCGTTCGGCATGCACACCGAGACCGTCGACACGTCGGACGCGCTCGCCCCCGCCCTGGAGCGCGCGCTGAAGGCGGTCGCCGAGGGCACCACCGCCGTCGTCGACGTCCTCGTCACCCGCTGATCCAGGAGGCACCCGCCACCATGACCGACACCTCGACACCCCGGCCGGGCACGGTACTCGTCCCCGCCGACGCGCTCCGCGGCCTCGCCGCCGCGCTCCTGGAGAAGGGCGGCCTCAGCCCCGAACACGCCCGTACCACCGCCGACGTGTTCGTCTGGGCCGCGCTGCGGGGCATCGACTCCCACGGCACCGCGCGCGTCCCCGCCTATCTGGAACTGCTCGCCAAGGGGGTGGCCAACGCCCGTCCCGAGATCACCGTCGAGTCGGGCGGCACGGCCGTCGCCGTCCTCGACGCGGACCGCGCGCCCGGCCCTGTGGCCCTCACCGCGGCGGCCGAGGAGGCCGTCACCCGGGCCAGGGCGAGCGGAGTGGCGGCCGTCGGCGTACGACGTACGGTGCACACCGGGGCCATCGGCTACTACGTCTCGAAGATCGCCGAACAGGGCCTGATCGGCATCGCGTTCGTCGCCGGCATGCCCAACATGGGCTACACCGGGGTCAGGGGAGCGGCCGTCGCGACCAGCCCGCTCGCCGTCGCCGTACCCGCGAACAGCCATGCCCCGCTGCTCCTGGACATGGCCACCGCCACCATCGCCCTGGGCCGGATCAGACAGGCCAGAGCGAACGGGACCGCGCTGCCCGAGGGCGCCGCCGCCACCGCGGACGGCACCCCCACCACCGACCCGGAGCAGGCGGTCATGCCGCTGCCGCTGGGCGGCGCCAAGGGGTCCGGCATGTCGCTCGCCTTCGAGCTGCTGACCAGCGTGCTCGTCGGCGCGCCCATCTTCGCCGCCTTCCACTCCGACGATCCCGCGGGCCGCAAGCACCGCCAGAACGCCCTGATCGTCGCGATCGACCCGGCGGCCTTCGGCGACGCCGGCGCGTTCACCGACGCCGTCGACGCCACGCTCGCCACGCTCAAGGCACTCACCCCGGCGGACGGGGCTCGGGGCGTGTTCTATCCGGGGGAGCGCAGCGCCTCGCTCGCGGCGGCGCGCGCGGGGGAGGGGGTGCCGGTGGCGGCCAAGGTGTGGCGCGAACTGACCGAGAGCGCGGTCGGGTTCGGCGTCACGGTGCCGGAGGTCGAGGGGTAGTTCCCGGACCCGGACCCCCGAGCGGCCCGGTGCCGCGGCAGGCGAACTGTGCCTGCCGCGGCACCGGGCCGCCGTGCTGTCGGCACCCGGCACCCGTCGGCCGACCGCCCCGGCGACCTGGTGACTCCCGGGGCGGCGGCGGACGCGCGGGTTCCGGCGACGAGGTGGTCGGCAACATGCCGAACAAAATTGTTGACAATCTTGTTGGTCTAGATTTACGTTCGACAGGCACTCACTCAGGGAGGGCGCAATGCAGAAGGAAGCCCGTCCAGGCACCGGCGAGCAGGCCAAGCAGCACGCGTTGGTAGAGCTGCGGCAGGCGATTCTGCGCGGAGAGATGGCACCGGCCCAGCGGCTGGTGGAGAACGAACTCGCCGAGCAGTTCGGTGTCACCCGGGCCAGCGCACGGGCGGCGCTGATCGAGCTGGAATCGGAGGGACTGGTCGAACGGATCCGCAACCGCGGATCGCGCGTCCGGGTGGTGACCGTGGAGGAAGCGGTTGCCATCACCGAGTGCCGTATGGCCCTCGAAGGGCTCTGCGCCGCCAAGGCGGCCGTCCTGGCGACCGACGACCAGCTCGCCGAGCTGGCCGACCTGGGCGCCGCGATGGTCAAGGCGGTCGGCGACGGCGAACCGGTCACCTACTCCGAGCTCAACCACGAAGTACACGCCCGGATCAGGGAGTTCTCCGGCCAGCGGACGGCCGTCGAACTCCTGGAACGGCTCAACGCCCAACTGGTGCGCCACCGCTTCCAGTTGGCGCTGCGCCCGGGTCGGTCCCAGCAGTCCCTGAGTGAACACCTGGCCATGATCGAGGCGATCGCGGCCCGGGACCCGCAGGCGGCCGAAGCGGCCGTCCGCGCTCACCTCGGCAGTGTGATCCAAGCGCTGCGCGACTGACGCACCGCGCGGCGACGCGCGGGGCGACGGACAGCCGAGGCGGGCGCCCACCTGTCCACCAAGGAGATTGCTGCAATGACGCACGGCTACGCGCCCGCCGCCCCCGACCCCTCGGCCCCGCCCGAGCCAGGGGGGCGCCCATCACGATCGACGCTGGTCGTCACCGCGCACGCCGGGGACTTCGTGTGGCGGGCGGGGGGCGCCATCGCCCTCGCCGCGTCCCGGGGGGAGAAGGTCACCATCGCGTGCCTGACCTTCGGCGAGCGCGGTGAGTCCGCGAAGGCCTGGCGCGAGGGCAAGAAGCTCGACGAGATCAAGGCGATACGCCGTGAGGAGGCGGAGAAGGCCGCCGCCACGCTCGGCGCCGCGGTCCGCTTCTTCGACGCCGGCGACTACCCGCTGACCATCACGGCCGAGCTCACCGACCGGTTGGTGACGGTGTACCGCGAGACCCAGCCCGACGTCGTGCTCACCCACCCGACCGAGGACCCCTACAACGGCGACCATCCCGCCGCCAACCGCATGGCGCTGGAGGCCCGCGTCCTCGCCCAGGCCATCGGCTACCCCGGCGAGGGGGAGATCATCGGCGCCCCGCCCGTCTTCTACTTCGAGCCCCACCAGCCCGAGATGAGCGGCTTCCGGCCCGAAGTCCTCCTCGACATCACCGAGGTGTGGGAGACCAAGCGCAAGGCGATGGAGTGCCTCGGCGCCCAGCAGCACCTGTGGGACTACTACACCGACCTCGCCGTACGCCGCGGCGTCCAGCTCAAGCGCAACGCCGGCCCCAACCTGGGCCTGGCCCACAGGACCATGGCCGAGGCGTTCATGCGTCCCTACCCGCAGATCGCGAAGGAGCTGGCATGAGCGGCGTGATCGTCACCGGCCCGCCCAGGGCGGACGCGAAGGACGTCGAGGCGATCGCGGGATTCGGCACCGCCACCGTGCACGAGGCGATGGGCCGCACCGGACTCCTCGGCACCGGGCTGCGCCCCGTTCAGCAGGGCGTCCGCGTCGCCGGCGCCGCGGTCACCGTGCTGTCGTGGCCCGGCGACAACCTCATGATCCACGCCGCCGTCGAGCAGTGCGGCGAGGGCGACATCCTGGTTGTCACCACCACTTCCCCCTCCACCGACGGCATGTTCGGCGAACTGTTCGCCACCGCCCTCCACCGGCGCGGCGTACGCGGTCTGGTCATCAACGCCGGCATCCGGGACACCGCCGAACTGCGCGAGATGGGCTTCGCCGCCTGGTCCGCCGCCGTCAGCCCGCAGGGCACCGTGAAGGCGACCGGCGGCTCCGTGAACGTGCCCGTGGCCATCGGCGGCCAGATCGTCCGGCCCGGCGACGTGATCCTCGCCGACGACGACGGCGTGGTGTGCGTGCCGCGCGAGGCCGCCCGCGAGATCGCCGAGGCCTCCGCGGCCCGCGAGCGCAAGGAGGCGCTGGCCCGCGCCGCCTTCCTCGACGGCGAACTCGGCCTGGACCGCTACGGATTGCGCGAGACACTCGTACGCCTGGGCGTGACCTATACGTCGTACGACGACTACGTGCGGGACGGAGCCGCGCCGTGAGCGCGCCCCGCCGCCGGGCCGGATCCGACGGCAGGGCCACGAGCGGGCCCTGCTGCCGGGCCACGAGCGGGTGCCGCCTCCCGGACGGAGCCGTGCTGTGAACGGCCCCGAGGAGGTGCGCTGCATGCTTCTGCGTGGCGGCACGTCCAAGGGTGCCTACTTCCTCGCCGGGGACCTGCCCGCGAGCCCCGCCCGACGTGACGAGCTGCTTCTGCGCGTGATGGGCAGCCCCGACCCCCGCCAGATCGACGGACTGGGCGGCGCCCACCCGTTGACCAGCAAGGTGGCCGTGGTCTCGGTCTCCGCCGATCCGGCCGCGGACGTCGACTACCTCTTCCTCCAGGTCGCCGTGGACGAGGCGAAGGTGTCGGACCGTCAGAACTGCGGCAACATCCTCGCCGGGATCGGCCCGTTCGCCGTCGAACGCGGACTGGTCGAGCCGGGGGAGGGCCGTACGTCGGTCCGCATCCGCATGGTCAACTCGGGTGACCTCGCGCTCGCGACCTTCCCCACCGAGGACGGCCGCGTGGTCTACGAGGGCGACGCCGAGATCTCCGGGGTGCCCGGGACCGCGGCGCCCGTGGTGATCGAATTCCCGCGGGGGAGCGCCCCGTTGCTGCCCACCGGCCATGCCCGGGACCTCGTCGCGGACGTCCCCGTGACGTGCGTCGACAACGGCATGCCGACCGTCCTGATCGCCGCGTCCTCGCTGGGTGTCACCGGGTACGAGACCCCGGAGGACCTGGAGGGGAACCAAGCCCTGGCCGGCCGGCTCCGCGGGATCCGGCTGGAGGCGGGCAAGCTGATGGGGCTCGGTGACGTCGAGAGCGCCACCGTGCCCAAGCTGACCCTGCTCGCCCCGCCCCGCGCGGGCGGAGCCGTCACGACCCGCACCTTCATCCCGGTGCGCTGCCACACCTCCATCGGCGTCCTCGGCGCGGCGAGCGTCGCCGCCGGGCTGCGCGTGGAGGGCGGCGTCGGACGCGCCGTGGCGCACCTGCCCGACCGGGGCGACCGGCTGCGTATCGAACATCCCGCCGGATTCCTCGACATCGAGGCCGGTGTCGACCACGGCCCCGGCGGCGCCCCGCCCGTGGCCCGGCGCACCGCCGTCGTCCGCACCGCCCGCAAGATCTTCGACGGCACGGTCTTCGCCCGGCCGGCCGGAGCCGCACATCAACCCTGAGGAGCCCCCATGGCCCCGCCGCTCGGCGACATCGCCCACCTCGGGCACGTCGAACTGCTCACCCCCGACCTGGACGCCAGCGTCCGCTTCTTCACCGAGTACCTCGGCCTGACCGAGAACGGCCGCTCCGGAGACTCCGTCCATCTGCGGACCTGGGACGACTACGAACACCACAGCCTGACCCTCACCGCCCACACGACCTCGGGCATCCGCCGCACCGCCCTGCGCGCCTCCAGCGAGGAGGCCCTCCAGCGCCGGGTCAAGGAGATCGAGAGTGCCGGCCGCGCGGGCCGCTGGGTGCACGACGAGCCCGGTATCGGCCCGCTCTACGTCACCACCGATCCCGACGGCCACGAACTCGCCCTGTACTGGGAGAGCGAGTGGTATCAGGCGCCGGAGCACCTGAGGCCAGGACTGAAGAACCAGCCGCAGGCCAAACCCGGCCACGGCGTGGGCGTACGACGCCTGGACCACGTGAACTACCTCGCCTCCGACGTCGCCGCGAACGGGGACTTCGTCCGTGACGCGCTCGGGGCCCGTCCGACCGAGCAGATCCGGCTCGACAGCGGCCGGATCGCCGCCCAGTGGCTGACCTTCAGCAACAAGTCGTACGACGTCGTCTACACGGAGGACTGGACGGGTTCGAGCGGACGCCTGCACCACATCGCGTTCGCCACGGACACCCGCGAGGACATCCTGCGCGCCGCCGATCTCGCCATCGACACCGGTGTGTTCATCGAGACCGGCCCGCACAAGCACGCCATCCAGCAGACGTTCTTCCTCTACGTCTACGAACCCGGCGGCAACCGCGTCGAGTTGTGCAACCCGCTCACCCGCCTCGTCCTCGCGCCCGACTGGCCGCTGATCACCTGGACCGAGGAGGAGCGGAGGAAGGGCCAGGCCTGGGGTCTGAAGACCATCGAGTCCTTCCACACCCACGGCACACCGCCCATCGGCTGACGGCCCACCGCGGTATCCCTCCGGATGAACGGCTGAGCGACCAGATCCGGCCAGTACGTGCGTGCGGGCGGCACCGAGCGGGTGCCGCCCGTGCGCGCTTTCACCTGCTTCTCAGCTGCTCGTGCGACGGTCGTGAAGGGTGGCCTGATTGTTTCGTGGATTGTTGACAAAAGCGTTGACACTCCAGGAGTTCACTCTTTAGCGTCTGTCGCACCATCGGGTCAGCCGCACGAGCCGCGTCGGCCCGCACCCTCGACCCCCTTCCAGGGCCCCCACCTCCTGGACGAGAGGAAACAACGATGTCCTCCTCCCTCGCCCTGCCCGCTCGCGGCGGCAGCAGACTGGCCGCGCTGGTCGTCGGCCTCTGCTGGCTGGTCGTCCTCTTCGACGGCCTCGACATGTTCATCTACGGCTCCGTGCTGCCGCACATGCTGGAGACGAAGGCGCTCGGCATCGACCCCGGAAAGGCCGGCGACGTCGGCTCCTACGCCACCTTCGGCATGCTGATCGGCGCCCTGTGCTCCGGCACCGTCAGCGACTGGGTCGGCCGCAAGAAGACGATCATCGCCTCGACCGCCGTGTTCTCGCTGGCCTCCGCGGTCTGCGCCTCCGCCGGGAGCCTGGGAGTCTTCAGCCTCGGCCGCTTCCTGGCCGGCCTCGGCCTCGGCGGCCTGCTGCCGAGCGCGATCACCATGGTCACCGAGTACGCCCCCCGCGGCCGCCGCGCGCTGATCGTGGGCTCGCTGATGACCGCTCACCAGGCCGGCGGCATCGTCGCCGGATTCGTCGCGCTCGGGACGGGCGACTGGCGGGTCTCCTTCTGGATCTGCGTGATACCGCTGTTCATCGGGGTTCCGCTGGCGGCCGCGTACCTGCCCGAGTCGATGGCCTTCCTCCAGGCGAAGGGCCGCACCGAGGAGGCCCGCGCGCTCGCCGACCGCTACGGCGTCGACCTGGCCGCCCGCGCCGAGGAGCGCCAGGCCGTCGCCGACCGCTTCGGCGCCGTCACCGCCCTCTTCCGCGGCGGCCGGTGGATCCAGACCCTGCTCTTCTGGATCGCCTCCTTCGGCGGTCTCCTCCTCGTCTACGGCGTCTCGCAGTGGCTGCCCTCGCTGATGAAGGCCAACGGCTACAACCTCGGCTCCTCCATCGGCTTCGTCATCGTCATCAACCTCGGCGGCATCGTCGGCATGCTGATCGGCGGCCGCCTCACCGACAGGTTCGGCGGCTCGGTCATCTCAGCGATCTGGTTCGGCGCCACCGCCATCGGCATCTACTCCCTCAGCGTCAAGATGCCGCTGCCCCTCACGTACACCGTCGTCTTCCTGACCGGCCTGTTCCTCTTCAGCGCCCAGGCGATGATCTACGCGACGGTGGCCCACCGCTCCGAGGACGACAACCGCGCCACGGCCGTCGGCTGGACCTCGGGCATGGGACGCTTCGGCGCCGTCGTCGGCCCCTGGCTGGGCGGCCAGCTCCTCGCCACCGGCTCGACGACCGCCGGCTTCACCGCTTTCGCCCTCGCGGGTGTCTTCTCCCTGGTGTTCGTCAGCCTCACCGGTCTGAGCCGGGTCCGGGCGACGCCCCCGAGCTCCGTCCCCCAGCAGGAATTGACCGCCGCCGGCTGACCGGAGCGGCACGGAACCGGCGTCCGGGCGGGGCCTGAGGAAGGGCCCGCCCGGACGCCCTCGCCTCCGGGCCGGCGGGAGCGGATCGGCCCCGGGGCCGCCGGAGGAGAAGACCGAACGATGCCCCTCCGGTCACCCGTGGACACGTATTCCCGTTGCCCCGTTCGTCCCGGGATGCTGGAGTGACCCCATGGATCACGCGGCGGTACTGGCGCTGTTCGACCGGGACATGCGGGAAGGCGCGCGGCCCGACGCGCCGGGCGCCCGGGTCGAGCGCGTCGGCAAGGTGGTGCGCCAGTTCGGCGCGGACAAGGGCTGGAACGGGGTGGTCTGGTCCGATCTCGACGCGGCGAGCGCCGACACGGCCATCGCCGAACAGGTGCGCTTCTTCTCGGGCCTCGGGGGCGGCTTCGAGTGGAAGGTGTACGGGCACGACCGGCCGCTGGACCTGGGGCGGCGGCTGCGGGCAGCGGGCTTCACCGCCCAGCCCGAGGAGACGCTGATGATCGCCGAGCTGAGCGATCTGGCCCTCGACGTGCGACCACCGGAGGGCGTACGGCTCTTGCCGGTCACCGACCGTGCGGGTGTGGGCCTCGTCGCCGACGTCCACGAGCAGGCCTTCGGCGGCGACAGCACCCAGCTGCGCCACCAACTGCTCGCCCAGCTCACCGGCGACGCGAACACGGTCGTCGCCGTCGTGGCACTCGTCGGCGACGTCCCGGTCAGCGCGGCCCGCATGGAACTCCCGCCGGGGGCCCGGTTCGCCGGACTGTGGGGCGGCGGCACCGTCGAGGCCTGGCGGGGCCGGGGCATCTACCGCGCCCTCGTCTCCCACCGCGCCCGTGTCGCCGCCGAGCGCGGCTACCGCTACGTCCAGGTCGACGCCTCCAGCCAGAGCCGTCCGATCCTCACCCGCCTGGGCTTCCAGCCGCTCACCACGACCACCCCGTACGTGTACGAGGGCTGACGCCGGCCCCGTACCGGCCCCTCAGAGGTCCAGCCGGTACTCCAGCTCCCGGTGGGTCGGCCGATAGCCCAGTGCCTCGTTGATGCCGATCATGTACGTGTTGCTGTCGGCCGTGTCCGTGAGCAGGCCGGAGAGTTCCGGGTACCGCAGCCGGGCTCCCCGGATCGATTCCGCCTTCATCCACAGCCCGAGGCCGTGGCCGCGGTGCTCGGGCAGGACGCCCGTACCGTAGTGCTGGGCGTCGCCGCGCCCGTCGCCCGGCACGACGAGTTCCGAGAAGCCGACGACGGAGCCGTCCGAGCGGTCCACCACGGCCACCGTGCGCAGCGCCTCGCCCCGTGCGAGAACGGCCTCGGCGACGGCCACGACCCGCTCGACGTCCCAGGCGTCGAAGCCGTGGTCGCTGCCCTCCATCGGCATGTCGTCCATGGCCCGCCGGGAGTCGGCGAAGGTGTGCGCCAGCTCGGTCGGCACGACGCCTTCCCAGCTCGTCAACGCGTAGCCGGGGTGCGGGCGTTCGGCGATCTCCGTCACCGCCGCGAGGTCGAGATCCGGCAGCGCGAGGCGGGCGAACGTCAGGGCCAGCACCGGGCGGAACCCCTGGGCCGCGAGAAACGGTTCGCCGGGTGAGCCGGCCGTGACCCGGGCGACCAGCGACCGCCGTCCGTCCTCCCGCGCGGCGGTCAGGGCGGCGGCCAGCAGGGCGCCGCCCACTCCGGCGCGGCGCTCCGCGGGGTGCACGGCGATCTCCAGCTCGGCGCGATGGTCCTGACCCTTCCGGCCGGACAGCCCGAGGAACGCCGTACCCACCGGGACCCCTTCGGCGTCCGAGGCCAGCCAGGCCGGACGGCGGCTCGACGGGGAGGAGTCCGGATCGGTCAACGGTGTGATGCGTGGCGGCAAGGTGTCTCCGGGGTGGGGGCGCGGGGGAGCGCGGGCAGGCGAAGCCCGCAGAAGGTAGCCGCGCGCGCACCCGCCGCGCAACGCAATTCCCCGCGAGCCGCCCCGCGGGTCGTCAGAGCCCCGCGAGGCGCCCAGAAGATTGCCGGCATCCCGCGCGGCCCGCCCCGCGGCACTCCGGGCCGGACGCTCAGCGGCGTGCCCTCGATCGGTCCAGTGCCGCGACGCCGAACGCGGCCAGGCCAATCTGGATGAGCCACTCGATCCAGTCGACGCCCTTGGTGTCGGCGACGTCGAACGCGGCGGCGATCCCCGACCCGATGAACGCGGCCACGATGCCGACCACGATCGTCCACAGGACGCCGATGCGCTGGCGTCCGGGCACGACGAGCCGGCCCAGTACACCGATGACGATGCCGATGACGACGGCACTGATGACGCCCGAGATCTCCATCTCAGCCCCTCCTGGTCGGTCCCCCGCAGTTATGTATCTGCCCGCTTCGGGCGCGGCCAGTCCGCCGCCGCGCAGGCACCCGCGGTGAACCCGCCGGAGGGCCGTCGGTGAACCCGCCGGAGGGCCCGCGGGGAACCCTTCCGAGGGCCCGTGGCGAACCCCGTCCGCCCCCTGGGCAACTCACGTTTGGACATGTACCGTTCAATAATCTGTTGAACGGGAGACAGTCAACTTCCGTTCTACGCGCGCAGACTTGGCGCCCGCACCGCCTCTCCCCCCTCGTCACCGGAGGTTCGTCGGATGCTCGGATTCAGGAAGTCCCGCCACAGACTCACCACCGCCCTGGGCCTGTTCGGACTGCTCGTCACAGGCGCCGCGCTCCAGGCGGCCACCGCTGTTCCCGCCCACGCGGCCACCCCCCACCGCGTCCTGTTCGACAACGGCCACGCCGAGACCGCGGGCAACGCCGACTGGATCATCTCCACCAGCCAGCCCGACCCGCTCGGCCAGAACTCCAGTCCGTCCTCGGAGACCTCCTGGACGGGCGCCCTGTCCTCCTGGGGCGTGGCCCTGCAGAAGACCGGCAACTACAGCCTGAAGACGCTGCCCTCGGGTTCCAGCCTCACCTACGGCGGCACGGCCGCGACCGACCTGTCGAACTTCGACGAGCTGGTGCTGCCTGAGCCCAACACGCTGTTCACCACGGCCGAGAAGACCGCCATCATGACGTTCGTCAAGAACGGCGGCGGCCTCTTCATGATCTCCGACCACACCGGTGCCGACCGCAACAGCGACGGCTACGACGCGGTCGAGATCTTCAACGACCTGATGAGCAACAACAGCGTCGACAGCACCGACCCGTTCGGCTTCTCGATCGACACGCTGGACGTCGGCTCCGACTACCCGAGCGCCATCAGCGACAGCACGAACGCGGTCCTGCACGGGTCGTTCGGCACCGTCACCAAGAGCCTGATCGCGGACGGGACCACGGCCACGCTCAAGCCGGCGGACAACTCGGCCGTCAAGGGCCTGGTCTACCGCACCGGTTACTCCGGGAACACCGGCGCGTTCTTCGCGACCAGTACCTTCGGCAGCGGCAAGGTCGCCTTCTGGGGCGACAGTTCACCCATCGACGACGGCACCGGCCAGTCCGGCAACACGCTGTACGACGGCTGGAACGACACCGGCGCCACCAACGCGGCCCTCGCCCTGAACGCCACCGACTGGCTCGCCGGCACGAGCAGCGGCGGTGGCGGAGGTGGTGGCGGCACCTGCACGGCCGCCCAGGTGCTCGCCAACCCGGGCTTCGAGTCCGGCAGCACCTCCTGGACCGCCACCAGCGGTGTCATCACCAACAGCTCCAGTGAGGCGGCCCGCACCGGCTCGTACAAGGCGTGGCTCAACGGCTACGGCTCGGCCAACACCGACACGCTGTCCCAGTCGGTGACGATCCCCTCGGGCTGCTCCGCCACCCTGAGCTTCTATCTGCACGTGGACACGGCCGAGACGACCACGACCACGGCGTACGACACCCTCAAGGCCCAGGTCCTCAACAGCGGCGGCACCGTGGTGTCGACCCTGGCCACGTACTCGAACCTGAACGCCGCGTCCGGGTACACGCAGCGCAGTTTCAGCCTGGGCTCCACCTACGCCGGGCAGACGGTCACGATCAAGTTCACCGGTGTCGAGGGCTCCACGCTCCAGACGTCGTTCGTCCTCGACGACACCGCGCTCAATGTGAGCTGAGCACCCCGCGGGACGAGGGGCGGGCCCGCGCTACCGGGTCCGCCCCGCACGTCGTTCTACCGGGACCGGACCGTCCTCTCCGTCGTGTTCCACCCGGAGACCCGCACCCCGGGAACGGAGCCGTGCAGATCGGCCGTTCGGAACGTCGCCGTCAGGGTCACCGACTCGCCCGGCCACAGACTCACCTCGTTGTCCGACCACCGCACCGGCAGCACCGGCCGGCCCCCGGCGTCCACGAGATGCGCGTCCGTGAGCAGGGACGGTGTCGTCCCGGTCCCGTCGTTGCGCAGGGTGACCCTCGTCGTGGAGGTTCCGCCGGGACCGGGGGAGGTCGTCGCGGAGGCCGACACCGGCACCTTCGCCATGGAGCCGAGCCCCCTCAGGTCCGCGTAGCCCGTCGTCGGGGTGTGGTACCAGTCCGTGTTCGCCCAGTCGAGGGTGTCCGGCCGGGTCGACAGCCAGTACACGTTCCGGCTGATCTCCCTGCCACCGGCGTCGCGCAGGACCAGCCGCGCCAGATGGGTCGTCGTGAGACCGTTCACCGAGGCGGGGACGGTCAGGGCGGTGACACGCGCCCCGTCGCCCCGCGCGGTGAGCCCGGTCGCCGTGCGGTCGTACCGCTGGGTTCCGTCCGGGTCGAAGAGCGTGACGCGCGCCGAAAGACCGGAAGCGGGCGTGTGCCGGTTGTTCACGACGACGACGGAACGGTCGTCGTACGAGTACTGCACGTGCAGGGGCTCGTTGGCCTTCTTCGCGCCGAAGTAGGCCCCGCCCTGGTCGAGATACCGGTCCATCAACTGCCAGTGCAGCGAGGTCCATCCGCTGTTGAGCATCCAGTGCACGACCCCGGTCGAAGGCTTCGTTGCGTCGGTAGCGTTGCGTCCGTAGGCCTCGAACTGCGCCCGCACGGCCTCGTACTGGGCGAGCTGCGCCTTGCGCACGTAGTCGGTGAGTCCGGTCGGCGGGCCGTAGCGGCCGGCGAGGGCGGCGTCGTAGATCTTGAGTGTGCCGAACACCGGGGACGGCGAGCGGTGGTACTGCCGGACGTCCGGGTTCCTCCAGAGGGTGTCCAGTTCGGCGGGTGACATCATGCGGCGCAGGGTGTCGAGGGTGGGGATGTCGGGGCCCGCCCCGGTCTCGGAGTTGAAGCCGGTGGCGCCGCCCTCGCGCTTGGCGTACCAGTAGCCCGGCGGGACCCAGTCGTAGGGCCCGGTCATCCTCATGCCCGAACGGCCGGACACGGGCGAGGAGTTGTCGGAGGCGGCGGCGATCACCGGGGTCGGCCAGTCGGCTTCCTCCAGCGCGTCCAGGTAGGTCTTCTCGATCCTGGCGTCCGGCGCGAAGTCGCTGCCGATGAGGAAGGAGACGACGCTCGGGTGGTCGCGCAGCCGGGCGGCCTCGGCGGCCATCGACGCCCGGGCGACGGGGTAGTCGGCGTCGGTCCACCGCTCGCCGGTCTCACCGCCGTTGACCTGCCCCTCCCACTTGTCGCAGCACTCCCAGCCGGGCAGGGTGAGGATGCCGTAGCGGTCGGCGAGGTCGAAGAACTCGTCGGGCTCGATGTGCCCTTCCAGGCGTACGGTGTTGAGGCCCAGGTCGAGCACGTACCTCAGCCGGTCCTCGACGTAGCCGCGGTCCCAGCGCAGGAACTCGTCCGGGGACCAGCCGCCGCCCTTGATGAGCAGCCTGCGGCCGTTGACGCTGTACTGCCGGGCGCCGTCGGAGTTCAGGGGCGCCTTCACCTCGCGGACGCCGAAGGTCTCGTGGGCGGTGTCGGAGGCGGCGCCCGCGACGGAGGCGGTCAGATCGAGCCCGTACAGCGGCTGGCCGCCCATGCCCGCGGGCCACCACACCTTCGGTGACCTCAGACGCAGTCCGGGGACCTCGGACGGTGAGAACGTGACGGCCCTGGTCTGGTGCGGCGCGAGCGGGACCGTCTTGGAGAAGGACACGGAGCCGACGCGGCCGGACACCGTGGCGGTCACGGCCGAGCCGGTCTCATTGCGGGCCCGCGCCCTGACCGTGAGATCGGCGGTGCGGAGCGAGGGGACGTCGAGGCGGGTCAGCACGTGCGCGTCGCGCAGGGCGACCGGGCCGCCCCGGCGGACGAGGACGTCACGGACGATCCCCATGTTCTGGTCGGGCGGCGGCTGGAGCCAGTCGATCCAGCCCATCGTCAGGTTCTTGTCCGGGTCGTTGGGCCTGATACGGAAGGCGACCGTGTTGGTACCGGCGCGTACCAGCGAGGTGATGTCCAATTCGTGGTGCGTGTAGGCGCCGGCGACCTGGCCGGCGTCGGCCACCCGGTGACCGTCGACGTAGACGTCCGCCGCCGAGATCACCCCGCTGAAGTCCAGATAGGTGCGCTCGGACGTGTCGGTGACGGTGAAGTCCGAGCGGTACCACCAGGGAACGGTGAAGTCGGACCTCGGGATGTTCTTCAGGTTCGTCGAGTAGAACGGGTCCGCGTACTTTCCGTTCGCGAGCAGCGCAGCGAGGACCGTGGAACGCGGGCCCGCCGGGTACCAGCCGCTCGCCCGGTAGCCGGGACTGGAGACGGCCGACGCCGGGTCCGGGACCTTGGCGGTGGACTGGATCGCGTATCCCGACAGCGCCGTGGCACTGCCCGGAGCGGAGGCCACCGCCGTGGCGGGGAGACGGGGTGGGGTGGCCGCTCCGGGGTCGGGCCCGTCGGCCCAGGCGCTCGCGGAGAGAGTGCACAGCAGGCCCAGGGCGACGGCGGCCGTCGCGAGGCGCGGCCGGGAGGCAGGGCGGTGGAACACGGTGATCTCCTTGGGGGGGTGGGGGAGCATCCGCGCTTCGGCACTGCAAGTTAGGAAACTTTACTAACTAGGGTCCACAAGCTAGGCCGGTGAGCAATCCATGTCAATCACCGCCCTCCCGGTTCAGGAGCCCGACCTGCGCTCGAACACCACATCGCGTGCCGTACCCAGAGCCGTGGCCACCGCGCCGAGCAGGACCGCGTCCTCGCCCAGACGGCCGGGTGCGATCCTCGGGCGCAGCGGTGTGAGCGCCCGCAGCGTCTCGCGGACGGGCGGCAGCAGCAGGTCGACGCTGTGGCCGACCCCGCCGCCCAGGACGACCAGGTCGGGATCGAGCACCGCCGTCGCGGCGGCCACCGTGTGCGCGATCCGCTCGCCCTCCAGCCGGACCGCCTCGACCGCCGGGCCGTGGCCCTCCCGCGCCGCGTCGAAGACGGCCTTGGCGGTGAGCTGTCCGGTCATGCCGAAGTGCCGCGCGGCCTCCACGACCGCCTCGCCGGAGACCGCGTCCTCCAGGGTCTCGGGCTTGTGCCGGCCCGGCCAGGGCAGGAAGCCGATCTCGCCCGCCCCGCCGTGCGCCCCCGTGAACAGCCGTCCCTCGCTGACGACACCCATGCCGAGGCCGGTGCCGATCATGATGTACGCGAACAGCCGGCTGCCCGCGCCGACCCCGTACGTGTACTCGCCGAGGGCCGCGAGGTTGGCGTCGTTGTGCACCTCCAGAGGGATGCCCAGCTCCTCGCGCATCCGGTCGAACAGGCCCGCCCGGCCCCATCCGGGCAGATGCATGGCATACCGCACCCTGCGCTGCTTCTCGTCGTACACGCCCGGGGTGCCCACCACCGCGTGCGCCACCTCGTGCGCGCCGACACCGGAGTTGGCGACGACCTGATGGGCCGTGGACACCACGAGGTCGGCCATGGCTCCGGAGGTGCGGGCCCGGTTGCGTACGTCGGCGCGGGCGACCACCGCGCCGTCGAGATCGGCGACCGCCACGCGCAGCCAGCTACGGCCGATGTCGATGCCGAGCGCGTACCCGGCGGCGGGATCGGGGGCGTACAGGACGGCGACGCGGCCGCGCTCGGGCGCCAGCGTGCCGGCCTCGCGGACGAGTCCCGCCTCCTCCAGCGCCGCGAGCGCGCTGGACACCGTCGGCTTGGACAGCCCCGTCTCTCGGGCGAGCTGGGCGCGCGACGCGGCACCGCCGGAGCGCAGCCGGTCGAGGAGCAGCCGCTCGTTCGTACTGCGCAGCCGACGGCGGTTCCAGGGCTGTTCGGGGTGCTCTGCGGCGTCGCTGGCGGGCATCGCACCATTCTCACTCATGGGTCACGCCCTCTTGACGCGCTTAGTAAGGCTCCTTAACTTTATCGCCCAGTCAGCCCCGCCGGGCGAGCCGAGGGGAGTCCGGCGCCTGCCGGTCACCGCCGCCCCCGATCCCGTCGGCCGCCTCCACGCCGACCGTCCCCGTACGTCTCCCCGTACTTCCCTGCTCCGCCCGTACCTCCCTCGTGCCTCTCCCCGCGTCCCGTCCTGAGGAGGATCCGTGTCCGGTACCCCGCCACCCGCCGGCGGTTTCGTGCGCCGCATCGGCCTGTTCCAGGCCACCGCCATCAACATGAGCCAGATGTGCGGCATCGGGCCGTTCGTGACGATCCCGCTGATGGTCGCCGCGTTCGGCGGTCCGCAGGCCGTCATCGGATTCGTCGCGGGCGCCCTGCTGGCGCTCGCCGACGGACTCGTGTGGGCCGAACTCGGCGCCGCCATGCCCGGTTCCGGCGGCAGTTACGTCTACCTGCGCCAGGCCTTCCAGTACCGCACCGGACGCCTGATGCCCTTCCTCTTCGTGTGGACGGCGATGCTCTTCATCCCGCTGATCATGTCCACCGGCGTGGTCGGCTTCGTCCAGTACCTCGGCTATCTGGCGCCCGACATGAGCCGGACCACCGGCGACCTCGTCGGACTCGGCATGGTCGCCCTCGTCGTCGTCCTGCTGTGGCGCGGGATCGAGCACATCGCGCGGATCACCGCCGTCATGTGGGGCGTGATGATCACCTCGGTCCTCCTCGTGATCGTCGCCGCCGCCACCGACTTCAGCGCCGGACGCGCCTTCACCTACCCGGCGCACGCGTTCGCGCTGTCCACCAGCCACTTCTGGGTCGGCTTCGCCGCGGGTCTGACCATCGGCATCTACGACTACCTCGGGTACAACACCACCGCGTACATGGGCGCCGAGATCAAGGACCCCGGCCGCACCCTGCCCCGCTCGATCATCTACTCGATCCTCGGCATCATGGCGATCTACCTGCTGCTCCAGATCGGCACGCTCGGTGTCATCGACTGGCAGCGGATGTCGGACCCCGGCGACATCGCCTCCACCTCGGTGGCCTCGGCGGTCATGGAGGAGACCTGGGGCAAGGGCGCCGCCGACACGGTCACGGTCCTCATCCTGATCACGGCCTTCGCCTCGGTCTTCACCGGGCTGCTCGGCGGCTCGCGCGTGCCCTACGACGCGGCCCGCGAGCGCGTGTTCTTCCGCCCCTACGCCAAACTGCACCCCAGGCACCGCTTCCCCATGCTGGGTCTGGCCACCATGGGTGTCATCACGGCGATCGGGTTCCTGATCGGCCGCCACACCGACCTCGCCACCCTCATCCAGCTCCTGACCACGGTCATGGTGATCGTCCAGGCGCTGGCCCAGATCGTCGCCCTGTCGGTGCTGCGCGGGCGGCAGCCGGGACTGCGCCGCCCGTACCGGATGTGGCTCTACCCGGTGCCGAGTCTCCTCGCCCTCGTCGGGTGGCTCACGATCTACGGCTACGCGGACAAGAACTCCCCGGGCCGCCACCCCATCGAGTGGTCGCTGGCCTGGGTCGCCCTCGGCCTGGTCGCCTTCGTCGTCTGGGCCCGGCTGGAGAAGGTGTGGCCGTTCGGCCCGAAGGAGGTCACCGAGGAATACCTGACGGCGCCGGCGGCGGAGACGGAGCCCGCGGGGACCTGAGACCCGGCCTGACGGCGTGGCGCCCGGGGTGTGCGAACGCCGGGCGCCCGGCGACGCGCGGTGCCTCGGCGCCCGCCGCCCTCGGGAGCCGCCACCTTCGGGACCTGCCGGGTCGGGATCGGCCGGGTCGGGCTCGGCCACCATCGGGAGCCGCCGGGTCGGGCGGCTCATTCGAGGCGCGGGCCGGTGCCTTCGAGATGGCTCCAGGTCCACAGGACGACGTCCCGGCCCTTCGCCGTACGGATCATGGGCGCGTCGGCGGTGAGGACGAAACCCGTGGCCCTGGCGACCGCCTCGCTCGCGGTGTTGCCGCCTTCGATGCACAGCACGACGCGCCGGCCGCCGACGCGGCGGTGGGCGAAGTCCACGACGAGCCGGACCGCGCGGGTCGCGAGCCCCCGGCCCCGGTAGGCGGCCCCCACACCGTAGGCCAGCTCGACGTCACGGTCGTCGGTCGTGCCCGGGAACAGCAGGATCTCGCCCCGGGGCCGCTCGCCGTCCGTGGTGATGGCGAGCTGCACCCCCCGCCTCTCGGCCGTCTTCTGCTCGGCCGCCGCGAGGTAGGCGAGCGCCGCCTCGGTGTCGAACGGCGAGACGACCGGCGTCCACCGGTCGATCTCGGGATCGTCGTAGAGCGCGACGAGATCCGCCGCGTCGTCGTCGGACCACTCGCGCAGATGCAGCCCCAGCCCGCCGATGCGCAGGGGGCGGGGAAAGTCGAACGTCGGTCGGCTGTCCATCGGACGATCGTGACGTGCCGGGCCCGTGGAGGCCAAGGACGCCAGGGCACGCACATGGATGCGGACATCACCGTGGGTGTCCGTTCGCGGGTTCTCCGGATGCGCGGGGGCGGAGCCAGGATAGAAAGGGGACATCGTCCGATCTTCGGGAGGCCGTGATGCTCGTCCCCTTCGGAGCACTTGATTTCCTGGACCGCGCCGTCACCGTGTACGGCGACCGCCTCGGCGTCGTCGACGAACCCGACCAGCCGGCCGAGCCCTGGGAGGGGCTGACCTACCGGCGCGTCGGAGAACTGGCCCGTGCCCAGGCCGCCGGGCTCGACGCGCTGGGCGTCCCGCACGGTGCGCGCGTGGCCGTCGTGTCGCCCAACGGCGCCCGGCTGCTCACGTCCTTCTTCGGCGTCAGCGGCCACGGCCGGGTCCTCGTACCGGTCAACTTCCGTCTGACGGCCGACGAGGTGAGCTACATCGTCGAGCACTCCGGCGCGAGCGTCCTGCTCGTCGACCCGGAACTGGCCGACCGCTTCGCCGGGGTCGGCTGCAAGCACCGCTTCACGCTCGGCGCCGCCGCGGACGCCGAGCTGTACCGCTTCGGCACCGAACCCCGCCCCTGGGAGGCGGACGAGAACGCCACCGCGACGATCAACTACACCAGCGGCACGACGGCCCGGCCCAAGGGTGTGCAGATCACCCACCGCAACATCTGGGTCAATGCCACGACCTTCGCGCTGCACGCCGGCATCACCGACCGCGACGTGTACCTGCACACCCTGCCCATGTTCCACGCGAACGGCTGGGGGATGCCCTTCGCGATGGCGGGCCTCGGCGTCCGGCAGATCGCGCTGCGCAAGGTCGACGGCGCGGAGATCCTGCGCCGGGTCGCCGAACACGGCGTGACGGTGATGTGCGCGGCCCCGGCCGTCGTCAACGCCGTGCTGGCCGCCGCCGAGTCCTGGGAGGGCGAGATCCCCGGCCGCGACCGGGTCCGTATCATCGTCGCCGGCGCGCCGCCGCCCACGAAGACCGTAGCGCGGGTCGAGTCCCTGCTGGGCTGGGAGTTCATCCAGATCTACGGCCTCACCGAGACCTCACCCCTGCTCACCGTCAACCGCACCCGCTCCGAATGGGACGGACTCGACCCGCAGGCCCGCGCCGAGAAGCTGGTGCGCGCCGGTGCCCCCGCGCTGGGCGTGACCCTGCGCACCGCGGCCGACGGCGAGATCCTCGCGCGCTCCAACGTCGTGCTGGAGGGCTACTGGGAGCAGCCCGCGGAGACCGAACGGGCGCTCGCCGACGGCTGGTTCCACACCGGCGACGGCGGATCCATCGGCGAGGACGGCTATCTGACGATCAGTGACCGCAAGAAGGACGTGATCATCACGGGCGGCGAGAACGTGTCCTCGATCGAGGTGGAGGACGCGCTCTTCAGCCATCCGTCGGTCGCCGAGGTCGCGGTCATCGGCGTGCCGCACGAGAAGTGGGGCGAGACCGTCAAGGCCCTGGTGGTCCTCGCTCCGGACACGGAGGCCACCGAGGGCGAGCTGATCCAGTACTGCAAGGAGCGCCTCGCCGGGTACAAGGCGCCGACCTCGGTCGAGTTCCGGGACGTCCTGGCCCGGACGGCCACCGGCAAGCTCCAGAAGTACAAGCTGCGCGAGCCGTACTGGGAAGGACACGAGCGGCACGTCAACTGAACCTGGCCGCAGGCGACTTCCCTCGGTGGTGGACCTTCAGGGGGCGGCGAGGAGGCGGGCGACGGCGCGGCGCGCGCGGGCCGGTGCCTGTGGGTCGCGGTGCAGCTTGATCGACTGGCCGGCCGCGAGGATCACGCCGCCCAGCTCGAAGGCGAGCTGGTCCACGTCGGTGTCCGCGGGGAGCAGGCCGGTACCGACCGCCGTGGCCAGTTCCGCCTCGACGTACGCCGTCCATGTGCCCAGCGCGACCAGGACCGCGTCGCGGACCGGGCCGGGGCGGCCGTCGAACTCGCCGGCCACCGAGGTGAGGAGGCAACCGCCGTGCCCCTCGCCCTCGGCCATGTAGGCGATCCACTCGTCGTAGGCGCGGGTCAGCCGTTCTGTGCCGGGCCGGGCCCCGACGGCACGCGCCGGCACCCGCCGGGTGAACCGCTCGACGGCCGCGTCCAGCACGGCGAGCTGGAGCGCCTCCTTGCTGCCGAAGTGGCCGATCACGCCGGCCTTGCTCATCGCCAGATCGGTGGCGAGCCGCCCGATGGTGAGACCTTCGAGGCCCTCGGTGGAGGCCAGCGCCAGGGCGCTCCCGATGATCCGGTCGCGGGTGGCGGCGGTTTCGGCGACGGACTTGCGCGGGCTCATGCGGCCAGCTTAACCTGACGACCGTTCGCTATTAGCTTACGAACGTTCGTTATCTATATCGCTGTGCGGTACCGCCGCTCTCCGTGGCCGTGCGGCTCCGCGCCGACGCCGGAGGGCGTCCGAGCGTGCCCGCCGGCATCAGGCAGCGTCCAAGGACGCCCGGAAGGACTCACCGTGAAGATCCACCACCTGAACTGCGGTTCCCTGCGCACGATCGACACCGAGGAGGCGAGCCTGCCGGCCGTGTGTCACTGCCTCCTCGTCGAGACCGACCGCGACGGGCTCGTCCTCGTCGACAGTGGCATCGGCACGGCCGATGTGGCCCGGCCCGAGGAAAGCCTCGGCGCCGACTTCCTCGGCCGGGCCCAGCCCGCCCTCGACCTCGCCGAGACCGCGCTCCACCAGGTCCGCGCCCTCGGATTCCGGCCCGAGGACGTACGGCACATCGTGCTCAGCCATCTCGACGTCGACCACGCCGGCGGCCTTCCCGACTTCCCCTGGGCCAAGGTTCATCTGAGCGAGGCCGAGCATCGCGCGGCCATGGCGGCACCCGGCGCCCACCCCGAGGACCGCGTCCGCTACCGCCCGTCCCAGTGGTCCCACCGACCGCACTGGGTCACCTACGCGCGGCCCGCGGGAGACCCCTGGTTCGGCTTCGACGCGGTCCGGCCGCTGGAGGGCCTGGACGCGGAGATCCTGCTCGTCCCGCTCGGCGGGCACACCCAGGGCCACAGCGCCATAGCCGTCGAGGACTCCGGGCGCTGGCTCCTGCAATGCGGTGACGCCTACTACTTCCATCGCGAGATCGACCCCGACCGTCCCGTGGGCCACCCGGGTCTCGACCTCCTCCAGACGATCGCCGAGGTGGACCGGCCCCTGCGCCTCGCCAACCACGCGCGACTGCGCGAACTGGTCCGTCTGCACGGCGACGAGGTCGACGTCTTCAGCGCCCACGACCCCTGGGAACTGGCCCGGTACACCGGCGGAGCGTGAGCGTCCCGCGCGCCGCGGCCGGAACGCCTCCCAGGCCGTGATCGAGCGGCTCCCGACTCTTTCGCGGAAGATCATGTTCGGGGCAATCCGTTCGGGCCCCTGCTTCGGAATACCTCCAAGAGCTCCGATCTCCCGATCAGGGGCCCGGCGGGAGGAAACCCATGAGGCAGGGGTCAGCGGACGCTCCGGACGGCGACGCCCGGCGCACCGGAGAGGAACGGCTGAGAGCACTCAGGCGTACGGCGGTGATCGGCGGGGGAGTGGCGGGGCTGACCGCCGCCTACGTGATCGGCCGTGAGCGGCCCGTCGCCCTCTACGAAGCGGACGACCGCCTCGGCGGGCACGCCCACACTCACGACCTGACCTCGTCCGACGGACGCCTGCACCGCGTCGACTCGGGCTTCATCGTGCACAACCACCGCACCTACCCCCACCTTCTGCGGCTGTTCGCCGAACTCGGCGTCGCCACCCAGGAGTCCGAGATGAGCATGTCGGTGCGGTGCGAGGGATGCGGCCTCCAGTACGCCGGAGCCCGGGGCCCCGCGGGACTGTTCGCCCGGCCGCGCAGCGCGCTGCACGGCCCCTACCTGCGGATGCTCACCGAAGTGCCGGCCTTCCACCGCGCCGCCCGCCGCCTGCTGGCCGAGGGCGGCGAGGACACCCTCACCCTGGGCGAGTTCATCACCCGGCAGGGCTTCACGCCGTATTTCACCCGGCACTTCATGACCCCGCTCGTCTCCGCCGTCTGGTCCTGCGACGCCGCCACGGCCCGCCGCTACCCGGCCGCCTATCTGTTCCGCTTCATGGACCACCACGGCATGCTCTCGGTGGGCGGCTCGCCGCTGTGGCGCACGGTCACCGGAGGCTCGCGCTCCTACGTCGACCGGCTGGCCAAGGAACTCGACGCGGTGCACACCTCCACCCCCGTCCGGGCCGTACGCCGCCACGCCGACGGAGTGGACATCACCACCGAGGACGGCACCACCGCCTCGTACGGATCCGTCGTCATCGCGGTGCACCCCGGCCAGGCCCTGCGGCTGCTCGCCGACCCCACCCCGCTGGAGCGCGAGGTGCTCGGGACGTTCCGCTACTCCCGCAACACCACCCTCCTCCACACCGACACCTCCCTCCTGCCGAGCGCCCGCGGGGCACGGGCCTCCTGGAACTACCTGATGCCCGACTGCGACACCGACGCGGACCGGGTCCGGGTCAGCTACGACATGAACCGGCTGCAACGGCTGGACGCGTCGGAGACGTTCGTCGTCACCCTCGGCGGCGAGGACCGGGTCGACCCGGCCCGGGTCCTGGCCCGCATGGAGTACGAACACCCCGTCTACACACCCGAGTTCGTCGCCGCCCAGCGCCGACTCCCGTCCCTGAGCGGCCCGGTGACCGCGTACGCCGGGGCCTACCACGGCTGGGGCTTCCACGAGGACGGCTGCCGGTCCGGCGTCGAGGCGGCCGAGGCCCTGGGGGTGACCTGGTGACCGGCGTCCCGGCCCTCTACCCCTGCACGGTCGCGCACATACGGACCGCACCCACCCGGTACGCGCTCCGCCACCGGACGTACATGTGGCTGACGGACCTCGACCACCCACCCGAACTGCCCTACCCACTGCGTCCGTTGGCCCGCTTCGACCCCCGGGACCACTTCGACGGCGACCAGCCCGGCATCCGGGCCGGCCTCGACCGGTTCCTCGCCTCGCACGGCGTCGACCTGCGCGGCGGACCGGTGCTCATGCTCAGCCACGCACGCGTCCTCGGCCATGTCTTCAACCCGCTGACCCTGTACTGGTGCCACGACCCCGACGGCACCGCCATTTGCGTCGTAGCCGAGGTCCACAACACCTACGGCGAACGGCACTCCTATCTGCTGCGCCCCGACGACAGCGGCACGGTACGGACCCGCAAGGAGTTCTACGTGTCGCCGTTCTTCCCCGTCGACGGCGCCTACCGGATGCGGCTCCCCGAGCCCGGCGACAGGCTCGACCTGACGGTGCATCTGGAACGCGTGGGCACCCGGCCCTTCACCGCCACCGTACGCGGAACGCGGCAGGCCGCGACCGTCGGCGCACTCCTGCGTCAGGCGCTGCGTCACCCCTGGTCCACCCTCGCCGTGTCCGCCGCCATCCGGCTGCACGGCATCCGCCTCTACCTGCGCGGACTGCCCGTCCAGCCCCGCACCCCGCAACGAACCCAGGAGAACGCGAAATGAGGACAGCCGAGTCCTGCCCCGTCGAGACGCCCCGACAGGACACCGACCCGCCGCTCTGGCCGGACGTGGTGACCCGGCCGCCGTCGTCGCGGGCCCGCACGGCCGTCACCCGCTCGCTGGTGCGCCGCGCGCTCGAACGACTGCCGCTCCAGGCACGGTTCGCCGACGGCACCCGGGCCGGCCTCGGCGGCCCGGTCATCGAGATCCACGACCCGGCCGCCTTCCACGGCCGCATCGGCGCCCAGGGCCTCGTCGGCTTCGGCGAGTCCTACATGGCGGGGGAGTGGGACGCGCCGGACCTGGTCGCCGTACTCACCGTCCTCGCCGGGAACGCGGCCGGGCTGATCCCCGCCCCGCTGCAGAGACTGCGCGGCCTCTGGGCACCGCGCCGGCCGGACGTCCAGCGCAACACCCCCACGGGCGCCCGCGACAACATCAGCCGCCACTACGACCTGTCCAACGACCTGTTCGCGCTCTTCCTCGACGACACCCTCAGCTATTCGTCGGCCCTCTTCCGCGGCTTCCCCGCCTCGTGGTCCCTGCTGGCCGACGCCCAGCACCGCAAGATCGACCGGCTCCTCGACCTCGTCGAGGCGGGACCCGGCACGCGGCTCCTCGAAATCGGCACCGGCTGGGGCGAGCTGGCCATCCGTGCCGCCGCGCGCGGCGCCCGTGTCACCTCGCTCACCCTCTCCCGTGAACAACAGGCACTGGCCCGTGAACGGGTCCGTGAGGCGGGACTCGAGGACCGGGTGAGCATCGAACTGTGCGACTACCGCGAGGCCACCGGGACGTACGACGCCGTCGTCAGCGTCGAGATGGTCGAGGCGGTCGGCGAGGAGTTCTGGCCGGTCTACTTCGCCACCCTCGACGCACGGCTCGCCCCCGGCGGCCGCGTCGCGCTCCAGGCGATCACCATGCCGCACGACCGTCTGATGGCCTCCCGCGACACCTTCACCTGGATCCAGAAGTACGTCTTCCCCGGCGGGCTGCTGCCCTCCGTGGAGGCGGTCGACGAGGTGACCGGCGCCCACACCGGCCTGCGCACCACACGCAGGGACGCCTTCGGCGCGCACTACGCGGAGACCCTGCGGCTGTGGCGCGAGCGGTTCACCGAGCGGGCCGACGAGGTCGCCGCGCTCGGCTTCGACGAGACCTTCCGCCGGATGTGGACCTTCTATCTCGCGTACTCCGAAGCCGGATTCCGCTCCGGCTATCTGGACGTCCAGCAGTATGTGTTCACGAAGGACGCGAAGGAGGACCCCACGCCATGACCGGATTCCCCTGGGCGGCGTTCGCCCAGAACCTCGCTCTCGCGGCCGGCGCGGCGTTCGCCGTCATGCTGGTCACCTTCGCCGTCGCCGTACGCCGAGGCCTGCACCGGATCGTGGACGTCGCCTGGGGGATCGGCTTCACCGCGGTGGCCCTCGTCACCTTCCTGGCGTCCGCCGGTGAGGGCGACGAGGCCCGCCGCGTGCTCGTCACCGTCCTCACCGCGGTGTGGGGACTGCGGCTGGCCGCGCACATCGCGCGGCGCGGGCGGGGACACGGCGAGGACCCGCGCTACGAAGCCCTGCTGGCCAAGGCGCCCGGCAGCCGTGACCTCTACGCCCTGCGCATGGTGTACCTCCTGCAAGGGGCGCTGGTGTGGCTGGTGTCGCTGCCGGTGCAGGCCGCGCAGTACGTTCCGGGGCCGCTCACGGGCTTCGCCTGGGCGGGCACCGCGCTGTGGGCCGTCGGCCTGTCCTTCGAGGCGGTCGGCGACGCCCAGCTCGCCCGCTTCAAGGCCGATCCGGCGAACCGCGGCCGCGTCATGGACCGGGGCCTGTGGAGCTGGACCCGGCACCCCAACTACTTCGGCGACTTCTGCGTCTGGTGGGGCCTGTTCCTGCTCGCCTGTGACAGCCCCCAGTCGGCCGCCGTGGCTCTCGTGTCGCCGCTGGTGATGAGCTACCTGCTGATCAACGGCAGCGGGAAGCCGATGCTGGAGCGACACATGGCGGGGCGCCCCGGGTTCGCCGCGTACGCGGCGCGCACGAGCGGCTTCTTTCCGCTGCCGCCGCGAAGGCGCCGCTGACCGGTCCGCGCCGCCGACCACCGGTCCGTGCCGCTGACCGCTCCGTGCCGCCGACCGGCCGGGCGGCCGACCTGCCGAGTGTTCGTCCCCTCCCCCGAACCGAGGGGACGAATCCCCCGAACCGAGGGGACGAACACTCAGACGGGCAGCCCCAGCAGCGCGACGGGCGGGGACGAGGGCCGCGTGGAGCCGCCGGCCGGCTCCACCGTGATCCCCATGCCGGACGCGCCGTCGACGGAACCCTTCATCAGCACGGCCTCGCTGGTGCGGCCCGGGTCCATCAGCCCGGCGGACCGCATGGTGCCCGCGTCGTCGAACCAGAGCTGGTAGACCTTGCCGCCGGGCGGCTTCGCCATCTTCGAGGAGATGAACACGGCCCGGTCCCGGCTCCGGGACACGACGACCGTGCCGCTCGCCCCGTCCGCCAGCTTCGCCGTACGCGAGGTCGCGTCGGGGGCCGTGAGAACCGCGGCCACCTGGTCCGCACGCCGTTCGGCCTGACGGGCCTGCTCCCGGGCGTCCTGCGCGCGCTCGTGCTGCCAGGCCGCCGTACCGCCCAGCGCCGCCGCCGCGGCCAGTGCCGCGGCGAGCGCCCAGTGCCCGCGCCGGCGCCGGCGGATGCCGACGGCCCGGGGAGCGGAGAGGGGCAGCGTGCGCGGCGCCTCCTGGCGGACCGCGGTGATCCGCCGCATGACCTGGTCCTTGAGGGCCGGGCCCGGCGAATCGGTGACGGCCAGGCCCAGGCGGGCGGCCGTGGCGGTCAGCTCACGGACCTCCTGCGCGCAGTCGGCGCAGTCCGCGGCGTGCCGCTCGAAACGCTCGCGTTCGTCGTCGTCCAGCGCGTGCAGCGCGTACGCGCCGGTCAGTGTGTGCAGGTCGGCCGTGGTCACGCCGTCACCCCCAGACAGTCACGCAGCCGGATCAGTCCGTCGCGCAGCCGGGTCTTGACCGTGCCGAGGGGGGTCGCCAGCAGCTCCGCCACCTCCCGGTAGGTCAGCCCGCGGTAGTAGGCCAGCGTCACCGACTGGCGCTGGAGCTCGGTCAGCGTGCGCATGCAGCGCCGTACCTGCTCACGTTCCAGCCGCGCCTCGACCTGCTCGGTCACCTCGTCGAACTCGGGCGTCCGGTCGAGGAGGGCGGCCTTGTGCTCCCGCGCCGTCGAGGCCTCGACCGAGCGCACCCGGTCCACGGCCCGCTGATGGGTGAGCGTCAGGACCCAGTTCATGACCGACCCCTTCTCGGGGCGGTAGCGTGCGGCGGTCCGCCACACCTCGACCAGTACCTCCTGGGCGACCTCCTCCGACTGCGCCCGGTCCCGCAGGACCCGGCGCACGATGCCGAGGACGGGGCCCGCCACCACGTCGTAGAGCGAGGCGAACGCATCCTGGTCACCGCGGGCGACCCGGGCCATGAGATCCGGCAGGTCCGGCCCCGCGGACGGGTTGCGCCCGATCTCCACGGCTTCCTTCACAGTGTGGTCCTCCAAGACGCTTCGAACATTTCGGATGTGATCCGAAGCCGGCGGGGCGGTGGATTGGCCCACGGAGCGGAAAGTGTCGGCGGACCGCCGCGCTCAGACCTCGGCCACCGGGCGGAGACAGTCGCGGAGCTGGTGCATACCGCGCCGGGAGTGGCTCTTGACGGTGCCCAGCGGCCAGCCGGTGCGCTGGGCGATCTGGGTCTGGGTGAGGTCCTCGTAGAACGCGAGGTGCAGGACCCGGCGCTGCGGCGTCGGGAGCTTGGCCAGCTCGTGCCGGACGACGACACGGTCGAGCGAGGCCTCGGGCCGGGCGCGGGAGTCGTCGGCGAGGGCCAGCAGGGCCCCGGCCGCCCCCACCAGTTCGGTGCGCCGGGTCCGCGCGGAGAGCGCGTCGGCGATCTTGCGCCGGGTGATGCCCACGAGCCACGCCGCCACCGGGCCGCGCTCGGGCCGATAACCCCGCGCGCCCCGCCACACGGCGAGGAACACCTGCTGGGTGACGTCCTCCGCCTCGCGCGGGTCGCCCAGCGAACGCCGGGCGAGGGCCTGGACGAGGGGCGCCCAGCGCCGGTACGCGGTGGCCAGGCAAGCCTCGTCCCCGTCGACGATCCCACGGGCCAGTTCCGCGTCCGTGATCGTGTCCCCGGGCTCGTCGGTCGGCTGCTCGGCGATCGGATCTGCGCTCATGGCCACGGCTCCTTGCTCCGGGAACTCCCTGTGCGGGGCCCCGTGAAACCGATTGTGTGAACCATGGGACAGAGGCGACAACTCGCATCGTTTCTGCGTCGTATAGTCGCCGTATGGGTGATGGCCGGTCTGATCAGGAGCGGGAACCGGGCGCGGGATCCGCCGAAGCCGGTGTCACCACGGGCGCGCTGGCCCGCCGCCTGGGAGTGTCACCCACCACGCTGCGTTCCTGGGACCGCAGGTACGGAATGGGACCCGCGGTCCGTTCCGGCGGGCGGCACCGCCGCTGGATGCCGCAGGACGTGGCCATGCTCGAGGAGATGTGCCGGCTGACCTCGTCCGGAGTGCCGCCCGCCGAGGCCGCCAGGGCGGCGAAGGGGTGGTCCGACCCCCTGGAGCCCGAGGGCGGGAGCACGGCCGACGGGCCGGAACCCGCGGCGCGGGCGGCCGGAGCGGAGCCGCTCGGGGACCCCCGGCAGGAGTGCAAGGGTCTCGCGCGCGCCGCCGTACGTCTCGACGCTCCTTCCGTGGACGACCAGTTGACCGCGCTCGTCGAGCGGCACGGCGTGGTCGTCGGCTGGGAGGAGGTGATGGTGCCGACGCTGCACGCGGTGGGCCGCAAATGGGAGTCCGCGGGGGACCGCTACGTGGAGGTCGAGCACCTGCTGTCGTGGCACATCTCCCGTGTGCTGCACCGCGCTTCGGGACCGGTGGAGCCCAAGACACCGGCCACGGGCGGGGGACCGATCGTGCTGGCCTGCGTGCCCGGCGAGCAGCACTGCCTTCCGCTGGAGGCGTTGCACGCGGGGCTCGCCGAACAGGGCCTGCCCACGCGGATGTTCGGCCCCGCCGTGCCCCCCGAGGCGCTGACCGCGGCGGTGCGGCGGCTGGGGCCGGTCGCCGTCGTGCTGTGGTCGCAGACCCGCTCCACCGCCGACCGCCCCCTGGCCCGGCACATCGCGGCCACCACCTGGGGAGTCAAGGGCGCCCGCGGGCGGCCCGCCGTCCTGCTCGGCGGCCCCGGCTGGACCGGACGCCCGGAACAGGGCATGCTCCGGCCGCCGGGACTGAGGGAGGCGCTCACCTCCCTGGTGAGCCTGGCCGAGGGCTGAACAGCAAGGCGGCCGCCCTCGCGAACTCTCGCTCGGGCGGCCGCCGTTCAGATGATCCGGGTTGTTCAGCCCACGGTCGGCGTCGGCGAGGGCAGCACGGCACCGCCCGCCGGCAGCGACGCCCCACCCGAGGGCAGCGAGGCCCCACCCGCCGGCTGGGACGTCCCGCCCGCCGGCGGCGTCAGGACGACCTCCGGCTCGCCGGGCTGCGGCGCGGGAGGCGTCAGATTCACCGCGGGCACCTTCGGGATGGTGGTCTCCTGGATGATCACCTGGTCGAAGTCGACCAGGCCGGTCTTCTCCATCACGGTGATGTGGTCCAGGACGGTGTCGTTGGCCTGGTCGGCGAGCTGCCGTACGAGGGTGTTCTCGGTCGTGGCACGGATCTTCGCGATGGTCGAGAAGATCTGTCCGTGCGTGATGCGCAGGATGTTGGCCATGTCGCTGTCGAACTTCGTGCCGGAGTCCGCGCTCAACGTCGCCACGAAGCCCTGCTGCTGCGGGGACGGCTTGTTGGGCAGCGTGATGCCGAGTTCCTTGGCGATCTTGCGGCTCGAGGCGTCGAGCCCGGCATGACCCGAGATCAGGTGCTCTCCCGCCGTGCGGACCGCCGGGGTGGTCCCCTTCTGCAGGGCGAGCAGTCCGACCGGGTACTCCCACAGTCCCGCCGCGCGCACCTTGACGACGAAGTCGCGGTCGGACTCGGTCAGCGGCCCCGAGGACGGATTGGCGATGATCCGGACCGGCGCTGCGGACGTGGTCTGGATCCCGAGCATGGCCGGATAGGCGAGTGCGGCCAGGGTCAGCGTCAACGCACCGGCCACGAAGAGGGTTCCCACGTTCCGTGTAATGCGCATTGAACAGCCTCCTGGGGGCGGGTGCGGCGGTTCCGGGGCTGTTGGCTCCGGGGTGGCCGCGCGATGGATCCGGTGCGCACGGATCCGGTACGAGTGGTTCGGACGACCATCAATACGGCGGCGCACCGACGAGGAATCTCTACAACAGGTAAAATCCCAGGCAGTTTATCTTCGGATCCGCTCGCTCCCGCACGCGGCTCGGGCGTTGCCGTCAGTCCAGGCCACGGGCCCTCTTGAACCGGGCCAGCCCCTCGGAGAGGTCGACGATCGGGTCCGGGTAGTCGCACGCGGCCCGGTCCAGACCCCGGAGCTTCCACGGTTCGTGCACGGCATGCCCGGCGATCTCGGCCAACTCGGGCACCCAGGACCGGACATATGACCCGTCCGGGTCGTAACGCCTGGCCTGGGTCAGCGGGTTCAGGACGCGGTTGGGCCGGCTGTCCGTGCCCGTTCCCGCCATCCACTGCCAGTTGAGCTGGTTGTTGGCTACATCGCCGTCCACCAGCAGGTCAAGGAAGTGCCGGGCCCCGACCCGCCAGTCCACGTACAGCGTCTTGACCAGGAAGCTCGCGGTGAGCAGGCGCCCCCGGTTGTGCATCCAGCCCTCGTGGCGCAGTTGCCGCATCGCCGCGTCCACCACCGGGTAGCCGGTCCGCCCCTCCCGCCAGGCCTCGATGTCGTCCCGTGCCTCGGCCCCCGTGCGCCAATGGTCGTGCTTGGAGCGGTAGTCGGCGGCGGACGCGTCCGGCCGCGCGGCCAGCACCTGGTGGTGGAAGTCGCGCCACGCGACCTGCCGTACGAACGCCTCGGCACCCGGACCGCCCGCCCCGCGCGCCCGGTGTACCAGCTCGGCCGCCGACAGCGAGCCGAAGTGCAGATGAGGGGAGAGCCGGGAGGTCGCGTCGCCGGGCAGGTCGTCGTGACGGTCCTCGTACGCCCCGATCCCGTTGCGCAGCCAGGCCGTCAGCAGCTTCCGGGCCTCTCGCTCGCCGCCGCGGGCCAGTCCCTCGGACACGCCGGACACGTCCGGGCGCGAGGGGACCGCCTCCGAACCGACGCCGTCCGGCACCCGGACGGTCCGGGGGGCCGCGAGCGGGTCACGCAACGGCTGCCGCGCCCACTGCCGGTGGTACGGCGTGAAGACGGCGAAGTGGTCGGAGGACGCCGGGGTCACGGCGCCGGGAGCGAGCGCGGTGACGACCGCGTCGTGGACGTACAGGCGGCGGCCGTCCGCCTCCAGGGCGGCGCGCAGCCGCTCCTCCCTGCGGTGCGCGTACGCGCTGACCCCCGCCGCGATGTGCACCTCGTCGGCGTCGGTCTCGGCGGCCGCCTGGGCCACCTCGGTGGTCACGTCGCCGGAGCGCACCACCAGGCGCCCGCCGCGGTCGCGGAGCCCGGCGTCCAGGTCCGTCAGGCAGTCGGCGAGGAACGCCATCCGGTTGGGGGCGGTGAACCCGGCGTCCGCGACGGCGTCGTCGCGGACGAAGAGGGGTACCACCGCGTCCGAACCGTCGAGGGCGGCCCGCAGCGGTGGATGGTCGTGCAGGCGCAGGTCGGAGGTGAACAGCACGATCGAGACGGTCATGGGGTGGCTCCGGGGCGGTGCTCAGCGGGGTAACGGCGTCGGTCTGCTTCGGCTCGGAGGACCGATGCGGATGCGGTCCGGCCGGTTCGCGGGGCGGTGCGCCCGCCCGTCGCGGAGGCGAGGCCGGTGCCACGGCCCGGCACGGCGGGTCACAGGTCGGCACGGCGGGTCGCGGCTCGGCGTGGCGGGACAGGGCACAGCACTGTGGGACACGGCGCCGCCGCGGGTCAGCGGGTGAGCGCCGGGGCGGGCGCGTCCGCGGGGGCGTTCTTGGCGGCCAGCGCGATGTTCCGGGCCATGCCGCCGAACACCACGGAGTGGAACGGCGAGACGCTCCACCAGTACAGATGCCCCAGCAGCCCGTGCGGATGGAACAGGGCCCGCTGCCGGTAGCGCGTACCCCCGTCGTCCGTCGCGTCGGCGTACATCTCCAGCCACGCGAGACCGGGCAGTCTCATCTCGGCCCGCAGCCGCAGCAGCCGGCCCGGCTCGATCTCCTCCACCCGCCAGAAGTCCAGGGAGTCGCCCACCCGCAGCCGGCTGGCGTCCCGGCGTCCGCGCCGCAGGCCCACCCCGCCCACCAGCCGGTCCATCCAGCCACGCACCGCCCAGGCCAGCGGGAAGGAGTACCAGCCGTTGTCGCCGCCGATGCCCTCGATCACCCGCCACAGGTTCTTCGGCGAGGCGTCCACGGCCAGTTCGCGGTCGTCCGTGTAGAGGCTGCCGCCCGCCCAGTCGGGGTCGGTGGGCAGCGGGTCGCTGGCCGTCCCGGGATACGACGCCGACGACCACCGCGTCGTCACCTGGGCGTCGCGCACCCGCTGGAGCGCCAGGGACACCGCCGCGTCGAAGCCGATCGGCCGTCCCGGGGGATCGGGAACGTACCGGACGATGTCGTGCTCGCGGCACACGACCTCATGGCGCAGCGACTCGGTGAGCGGACGCGCGATCGACGCGGGCACCGGGGTGACCAGCCCGACCCAGTGACTGGACAGCCGGGGCGTGAGGACCGGCACCGCGAAGATCAGCCTGCGCGGCAGCCCGGCGACGGCCGCGTACCGCCGCATCATCTCCAGATAGGTGAGGACGTCGGGGCCGCCGATGTCGAAGGCGCGGTTGACCTCCGCCGGCATCTTGGCGCTGCCGACCAGGGTGCGCAGGACGTCGCGTACGCCCATCGGCTGGATGCGGGTGTGCACCCAGCTCGGCGTCACCATCACCGGCAGCCGCTCGGTGAGGTAGCGCAGCATCTCGAAGGAGGCCGAGCCGGAGCCGATGATCACCGCGGCGCGCAGCACGGTGGTCGGTACGCCCGACTCCAGCAGGATGCGCCCCACCTCGGCCCGGGACCTCAGATGCGGCGACAGCTCGGCGACCGGAACTCCCGCGGGGGTGAGGCCGCCCAGGTAGACGATGCGCCGCACGCCCGCGGCACGGGCCTGTTCGCCGAAGACGCGGGCCGCCCTGCGGTCCGTCTCCTCGAAGTCGTGGCCCGTGCCGAGAGCGTGCACGAGGTAGTACGCGACCTCGCAGCCGCGCAGGGCGTCGGCGACGGATTCGGCGTCCGTGACGTCGCCGCGCACCACCTCCGCCTCACCCGCCCAGGGATAGTCGCGCAGCTTGGCCGGCGAGCGGGCCAGACAGCGCACCCGATAGCCCTCGGCCAGCAGTTCGGGGACCAGCCGTCCGCCGATGTAGCCGGTGGCACCGGTCACCAGACACCTGGGGCCGGTGCCGGTCTCCTCGTCGCTCATGGGTCCTCCGTCGGTCGCCGCCGGGCCTCCTCGGGGACGGCCCTCGTCCCTGATCCCTTCCACCCGGGCACCGTCCGCGGATGCGCCGGACGGGGCCGCCGCCGGGTGCGGGACGCCCGAACGGGGGAGGCGTCGGGACTTCTATAGGCTGATCACGTGGCCAGACGAGACGACCGTGACGACCGGACGGACGATCCGGACCCCGATACGGTCCTGGACCGGGCCGGGGCGACGGATCTTCACTCCTTCGCGGTCGAGCTGCGCCGGCTGAACGGCGAGATCAACCGGCTGGTCCACGGCTTCGCCGGGGAACACGGTCTGCACGCGACGGACGTCCTGGCGCTCGCGGCGATCCTCGACGCCTCCGAGCCGCTCACCCCCGGCCGGCTGCGCGAGCACCTCGGACTCACCTCGGGCGCGGTCACCGCCTGTCTGGACCGGCTCGAACGCGCGGGTCACATCCGGCGGGTCCGGGAGAGCCCCGACCGCAGGGTGGTCCACCTTCACTACGACCCCGACGCCAGGGCCGCCGCGCGCTCCCACTTCCGGCCGCTCGCCGAGGTCACGGCGAACGTGCGGTCCGGTTTCAGCGAGGACGAGCTGGCCGTGGTCCTCCGGTTCCTGGCAGCGATGAACGAACAGCTCTCCGCCGTACGGTCGCCCGGCCGCTGAACCCGCTGAACCCGCCCGCGGGCGCCCGCGTCCGAACGCGCTCCGACGCATCCGAACGGCCCCCGGGGCCGGAAGTCCGGGCATGGTCTACGATCTGGCCGCAAGATATCTCGATGATTGAGATTGTCATTCATCGAGACACCTGACGGCGAAACCTGGAGAGCGATGTCCCTCACCCCGCGACGAGCCCTGTGGCTGATCCCCGTCGTCCTGCTCGTCGCCTGGCTCGGCATCGGCGGCACCCTCGGCCCCTACGCCGGCCGGCTCGGCGAGGTCTCCACCAACGACCAGGCCGCGTTCCTGCCGCGCAGCGCCGAGTCCACGAAGGTCGTGGCGCAGCAGCGGGCCTTCCAGCAGGACGGGACACTGCCCGCGATCGTCGTGTGGACCGTGGACGGCGACGCCTCCACGGCCACGGCCCGGCGGTCCGCCGCGACCCACGCGCTCGCCGCCCTCGCCGGCACCCCCGGCGTGGTCGGCCGGCCGTCCCCCGCCCTGCCGTCGGACGACGGCACGGCACTGGAGGGCGTCGTCCAGCTCAGGCCCGACCTCGGCAAGCGGCTCCCCGACACCGTCGACCGGATTCGTACCGCCGCCGAGGGCGTCCCCGGAACGACCGCGTGGATCGCCGGACCCGCGGCCAGCCAGGCCGACCTCGGCAACGCCTTCGCCGGGATCGACGGACTGCTCCTCGGGGTGGCCCTGGCGACCGTCCTCGTGATCCTGCTGCTCGTCTACCGCAGTGTGCTGCTGCCCTTCCTCATCATCCTCGGATCGGTGTTCGCGCTCGGCCTGGCCTGCGCCGTCGTCTACGTCCTCGCCGACCACGACGTCGTACGCGTCGACGGCCAGGTGCAGGGCATCCTCTCGATCCTCGTGATCGGCGCCGCGACCGACTACGCGCTCCTGATCAGTGCCCGCTTCCGTGAGGAACTGGCCCTGAGCGCCGACCGGTTCACCGCCGTACGGGCGGCGCTGCGGCAGTCCTGGGGCGCGATCGTGGCGAGCGCGGGAACCGTCGCCCTCGGACTGCTGGCGCTGCTGCTCAGCGACCTCACGAACAACCGCTCGCTCGGTCCGGTGGGTGCCATCGGCGTCGCCTGCGCCGCGCTCAGCTCGCTCACCTTCCTGCCCGCCGTCCTGGTACTCCTCGGCCGCGCCGCGTACTGGCCGGCCAAGCCCCGTCCGGCGGGCGGGGTGAGCACCGGTGACGGCATCTGGAACCGGGTCGCGGCGCTGGTCGACCGCGCACCGCGCAAGGTCTGGGCGATCGCCCTGGCCGGGCTCCTCGCCTGCGCGGCCTTCGCGCCCACCCTGACCGCCAAGGGCATCCCGCTCGCCGAGACCTTCGTCAACGACGCGCCGTCGGTCGCCGCGCAGGAGACCCTCGGACGGCACTTCCCCGGCGGCTCCGGCAACCCCGCCGTGATCATCACGAACGCCGGTCGCGTCGCGCAGGTCACCTCCGCGGCGCGCGCGACGGACGGCGTCGCGTCGGCCGCCGCGGTGACGGGCTCAGGGCGGCCCGGCGGGGGAGCGCCCCGGATCGTCGGCGGCCGGGTCCGTGTCGACGTCACGCTCCGGTCCGCGGCGGACAGCGACGCGGCGAAGGCCACGGTCGCCCGGCTGCGCACGGCGGTGCACGCCGTACCGGGCGCCGACGCGCTCGTCGGCGGCTACGCGGCCCAGCAGTACGACACCCGGCAGACCGCCGAACGCGACCGCGCGCTCATCGTGCCGGTGGTCCTCGCCATCATCCTGGTGATACTGACCGTCCTGCTCCGCTCGCTGCTCATGCCGCTGCTCCTGGTGGCCACGGTGGCGCTCAACTTCGTCGCCACGCTGGGCATCTCGTCGCTCGTGTTCCGGCACGGGTTCGGGTTCACGGGCACCGACGCCTCCGTGCCGCTGTACGGCTTCGTGTTCCTCGTGGCCCTCGGCGTCGACTACAACATCTTCCTGATGTCACGGGTCCGCGAGGAGTCGTTGCGTCACGGGGTGCGCCAGGGTGTGCTGCGCGGTCTCGTCGCCACCGGCGGGGTGATCACCTCGGCGGGCGTGGTGCTCGCCGCGACCTTCGCCGCGCTGTCGGTGATCCCGCTGGCCTTCCTGGTGCAGATCGCCTTCATCGTCGCGTTCGGCGTCCTGCTCGACACCCTGGTCGTCCGTTCCCTGCTGGTGCCCGCCCTGGTCCGTGACATCGGGCGCCGGGCGTGGTGGCCGGGGGCACTCAGCCGCGAGCCCGGTGCCGGCCCCGAGCCGACGCCCGCGCCCGGGACCCGGGGGGACGAGCGCGTCGAGGTCTGAGAGGCCGGGGCCTGTCGATGCCCGTGAGGCAGGCCCCGGTTCAGTCCTCGTCGCCGGCCGGAACGACCACGAGGAACGCGTCCGAGGTCAGGTCCATCACGACCGTCGCCTTCAGGCCCTCGGTCCTGCGCCGGGCCGCGTACTCCTCCGCGGTCCAGGATCCACGCGGAGCCCCGGCGGGAAATCGTTCCAGCACCCTTGTGCCCATGGCGGCAGACACCTCCAGCTCGGACGGCGGACCCGGAGCGACGAGTCCCGTGGACTCCGCTTGCCCGGCGGCCGCCGATCCAAGCCTGCGAGGGGAAGCGAGTCCCGCGGTCCCGACCCGACATCAGGCGACCCGACATCAGGTGACTTGACGTCAGGCGACCCGACGTCAGGTAGGCGTCCTCGGCTGGGCAACCGGGCCCGATCCGCGGCAACTCCCGCGCACCGACGGCTCGTCCACCCGGAAGGCATAGCCGGGGCAAAGCCTGTCGCGGGCTGTTGATCTCCGCCGTCGCGAATCCGACACTGTGGTGGCCGCACGTCCAGACCGGGACGCGCGCGAACGGGGGGCTGACGGGACATGAACGGACCCATACCTGGCACGGTGGAAGTCGCGGTGCGCCACATCCTCAGCGACAGGACGACCGGGTTCCTCACCAGGACCCGCAGGATCACCTGGAAGGACAGCCTGTACCGGGTGCGCAGGCCGGCGTCCGGCAAACAGAGCGTGGAACTGATCTGCCCGGTGTGCGACGCCTCCCTGCTGGCCGAGGTCCGCACCGAGGCCCGTACCCGCCGGACCGGCGCCGTCCTGCTGGTCCTGGCGGTCCTGAGCGTCCTCGTCTTCGTCGCGGCGTTCGGCTACGCCGTCCACGAGGGCGGCCGCACGCTCCCCGAGGGCCAGTCGCTTCCGGCCGTGTTCCCCGTCAGCATCGTCTCGATCTTCGTCACGTTCGTCGCCGCGCCGGTGCTCTTCCTGCGGGGCCGCCGCTACAACGGCGTCAGCATGCTGGACGCCCCCAAACCACGTCGACTGCACGGGATCATGCCGGTACGCGGCTGAGCAGCGGGAACGGTGACGAGCGCACCCGGCGGGCGCGGTCCCCGTCCGGTGCCGCCGCACGGGGGTGCCGGCCGGGCGTAGTCCGCGGAACGCCTGTATGGGCCACAGTCCGGGATGCGAGACCGGACCGCCGTTCCTTGACTGCCCTCGCCCTGGGCTGCGACGATCTCTGTATGAAGCAGCGACTGGATCTCACGCGACGACGCCACGTCGACCTCGCGCGTGTCTGCAGTGCCTTCTGTCGCCGCGAAGTCTGACGACCCCGATCCCGGGTCTCCTTCGCACGGGTCCGTCCGCCCACGGTGGCTTGTTCTCACCGTGAACCGGTGCGTTCCCTCGTCTCCCGCCCCTCGCTCCGGCTCCCGAACTCCGGCTGATCGCGGCTGAGTTCCCGAACCCCGATGCGTCCCGCACAGCCGCCGGCCCCGTCTGCCGGGCAACGGCCCGTGCGGTGCGCCGAGGTCCGACCGCCGCGCAGAGGACGGGAGTCCGTCAGGACTCAGGCCCCTTTCCGACGAGCCACGCGCGTGGAGCGCGAGCCCGGCCCGTCGTCCCCGTTCGCCCATCGCTCCCCGGCAGCCCGTCGCCCCGGAACGCGGGTCACGCCCACGCACCCGGAACCCGGGTCACGGAATCCACCCGCGAGCCCGCTCACGGCACTCACCCGGAACCCGTTCACGAAAGAGGACTCATGGCCACCGTCCTGTCCGTCTCCGGCAGTCCCTCGGTCTCCTCCCGCACCGCCAAGCTCCTGCGCCACCTCGACGCGCGGCTCGCCGCACAGGGCCACGAGGTGATCCCCCTCGATGTCCGGACGATCCCCGCGGAGGCGTTGCTCGGCGCGGACTTCCAGCACCCGGCCATAGTCGAGGCGACCGAACTGTTCGCCCGTGCCGACGGAGTGGTCATCGGCACCCCCGTCTACAAGGCCGCCTACTCCGGCGTCCTGAAGGCCCTGCTCGATCTGCTCCCGCAGTACGCCCTGACCGGGAAGACCGTGCTGCCCCTGGTGACCGGAGGCAGCACCGCCCATGTGCTCGCCCTGGACTACGCGCTCCGCCCGGTCCTCAACTCGATGGGGGCGGCCCATATCGTGCAGGGCTGGTTCACCCTCGACAAGGACATCATCACCGGCCAGGACGGGAGCGTCACCGTGGCGCCCGGCAGCGCCGAGGCCCTGGTCCAGGTGGTGGACCAGTTCTCCGCGGCCCTGGGCCGCACCCCCCTGCTCGCCGCGACGGGCTGACGCCCGTGACCGCCTGAACGGCCGCCGTCCGACGGCCCCGTCGCCCAGCAGGCCCCCACGATCGGAGAACGCCGCCGTGTCCCTCACCTTCCACTGGTTCCTGCCCACCAACGGCGACAGCCGCGATGTCGTCGGCGGAGGTCACGGCACGCCCGCCACCGTGTCGGGACGGGACCGGCCGCCGACGGTCGCCTATCTGAGCCAGATCGCCCGCGCCGCGGAGGACCTGGGCTTCGTCGGCGCCCTCACCCCCACGGGCGCCTGGTGCGAGGACGCGTGGCTGACGACCGCGATGGTCAGTCAGCACACGGAACGGCTGAAGTTCCTCGTCGCCTTCCGGCCCGGCTTCGTGTCGCCCACCCTCGCCGCGCAGATGGCCTCCACCTTCCAGCGCCAGAGCGGCGGACGGCTCCTGCTCAACGTGGTGACCGGCGGCGAGAGCCACGAGCAGCGCGCGTACGGCGACTTCCTCGACAAGGACGCCCGCTACCGCCGTACCGGCGAATTCCTGGAGATCGTCCGGGACTTGTGGGACGGCAAGACCGTCGACCTGTCCGGCGAACATCTCCGGGTGGCGGACGCCCGGCTCGCCCGCGTCCCCGACTCGGTGCCCGAGGTCTACTTCGGCGGCTCCTCGCCGATCGCCGGTGACATCGCCGCCCGGCACGCCGACGTCTACCTCACCTGGGGCGAACCGCCCGCCCAGGTCGCTGAGAAGATCGCCTGGATCCGCGGGCTCGCGGCGAAGGAGGGCCGGACCCTCCGGTTCGGCATCCGGCTGCACGTCATCACCCGCGACACCTCCGAGCAGGCCTGGGCCGAGGCCCGCCGGCTCCTCGACGGTTTCGACCCGGCGACGGTGCGGTCCGTGCAGGAGGGGCTCGCCCGCAGCGAGTCCGAGGGCCAGCGGCGGATGCTCGCGCTGCACGGCGGCGGCCGGGACGGACTGGAGATCCACCCCAATCTGTGGGCCGGCATCGGGCTGGTGCGCGGCGGAGCGGGCACCGCGCTGGTCGGCAGCCACGAGGAGGTCGCCGACCGGATCGGGGAGTATCACGCCCTCGGCATCGACGAGTTCGTGCTCTCCGGCTATCCGCACCTGGAGGAGGCCTACTGGTTCGGCGAAGGCGTCCTGCCCCGGCTCACCGCGCGTGGCCTGTGGCGGCACCCGGTCGCGACCCCGCCCGGGGCGGCGGCGCAGGTGCCCTTCAGCGGCTGAGCCGACCGGGCCGCGGATGCGAACGCGGACCGGGCCGCGGAGGGGAACCCAGCGACCCGAGGTGCGCGGCGCGCACCTCGGCCGTCTGCCCCTGCACGAGGAGGAACATCCCCTCGCGGGCGAGCCGTTGGGCCGGACTGCGCAGATCCATCGCCCGCCCGCCGCCGGCCACGACCGCCGCCGTGGTGGCAGCCCGCATCACGTCGTACGCCCGTGTCTTGCACTCCAGCCGCTCCTCGATCCGCTCGGTCGGCACCGGGTGGTCGGCCAGCTCGTACGCCTGCCGTCGGACCTCGTCGAGACGCGCCCGCAGGGCGGCCGCCGTGTCCCCGGCCGAGGGATCGTCCTCCAGCAGGCCGATCGCCGTCGCGGTGATCCCGAAGACGGCCGGTGAGGCATTGGTGTTCTTGGGCCGGTCGGTGACCGCCCAGGACGCGTACGGGGTGCGCAGCGCCACCGCGTCGTCGGGCAGCCACAGCCCGTCCAGCTCCAGCGAGACCGTCCGGGACGCGGTGAGCGCGGCGAGCCGCATCGGCGGGGACGGGCGCAGCCCCGGCTGCTCGCGCGCCTCCGTGAACGCGAACAGCGCCTCGTCCGCGTCCGTCACCCCGGCCAGCAGCATGACGTCGTTCAGCCCCCAGCCGGTGTACCACGGGACCGTTCCGTCGAAGCGCCAGCCGCCGCGCTCGCGCGTGACCCGTACCGGGACGCGCGGGTGGGCCCGCAACTGGGCGTACGCGACACCGGACAGCAGCTCACCGCGGGCGAGCGGGCCCAGCAGACGCTCCCGTACCGGAAGACCGCTCCTCGCCAGGGTCGCCACCGGCGTGTGGTGCTGGGTCTGCACGAACCACGTCGAGCAGCACGCCCCGGCCAGGATCTCCGCGGTCTCGCGGGCGACCGGGGCGGGCGCCGCCGAGCCGCCGTCCGCGACCGGCGCGCTGATCCCGAGCAGCCCCGACCGCTTGAGGGCCTCGACGCTGCTCACGGGCACACCGTCCCGGTCCACCTCCTCGGCCAGCGGTGCCAGCACCCGGGACGCCAGGTCCCGGGCCGCTGCGACGAGAGGATGCGGTGGGACGGTCATCGAAGGAATCTCCCGCTGTCGTCGTGGCGTGTGTGTCGATCCGGCGCCGTCCCTTTCGTGTAGGGGGAAAGACGCCGAGTGGGACCACCGAGGAGGACACATCATGAGGTACTACCTGTTGAGCGTGATGCAGCCGCAGGGCGAGCCGCCCGCGCCCGAGGTCCTGGAAGAGATCATGCACAAGCTGGAGGTGTTCCACACGGAGCTGCGCGAGGCCGGCGCGTGGGTGTTCGCCGGGGGACTGCACGGGCCGGACACCGCCACCGTGGTGCGGCCCCGGGACGGCGACGTCCTGGTCACCGACGGGCCGTACGCGGAGAGCAAGGAGTATCTGGGCGGGATCTGTCTGATCAAGGCGCCCGACCTGGACGCGGCGCTGACGTGGGGGAGCAAGGCGGCCCTGGCGACGACGCTCCCGATCGAGGTCCGCCCGTTCACGCACGAGACCGAGGACTGATGACCGTCGGCGCCGACGACGTCGAGGCCGTCTTCCGCGCCGAGTACGGCCGGGCGGTCGCCGTCCTGATCCGCTTCCTCGGCGACATCGATCTCGCCGAGGAAGCGGTCCAGGACGCGTTCGCCACGGCGGTGGCGAAGTGGCCGGAGACCGGCGTACCGCCGAGCCCGGCCGGCTGGATCATCACGACCGCCCGCAACCGCGCCGTCGACCGGCTGCGCCGCGAGTCCACCCGCGCCGCCCGGCAGACCGAGGCCGCCCGGCTGCAGGCCCCGGACGAGCCCGTGGAGGAGGGCCCCGTGCGCGACGACCGGCTCCGTCTGATCTTCACCTGCTGCCACCCCGCGCTGGCCCCACAGGCCCAGGTCGCGCTCACGCTCCGGCTCCTCGGCGGTCTGACCACCGCCCAGATCGCGCGCGCCTTCCTCGTCCCCGAACCCACCATGGCCCAGCGGATCGTCCGCGCCAAGGCCAAGATCCGCGACGCGGGCATCCCCTACCGCGTCCCGCGCGACGCGGACCTGCCCGACCGTGTCCGGGGGGTGCTGGCCGTCGTCTACCTCGTCTTCAACGAGGGGTACGGGGGCCGCGCGGACCTCTGCGCCGAGGCCCTGCGCCTCGGACGCCTCCTCGTGGAGCTCATGCCGGACGAACCCGAGGCGCTCGGTCTGCTCGCGCTGATGCTGCTCGTCGAGGCCCGGCGGCCCGCCCGTACGGCGGCGGACGGTGACCTGGTCCTCCTCGCCGAACAGGACCGGACGCTCTGGGACCGGGACCTGATCACGGAGGGCCAGGCCCTCGTGCGCCGCTGTCTGCGCCGGGACCGGCCGGGGCCGTACCAGATCCAGGCCGCGGTCAACGCCGTCCACAGCGACGCGCCGACCACCGCCGCCACTGACTGGGGCCAGATCCTGGCGCTGTACGACCAGCTCATGTCGCTCGCGCCCAGCCCGGTCGTGGCGCTCAACCGGGCCGTCGCCGTCGCCGAGACCCAGGGACCGGACACCGCCCTCGCGCTGGTGGAGGAGCTGGACCTGGAGGGGTACCACGCCTTCCACGCCGTACGGGCCGAGCTGCTGCGCCGGCTCGGACGTGACGCCGAGGCGCTGCGGGCGTACGACGCCGCCATCGAGCTCACCGGCAGTGCGCCCGAACGCGCCCGTCTCGAACGGACCCGAGCGGCCCTCGCCGCGGCCTGACGGCACGGTGCCCCCGGGCCCGCCCTGATCGGCGGCGTCGCGCTGCGGATGTGCGCGGCCGCGGGCATCGTGATGGAGGGGCGTGGTGTGCCGAGCGCGCGCCAGGCACTTGTCGAACGGCTCGCCGGGCATGCCGGTGGAACCGTGCGTCGGCCACCGCCCCGTCCCGGGCGGGTCCGCGCGCGGTACGCCCGCATGGGCCGAACGGCCCGTATCGGGGACCTGCGGCCCCTGCCCCGGGCGACCGCTCGACACGACGCTGGAGTCGGAGCCCCACCGGGCCCCCGATTCAGGAGGTGGACATCATGCCCCGCACCGTCACCGTGGGTCTCGACGGTTCTCCCGAGAGTCTCGCCGCCGCCGAATGGGCCGCCCGCGAGGCACGGCTGCGCGGTCTGCCGGTCAGGCTGGTCAACGTCTGGGAGCCGGCCCCGGACCCGCTGGCCCAGGCCCCGCTGCTCGGAGCCGAGACCCACCAGCACTGGAGCGAGCGGATCCCGCGCGAAGCGGCCGAAGGGCTGCGGGCACGCCACCCGGGAGTCGAGGTCGGCACACAGCAGCTCACGGGCCGGCCCGCCGAGGCGCTCCTGAAGGCCGTGGACGACGCCGAACTCCTGGTCCTCGGCACACGCGGGCTCAGTGGCGCGGGCGGATTCATGGTCGGCTCCGTGGGGCTGGCGGTCGCGGCCCACGCCCAGCGGCCCGTGGTGTTCGTACGGGCCGGTGAACAGGCCGCGGACGAGCACGAGCCGGACCCGACGGGCATCCCCTCCGCCGCGGCGCCCTTCCGCCCCGTCGTGCTCGGACTCGACACCGGCGCCCCGGACGAGTCGCTGATCGGCTTCGCCTTCGAGGCGGCCCTCCTGCGCGACACGGCGCTCCGGGTCGTGCACTCCTGGAACGAACCGCCCTACATCGCGTACGGGCTGCCGCCGGACCTGAAGATGAACGCCCGGCTGGCCGCCGAGGACGCGGCCTCCATGACGGCCGCCCTGCGGCCCTGGCGCGAGAAGTACCCGGCCGTCGAGATCATCGAGGACTCCCTGTCGGGCAAGCCGGCCAACCACCTCGTGGACGCCTCCCGGGAAGCCTCGCTCGTCGTCGTGGGCCGCAGGATCCGCCATGCCGCGCTCGGCGCCCACATCGGGCCCGTCACGCACGCCGTGCTCCACCACGCCACCGCCCCCGTGGCCGTCGTACCGCACTCGTGATCGCCACGGGTCGCACCCGGGCCCGGTGCCGATCGCAGTCCGATCGCAGTCCGATCGCACAAGGAGAGACACCTGATGAAAGCAGCAGTCGTACGAGCGTTCGGTGAGCCGCTGGTCATCGAGGAGCGCCCCGATCCCGAGCCGGGACCCGGCCAGGTCCGGGTCCGGCTGGAGGCCTCCGGGCTCTGCCACACCGACATCCACGCGGCCCACGGCGACTGGCCGGTCAAGCCGAGCCCGCCGTTCGTCCCCGGACACGAGGGCGTCGGCCTGGTCGAGGCGCTGGGCGACGGCGTCACCCATCTCACGGTGGGACAGCGGGTGGCCGTGCCCTGGCTCGGCAAGGCGTGCGGACGTTGCGAGCACTGCCTCTCCGGCTGGGAGACGCTTTGCGAGCAGCAGCTCAACACCGGCTACGGATACGACGGCGGCTACGCCGAGAAGATGCTCGCCTGGGCCGACTTCGCCCAGCCCGTGCCCGAGGGGATCTCGCCGCTCGACGCGGCCCCGCTCACCTGCGCCGGCGTCACCACGTACAAGGCCCTGAAGGTCGCCGACGTCCGGCCCAGCCAGCTCGTCGCCATCTCCGGGGTGGGCGGACTCGGCCATCTGGCCCTGCAGTACGCGAAGATCGCCGGGGCGACCGTGGCGGCGATCGACGTCACCGACGACAAGCTCGAACTCGCCGCGGAACTCGGCGCCGACATCGTGATCGACGCCCGCAAGGAGGACCCGGGCGAGGTCCTGCGGAGCCCACGCGGCGCTCGCCCTCGCGGTCAACGAGGAAGCGTTCTCCGCGGTGTACACCGGGCTGCGGCGGGGCGGGAAGCTCGTCATGGTCGCGATGCCGGCGCACGGCACGATCCAGGTCCCGATCTTCGAGACCGTGCTGAACGGCACCTCCGTGATCGGCTCCATCGTCGGCACCCGGCAGGACCTGGCCGAGGTGTTCGAGCTGCACGCCGCGGGCCGGACCCGGGTCATCCGCGAGTCCCGGTCCCTCGCATCGGTCAACGAGTCCATCGACGAGGTCCTGCAGGGCCGGATCCAGGCCCGCATCGTCTTCGACTTCGCCGAAGGGAGCTGACCCGTCGGCGTGAACGGCTCAGAGGCTCGCCGCGTGGTCCGGGACGAACGTCTGCAGATCGCGCGGCGGGCGCACGTAGCCCGTCGACGGCGGCCGCTCGGGCAGCTCCAGCACCGGCGGCGGCACCTCGCGGTACGGGACGGTGGACAGCAGATGCGCGATCATGTTGAGCCGGGCGCGGCGTTTGTCGTCGCTCTCGACCACGAACCAGGGCGCCTCGATGATGTCCGTGTGCACCAGCATCTCGTCCTTCGCCCGGGAGTACGCCTCCCAGCGGGTGATCGACTCCAGATCCATGGGGGACAGCTTCCAGCGCCGCGTGGGGTCCTTCAGCCGGCGCCGGAACCGCTTCTGCTGCTCCGCGTCGCTCACCGAGAACCAGTACTTGCGCAGCAGCACACCCGCCTCGACCAGCATCCGCTCGAAGATCGGACACTGCCGAAGGAAGACCTGGTGCTCCTCCTTCGTGCAGAAACCCATGACGTGCTCGACCCCGGCGCGGTTGTACCAGCTCCGGTCGAACAGCACGATCTCCCCGGCGGCCGGCAGATGCTCCACATACCGTTGGAAGTACCACTGGGTGCGCTCGCGCTCGGTCGGCGTGGGCAGCGCCGCGATCCGCGCGACACGCGGGTTCAGATGCTCCGCCACCCGCTTGATCGTGCCGCCCTTGCCCGCGGCGTCCCGGCCCTCGAAGACCACGACCACACGGGCGCCCTCGGTCCGCACCCACTCCTGAAGCTTCACCAGCTCCGTCTGCAGACGCAGCAGCTCCTTCTCGTACGCCGCAAGCGGCACCTTCGCCGTCTTCTCACCGGCCATGCCGCCTCCTCCGCCCGATGACGCCTCCCGTGAAGCGCCGCGATGACCCGCCTCGTCGACACACCCCGATGACCTACGGAGTCACCATGCCCAAGGCAGAACACCAGGACAGCACGGTACTGACGGACGACGAACTGCGCACGCTGGACGCCCACTGGCGGGCCGCCAACTACCTTGCCGTGGGCCAGATCTATCTGCTGTCCAACCCGCTGCTCACCGAGCCCCTGACTCCCGCGCACATCAAGCCCCGCCTGCTCGGCCACTGGGGCACCTCACCCGGCCTCAACCTGGTCCACACCCACCTCAACCGGGTGATCAAGGCACGCGGACTGGACGCGCTGTGCGTATGGGGCCCCGGGCACGGCGGCCCGGCCGTGCTGGCGAACTCCTGGCTGGAGGGCACGTACAGCCAGACGTACCCCTCCGTGCCCCGGGACCTGGAGGGCATGGAGAAACTGTTCCGGCAGTTCTCCTTCCCCGGCGGAGTCCCCAGCCATGTCGCTCCCGAGACGCCCGGCTCCATCCACGAGGGCGGCGAACTCGGCTACTCCCTCGCCCACGCCTACGGAGCCGCCTTCGACAACCCCGCGCTGCTGGTCGCCTGCGTGATCGGCGACGGCGAGGCGGAGACGGGACCGCTCGCCGCGTCCTGGCACTCCAACAAGTTCCTCGACCCGGTCCACGACGGCGCCGTCCTGCCGATCCTGCACCTCAACGGCTACAAGATCGCCAACCCGACGGTTCTCTCCCGCATCCCGGAGACCGAACTCGACGAACTGCTGCGCGGATACGGCCACGAACCGATCCACGTCACCGGCGACGACCCCGCCCAGGTGCACCGGGCCATGGCGGCCGCCATGGACGACGCCCTCGACCGCATCGCCGCCATGCAGCAGACGGCCCGCGAGGAGGGGGTGAGCGAGCGCGTCCACTGGCCGATGATCGTGCTGCGCACCCCCAAGGGCTGGACCGGCCCCGCGGAGGTCGACGGCGAGCCCGTCGAAGGAACCTGGCGCGCCCACCAGGTCCCCCTCGCCTCGGTCCGCGAAAACCGCGAACACCTGCGGCAGTTGGAGACCTGGCTGCGCTCCTACCGACCCGGGGAGCTCTTCGACGCCGAGGGCCGGCCGACCGCCGACGTCCTGGCCTGCGTACCCGAGGGCTCCCGGCGCCTCGGCGCCACCCCGCACGCCAACGGCGGCCTCCTCCTGCGCGATCTGCCGCTCCCGCCCCTGGACCGCTTCGCCGTCCCCGTCGACAAGCCCGGAGCCGGCCTCCACGAGCCGACCCGGGTCCTCGGCGACCTCCTCGAACACGTCATGCGCCAGACCTCGGAGCGCCGCGACTTCAGGCTGGTCGGCCCCGACGAGACGGCCTCCAACCGCCTGGACGCCGTCTACGGCGCCAGCGGCAAGGCCTGGCAGGCAGGGATCCTGCCGGTCGACGAACACCTCGACCGGCACGGCCGGGTGCTGGAGATCCTCTCCGAACACACCTGCCAGGGCTGGCTGGAGGGCTACCTCCTCACCGGCCGGCACGGCCTGTTCTCCTGCTACGAGGCGTTCGTCCACATCGTCGACTCCATGGTCAACCAGCACATCAAATGGCTCAGGACCTCGCGCGGACTGCCCTGGCGCGCCCCGATCGCCTCCCTCAACTACCTGCTCACCTCGCATGTCTGGCGCCAGGACCACAACGGCTTCTCGCACCAGGACCCCGGCTTCGTCGACCACGTCCTCAACAAGAGCCCCGAAGTCGTGCGGGTCTACCTCCCGCCGGACGCCAACACCCTGCTGTCCGTGATGGACCACGCACTGCGCAGCCGCGACTACGTGAACGTCGTCGTCGCCGGCAAACAGCCCTGCTTCGACTGGCTGTCCATGGACCAGGCCCGCGCCCACTGCGCCCGCGGCGCCGGCATCTGGGACTGGGCGGGAACGGCCGACGCCGACCGGGAACCCGACGTCGTCCTCGCCTGCGCGGGCGACGTCCCCACCCAGGAGATCCTGGCCGCCTCCGACCTGCTGCGCCGCCATCTGCCCGAGCTCGCCGTCCGCGTCGTCAACGTCGTCGACATGACCCGGCTGCTGCCGCGCGAGGAACACCCGCACGGGATGAGCGACTTCGAGTACGACGGACTGTTCACCACGGACAAGCCGGTGATCTTCGCCTACCACGGCTATCCCTGGCTCATCCACCGTCTCGCCTACCGCCGCACCGGCCACGGAAACCTCCATGTGCGCGGCTACAAGGAGATGGGCACCACCACGACCCCCTTCGACATGGTCGTCCGCAACGACATGGACCGCTACCGGCTCGTCATGGACGTCATCGACCGCGTCCCCGGTCTCGGCGTCCGCGCCGCCGCCCTGCGCCAGAGGATGGCCGACGCCCGCTCCCGCCACGACATCTGGATCCGCGAGCACGGCACCGATCTGCCGGAGGTCGCGGACTGGGCCTGGACCGGCTGAGGGGCCGAGCCCCCGTCAGGAGCACAACGCCGCCGTCCGGACGTACGCGGCGGCGGCCGACGCCCACGGGACGGGCCCGCCGCCGCGCGCGTGCCGCGAGGACGGCGGGCCGCCCGTACCGGAGGATGGAGGCATGGACGACCTCACCTGGGACTACGAGGGCTACCACCCGGCGCAGGAACGCCTGCGCGAATCGCTGTGCACCCTCGGCAACGGGTACTTCGCGACCCGGGGAGCGGCCCCCGAGTGCGCCGCCGACTCCGTCCACTACCCGGGCACCTACGCGGCGGGCTGCTACAACCGTCTGACCTCACAGGTGGCCGGGCAGCAGGTCGAGAACGAAGACATGGTCAACCTCCCCAACTGGCTGCCCCTGCGCGTACGGACCGCCACCGGGACCTGGCTCACCCCCGACTCCCACCGGCTCCTCGACCACCGGCTGCGCCTCGACCTGGTCGCGGGCACCCTGGAACGCACCTCGCGGTACGAGGACGAGGAGGGCCGGCGCCTCGCCGTGCGCCAGCTCCGCCTGGTCCACATGGCCGATCCCCACCTCGCCCTGCTGCGCACGGAGGTGACGGCCGAGGGCTGGTCAGGACCCGTCGAGATCGAGTCGGCGCTCGACGGGACCGTCACCAACAGCGGCGTCGAACGCTACCGCTCCCTCGCCTCCCGCCATCTGACGGACGTCGGCACCGGTACCGGGAAGCCGGACACGGTCTGGCTGCGCTGCCGCACCACCGCCTCGGAGATCGGCGTCGGACTGGCCGCCCGGACCGTCACGGACGCCCCCGTCGACACCACGGACGCGCACACCCCGGGCCGCGCCGCCCAGTCGCTCAGGATCGCGCTGACCGACGGCCGGACGGTGACCGTGGACAAGACCGTGGCCCTGCACACCTCCCACGACCCGGCGATCAAGGACCCGCTGGACGCGGCCCTCGACCGGGTCGGGCGCGCCGCCGACTTCGGGACACTCCTGGACACCCACCGCACCGCGTGGCAGCAACTGTGGCGCAACGCCGAACTCGACGTGCGCGACAGCGTGGGCTCGAACCTGCGCCTGCACCTGTTCCACGTGCTCCAGACGCTCTCCCCGCACACCGCCGAGCTCGACGTCGGCGTCCCGGCGCGCGGCCTGCACGGCGAGGCCTACCGGGGGCACGTCTTCTGGGACGAACTCTTCGTGCTGCCCTATCTGAACCTCCACTTCCCCGAGGTCTCCCGCTCCCTGCTCACCTACCGCCACCGCCGCCTGGAGCGGGCCCGCCGCACGGCGCAGGACGCCGGCCGCACCGGTGCGATGTACCCGTGGCAGAGCGGCAGCGACGGACGGGAGGAGACCCAGCGACTCCACCTGAACCCGCGCTCCGGGCGCTGGCTGCCCGACCACTCGCACCTCCAGCACCACGTCGGATCGGCGATCGCCTACAACGTGTGGCAGTACTGCGAGGCGAGCGGCGACGCCGAGTTCCTGCACACCAAGGGCATCGAGATGCTCGTGCAGATCTCCCGCTTCTGGGCCGGCTTCGCCGAGTACGACGGCACCCTCGGCCGGTACCGGATCCGCGGTGTCGTGGGCCCCGACGAGTACCACGACGCCTACCCGGACGCCGTCCGGCCCGGGCTCGACGACAACGCGTACACCAACGTCACCGCCGCCTGGGTGCTCTGCCGCACGCTCGACGTGCTGGGTGAGATGCCCGAGCTGCTGCGCCGGGACCTCGTCGAGCGGACGGGTCTCGACCCCGCCGAACTCGACCTCTGGCACGAGGTGGCGAACGGACTGCACGTGCCCTTCCACGCCGGTGTCGTCAGTCAGTTCGAGGGGTACGGGGATCTCGCGGAGCTCGACTGGGACGGCTACCGGAAGCGGTACGGCGACATCCGGCGGCTCGACCGGATCCTGGAGGCCGAGGGCGACAGCGTCAACCGCTACCAGGCCTCGAAGCAGGCGGACGTGCTGATGCTGGGCTATCTCTTCTCGCCCGCCGAACTCGGCACCCTGTTCCGCAGGCTCGGCCACGAGGTCGACGACGCCCTCTGGCGGCGCACCGTCGACCACTACCTGAGGCGTACGAGCCACGGTTCGACGCTGAGCAGCCTGGTGCACGGGTGGGTGCTGGGCCGGGCCCGGCGCGCCGAGGCGTGGACGTACATCCACGAGGCGCTTCAGGGCGACATCGCCGACCTCCAGGGCGGCACGACGGGGGAGGGCATCCACCTGGGCGCCATGGCGGGCACCCTCGACCTCGTCCAGCGGGGGCTGACCGGTATGGAGACCCGCGGCGGAGCGCTGCGGTTCGACCCGGTCCCGCTGCCGGAGCTGTCCGAGTACGGTCTCTCGATCCGCTACCGCGGGCACCGCGGTGTGCACCTGCACCTGAGCGCGGGGCGACTGAACGTCAGCGTGCCCGCGTCGGACGAGCCACCGATCGACATCACCCTGGCGGACCGTACGGTCACGGTGGCACCGGGCGAGTCCTGCACGCTCACGCTGCCTGACCGGTGACCTGACCGGTGACCTGACCGAGGACCTGACCGGGGACCGCGGGGTGGGCCGGGCGGGGGCCGGCCGGGACTCAGCGCCCGGAGTGGCGGCCGGCCGCTTCCGGGTGTTCGAGCTGGTTGGCGAGCACCGCGGCCTGGACGCGGCGATGGACACCGAGCTTGGCCAGCAGCCGGGAGATGTGGTTCTTCACCGTCTTCTCCGACAGGTAGAGCTCCTTGCCGATCTCACGGTTCGTGAGCCCGTCCCCGATCAGCGCCAGGATGTCCCGCTCGCGCGGCGAGAGACCGGCGAGCTCCGGCGAGAGGGGCGGCTCCTCGGCCGGGTCCGTGCGCAGCTTGCGCATCAGCCGGGCGGTCGTCGTGGGGTCCAGCATCGACTGGCCGGACGCGACGGTGCGGACCGCCGAGATCAGGTCGGAACCCTTGATCTGCTTCAGTACGTAGCCCGACGCCCCGGCCATGATCGCGTCGAGCAGCGCCTCCTCGTCGTCGAACGACGTCAGCATGAGACAGGACAGCTCGGGCATCTGGCTGCGCAGCTCCCGGCAGACACTGATGCCGTCGCCGTCGGGAAGGCGTACGTCGAGGACGGCCACGTCGGGGCGCAGCGCGAGGCCGCGGACGAGGGCGTGCTCCGCGGTGTCCGCGTCGCCGACCACCGAGATGTCCGGTTCGGCGTCCAGGAGGTCGGTCAGACCACGGCGCACCACCTCGTGGTCGTCGAGCAGGAAGACCCTGATCGGGTTCCTCTCGGAGAACGTTCGCGCCTCGGCCATGACGACCCCTTGTTCAGTAATGGACCCATGGACCGCGAGTCCCCTCAGGTCGATCATCACGCTTCCGGCCCCGCCGCACTAGGGCCGACCGGCCCCAATGCGGTCCGCTCGCGCCTGCGCGTCGCGGCCGGCGGCCGACTCGCACCTCCGGGCCGTTTTCCGGGCCCCTCTGATCGAAGCCTACGTCGACCACTCCTTTCGTCGCGCCCGTCGCTCCGCGTGGCTCACGACGTGCGGACTGCCGTGCACGGTGGCTCCTTGATCGTTCCAGCGGCGGACGGCGGCGGACGGCGGCGCGACGCCCGCTCTCAGCGCGCGCTGCCGCTTCCGTAGGGGGCGTACAGGTCGAGCAGTCGGGTCCGGGCCGACTGGAGCCGGTGGGCGACGATCTCGCCGGTCCACTGCGCCACGGCCATCCCCAGTTCGGGATCGTCGCGGCACAGCGCCCGGACGTCCTCGGCGTCGAACTCGTAGGCGCGCACGGGGCTGGTCGCCTCCGCCCCCAGATGCCAGGTGTGCGGGGCGAACAGCCATGACCAGCCCACGAGTTCGTTGTGTCCGAGGATCTCTATGACGGCCGCACGGCGACCCGGGACCCGCAGGTCGAGGGCCACCGTCCCGGTCCGGATGATCCAGAACCGGTCCGCGTGGCGGCCTTCCTCGAACAGCCGGGCACCCTCGGGGAACGACACCTCGCGGCCCAGCCGCAGGAGCAGCTCCCGGTGATCGGCGGGCAGCGCCCGCAGCATGGTGGATGTGGTGGAAGTGCTCATGATCCTGCCTCTTCCTGGCGCGTGACCCTTCCGCCTCGAATCTCCGCCCGCCGCCCGCCCGCCGCCATGGGCCGTCCGGCCCCGGCGGCGGGCCGCATGGCACGGGTCGGGGGTACCGGGGGGCCGGGCCTCCGTGACTCCTCCGTCACCCGCACGGTCCGGTCGTGCCGGTTCCGGGCGGCACGGAACGCGGAGCGGGGAACGGGGACCTTCGGCCCCGTCGTCAGGGACTCGCGGCCCCTCCGAACTCCCTTGCGGGCACGGGACATTGAAAGCGCAACGGAAGCGGTCGAGGCCAAGGCCGAGACCAGGCCCATGTCGAACGTCGAACACCCCTGGGAGGGACCAGCATCATGGCAGTCCACGAGCAACCTCACCCGCACACAGGGTTCCACCTTCCGTCGCGCGGGACCCGCTCGGCACAGGCATCGGGTGACGCCGCGAACACCTCGGCCACGACGCTCCGTTCGTACGCCTTCGCGGGTCTGCGTCTCCTGACGGGGCTCGTCTTCCTGTGGGCCTTCCTCGACAAGACCTTCGGATTCGGCTACGCCACCGCGTCCGGAAAGGGCTGGCTCGACGGCGGCTCGCCCACCAAGGGATTCCTCGGCGGAGTCGCGGCGGGACCGATGCAGTCGACGTTCCACTCCTGGGCGGGAGCCGCCTGGGTCGACTGGCTGTTCATGGCGGGCCTGCTCGGCGTCGGCGCCGCCCTCGTCGCCGGTGTCGCCCTGCGGCTCGCCGCGGTCGCCGGCACGGTGATGATGGCGTTCATGTGGCTCGCCGAATGGCCGCCCGCCCGCCACCTGTCCGACGGCTCGCCGAGCATGTCGCCCAACCCCTTCGTCGACTACCACGTGATCTACGCGGTCGTCCTCGTGGCGCTCGCCGTCGCGGGCGCCGGCGCCACCTGGGGTCTGGGCCGCCTGTGGGAGCGGCTCCCCGTAGTGAGCCGGAGCCCTTGGCTGCGATAACCGCGACCGAGTCCACCCCGGCGCCCCCGCGTACGCGCGGGGGCGCCGAGGCGGGGGACGGCGTCGTCGTCCGTGAGGCATGAACTCCCGTACCGCATGGGCCGGTTGGTCCCTGTCGGGGACCAGTGGCCCCTCCTCGGGTGCCCGCGCGAACGCGAGACTCGTCACGCATCCCCAAGGAGGTCCCCAGATGTCCCGCACCATCGTCGTCGGTGTCGACGGCTCGCCCGAAAGCCTCGCCGCAGCAGAGTGGGCGGCCGGAGAGGCCCGGCGCACGGACGCCCGCCTGCACGTCGTGCACGCCTGGCTGTGGCATCCCTACGTGTACGGCCTCCCGGCCGGCGCCGCGGTTCCGCTGCCCTCGGAGGACCCGCAGCGCGCATGGGCCGAACGCCTGCCGCGGGACACCGCGGCCAGGCTCGCCGCGGACCGTCCCGGTCTGTCCGCCACGGCCGAGCGCATCGCCGAGCAGCCGGTCACCGCGCTGCCGGCCGCCGCCGAGGGCGCCGAGCTGCTGGTGCTCGGGTCCAGGGGCCTCGGCGGCGTCGCCGGCTTCCTGACCGGGTCCGTCGCGCAGGCCGTGGTGGCCCGGAGCCGGACACCGATCGTTCTCGTACGAGCCGACGCGCGGCCCGCCGACGACGCCACCGGCGGAGAGGTCGTGCTCGGGCTCGACCTGGAGCACCCGGACGCCGCCGTGATCGGGTTCGCCTTCCGGGCGGCTGCCCACAGGGTGAGGGACCTGCACGTCATCCACGGCTGGAGCCTGCCGCCGTACTACGGCTACAGCGGAGCCTTCGACACGGGCCTCAACGCGGACCTGCTCACCGAGGCGCAGCGCCGACTCACCGAGGTACTGACCCCCTGGCGGGAGAAGTTCCCCGCGGTCGAGGTCCGCCAGGAGGCCGTGATCGGTGGCGCGGGGCCGCATCTCGTGGAGGCCTCGCGGAACGCCGCGCTGGTCGTGGTCGGCCGCCGGAACCGGCAGTCCGCGGTGGGCGGCCACGTCGGTCCGGTGACCCAGGCGGTACTGCACCACTCCACGGCACCGGTGGCGGTGATCCCGCACGACTGACCGATCGGTCACCGCGTACCGGTGTCAGGGCGTCTTGTGCCCCCACTGCGGTCCCAGCCGTTCCCACTCGCGCTCCCACCGGTTGTAGCGTCCCTGATCCAGCCGCCAGCGGGCGAGGCCACCGGCGCCGAAGACCAGGCCGCACAGGGCCACGGCGGCGCCGATGCCCAGCAGGGTGGACTCGGTGGCCGCGGCGCTCGTGGTCGGCGGTGCCGTGGTGGGCCGGCCCTGCGCGTCCAGCCAGATCACCACGTGCGATCCGGCCTTCTGCCCGGATTCCACCAGGGCGCTGCCGACGCGTGGTGCCCCGTTCGCGGCCGTCCATCTGACCGTCGCCCGGACGTGGTCGTAGACCGCGCCCTCCCCGGCCGGTACCGCCGATCCCGTACCGACGACCAGGACGGCCGGGACGGCGTGCCGGTCGTGGCGCAGCCGCGTGAAGGATTCCTCGGCGGCGTGCGCCGTCACCAGACCGGCGAGGGTGCCGCCCAGCACCATCACCGTCCAGACGATCAGCACGATCCACGCCTCGAAGACGTCGTCACGGCGACGCAGCGGATTCCTCCGCCAGCGCCAGCACCACTGCCTCGCACCCTGTGCTCCGCGCATGGCACCGCACCTCCTCGTTACACCCCAACAGTGCAAGCGGATCGCCGCGCGCGCGAGCGGTGGCAGAGGACGTCCGGTCCCTCGATGGGGCCCGATCGGCCCATGCGCACGGCATCTTCCCCGGTCAGGGTGGATGTACGAAGTCGATTCACGTACTGAACGAGCCGTTGGCGAGGCAATGCCCGTCCTGGCCGTCGGGACGGTCCGCTCGTCGGGAGACTCCGCTCGTGGAGCCCTCCACCCGCCGGGACGCCCCACCGGAAGGGGAGTGATGGTCATGTCCGAACAGACACGAAGCGTCATGGTGGAAGAGACGCGACGGGCGGCCGGGGCGGGCGACGTCGGGCGGCGTATCGCCGCGCGGCGCGAGGAACTCGGCCTGACCCGGCAGGACGCGGCCCTCCGCGCGGGCATCGCGGCCGGCTACCTCCGGTACCTGGAGCAGCAGCCCAGCGCGACCCCCGGGACGAGCGCCCTGATCCGGATCGCGGACGCCCTCGACACCAGCGTCGCCGCACTGCACGGCGGCGGGGCCGGCCTGCCGCCGGGTGCCGGGCGGGCCGCCGGTCACTCCGAGCTGATCGAACTCGACCCCGCGGAGTGCCGGGCCCGGCTGTCGACGCACGGCGTCGGAAGGATCGCCGCCCACACGACCGAGGGACTGGTCGTCCTTCCCGTCAACTACACCGTCGTCGACGGGGCGGTCGCTTTCAGGACGGCGCCCGGTTCGGTCCTCGCCACGACGGTCGGAGCCCACGTCGCCTTCGAGGTGGATCACCTCGACGAGGCCCTCAGCCAGGGCTGGAGCGTGCTCGTCCAGGGACGCGCCCGAGCCGTGACCGGCGCCGACGTCGTCCGGCGTCTCGACGCCCTCGCCCACAGCCGTCCCTGGGCCGGCGGCGCGGACCGCGACCTGTGGATGCGCGTCGACGAGGAAAGGATCTCGGGCCGCCGGATCGTCGTCTACTGACGGGGGCTCCGGGGTCCGGGGGCGAGGGTGCCGGGTCCGGCGGCGAGGGCTCCGGGTCCGACGACGCGGTACCGGAGCCCGGTGGCACAGCCCGAGCCCGCCGGCACGGGTGCGGTCAAGCGGCCACTTTCCGTCCGCCCGGGACCAACGGTCCCTGTTCCTCCGCGCAAGCCGCCCGAGTCCGAACCGCAAGTCTCGGTACCGCTGTGTTCCTGTACTGCTGTGTCGCCCCGACGCGTGAGAGTTGGATCCGGTGATGAATCCCGACGACGGCTTCCGTGAACTCGGCCGGCAGGAGTGCCTGGACCGGCTCGGTGGCGCGCCGATCGGCAGGCTCGTCCACACGCGGGACGCCCTGCCGGCCGTCCTGCCGGTCGACTTCAGCCTCGACGACGAGTCCGCCGTCGTGCTGCGGACCTCGGCCGACTCGGAACTGGCCCGCTCCATCGACGGCGTGGTCGTGGCGTTCGAGGCCGACTCGGTGGACGCGGCCGCGCACTCCGGCTGGAGCGTGGTCGTCACGGGCCGCGCCCTGGTGGTGAGCGACCCCGCCCAACACGACCACCTCACCCGGACCGGCCCCCGCTCCTGGATGGCCTCGCCCCACGACGTCTTCATCCGGATCACGTCCGAACTGGTCACGGGACGCGAGCTCGTCGAAGGCCGCACGCTGTACGGAGTCGATCCGCCCATCTGAGGTCGAGGGCCGAACCCGCCCTGACCGTACGGGTCCGGGGCCGGTTCAGGGCCCGCGGACTCGCCGCCCGGTGACCTTCGCGCGGGGAAAATCCCGGGCCGCTCCACCGCGGTCCGGGGCAGGATGCCTCCTGTGAACCACGTCCTGAGCGGTCTCGCCGCCAACCCGGCCCTGCCGTCCGAACTGGTCGACCGGCTGATCGCGACAGCGGACACCGACCTCGCCCATGACCTCGCCGGCCGGGAGGACCTCAGCCACGCGCAGGCGGTCGCTCTCTTCCAGCACGCCCCGGAGTGCGGCGTGCGGCTCGCCTACGCCGGGAAGCTGACAGCCGCCGACGTCGATCCCGTGACGCAGCCGGACACCGCCCTCGCCCTGCTCGACGAGGGGTCCGGCGGCCCGGAGTGGGCCCGGCTCCTCGCGGCGGACCCCATGACAGAGCACCGGGAGAAGCTGGCCGCCTGCCCCGGCCTCCCGGTCGACGTCGTGGAGAGACTCGCCGCGGACACGGATCCCCGCGTCGTCGCCGAACTTGCGCTGTGGACCACACCGGAAACCGCCGCGAGGCTCGCGGAGCATCCGCACGCCGGGGTCCGCCGCGCTGTGGCGTGCAACGAGTCGACACCCCCGGACGTATTGGCCGCGCTCATCACCGGCGAGGGACTGCCGCCCGCGCGGCACTGTCCGGTCTGCGACCGCGAGGCGACCCCCTTCACCCACGATCCGGAATGCTCACGGACGGACTGCGACCTGGCTGCCGGCGACTCCTGCGACGGCTCCCACGAATCCACCGTGCACGAGATACAGGTCGCGGCACTCCGCAACCCCGGCACGCCCACCGAGGCGGTCGTCCGCTTCGCGGACCACCCTTCGATGCTGCTGCGCTGGACACTCGCCGCCCGCGAGGACCTGCCCCCGCAGGTGTGCGCCGGGCTCGCCACGGACCCCGTTCCCGGCGTCCGTGCCGACCTCGCCGAGAACCCCGCGACCGGCGAGGACGTCATCCGCGTACTGGCGCGGGATCCGGACATCGCCGTACGCCGTGGCCTCGCCCGGCATCCCCGGGTCCCGCTCGACGTGCTCACCGGACTGGCCCGCGCCGCAAAGGTCGGTGCCACGCTGCTTCCCCGTGTCGCCGCCGCGACCCCCGCCGAGATCGATGACCTGGCCCGGTCACCGGACCCGGCGGCACGCATGCTCGCGGCCCAACGCCGTGATCTGCCGCCCCGGATACGCGACGCGCTGGCAAGTGACCCCGACGCGAAGGTGGTCAAGGCCGTCGCGCCGCACCCGGGGCTCACCGAAGGGCAGTTGAGGGACATGGTCGACCGGCACGGAATCCGGGTCCTCGCCCGAGTCGCGGCCAACCCCGGTGCGACCCCCGGTCTGTTGGAACACCTGACGCTTCAGGCGCCACCGGCGCAGAAGGCGCTCCGAGAAGTCGCCCGGCACCCGGACGCGACGGCCCGGGCCCTGCTCTCCTGTCTCGCTGACGAGCGGGCGAGACCCGTGGCCGCCTCTCACTCGGCCCTCCCGACGGGGGTGATCGTGGAACTGCTCTCCGACCCCGACGGGCGGGTGGTGGAAGCGGCGGCCGCCAACCCGTCGCTGCCGCCCGCGGTGATGGCGCGACTCGTGACCGGGGCCGACAAGGCCCGCACAAGCGCCGGTTGAGACGCCGGGCGGTGACGACGGAGCGGGCCGCACATCCGTCACCACGGATGTGCGGCCCGCCCGGTGCTCATTCAACGCCCGACAGGGCTCACAGCATCTCGGTCTCGCCGCGGGACGCCTCGCCCCACAGTGTGTGGAAGCTGCCCTGGCGGTCGGTGCGCCGGTAGGTGTGGGCACCGAAGAAGTCGCGCTGGCCCTGGGTGAGGGCGGCCGGCAGTCGGTCGGCGCGCAGAGTGTCGTAGTAGGACAGCGCCGCGGAGAACGCGGGCACCGGGACGCCTCTGCGGGTGGCGATGGAGACGACCTCGCGCCACGGGACCTGGGCGTCCTTGATCTCGGTGGCGAACCCCGCGTCGGACAGCAGGCTCACCAGTCCCGGGTCGACGGCGTACGCGGCGCGGATACGGTCGAGGAACGCCGCGCGGATGATGCAGCCGCCGCGCCAGATCTTCGCCACCTCGCCTAGGTCGATGTCCCAGCCGTACTCGGCGGCGGCGTCCAGGATCATCTTCCAGCCCTGGTCGTAGGCGATCAGCTTCGAGGCGTACAGGGCGTGTTCGACCTGGCTGGTGAAGCGCTCGGCCTCGGTCCCCGACAGGTCCCAGTGGGTGCCGCCGGGCAGGCCGCGATAGGCGGAGCGCAGTCCGTCCTGGCTGGAGGCGGCGCGGGCGAAGGTGGCCTGCGCGATGGCGGTGACCGGGGAGCCGAGGTCCAGGGCGGTCTGCACGGTCCAGCGGCCGGTGCCCTTCTGCCCCGCGGCGTCCACCACGATGTCGACGAAGGGCTCCCCGGTGGCGGCGTCCGTGTGCGCGAGCACCTCGGCGGTGATCTCGATGAGGTACGAGTCGAGGCGGCCCTTGTTCCAGCGCCGGAAGATCTCCGCTATCTGCGGCGGCGTGTAGCCCCCGACGCGGCGGAGCAGGTCGTAGGCCTCGCCGATCAGCTGCATGTCGGCGTACTCGATGCCGTTGTGCACCATCTTGACGAAGTGACCGGCGCCGTCGGTGCCGATGTGCGTGGCGCAGGGCTCGCCGTCCACCTTGGCACTGATCGACTCGAACATCGGGCCCAGCGAGGCGTACGACTCGGGGGAGCCGCCGGGCATGATGCTCGGCCCGTTGAGGGCGCCCTCCTCGCCACCCGACACACCCGCGCCGACGAAGTGGATGCCCCGCTCGCGGAGCGACTGTTCACGCCGGCGGGTGTCGGAGAAGTGGGCGTTGCCCCCGTCGATGATCATGTCGCCGGTTTCGAGCAGCGGCGCGAACTCCTCGATGACGGCGTCCGTGGCCGCACCCGCCTGCACCATGATCATGAGGCGACGCGGGCGCTCCAGCGCCGCCACGAAGTCCTCGGCCGACTCGGCCGCGACGAACGAACCCTCGTGCCCGAACTCCTCGACCAGTGCCTTGGTGCGTGCGGGCGTGCGGTTGTGGACGGCGACGGTGTAGCCGTTCCGGGCGAAGTTGCGGGCCAGATTGCGGCCCATCACGGCGAGCCCTGTGACGCCGATCTGTGCGGTCGCCTTCATGGTGTGCTCCTTGGATCCGGATCTGCCTGTCCGCGTACCTGACGGGCGAGCAGACGACTGTCGCTGTGCCGATCAGTACGCCGCCGGGAGCTCAGGTGTTCACCTTTCGGGGCGGGAGCTGTGAGGGACGGTGGATCGGGTGCCGGGTGCCGGGTGCCAGGTGCCGGGCGTCGCGTGGCGGACGTCGGGTGCCGGGCGTGGGGCGTCGGGCCGCGCCGGGGTCAGCCGTCCCGGCGCAGCCGCCATCCGTGGTCCACCGGTCCGATACCGGCACCGAGCGCGAAACCGGACTCGATCGCGGCGGTCACGTACGCCTTGGCCCGCCGTACGGCCTCCGGCACGTCGAGGCCCCCGGCCAGGCCCACCGCGATGGCCGAGGCGAGCGTGCACCCCGTGCCGTGCGTGTGGCGGTTGTCGTGGCGGGGCGCGCGCAGCCAGTGCTCGGCCGTTCCGTCGGTGAGCAGATCGACGGCCTGGCCCGGCAGATGGCCGCCCTTCACCAGCACCCAGCGGGGACCGAACGCGAGCAGCAGGTCTGCGGCCCGGCGCATGTCCGCCTCGCCGTCCACCTTCACGCCGGTGAGCTGGGCGACCTCGTCGAGATTCGGGGTGGCCACGGTCGCGCGCGGCAGCAACCGGGTCCGTACGGCGTCCAGGGCGTCGTCGGCCAGCAGCCGGTCCCCGTGCTTGGACACGCTCACCGGGTCCACGACGACCGGGACGCCCACGTCGGACAGCAACTCGGCGACGGTGGTGACGAGTCCGGGCGACGAGAGCATCCCCGTCTTCACGGCCTGCACGCCGATGTCGTCGACCACACTGCGGTACTGGGCCCGTACCGCCTCCTCGGACAGCTCCCAAGCCCCCTGCACACCCACGGAGTTCTGCGCTGTCACGGCGGTGAGCACGCTCATCCCGTGGGCGCCCAGCGCGAGCATGGTCTTGAGGTCGGCCTGGATGCCTGCGCCTCCGCCGGAATCGGATCCGGCGATCGTCAGGACGCGGGGCGGTGCGGTCATGCGAGGGTTCCTCTCGGGTACGGCCACGGGCGCCAGGGCCCTCGGCCGGCGGAGCGACGGGCGGCGGCCCTCAGGCGCGTCGGCGCAGCCGCAGCGGGGCGTAGAGGGCGAGGGCGACGAGGAACGCCACGTAGTAGGAGAGATCGGCGCCGTGCAGCGCGTCGGCCACCGGACCGACGTACAGGCTCGTGTCCATGAACGGCACGGCCGCGCCGAACGCCACGACGAAGGCCACCAGCGACGGCCATCCAGGGCGCGGACGGGACATCTCGGCGGCGACGTCGACCGGGGCGCCCGCGCGCTCCCGCCCCCGGGCGATCCAGTCGACGACGACGATCGCGACGAACCCGGGGATCCAACAGCCCACGAACAGCAGCACGTTCTGGAAGCGTGCCGTGGTGTCGGCGGCGTGCATCCACAGCACCAGCGGGAAGCCGAGCGCCGCGGCCAGGGCGGCGGCGACCGGTCGCGGTATCCGCACGCCCAGGGTCTGCAGGGCCAGCGAACCGCTGTAGTCGTTCATCGCGTTGCTGCACACCGCGGCCAGTGCCACGGCCAGCAGCCCGAACGCGCCCGCCGCGCCGCCGCCCAGCAGCGCGTCCACGCCCGCCGCGGTCTGGTCGGTGAGCACCGAGGCGCCCCACAGCCCGAGGACCTGAACGGCGACGAAGGACGCGACGAGTCCGAGCAGGGTGCACCAGAACATGCGCGGGCGGGACGTCGTACGCGGCAGATAGCGGCTGAAGTCACCGGCGTACGGCGCCCAGGACAGCGACAGGCTCAGCGCGATGGTGCTGGTGAGGACGAACGCGCCGACGCGGTCGGCGCCGGTGGCGGACCCGGTGGTCGCGGGGTGGACCCCGTCGAGCATCCGCCAGGCGATCACCGCGAAGGCCACGGCGAGCACGAACGTCATGACGATCTGGAGGCGGTGGATGGCTTCGTAGCCGAGGACGCCGAGCGCCCCCTGGGCGGCCATCATGACCAGGACGCCGAGCCAGAACGGCCAGCCGCACAGCCGCGCCAGCGCATCCCCGCCGAACAGGCCGATCAGAGCGTCCCAGGCGACCGAGGACAGCCACTGGAGCGCGCCGGGAAGCGCGACGGACCGGCCGAACGCGAGCCGCGCGAGCGGGAGTTGGCCGGTGCCGGTGAGGCCGCCCCAGGTGCTCAGGTAGGCGGTGGGCAGCGCGCCGAGCACGGTCCCGAGGACGACCGCGGCGAGTGCGGTGGTGAAGTCCAGGCCGAGCGCGATCCCGATCGTGCCGGTGAACACGCCCGTCATCGTCAGGTTCGGGGCGAACCACACGGTGAACAGGCGTCCCGCCCCGCCGTACCGGTTGCCCTCCGGGACCGGCTCGATGCCGTGCCCCTCCACGCGGAGGTCGCCGGGTGCGGCCGGCATCCGCCCGTCGAAGACGGCGGGCCGGCTGTCGGCGGGCAGCCCGCCGGAAACATGCGCCAATGGCATGGAAGACATCCCTCCGCCAGTATGAACTGGTTCAGGTTCGACGGGTGTGATCTCAGCCCTCGGACGGGGCACCCCGTGTCCGGTACGACGGACACCCTAACCGCTCCCGGCGACGGAGCGGGAGTGGGTCCTCACTCCGGCGGATCAGCGCGTGCCACTCCCGCGGATCAGCGCGGACCACTCCCGTGGACCGGCGCGCACCACTCCCGTGGACCGGCGTGCACCCGCGCGCGCTCCGGTTCACCCGCGCGTGCTCCGGTTCATTCGAACGGCGCGGGCGGGCCGGTTCACAGCGCGGCGCGTGCCTCCCCTCGGTACTGTCGGAAGTGATCGCCGCTCGCTCTGCGCTCCCGGGTTCCGGGCCCCGGTGGCAGGGCGGAAGGAGGCAGGGTGCCGTGACCGTGATCTCCCTGAAGTCCGCGCGGGTGCGGGAAGGACTCGCCCTTCCGTACGCCGAGGCCGGCTACCCCAGTGGTACGCCCGTCGTCTTCGTGCACGGCCTCGCCGACTCCTGGTGGTCCTTCGAGCCCCTCCTGAGGCGCCTTCCGGCGTCCCTGCACGGATACGCGCCCACGCAGCGCGGGCACGGCGATGCCGACCGGCCCCCGGAGGGCTACGCTCCCGACGACTTCGCGGCGGACCTGGTGGCCTTCCTGGACGCGGTCGACATCCCCCGGGCCGTCCTGGTCGGGGCGTCCAGTGGCGGCGTACCGGCCCGGATCGTCGCCGGCAGCCACCCCGACCGCATCGCGGGTCTGGTGCTGCTCGGCGTCCCCGGCACCCTCGCGGACAAACCGGCGGTGACCGACCTGGTGACGGCCATGGAGGACCTGGCCGATCCCGTGCCCCGCGCGTTCGTCGAGGACTTCCTGGCCGACACCGTGGCCCGCCCGATCGCCCGGGGGTTCGTCGAGACGATGGTGGAGGAGAACCTGAAGCTGCCCGCGCACGTCTGGAAGGACACCGCCCGCGGGCTCCTGGACGCCGATCTCCGCGCGACCCTCGGGGGCATCCTCGTGCCCACACTCGTCATCTGGGGTGAACAGGACGAATTCCTGCCGCGCGAGGACCAGCAGACCATCGTGGACGCCGTCCACGGCGCCGACTTCATCGCCTACCCGGAGACCGGGCACTCCGTCCACTGGGAACAGCCCGAGCGCGTGGTCGCCGACATCGCCGCCTTCGTCACGCGGATCGAGCACCCCGGCACGCGAGCCGGCGGCCGCTGACCTCACCCGGCGGGGGCGCGGAAAGCCGTCGGCCCGGGGCCACGGTCATTGACGCGATCCGTACCGCAGCCCCCCGCCGACAGGTCTCTGCATGGCATGCTCATGCTCCCCACAGGAAGGGATCACGTGCCATGAGACCGAGCCGACGCTCCCTGCTCGCCGCCACCGCCGTACTGGGATCCGTTGTCGCCGCCCCCGCACCCGCGGGCGCCGCCGAAGTGCCCACCGCGGGCGCCTTTTATGTACAGAGCGCCGTCACAGGACTGAACGCCGCCGACAGCGCGGGCGCGGTCGTCCAGCACAACCCCAAGGGCAACGAGGACCACCAGCAGTGGACGCTGCGCCAGAGCGGCTCCTCCTTCGTGCTCGAAAGCGCCGACGCGGCGGGCAGTTGCCTGGGCCGCTCGGGCGGCCAGGCCCGGACCGTCGCGTGTACCAGCGCGGATGCCGCCTGGGAGGTGACGCCGAGCGGCACCGACCAGTACGCCCTCAAAGCCCCGGGAACGAACGGCTACTTGACCGTCACCGACAGGTCCTCGGGCGCCAACTATCCGGCCCAGTTCGCGATCGGCGCAGCGGGCGCCCTCGCCTCCTGGTACCTCACCCCGGTCGCGCCCACGACCCGGCCGATGCCGTCCCAGGACCAACGCACCCTGGACCAGGTCACGTTCCTCACCGCGCACAACGCCTACGCGAACGGTGTGGACGGCGGATTCGCCCCGCCCTTCGTGAACTTCGTACCCAATCAGAAGCGCGGCATCAATCAACAACTCGCCGACGGTGTACGGGGTTTCATGCTGGACCTGCATCAGACCCCCGACGGAGCCATCCTCTGTCACAACAGTTGCACCCTCGTCAGCAGGCCGGTCGCGCTCTGGGTCGACCTCCAGCGCATGGTCGACTTCCTCAAGCAGCACCCCGATCAGTTCGTCACCGTGTTCCTGGAGGACTACGTCGACCCGGGCGTCCTGCGCGCCGAACTCGCCCGGGTGAACGGCCTGTCCGACGTCCTCTACCGGCCCGATCAGACCGGCGTGCGCGAGCACGGCTGGCCGAAGCTGGCCGATCTCACCGCCGCCGGGCACCGCCTGCTCATCTTCACCGACCACAGCCGTTCGTCCGACGAGTCCGCCGGTCTGACCCGGGACAGCTTCGGCGTCATGTACCAGCGCGAGTGGACCGTCGAGAACTACTGGTCCATGGGATCGGGCCTCGGCTCCTCCGACTGGTCCTGCTACAGCCGCTGGTACGGCGCGGACACGAACGTCCCGCTCACCCGCACCGAGCCCGCCTTCCGTCCCCTCTTCGTCATGAACCACTTCCGCGACGTCACCATCTCGGGGACCGCCGGCACGGACAACACCAAACTCGCCGACCGGGCCCGCCGCTTCTGCGAGCCGGCCGCCCGCAAGAAGCCCAACTATCTGGCCGTCGACCGCTACGACCTGGGCGACCCCGCCTCCGCGGTGAACACGCTGAACACGTACGTGTATCCGTAGCCTGCCGTGGGGCGGCGACGGGGGCGCCGCCCCACGGCGGATGTCAGTGCCGTGCGGCAGGATCCACCTCTCGACCGGAGAGGGGATCAGTCATGGGTATGGGGTACAAGACGTCCTGGCTCGCTGTGCCCGGTGTGGACAGCGGGGCGGTCGCCGACGCGCTCGGACTGGTGGGGCGAGTGGCGATGGACTGGGACGCGGGGACGGAAGCGGCCTACACGCGGGGCGTGTTCGTGGCGTCCCCCGTGGAAGGCTGGACGCTCGCCCACGGCCGGATCCACCTCGACAACGGACGCGACGGCGACGGTCCCGCCATGCTGGCCTGGCTCGAGTCCCTCGGTCGGCGCCTGGGCGAACTTCAGTACTTCAGCACGGATCGCATCGGTGACTGTCACGCCTGGGCGAGAGTGGAGGCCGGCCGAGTGGTCCGGGCCTACTGCTACGACGGCTGCACCGGTGACGTGCCCCTGCGATACGGCGAGCCCACCGAGATCGAGCGCCGACTCGGCGTCGGACAAAGGGGGCTGGAGGAGGTCCGGGAGAACTGGAGCGAGGCCGAATGGGACGACTGGCATGCCGCCATGCCCGACGAGCAACACGTCATGGCCATCGCCCGGAACTGGGGAATCCTCCCTCTGGAGATCCCGGACGGAGCCCCCGTGGACGACGGCATCCATGGACTTCCCCCAGGCGTCGAATAGCGCCGACGCGTCCGCGGCCCGCCGGTGAGCGAGTGACGCCTCATTCAGTGCTCGCGGAGCTCTCTGAGGCTCGGTATCAGGTCGAGACATTCACCGAGGTAGCGCCGTGACCCATGCCTCGTAGACTCCGAAGCGTGAAATGGGGGCGTTCAACCGGCGTCATCGCTCTCGCGCTGCTGCTGAGTGGTTGCGGCGCGGAGTTCGATCCGCTGTTCGTCGAGAGCGGGAGTTCCGGTCCGGTGATCGGCTGGCGCGAGTGCCCGGGCGTCCAGCACGACGGCATCACCGAGGTCGGCCTGTACCGATGGGATCACGACGGCACCGTCGATGATCCGGGCCAACTGCTGTGGCACATCAAGGCCTCCGACGGGACCCCGCTCCACCGCGTACGGCTCGGAAGAGCCCCCCAGGGCTTCACGACACGGCTCCCGCTGACCGTCGAGCTGGACCCCGCCTCCACCTACGCGCTACGCGCCAACATGACGTCGGACGATCTCGTTTCCGGTTTCCTCACGTTCAAGCCGCGCCAACTCGCCACGGGACGCGTCGTCTTCAGTGAGGGCCAGGAAGAGTCACGAGGCTCGTACGAGAGCCGGCACGACGAGGACTTCGGCTGCTTCCGCGACTGAGGGCGACACCTTCGGCTGACCACCGGGGCACACGTCAGGAGTGAGCGCGACAGCAGTGGTGACGGATCACCAGGTGAACCAGCCGGGAGTGGCCGAGTAGACCGGCGCCGGGTAGTCGCACCCGCCTTCACCGAAACCCTGGGCCGCGATCCTCGCCGCACGCTGCTCGCCCGCGGCGTCCACCGTGTCGGCTGCCACGACGCACGCGAGCGCGGCCACCACGCAGGCGATCAGGAACACCGGGTTGGGGCGCGAAGCATTGATCATGACGGCTGCCACTCCGCCGACCACGGCCGCCAGGAGAGCCCCTCCCGCCAGGGCGAGAGCCACGATCGTGAGGTGGTCCACCGCCGATGAAGCGTGGCACAACACGTACTGGCGACCCGATCGGAATCCCTGGACCCGCTCGAACAGAGCGGCCGCTCCAAGTACGGAACCGACAACGAAGGCATGCCACGGTCGCACGACTACATGGTGCTCACCCTCCACGCCACCTGCCCCGTTCACGCCGTTCGTACCGTTCACCCGGGTCTTCACGCGCACTCGTCAGCCCCCTCCGCGCCGCGCCCACTGCCGCAGCCTTCTGATGGCGCGTTCCTTGTGCGTCCGGGCCGCCGACGATTCGCCGGTGCTCGTGACGAATACCGTCAACGGGGTCCATCGCCTGCGCCCATTGCCGGAAGTCCACCTCACGGCTGGAAAGTCCGTGATCCCAGTGATGGCGCCCCGATCGATCACCCGCGTGCGCATGTAGCCGCGAATGGTGATCCGTGAATGGTCATACGTGACGGCGAGCCGATAACCACGAACTGCCAGAGCTGAAAACCCGAGCACAGCCGGAATGGCGAGGAGCCGCTGGACCCCACCCTCGGCCTGTACGGCGTAGGCGACCCCGACAATCGCCGGAACGACCCCGAGGCCACTGTTCGCCAGACGGTTGCGGGACGGCAGCGTTCGCTCCATGACCTTCCTCAAGTGATCTCGGCGAGGGCGCAGCCTACAGCCCGGGCTCCGCGGGGCCTCATGCCATGGGTGCGTTCGCTCCGCTGCGAGCTACGAAGCGGAGCGAGGAGGGGCGTCGCGTCGCTCCCGGGGTCCGTCATCGGGTCCGTCCGGCGTGGGGTCCTCGGGGACCGGCGTCGTCGTCAGCGCCGCGTACCTGTCGGGGAGGAACCGCGTCACGACGTACACGAGCAGGCTCAGCCAGCAGACGGCGAACAGCCAGCCGCCCACGACGTCGGAGAGCCAGTGAACGCCCAGGTAGACGCGGGAGAGGCCGACCAGCGCGGCCCAGCAGCCGATGAGCAGGACCAGTGCTCTCCTGGACTGGGGCGCGCGGGCCAGCACCGCGAGGATGAGGATGCCGCCCGTGACGGCCGAGGTCGTGGTGTGACCGGAGGGGAACGACCAGCCCGAGGCATGGGTGGCCCAGTTCGCCACTGGGGGCCGGGGACGGCCGACCAGTGACATCACCGCGAACCGCACGGCCTGCGCGACGGCCAGAGCGCACACGCACGCCGTGACGGTGGTGACCCGCTGCCGCGCCGTGCGCCCGAGGAGAAGGCCGGCCACGACGACCAGCGCGTACGGGACGGCTCCTGTGCCGGTGTACGTCACGCCGCGTGCCACCGCGAGCGCCACCTCCGGACGGTGCGCGAGCGACCACGAGGCGAGCCCGCTGTCGCCGAACAAGGGAGCACCCTCGTGCGTGGTCACGACCAGCGTCAGCAGCACGAACGCGACCAGACTCCCCACCGCGGCCGACGCGGCGACGGCACCGGTGCCCCCGCGCTTCACGGCCGGGCCGCAACGGCATCGGCCTCGCGCGCAGGCGCGGAGCCCGTGGCGGCGGACATGGATGTGGCCCCTTTCCTCGGCGGGCGCGCACACGGCAGGACACCGCCCCGCGCCCGTCTATCTGCGAGTTCGTCTACATAACTGTAGACGAATGGCGGCCGGGATCGTTCCCGGTTCGACCCGCGAAGATCGGCGTCCTCTCAGCCTGCGCCGCCCGGCGCCCCGCCGCCCGACGGGATCGGTGCCGCGCGACCCCGCCGCCCGGCGGAGGACGCGGCCCCGGTCACCGCCGCCGACGACCCCTCTGGCGCCCGACAGCGAATGCCGTACCCTACGTGTTACGTATAACCCTGGAGAGCCCCGATGAGACGCATCGCCCTGGTCACCCTCGTCGTCGACGACTACGACGAGGCCATCCGCCACTACACCGAAGCCCTCGGGTTCCGCCTCGTCGAGGACACCCCGCGGCCCGACGGCTCCCGCTGGGTCGTGGTCGAGCCGGGCGCGGACGGCGGAGGGACCGGGCTGCTGCTCGCCCGGGCCAAGGACGAGGCTCAGCGCGGCCGGATCGGCGACCAGACCGGCGGACGGGTCGGTTTCTTCCTCCACACCGACGACTTCGCCCGCGACCACGCCAGGATGCGCGCCGCCGGCGTGACCTTCCTGGAGGAACCGCGCCACGAGTCGTACGGCTCGGTCGTCGTCTTCCAGGACCTGTACGGCAACCGCTGGGACCTGCTCCAGCCCGCGGACTGACTGACCCGGTCTCCCGCACGTCGCGCGGGCTGCCGCGCCCCACGCTCTTCCGCTCCCTCCCGCTCCGAACGACCTCACGAGGAACACCGCACATGACCGCGCCCCGCATCGACATCGACACCATCCGCCGCCTGCCGAAGGCGGTCCTGCACGACCACCTCGACGGCGGCCTCCGCCCGGCCACCCTCGTCGAGCTCGCGGAGACCGTCGGCCACACCCTGCCCACCACGGACCCGCAGGAACTGGCCGCCTGGTACTACGAGGCCGCCAACTCCGGCGACCTCGTCCGCTACATAGCCACCTTCGAGCACACCCTCGCCGTGATGCAGTCCCGCGAAGGCCTGCTGCGCACGGCCGAGGAGTACGTCCTCGACCTCGCCGAGGACGGTGTCGTCTACGGCGAGGTGCGCTACGCGCCCGAGCTCATGGTCAACGGCGGGCTGACCCTGCCCGAGGTCGTCGAGGCCGTGCAGGAGGGCCTCGCCGCCGGTATGGCCAAGGCCGCCGCGGCGGGCACCCCGGTGCGCGTCGGCACCCTGCTGTGCGGCATGCGGATGTTCGACCGGACCCGCGAGACCGCCGACCTCGCCGTGGCGTTCCGGGACGCCGGGGTCGTCGGCTTCGACATCGCGGGCGCCGAGGACGGCTTCCCGCCGGCCGACCACCTGGATGCCTTCGAGCACCTGCGCCGCGAGAACGTCCCGTTCACGATCCACGCCGGCGAGGCCCACGGCCTGCCCAGCATCCACCAGGCGCTCCAGGTCTGCGGCGCCCAGCGCATCGGCCACGGCGTCCGCATCACCGAGGACATCGTGGACGGCAAGCTCGGCCGTCTCGCCGGCTGGGTGCGCGACCGCCGTATCGCCCTGGAGATGTGCCCGACCTCCAACCTCCAGACCGGCGCGGCGAAGTCCATCGCCGAGCACCCCATCACCGCCCTGCGCGACCTGGGCTTCCGCGTCACCCTCAACACCGACAACCGTCTGGTGTCGGGGACGACGATGACCCGGGAGATGTCCCTGCTCGTCGAGGAGGCGGGCTGGGGCGTGGAGGACCTGCGCACCGTGACGGTGAACGCGGTCAAGAGCGCGTTCCTCCCCTTCGACGAGCGCAAGGCCCTCATCGAGGACGTCGTCCTTCCCGGCTACGACATCTGAACCAGCCCGCGGACGTAGGCGGCCTGTCCGACGTGCTGGAGATCGTCGGACAGGACGCTGACCAGGCGTACGCCGAGCGTGACCGGCGGGTCCCAGCGTTCGTCCACGACGCGCTCGAAGTCGTGTGCGGCCAGACCGCCGATGTAGGCGAGGGTCCGCTCGTGGACCGCGTCGTAGTAGCCGAGCAGCAGGTCGCCCGTCTCCACCCGGACCCGGGCGACCTTCGCGGACGTGTGGCCGTACCCGGTGTCGCCCCGCGGCAGGTCCAGCCCGAAGCGCTTCGCCCAGTCGTCGGTGAGCCAGACCTGCTCCGTCCCGGCCGCGTCGGCGACGTGGTCGTCCTGGACCCGGGTGAGGTGCCAGACGAGCCAGGAGATCGAGTTCGCCGTCTCGGCGGGGCGGGCGTTGAGAGCCTCCGGCGCGAGGTCGCCGACAGCGGCATGGACTTCTTCCCGGATGCGGCCGAAGCCGTCTATGAGGATGTCCTTCGCAAGCATGGAACCACCATCGCGCATCGCGCCCGTCCCTGCGTCCGGAACGGCCCGATCCCCAGGTCCGGAACGGTCCGACCCCGCACCGGGCCCCGGCCCCGGCATCCCGGGCCCCCGCCCCGGCATCCCGCACCGCGCCCCGCCCCGGCATCCCGCACCGCGCCCCGCCCCCGCATCCCGCACCGCGCCCCGCATCCGGGCCCCCACCTGCCTCAGGAGCCTCGGGTCCGCGACCGCTCAGGCCCCGTCCTTCGAGGCGTCGAGCAGCGTCATCAGGGCCCGTGCGGCCGGGCTGGTGGCCTCCTCCGGCGGCAGCATCGCGACGGTCTCGTACGACCCCTCCGAAGCGCCCTTGAAGGGCAGTGCGGTGAGATCGCGGGCCTCCGGCTTGTGACCGAAGTGGCGCGGGACGACGGCGATCCCGAGGCCCTCGTGGACGAGTTCCAGGAGGCTGTGGACGTCGTTGACCTCCAGGGCCACCGTCCGCTGGACTCCCGCCGCCGTGAACGCCGCGTCGGTGGTGCGCCGCGGACCCCAGTCGGGGTGGAAGTCGACGAAGGCCTCCGCGCCCAGTTCCTCGGGCGTGACCACGGCCGCGGTGGCGAGCGGGTGCTCCGGGTGGAAGAGCACGGTCATCGGCTCGCTGGTCAGCGGCACCGACCGCAGTTGCTCGGAGTCGGCGCGGGTCCGCACCGCGAACGCCAGGTCGAGACGGCCCGCCGCGACCTCCTCCGCCAGCGCCTCGGAACCCGCCTGGCGCAACCGGATCTCCACGTCCGGATGACGCCGACGGAACGCCGCGAGCAGCCTGGCGCAGTGCACGCCGGCGATGCACTGTTCGGTGCCGAGGGACAGCGTGCCGCGCAGCACCCCCTGGACGGCGGCCACGGCGTCGTGCGCCGAACGCACCTGGGCGAGGACCCGTTCCGCCTCGACGAACAGGGCGCGACCGGCTTCCGTGAGGGTGACCCGGCGGGTCGTACGGACGAAGAGCGGCGCCTGGAGCTCCCGCTCCAACGCCCTGATGGACGAGGAGAGGCCCGACTGCGACACCATCAGCCGCTCCGCCGCCCGGGTGAAGTGCCGGTCCTCGGCGACGGCGACGAAGTGTTGAAGGTGACGCAGTTCCATGACATGCAAGAGTAGGTGCCGATCGGCGGGTGCCTCGACCGATTGAGAAGCCGGATCGCTCAATGCCATCCGATCCTCCCGTTGGACCGGTGACCACCGGGCGCGCGAGAGTGGAAGCCTGTTTCCCCGGCCTCACAGGAGTACGCGTTGTACACCCCGCACCCCGATCGTTACGCGGACATGCCCTACCGGCGTACCGGACGCAGCGGCCTGAAGCTCCCCGCGCTGTCGCTCGGCCTGTGGCACAACTTCGGCCCGGACCGGCCCGTGGACGTCCAGCGCGCGATCCTGCGCCGCGCCTTCGACCTCGGCGTCACCCACTTCGACCTGGCGAACAACTACGGCCCGCCGCCCGGCGCCGCCGAGTCCGCCCTCGGTGACGCGCTGAAGGCGGACTTCGGTCACCTCCGCGACGAGCTGGTCATCTCCACCAAGGCCGGCTATCTGATGTGGCCGGGCCCGTACGGCGAATGGGGCTCGCGCAAGTACCTGCTGTCCTCGCTCGACCAGAGCCTCGGCCGGATGGGTCTCGAGTACGTCGACATCTTCTACTCGCACCGTCCCGACCCGGAGACCCCGCTCGAGGAGACGATGGGCGCCCTGCACTCGGCGGTGCAGCAGGGGAAGGCGCTGTACGTCGGCGTCTCGAACTACTCGGCGGAGCAGACCCGTGAGGCCGCGAGGATCCTGGCCGAGCTGGGCACCCCGCTGCTCATCCACCAGCCGCGCTACTCGATGCTCGACCGCCGGCCCGAGGACGAGGGCCTGCTGGACGCGCTCGACGAGCTCCAGGTGGGCTCCATCGCGTACTCGCCGCTGGAGCAGGGCCTGCTCACCGGCCGCTACCTGAACGGCATCCCGGAGGACTCGCGGGCCGCGAGCGACAGCCCGTTCCTGAGCGCGGACACGGTCACCGAGGACCTCGTGGGCCGGCTGCGGACCCTCGACGAGATCGCCAAGTCCCGCGGCCAGTCGCTGGCCCAGCTCGCGCTGGCCTGGGTGCTGCGCGGCGGCCGGGTCACCTCGGCCCTGGTCGGCGCCAGCAGCCCGCGGCAGCTCGAGGACAGCGTCGCCGCCATCGGCAACCTGGACTTCAGCGAGGACGAACTCGCCCGGATCGACGCGCTGGTCAAGGCGTAGCGCCTACGACGGGTGCGGCGCGCCCTCGACTTCTGGCGCGCCCCGACGGCACACCGAGGTCCCCGACGCGCCGCCGCGTCGGGGACCTCGGCGCGTGTCAGGCCGGGACGCGGTCCAGGAATCCGTGCACGCTCCGGATCCGGCCCTCGCCGTCCAGGACGATCACGTCGAAGCCCGCGACGGGTGCCGAGCCGTCCGTCTCGTCGACCAGCTCCCAGGCGAAGCGGGCGATGTCGTGGTGGCCGTCCACCGCGCCCAGCAGACGGAAGGCGAAGCCGGGGAACCGCTCGTGCGCGGAGGCGATCACGGCCGCGATCTCCTCGTGTCCGCGGACGTCGGCGAGCGGGTCGGTGTACGTGCCGTCCGGGGCCCAGGCGGCGGCCACCGCCTTCGCCGGTGTGTCCGGCCCGCTCGCGTTCCAGGCCTCGAAGTAGCGGGTGACGGCGGTCTCGTAGCGCTCGGTGTTCGCGGACATGATGAACCAGCCTCCATCGGGGGACGTAACCATGGTCAAGGTCCGTGTCCCGGGCGGCTGTTCGGGCGCCGGGACGCGATACGCCAACCTTGACGGGCACCGCGCGAAGCGTCGATTACCCCGCGGGTCATGCCGGGGATCGGGGGCGGTCCCGGAGGCCGGAAAAGTTGTCAATGCCCTTTCGGCCACGCGCGGCGGTGAATATGCCAAGAGACTGGCTGGATTCACATGGTGACAGTGTGTCAGTAGTGGCGATACTCAATCAGTAGGGCAATTCAACCAAGCCCGTGCAATTGCACGGAGCAACGCCCAAGAGCCGCAGGGAAAGTGAGGCCGGACCGGCGACGAGCGACGCCAATGGGGGAGATCGTGCACGACGAATTCCTGTGCCACGTCACCGCGTACGGCATGTGCGGCGGTCAGCGAGTCGGTGTACCCCTCGGCACCTATCGGGCGCCGACCCTGGCGCTGGCCCTGTGGTGGATGCGGGACCGCGCGGCCTGGATGGCGGAAAGGCTCGACCCGCAGCCCGAGGACCCCGCCTTTCCGCCCAACTCGATCGCGCCGGTGGGGGACAGCGTCCCCGACGTCCCCACGATGCTGCGCGCATGGTGCGGTGACTCGGAGCAACAGGAGCTGGTCGCCGAGGAGTTGGCCGCGGGCAAACTCGTCCGCGTCTCCACCAACGACGACACCACCGAATACGAACTGCTCGCGGAATCGGTGGACGCGCTGCGCATGCACCGCACCGCCGCGGTGCTGGGGATCTCCGCCGCCTGAGCCTTCGGGCACCCCGGCCACCGAGCGCTGATCAGGCGCGCAAGGGGGCGAATCGTTAGAATTCTGGCATGGCAGAGAGGCCTGTCGCGGCAACAGCACCCGAGCTCGTCCTCGAAACCGAGACGGGCTCGACGGTGATGAGTCCGAACCACGACTACCACGTCGGGCGCGATCCGCTGTGCGACGTCGTGATCGACGACGTCCGGGTCTCGTGGCACCACGCGGTGCTGCGGCCCCACGCCGATCACTGGACGCTGGAGGACGAGAACAGCACGAACGGCACGTACGCCGACGGCCGCCGCGTCCACGAATGGGGCGTCGGACCCGGCAGCGTGATCCGCTTCGGCAGTCCCGCCGACGGCCCGCGCGCCGTCCTCGTCAGCCGCCCGCCCCCCGTCGCGGAGCGCCCCTCGGCCGTCTCCATGCCGGCCGCCACCAGCACGTTCAAACAGCCGACGACCGTACGGCCGCTGCCTTCCCGCACCGTGCGCATCGGACGCGGCCCCGACAACGACCTCGTCATCGACGACCTGATCGTCTCCCGGAACCACGCCGAACTGCTGGCCCGGCCCGACGGGACGTACGAGATCGTCGACCTCGGCAGCCACAACGGCACGTTCCTCAACGGACAGCCCGTCGAGCGGGCCCTCGTCACACCGGGTGACATCGTCGGCATCGGGCACTCCGCGTTCTGTCTCGTCGGAGACCAGCTCCAGGAGTACGTCGACAGCGGCGAGGTCTCCCTCGACGTGCAGGACCTCGTCGTCGAGGTCGACCAGGGCCGCAAGACGCTGCTGGACCAGGTGTCCTTTCCCGTCGGCGAGAAATGTCTGCTCGCCGTCGTCGGTCCGAGCGGCGCCGGCAAATCCACGCTCCTGAACGCGCTCACCGGGCAGCGGCCCGCCGACCACGGCACGGTGCTCTACGACGGCCGTGACCTCTACCGCGACTACGCCGAACTGCGCCAGCGCATCGGCCTCGTCCCGCAGGACGACATCCTGCACGCCCAGCTCACCGTCCGCCGGGCGCTGACCTACGCCGCCGAACTGCGCTTCCCGCAGGACACCGCGAAGGCGGAACGCCTGGCGCGGGTGGACGAGGTGATCGGCGAGCTGGGCCTGCAGCAGCGCGTCGACCAGCCCATCCACAGTCTGTCGGGCGGACAGCGCAAGCGCGTCAGCGTGGCCCTGGAACTGCTCACCAAGCCGTCCCTGCTCTTCCTGGACGAACCGACCTCCGGACTCGACCCGGGCATGGACCGCTCGGTGATGCACATGCTGCGCGGCCTCGCCGACGACGGCCGCACCGTCATCGTGGTCACCCACAGCGTGCTCAGCCTGGACGTCTGCGACCGGCTCCTGGTCCTCGCGCCCGGCGGCAAGGTCGCCTACTACGGGCCGCCCGACGACACCCTGGCCTTCTTCGGATACCGGCAGTGGCCCGAGGCGTTCGAGGCCTTCGAGCGCGACACGGACCGGGACTGGGCGGGGGAGTACCGGGACTCGCCGTTCCACCGTCAGTACATCGACAAGTCGACCTCGCAGCCGAGGATGCCGGACGCGGCCACCGGAGCGCTCGTCGGACCGCCGCCGAAGGCCCAGAGCTGGGGCTCCCAGCTCGGCACCCTGGTCCGCCGCTACGCCGCCGCGCTCGGGGCCGACCGGACCTTCCTCGCCATCATGATCGCCCTGCCGTTCGTGATGGGCGCGATGGCGCGGGCGCTGGCGGGCGGCAAGCTGACCCAGGAGACGGCGATGAACGCGCTGCTCATCCTGTGCGTCGGCGGCGTCCTGACCGGTGCGGCGAACGCCGTGCGCGAACTCGTCAAGGAACGGACGATCTACCAGCGAGAACGGGCCGTCGGTCTGTCCAGATCGGCGTACCTGATGTCCAAGGTCGTGGTCCTCGGCGCCATCACGGTGCTCCAGGCCGTCGTGCTCACCCTCGTGGGCCTGTTCGGCGTGGACCTCAACGCCCCCGGCGGCGAAGGCGTCCTGATGCCACCGCTCCTGGAGATCACGCTGGCCGTGGCCCTGCTGGCCTTCACCGCGATGATGCTCGGCCTCCTCGTCTCCGCCGTCGTGCGCAAGGAGGAGGTGACGATGCCGCTGCTGGTGCTGCTGGCCATCGTCCAGGTGGTGTTCTGCGGCGCCCTGCTGAAGCTGCACGGCGTGCCCGGCCTCGAACAGCTCTCCTGGCTCGTGCCCTCCCGCTGGGCCCTGGGCGCGATGGCCGGGACCATCGGTCTCGCCCGGATCGTGCCCGGCGAACTCACCGGCGACCCGATGTTCCGGCACACGGCCGGCGCATGGCTGATCAACATGGGCATGCTCGTCGTGCTCTCCGTCGTCTTCGGCTGGCTGGTCGCCCGGCTGCTGCGACGGCACGAGCCCGCGGTCATGCGGAAGTAGCCGCCGATGACGAGCCCCGGATTCCGCCCGACGCATGTCGTTCCGCAGGACGGGCTGCCCGCTTGGGAGTCGCCCGACCCGTCGCGGCCCACCGTTCCCCTGGACGCGCTGCTGCCGGTCGAACTCGTCGACCGGCTCGGTGACTGGGGGCGTGTCGTGTGCGCGAACGGCTGGTCGGCGTGGGTCGACGGCCGCCTGCTGATCGCCGTACCGCAGGTACCGCCTGCGGCGACCCGCCCGCTCGCCCGCACGGCCGATCCGCGCCCGCTGCTGGCCCGCGTCGACCAGGCGCTCACCGAGTACCGACGGGCGGCCGAGGAACTGGCGTCCGGGCGACTGGAGGCCGAGAACTTCCGGGCCCGGACGCAGGGCAGCCGGATCGGGGTGATCGTCGACGGCGAGTCGATGTGGCTGTACGACGGCGAGCACGAGCGCTGGGTGTACTGCGACGGAGCACGGCTGAGTACCTTCGCCGCCGAGCGCACCCCGTCGACCGCGCGACGGGAGACGACTCACGAGCCCGTGGAACAGGACCTGCCGCGGGAGCGGGACCGAGCGGAGGAACAAGACCGAGCGGAGGAACAGGACAGGTCGGGAGACCGGGGCCCGGGGCGGGACGGGTCGCGGGTTCCGGATCGTCCGAAGGTGCCGGACGCGTCGCAAGAACCGGACCGGCCGAGTGGGCCGGACGAGGCGACGGCGCCGGGCCGGTCGCGGAGGCCGGACCGGGCGCAGGAACCGGACCGGGCGAAGGAACGCCAGGCGGAGCCGACGCGGATCGTGCGGGGATCCGCCCCGGGCGGACCTCCCGACGGACCTCCCGACGGGCCTCCGAGCGGACACGAGCCCACTCGCCTGGTCACCTTCGACAGCGACGACAAGGGCGAGGACTGATGCGCGGCGCGCGGCACGAGCGGGGTGACCGCTGATGGACGGGACGTCCGGGCCGGACACCAGTCCGTTCTCGGGGCGGCCCTCGGAGCTGATCGGACGGCAGATCGCGGGCTACCGCATCGAGCGGGAGATCGGCCGCGGCGGGATGGCCGTCGTTTACCAGGCCAAGGACCTGCGTCTGGACCGCACGGTCGCCCTCAAACTGCTCGCCCCGGAACTCGCCCGCAACGACACCTTCCGCGGCCGCTTCACCCACGAGTCACGCGTCGCCGCCGCGATCGACCACCCGCACATCGTGCCCGTCTTCGAGGCGGGCGAGACGGACGGCGTCCTCTACATCGCCATGCGGTACGTCGCCGGGCGCGACCTGCGTCATCTCCTCGACCGCGAGGGCCCGCTGACGGTCACCGTGGCCGGCCGGATCGGCATCCAGGTCGCCTCGGCGCTCGACGCGGCCCACGACCACGGCCTGGTGCACCGGGACGTGAAGCCCGGCAACATCCTGGTGGCCCAGGGCACCGACAGCGACCACCCCGAACACGTCTATCTCACCGACTTCGGACTGACCAAGAAGTCCCTGTCGCTGACCGGGTTCACGAGCGTCGGACAGTTCGTGGGCACCCTCGACTACGTGGCGCCGGAACAGATCTCCGGCAAGCCGGTGGACGGCCGCTGCGACGTCTACAGCCTCGGCTGTGTGGTCTACGAGACGATGGCCGGCCATCCGCCCTTCCGGCGCGACGACGACATGGCGCTGCTGTGGGCCCACCAGTACGACCAGCCCCCGGCCCTGACCTCCGTGCGCCCCGACATCCCGGAGGCCGTCGACGCGGTCCTTTCGAAGGCGCTCTCCAAGAGCCCCGACGACCGGTTCGACTCGTGCCTGGCCTTCGTCAGCGCGCTGCGGATCGCCGCACGCGGCCCGGTGACCGGGAGCGGCACCGGCTCGGGTACGGAGGCCGAGGCCGTGCCGGGTGGCCCGGGGCCCGTGCCGCAGCCGCCGGTCTGGGCCCGGCCGGTGTTCCGCCGCTGAGCCGCCACCGTCGACGATCAGCCGTCAGCCGTCAGCCGTCAGCCGTCAGCCGTCAGCCGTCAGCCGTCAGCCGTCAGCCGTCAGCCAGCAGTGGGCAGTGAGCAGTGAGCCGCAGCCGTCAGGCGGTCAGCCGGCCGACTCGACCTCGCCCCTGCGCCGGACGCCCTTGGCCAGCAGGGCGCCCAGGAAACCGGTGACCAGCCCCCACAACAGGGCCAGGCCGAGGGCGCCCCACACCTGGGCCTTCAGGAACAGCTCCCCCTTCAGCCCGCCGCCGATGTCACCCAGACCGAGGATCGACAGACCGTAGTTCGCCGAGATCCGGCCGAGCAGGCAGATCATGAGCACGGTCAGCGCCAGCGCGACCGCCATGCGGAGGGCGTGCTGCCAGGCCCGCGTCCGGGCCGGTGAACGGGCCGCCATCAGGAAGGCCGCCCCGAGCAGCAGGACGGCGTCGACGGCCACCAGCCACCAGATCCGGCCGTCGTAGTCCGCGAGCGAGCCCAGGTTGAGCTCGGACACGTCCGGAGTACGCAGCACCTCGTCGAGCACATGGGGCATCGGGAGCCCGAAGGGCCCGTCCACACGCCCGTCCCAGGTGGCGCCGAGACCGATCGTGAACGCGAGCCAGACGACATTGGGAAGACCCAGCAGCATCACGGCGAAGGTCTCGGCCGCGTGCCCGCGCGTCGCCGCCACCACCAGCCCGATGACCACGCCGAGGCCGACGCAGACGAGCAGCAGGACCACCATCGCGTACGCGGCCGGACGCACCGCCTCCTGGAAGCGCAGCAGCCGGGCGGGGAGCGCCGCGCCGCGCGAGACCAGCAGCGCGATCACGAACACACCCGCGAGCCACAGCACCCCGAAGAACAGGGTCGACGCCCAGGCGGTCTTGAAACCCACCTCGGGGGTTGCGCCGAACAGGTCGCCGATGGCACCGATCGTGCCGTTCCCGAGGTCGATGGTGAAGTTCTGGCGGGCCGCGAGCGCCAGGCCGATCAACGCGAGCAGCCACAGGACGGCGAGCCGCCCGGCCCACCCGGCCAGTTCCGTCGCCCCGGCGACGGCGCGATGCCGCAGCGGCCGCAGGAATCCCGCTCCGAGCACCAGCGCTCCGGTCAGGGTCACGGACAGCGGGATCACCGTGAGGCCCGCCTTCGTCTCGGCGATGGCTCCCGCGTCGCCGGTGAACTCGACGGTCCCGCCGACCGCGGTGACCAGGGTGGCCGCGACCACCCGCGGAAAGGCGTTGTCGGGGAGGTCGGTGGCGCCGGACGCCCACAGGCCGAGAGCGGCGACCACCACCATGAGCACCAGACCGGCCAGTACGGTCACGAGGGCCTGGAGCCAGCCGTGACGGCTGGCCGGAGACGCACCGCTGCTGGGGGCCGGCTGGGCTGACGGTGTCTGGTGACTCACGCTGCCACGCTAAGCAGCACCGACACCGTCCGCCCCTCGGGGAGAGCCGACCGCCGCCCCTCGGGGAGAGCCGACCGCGTCGGCTTGCGGGCACCGGCGGACCGGGGCACACAATGGGTTCGTCGTGTAGGAAAGCGGCGCAAAAGCCACTCGGACGTCCCTGCATCCCTCCAACGGGAGAAGAGCTCGTGAGCGTCGAACAGCCGTCCTCCGGCCGCCCCACCGGCCCGCCCTCGGGCCCGTTGTCGGGCCCGACACAGCCGAGTCCGACCCAGCCCGTCAACGTCCCGCCCACCGGACCGCCCAGCGGCGCGTCCGGGGCGGGAGGCGGTCCCGGAGGACCAGGGGGCGGCGGTTCGGGAGGGGGCGGCGGTGGCTCGGGTCCCGAGGGCCCCGGCGGTGGAGCGGGCGGACCGGGTGGACCGGGTGGGGGACCCGAACGGCCCTGGTGGCGGTCGGCGCCGCGGGTCGCGCTGATCACCGGTGTCGTGGCGGCGGCGGTGATCCTCGGACTGGTCTTCACCAACAACGGCGGCGGTGCCAAGAACGCCAGCAGCGAGGTGTTCGCGCAGCCCGCCGCAAAGTCGGGGCCCGATTCGTTCACCGAGTCGACCGCCAACGACAGTTCCATCGAGTCGGAGTCGCCCGCGGCATCAGCCTCGTCGGTGCCCGCCACCAAGGGCGGCACCTACAGCGGCAGCGCGCCCGGCCTCTACGGCGGCACCCGCAACGTGTCGAGCTGCGACGTCGAGAAGCAGATCAGCGCGCTGAAGGCGGACCCCGCGAAGAACAAGGCCTTCGCCTCGGTCGAGGGCATCCAGCCGAACGCGGTCCCCGCCTATCTGCGTTCCCTGACCCCCGTACAACTGCGGCTGGACACCCGGGTCACCAACCACGGGTACCGCAACGGCGCCCCCACCAGCTATCAGGCGGTCCTCCAGGCCGGCACCGCGGTGCTCGTGGACTCCCGGGGCGTGCCCAAGGTGCGCTGTGCCTGCGGCAACCCGCTGCTCGAACCCGTACCGCAGAAGGGCACCATCAAGACGACGGGCGACCCGTGGCCGTCGTACCGGCCGCAGAACAGCGTGGCCGTCGTGCCGTCGAAGACGGTCATCGACGTGTTCGTCATCTACGACCCCGAGAGCAACGAGTGGATCAAGCGGCACCGGGGCGACGACGTGAAGAAGGACAAGAAGACGCACCCCCCGGTGAGCCCTTCGCCGTCGGTCAGCGATTCGGGCTCCAAGTCCCCGTCGTCCTCGGCCTCCGCCTCGAACTCGCCGTCGTCCGAGAGTTCGTCCCCGTCGTCGTCCTCCTCCGAACCGTCCTCCTCCGCGCCGTCCTCGGAGGAACCGCCGCCGTCCAGCGAGCCTCCGGCGTCCGAGTCGCAGGCGCCCCCGGCGTCCGGTTCGGCCTCCGCGGACCTGACGTCGCAGTCGGCGGGCTCCGCCCCGGCGTCCCCCTGACTTCACCGAGAGCGGAACGCCGCTCCCTTCCCGTACGGTCCCGCGCTTCTAGGCTGAAGGGGTGAGCGACCACGTGACGAACGAAGCCCGCGTCATCCCCCTGCGCCCGGCGGCGCCGGAGCCCTCCCGGACACCGCAGGTGGCCGACGCCCCGGCCCGGGCGCCCCGGCCGCCGGTCCTCGTGCCGCGCCGGGGACCCGCGGCCCCCGCCCCCTCGGCCAGGGAACCTCTGTGGCGCGACCTCGTGGGTGACGTCCTGCGACGCGAGCGGCTGGCCCAGGAACGCACGCTCAAGGACGTGGCCGAGGCCGCCAGAATCTCGATGCCCTACCTCTCCGAGGTGGAGCGCGGCCGCAAGGAGGCCTCCTCCGAGGTCCTCGCCGCGGCCGCGCGCGCCCTCGGTCTCGGCCTGACCGACCTGTTGTCGCTGGCCCAGCGGGAGCTGAACCGGCACACCCGGGCCGAGTCCGTCCGCGGCCGCCCGGCGGCGGCCCCGTCCTCGGGCTCTCGGTCCGCGGGCTCGCGGTACGACGGCATGTGCCTCGCCGCCTGACCCCGGCCCGCACTCCGCGCCCTCGCCGGGCCCGCGCACCGGGGCCCGGCTGCCCGGCATCGGCCCGTTCCGGGCGGGTCGGTGTCAGAGCAGGGCGAGCCGGCGGCTGAGGATCTCGTCCGCGAGCCCGTACTCCACCGCTTCCCGCGCGGTGAAGATCTTGTCGCGGTCCATGTCGGCGCGCAGCGTGGCGACGTCGTGGTGGGTGTGCCGGGACAGCACCTCCTCGACCTGCGAGCGGATGCGCAGCATCTCCTTGGCCTGGAGGCTGAGGTCCGACACCGTGCCCTGATGGCCGCCGCTGGCCGGCTGGCCGAGCAGCACGCGGGCGTGCTCCAGGACGAACCGCCGCCCGGGATCGCCCCCGGCGAGCAGTACCGCCGCGGTGGACGCGGCCTGCCCGACGCAGAACGTCGAGATCGGCGCCTGGACGAAGGTCATCGTGTCGTAGATGGCCATCAGCGAAGTGAACGATCCCCCGGGCGAGTTGATGTAGATCGCGATCTCGCTCTCCGGGCTCGACGACTCCAGATGGAGGAGTTGCGCGATGACGACGTTGGCGACGCCGTCGTCGATCTCCGTGCCGAGGAAGATGATCCGCTCGGAGAGCAGCCGGCTGAAGACGTCGTACGACCGCTCGCCCTGCGGGGTCCGCTCGACGACATTCGGAATCGTGTACGTACCCATGTCAGAGCCCCATCCGTCGCCGTGACGCGGCCGGGCGGACGTCGTCGAGCGACTCCACGACCCGGTCCACCATGCCGTACTCCTTGGCCTGTTCCGCCGTGAACCAGCGGTCCCGGTCACCGTCCCGGGAGATCGTCTCCTCGCTCTGGCCGGTGTGCTCCGCGGTGATCCGTTCGATGGCCCGCTTGGTGAACTCGTGGTTCTGCGCCTGGATCTCGATGTCGGCCGTGGTGCCGCCGATGCCCGCGGACGGCTGGTGCATCATGATCCGCGCGTTCGGCAACGCGAAACGCTTGCCGTGCGTGCCCACGCTGAGCAGGAACTGCCCCATGCTCGCGGCGAATCCCATCGCGAGCGTGGAGACGTCGTTGGGGATCAGTCGCATGGTGTCGTAGATGGCGAGTCCGGCGGTCACCGAACCACCGGGGCTGTTGATGTAGAGGCTGATGTCGGTGCGCGCGTCCTCGGCGGACAGCAGGAGCAGTTGGGCGCACACCCGGTTCGCGGAGACCTCGTCGACCTGGGTGCCCAGGAAGATGATCCGCTGGGCGAGCAACTGCGCGGCCAGATGGTCGTCGTAGCGGGTCGCCGGGGTGTCGCCGTCCTCGGCCCACTGCGTGCGGGCCGGATGCCGGCCGGTGATGAGCGGAGTCATGGTTCCTCGTTCCTCCTGGTCGAGACGCGGCGGGCGTCGCCGCTGACCCCACTCTCGGTCCGGCGCCGGTGCCGGAGCGGATTTCTCGGCCCGTGGCAGATTCGCCGTCGGCAGAGTTACGACGGCGAGGCGGCCGGGCGAGGCGGGCCGGCGGAGGTCCGGCGCCGCTCCTCGTGCTCGTCCTCGTGCCGTTCCTCAGACGCCCGCGCGGAGTTGGCGGAAGAACGCCCGGATGTCGGCGACCAGCAGATCCGGCTCCTCCATCGCGGCGAAGTGACCGCCCCGGTCGAACTCGGTCCAGCGGACGACGGTGTCGGTGCGTTCCGCGACATGGCGCAGCGCGACGAAGTTCTCCTCGGGGAAGACGGCGAGCGCGGTTGGAGCGGTCGACGGCTCGGGCGGTGTGCCCCAGTAGGCGGCGTGGGCGCGCTCGTAGTAGATCCGCGCGGACGAACCGGCCGTGCCGGTCAGCCAGTACAGCATCACGTTGGTCAATAGCAGGTCCCGGTCGACGGCGTCCTCCGGACGGTCCCGCGAGTCCGTCCATTGCATGAACTTCTCGGCGATCCAGGCGAGTTGGCCGACCGGGGAGTCCGTGAGGGCGTACGCGAGGGTCTGCGGCCGGGTGGCCTGGATCGCCGCGTACCCCGCTTCCTCGCGATTCCACGCCTGGCCGCGCCGCCAGGAACGGAGGGTGCGCTCACGCTCGTACGGGCTCAGCGCGGCCAGTTCCCCGGCGGTCGGCTCGGTGACGGCGGACGATCCGGGCAGCAGGTTGAGATGGACGCCGGTCACCCGGTCGGGGTGTGCCCGCCCGAGCTCGCGCGAGACGGCCCCGCCCCAGTCGCCGCCCTGCGCGCCGTAGTGCCGGTAGCCGAGGCGGTCCATGAGCGTGGCGAACGCGGCGGCCACCCGGGTGAACTCCCAGCCGGTGTCCCGTGTCGGTCCCGAGAGCCCGAAGCCCGGGATGCTCGGCACGACCAGGTGGAAGGCGTCCGCCGGATCGCCGCCGTGCGCGCGCGGGTCGGTCAACGGCCCCACGACATCGGTGAATTCGACGATGGACCCGGGCCAGCCGTGCGTCATGATCAGCGGGGTCGCCCCGGGCTCCGGCGAGCGGATGTGCGCGAAGTGCACGCGCGCGCCGTCGATCTCGGTGGTGAACTGCGGCCACGTGTTGAGGCGCTTCTCGGCCGCACGCCAGTCGTAGGTGTGCCGCCAGTGGCGGACGAGATCCTGGAGGTAGTCCTTCGGGACTCCGTAGGCCCAGCCCACTCCGGGCAGTTCGTCGGGCCAGCGGACGGTGTCGAGGCGGCGGTGCAGGTCGTCCAGATCGCTCTGCGGGAAGTCGACACGGAACGGATGGACGACGGGGGATTCGGAGAGAGTCATGTCCGCGGATGCTAACTCCGCGCCGGGCGCGACCGGCATGGGTTTTCCGTGGGGAAGGGGCGCCCAACGGGCGACTCGGGTCGGCGTCACCCGGGCGACTCCGGTCGGCGTCACCCGGGCGGCTCCGGGCGGCGTCACCCGGGGCGGCTCCCGGCCGGCGGGGTGAGGCCGTGCGCGCGCGGCCGATGAGTTTTCGGACGAGGATCGGTCGACAGAGGTGACGACGCTTTCCGCCCGAGGAGGTACACATGCCCGCCGACGGTTTCACCACCTGTCTGTGGTTCGACGGCCAGGCCGAGGAGGCCGCGCACTACTACGTCTCGATGTTCAAGCACTCCCGGCTCGGCCGGGTCGGCCGCTACACCGAGGCCGGGCCCGGGACGCCCGGTTCCGTGCTGGCCGTCGAGTTCACGGCCAACGGCCAGAAGTTCGTCGCGGTCAACGGAGGCCCGCAGTTCACGTTCGACGAGGCGATCTCGTTCCAGGTCCACTGCTACGGCCAGGAGGAGGTGGACCACTACTGGGACAAGTTCGTCGAGGACGGGGGCGAGGCGGGTCCCTGTGGTTGGCTCAAGGACAAGTACGGACTGTCGTGGCAGATCGTCCCGGACGGGCTCATCGAGCTGCTCGGCGACGCGGACACGGAGAAGGCGGCCCGTACGGCCCAGGCGATGTACAAGATGACCAAGCTGGACATGGCGGCTCTGGAACGGGCGCACGCGGGGGAGTGACCGGCGCCCCGGGCGACCGGCGGCGCCCGCCCGCCGGCCGGGACGGGGAGCCTGTCCCGGCCGGCCGGGGCGCCTCAGGCGGGGTGGCCGCGCGGGTGGATCCGGGCCGCCAGCACCGCCACGTCGTCCTCCGCGTGCCGGGCGTCGAGCGCGACCAGCACCTCGTCGAGCAGGGCGTCGACATCGGCACCCGGGGGAAGCCGCAGCGCGGCCAGCCGTTCCAGCGACGCGTCGATGTCCTCGTCGCGGCGCTCGACGAGACCGTCGGTGAACATCACCAGGGTGTCGTCGGGGGAGAGCCTGCGGACCACCTGCTGGTAGCCGCCCACCCCCGTGCCCAGCGGCGGCCCCACCGGCAGCGGCAGCAGTTCGCCCGAGCCGTCACCCGCGAACACCACCGGCGGCAGATGCCCGGCACCCGCGATCACCGCGATTCCGCGCGCCGGATCGACCCGCACGAGCAGACAGGTGGCCGGGCGCCTGCTGCCGTCCTCGGCGACCGCGGTGTCCAGACGGCGCAGCACCCGGTGGGGCGGAAGATCCGTGGAGGCGACGTAGCGCAGCATCGAGCGGTACGCGTTCATGTCCACCGCGGCGTCCAGGCCGTGGCCCATCACGTCGCCGACGACCAGCAGGGTGCGCCCGAAGTGCAGCCGTACGGTCTCGAACCAGTCCCCGCCCACCAGGGAACCGCCGCCCGCGGGCAGATAGCGGGTGGCGAGGTCGAGGTTCGGATGCGGGCGGCCCGGTGCGGCGAGCAGCGCCCGCTGGAGGTCCAGGACCGTGCCGCGGAGGGACGCGTGCTCGCGGGAGTGGCCGAGGTGCACCGCCGCGAGCCGTGCCGCGTGGTGGGCGCCCGCCACGTCGGCGCCGGTGAACGGCGCGCCCTGCCGGACGGCGAGCAGCACCCCGTACAGGCGTCCGTGCGCGAGCAGCGGCACGGCCATGACCTGTCGGGGTGTGCGGCCGGACAGGTCGATCGAGGCGGCGACCGGACGGCCCTCGTCGAGCGCCCGGACGGACAGTGGGCGGGGGCCCTCCGACGGGGTGAGCAGCCGGGTGCGGCCGGCCTCGGCCACGCGGGTGAGCTCCGGGTCCGGAGGACGCCGGCCGGCCGTCACGTCCTTGGTCAGCAGGTCCACCGCGGCGGTCTCGCAGAAGCGCCGGCACATGAACGCGACGAGTTCCTCGCAGGTCGTGTGTTCGTCGAGCGTCGTGCCGATCGACTCGACGGCGTCCTCGGAGGCGTCGGACGGCACCCCCGCACCCGCCGTCCTGGCATTGCCCCGGCCCGCCATCACACCTCCACCGCAGCACTCCCTGTGTCCATCCACGCACGCGGCCGTCCGGCCCGCACGCTCAGTTCCGCGGCGGTCGGTCGTTCACCAGGACCGCCGCGCCGTCGAAGCGGCCCGCCTTGAGGTCGCGCAGCGCCCTCGGCGCTTCCTCCAGGGGATAGGCGTGGGTCGTGGCGCGGATCCCGTGGCGGGCCGCGAGTGCCAGGAAGTCCCTGCCGTCCTCACGCGTGTTGGCGGTGACGCTGCGCAGTTCCCTCTCCTGGAACAGGTCGCTCTCGTAGCGCAGCGGCGGGATGTCGCTCAGGTGGATGCCGGCCACGGACAGGACACCGCCGCGGTCGAGTGCCCGCAGGGCGACCGGCACCAGTTCACCGGCCGGCGCGAAGAGGATCGCGCTGTCCAGCGGTTCGGGCGGCTCGTCGTACGCCCCGCCGGCGGAGGCGGCCCCCAGGTCGAGCGCCAGCCGTCGCGCGGCCGGATCGCGGGTGAGTACGTGCACGGTGGCGCCCTCGGCGAGCGCGAGCTGCGCGCAGAGGTGGGCGCTGCCGCCGAAGCCGTACAGACCGAGCCGCCCGCCCGGCGGCAGCGCGGCCCTGCGCAGGGCCCGGTAGCCGATGATGCCCGCGCACAGCAGCGGGGCCAGGGCGACGTCGTCCACCCCGTCGGGAAGCCGGTAGGCGAAGTCGGCCGGGACGGTCGTGTACTCCGCGTAACCGCCGTCGGCGTCCCAGCCGGTGTACTCGGACGCCGGGCAGAGATTCTCGGACCCGCGCAGGCAGTACCCGCAGGTGCCGTCCGTACGGCGCAGCCAGGCGACCCCGACCCGGTCGCCCGGGGCGAAGCCGCTCACCGCGCCGCCGGTCGCCGCCACCACGCCGACGGCCTCGTGGCCCGGCGTCACTCCGGCGCGGTGCACGGGCAGGTCGCCCTCGGTGACGTGCAGGTCGGTGCGGCACACCCCGCAGGCACGGACGTGGACCAGGAGCTCGTCGGGGCCGGGCACCGGCACCGGGCGCTCGGCGAGGCGCAGCGGTTCCCCCTCGACCGGCCCCGGCCGTACCACTTCCCATGCCCGCATCATCCCGTTCCCCGTCCCGTCGACGGCCGGACCGGCCCGCCTCCAGTGTCCTGCGGGGCCCGCGGTTCGGCGCGCGGCCCGGGTGAAGGCTGGCTAGCGTGAGCAGCGCAATCGTTCACCGAACAGGAGAAGGTCGGGTCATGGCCGTACAGCCTGAAGGAACGCCCTGCTGGGCGGACGCGATGTTCAGCGATGTCGAAGGGGCCAAGAGCTTCTACGGGGACGTGCTCGGCTGGACGTTCGGCGAGTCGTCCTCGGAGTACGGGAACTACACGCAGGCCTACTCCGGCGGCAAGGCCGTGGCCGCCGTCGTACCGCCGATGCCGGGGCAGGAGGGCCAGTCGGCCTGGTGTCTGTACTTCGCCTCGCCCGACGCGGCGGCGACCGCCGAGAAGATCAGGAGCCAGGGCGGCGAGGTGCTGATGGAGCCGATGCAGGTCGGCGAGTTCGGCACCATGGCGCTGGCCCGGGACCCCGGCGGGGCCGTCTTCGGCGTCTGGCAGGCGGGCGTCCACGAGGGCTTCGACTCGATCGGCGAGCCCGGCTCGTACGCCTGGGCCGAGGTCTTCACCCGTGAGCCGGAGAAGTCCGACGCGTTCTTCCCGGCCGTCTTCCCCCTCACCGCCCAGCAGGTGCAGGACGACGCCGTGGACTTCCGCGTCTTCAACAGAGACGGGAAGCCGGTGCTCGGCCGGATGAGGATGACGGACGACTTCCCGCCCGAGGTGCCCTCGTACGTCAACGTCTACTTCGCCGTCGAGAACTGCGACGAGGCGGTGTCGAAGGCGACGGCGCGCGGCGCGGTCCTGCGCTTCGGGCCGATGGACAGCCCCTTCGGCCGGTTCGCCGCGCTGAGCGACCCGCAGGGCGCGTCGTTCTCCGTCATCGACATGAAGACGACCCAGGGCGAGATGCCCGAGATGAAGGACGTGTCCTGACGCCCGTCCGTGGCAGCCACCCCGCCGGTCACCGGCGGGGTGGCTCCGGTGCGAGCCGCTCCGTGCGCGGGGCCCTCGGCCGGGCGTGGCATGATCGGGGTCATGCCTGAACGTGTTGTTGCCGCCTGTGACGGGGCTTCGAAGGGAAACCCGGGACCGGCCGGATGGGCCTGGGTCGTCGCCGACGGGGACGAGACCCCCACCCGCTGGGAGGCGGGGCCGCTGGGCACGGCGACGAACAATGTCGCCGAACTGACCGCGCTGGAACGCCTGTTGACCGCCGTGGCCGCTGATGTGCCGCTGGAGGTCCGGATGGACTCCCAGTACGCGATGAAGGCCGTCACGACCTGGCTTCCGGGCTGGAAGCGCAAGGGCTGGAAGACGGCCGCGGGCAAGCCCGTCGCCAACCAGGAACTGGTCGCCCGGATCGACGAACTCCTCACCGGCCGCTCGGTCGAGTTCCGTTACGTCCCCGCCCACCAGGTCGACGGCGACCGCCTGAACGACTTCGCCGACCGTGCCGCCAGCCAGGCCGCTGTCGTGCAGCGGGCCGCGGGCAGCGACCTCGGGTCCCCGGAGCCGCCCGCATCCCCCGACACCCCGGCCGCCTCGGGTGCCGCCCGCCGCCGCCCCGCGGCCAAGGCGTCCCGGCCGGGCACGTCGAGCCGCACCATCAAGGCCAAGTTCAACGGCCGTTGTGTGTGCGGCCGTTCCTACGCCGCGGGCGAGCCCATCGCCAAGAACGCGCAGGGCTGGGGTCACCCGGAGTGCCGGGGCGAGGCGCAGGGCGGCGCCTGACCCGGCACCGTTTTCCGTGACGCGGGCGCGTCTTCGCGCCCGCGCCTCGGCCACGACGGGAGGCCGCACACCCTGTCATCGAGCCGTAGTGGCTTCCGTGATCGTGCCGGTGCGGACCGGAAGGCCGAGCAGGCCGCGGGATCGCATCGAGGGCCTCCACCGCAGTTCGCCCGGCGGCACGTCGAGGGCCAGGTCGGGGAAGCGGTCGAGGAGCGCGGACAGCGCGATCTCGGTTTCCATGCGGGCCAGCGGAGCGCCGAGGCAGTAGTGGATGCCGTGGCCGAGGGCGAGGTGACCGGTGGCGTCGCGGTCGATGTCGAAGTGGTCGGGGTCGGTGAAGCGGTGTGGGTCCCGATGGGCGGCGGCGAGGGACAGCAGGACCGTCTCGCCGGCGGGAACCGTTACGCCGCTGATGGTGACGTCCTCGGTCGGAAACCGGCGGACGGCCAGAGGCATCGGGCCGTCGTACCGGGCCAGCTCCTCCACCGCCGCGCTCATGCGCGTGGGGTCGGCCCGTAGCCCGGCCAGCTGGTCGGGGTGGCGGAGCAGGGTCAGGACCGCGTTCCCGATGAGATGAACGGTGTTCTCGTACCCGGCGAACAGGATGAGGAAGGCCAAGGACATCAACTCGTCCTCGCTCAGCCGGTCTTCCTCGTCGCGTACGGCGATCAGCGCGGAGAGCAGGTCGTCGGTCGGAGCGGTTCGCTTGTCGGCGATGAGCCGGGTGAGGAAGGACACCATGTTGCCGACCGCTTCCTCGGCGAGGGAGGGCCGCGTCGGATCGGGAGCGACGAGAGCGTCGGTCCATGAACGGAAGTCGAGCCGGTCGGTCGGGCCTATGCCGAGCAGGTCGCAGATCACGGCGATCGGCAGCGGCGCGGCGTACGAGGCGATCAGGTCCACGCGTTCAGCAGCGGCGACCGCGTCCAGCAACTGGTCAGCGGTGCGCTGGATCGGCTCGCGCAGCCGCTCGATCCGGCGCGGGGTGAAGGCCCGGGTCACCAGGCGCCTGATGCGGGTGTGGTCCGGTGGGTCCATGTTGAGCAGGTTCGCGTCCAGCGCCGGGGGTAAGGCCATGCCTCGGTAGCCGCCGGGCAGGGCGTTGCGCTTGTCCAAGGACAGCCGCGGGTCGGTGAGAGCCTCGCGTACGTCGTCATAGCGGGTCACCAGCCAGGCGGGCAGTCCGTCCGTCCCGGTGCTCCGGTGAACGGGCCCGGCTTGGCGGAGCTGTGCGTAAACGCTGTACGGATCGCGGGCGAGTCCCACGGGGTCGACGGAAGCCTGGGGAGCGGGGGTCGCATGAGTCATACCCCGACCCTACTTTTTGGTGATCCGCGCCGAGCGGCGCCGCCTGGATGTGCGGCGCTCCATGATCCGCAGGGTGGCCGAGCGGTGTGCATCAGGGCCTCGCCGGTGGGCGGGTCCTGGTTCTCGTGATCCCGCTCGACTCCGCAGCCCCGCGGTGGGCGACGCCGTCGGAGTCGACGATCGGGTCGGTGGCAACCGGCGCGCCCGTGTGAGCCGGTCCTCCCGGAGGCCCGGCGGTCACGGGCGCGGCCAGGATCAGACGGTGTCGAACGTGTAGAACGCGGAGTGGTCGAGCAGATCGGCCGGCCGGGTGTCGTTCCACGGCTTCATCGTCTCGCCGAGGTCGATGACGTTCGGGGTGTCCTTGAGCGGCAGATAGCCGGAGCCCGGGTGCCGGCGCTGCCACTGGGCCCACAGCCTGTCTATGAAGGCGTGGTGGAGCCAGAACACCGGATCGTTGGGCGAGACGCCCGTGCCCATCTGGCCGCCCACCCACACGTGCACCCGGTTGTGGAGGTTGACGCCCCGCCAGCCTTCGAGGTGATTGCGGAAACCGTCCGACGCGCTGTTCCAGGGGGCCATGTCGTACGTCGTCATGGCGAGCACGGAGTCCACCTCGGCGCGGGTCGGCAGCTCCCGCACCCCGCTGCCCAGCGACCTGCGCAGGTAAGTGCGGCTGTCGACACGGACGTTGACCGGCCAGTTGCCCGCGGAGGCGGCGAACGGGCCGTCCATCACCCGGCCGTCCAGGCTGCGCCCGGTGCCGCCGAGGAAGTCCGGCGCCCACAGGGACGCCCGCGCCGTGCGGTCGGTGCTCCAGTCCCAGTAGGGCAGCGCCACCGAGGGGTCGACGGCCTGGAGGGCCCGCTCGAACTCCAGAAGGAATCTGCGGTGCCAGGGCAGGAACGACGGTGAACGGTGGCCCGTCCGCTCGCCGTTGTCGGTGTCGCCGAGGATGAACGCGTTGTGCGTCGTGACGAAGGTGTCGTACGTGCCGCTGCGCTTGAGCTGCAGCAGCGCGTCGACGAATCGCCGCTTCTCGTCGGCGGTCAGGCTCGCCTGGTTCTTGCGTACGGTCATGTGCGGGACTCCACGATCTGCTTGCGGGTGGTTCAGTTGGCGGCGAAGGGCACGAGCGGCGCCCCCTGCAGCTCCACGACGGCGGCACGGGCCGCGTCGCGCGGGGTGGGTACGGGGTCGTAGTGGCTGACGACGCTGATCCAGCTCCCGTCGGCGTTGCTCATCACGTGCAGCTCGGCGCCGTCGATGAACACGGCGTATCCACCGTGGTGTTGGTGGCCGCCCCCGGTCACCGGGCGGCCTTCTATGCGGCGTCCCCGGAAGACCTCGTCGAAGGGTTGCGGGCCGCCGTGGTGGTGCTCGCCCATCGACTCCCGTGCGGCGGCCGGCCCGTTCGGGGACGCGGACGCGGGGGGTGCGGCGAGGGCCTGGGCACCTGCGCCCGCGGCGAGCGCGGCGGCGGCGCCGAGGGCACGGCGGCGAGTGAGCTCCGGCATGCGGAGACCTCCTGTGATCAGCGGTGTTGATAACCCGATATGCCTATCGGGTCGCCAAACAACAGGAGAAATCGCCGAATGTCGGTTGGCTGTGATCCGGACAATCGCGGATATGTCATGCAGAGTTGAACAAAGATGATCTTGCTGTCCGGGGTGCCCGCCGCGCACCCGTCGACGGAAATCCTGCGGTGGGAGGGTCCCGCGTCGATGATCTTGCGGTGGCGGCCGTCGGCTCGTGGCGCGGCTCACGTCCGTGATCTGGCGTGAACTGCGGGCGCGACACCCCTGCTACTCTTCGTGATCAATTGACCGCATTGTGCAACATAGGGGAGTGCGCGTGAAGATCGCGTGCGTCGGTGGCGGACCCGCAAGCCTGTACTTCTCGATCCTGATGAAGCTCCAGGACCCGTCCCATGACATCACCGTCCACGAACGGAACCCGGCCGGCTCGACGTACGGCTGGGGTGTGACCTACTGGGCGGGCCTGCTCGACAAGCTGCGCGAGGGCGATCCGGCGTCCGCGCTCGCCGTCAGCGAGAACTCGGTGAGCTGGAGCGACGGCGTCGCCCACGTCGGCGCCCGCACGACCGTGGCCCCGGGGGACGAGGGATTCGGCATCGGCCGCCGGCGGATGCTCGACCTGCTCGCGGAGCGGGCCGGCTCCCTGGGGGTCCGAGTCGAGTACGAGAGCGAGATCGCGGCCGACGAGCTGCCCGAGGCCGACCTCGTCGTCGCCGGGGACGGGGTCAACAGCACCCTGCGCGAGCGCCATGCCGACCACTTCGGCAGCGAGATCAGCCACGGACGCAACCAGTACATCTGGCTCGGCACGACGAAGGTCTTCGACGCGTTCACCTTCTCCTTCGTGGAGACGGACCACGGCTGGATCTGGTGTTACGCGTACCGGTTCGGCGACGACCGGAGCACCCTGGTCATCGAGTGCTCCCCGGAGACCTGGACCGGCCTCGGGCTCGACAGCGCCGGCGACGCCGAGGGTCTCGCGCTGCTGGAGAAACTCTTCGCGGACCTGCTGAGCGGGCACAGGCTGATGGGCCGGGAGCGGTCCGACGGCGCGGCCCCGTGGCTCACCTTCCGCACCCTGACCAACCGGACCTGGCACCGCGGCAATCTCGTCCTGCTCGGCGACGCCGCCCACACCACGCACTACTCGATCGGCGCCGGCACCACCCTCGCCCTGGAGGACGCCATCTCCCTGGCCCGAGCGCTGCGGGAGCACCCGGACCTCGAGACGGCCCTGACCCGGTACGGGCGGGAGCGCAGGTCCGAACTCCTGCCGGTGCAGAGCGCGGCCCGCCACAGTGCCCAGTGGTACGAGAACCTGTCGCGCTACATCGGTCTTCCGCCGACGCAGATGTTCGCCCTGCTCGGACAGCGTCACTCGCCGCTGCTGCCGTACGTCCCGCCCCAGCTCTACTACCGGATCGACCGCGCGGCCGGCCGCCTGGAGGCGCTGCGCCGCTTCAAGCGCTGGCTCGGGCCCCGGGTCGCCCGCGGCGTACAGGCTCGCGCCCAGCGATAGGACGCCTGGTCCGGGCCGGGTGACGGGCCCGTGCCCGGCGACAGGAGGTGTCGTCCGGGCCGGGTGACAAGCCCCCGCCCGGTGCCAGGGCTCCTCGTCCGGGTCGGGTGGCACCGGCCCCGGCGCCTGTCGGACGGCCGTCCGGGAAGCGGACCCCACTTGGGGTGAATGACAATTCACCGGTAAGGTGAATTGTCATTCACCTCATTTCTTCATGTCTACTCCTGGAGTGCCGATGGCGGCCCTGCGCGAGCGGCTCGCGATCCCTGTCCTGGCGTTCGGCGGGATCCTCATGGCCGTCATGCAGACGGTGGTCGTCCCCCTGCTGCCCGACCTGCCGCGGCTGACCGGCGCCTCGGCGGGCGCGGTCTCCTGGATGGTGACGGCGACCCTCCTCGCCGGAGCGGTGCTGACCCCGGTCCTCGGCCGCGCGGGAGACATGTACGGCAAGCGGCGCGTGCTGCTCATGGCCCTCGGGATGATGACGGTCGGCTCGCTGATGTGCGCGCTCACCTCGGACATCGGCGTCCTGATCGTGGCGCGGGCGCTGCAGGGCGCCGCGGCCGCCGTGGTCCCGCTGTCGATCAGCATCCTGCGCGACGAACTGCCTCCCGAGCGCACGGGGTCCGCCGTCGCGCTGATGAGCTCCACCGTCGGCATCGGCGCCGCCCTCGGCCTGCCGCTCGCCGCCCTCCTGGTGCAGTACGCCAACTGGCACGTCATGTTCTGGGCGACGACCGCGCTCGGCGTCTTCGGGACCGCACTGGCCTGGTGGGCGGTGCGCGAGTCACCCGTACGCGAGCCGGGCCGCTTCGACACCCTGGGCGCGCTGGGCCTGGCCACCGGACTGGTGTGTCTGCTGCTCGCCGTGTCCCAGGGCGGCACCTGGGGCTGGACCAGCCCAAGGATCCTCGGCCTGTTCGCCGCCTGCGCGGCCGTCCTCACCCTGTGGTGGCGTCAGCAGCTCCGCGCCGAACGCCCCCTCGTCGACCTGAAGCTGGCCGCCCGTCCGCGCGTCGCCCTGCCGCACATCGCCGCGCTGCTCACCGGCTTCTCCTTCTACGGCAACTCGCTGGTCACCGCCCAGCTCGTGCAGGCGCCCACGGCCACCGGCTACGGACTCGGCCTGTCCATCGTGGCGACCGGCCTGTGCCTGCTGCCCGGTGGCGTGACGATGCTGCTGCTGTCGCCCGTCTCGGCGCGCATATCGGCGGCCCGCGGTCCCCGGATCACCCTGGCCCTCGGCACGGCGATCATCGCCTCCGGCTACGTCCTGCGGATCGCCGACAGCCGGGACCTGTGGGCGATCATCCTGGGTGCCACGGTCTGCTCGATCGGCACGACCTTCGCCTACTCCGCCCTGCCCACCCTGATCCTGCGGGCCGTGCCCGCCGGGCAGACCGCGTCCGCCAACGGCGTCAACGTCCTGATGCGCACCATCGGCCAGGCCGTGTGCAGTGCCGCCGTGGCCGCCGTGCTCGTCCACCACACGAGCCTCCTCGCGGGCGCCCCGGTGCCCACCCTGCACGGCTATCTGCTGGCCTTCGCGATGGCGGGTACCGTCGCATTGGTGGCCTGTGCCGCCGCGCTGTCGATACCCACCGACCCCGCCTCCCGCGAGACCCCGCGAACCGGCCGCCGCACCGACGCACCCCGTGACGAGGCCCTCGAAGGAGCCTGAGCACCGTGACCACCCCCCACTCCGGTCTCACGGCGTCCTCGTCCACCCCGGGACCGGGCGAGCCGCCGGCCGCCGCCGCTCCGTCACGCCGGGAGCGGCCGGAAGCCGCGCCCGCCCCCCGCCGTGACGCCGAGGCGAGCAAGGCGGCGATCCTGCGCGCGGCCCGGTATCTGCTGGCCCGGCACGCGCACGCGGACATCACGCTCAAGGCGGTCGCCGACCGGGCCGGGGTGAGCGCGCCGCTGATCCTCAAGTACTTCGGCAACAAGGACGCGTTGTTCGCCCGCGTGATGTCCTTCGAGTCCGACGCCGACGCCCTGCTGGACGCCCCGCTGGAGGAACTCGGCCGGCACATGGTCCGCCATGTCCTCGAAGGCCAGACGCAGCGCGGTGCCGACCCCGTCCTGCGGATCGTCTTCGCCCCGCTCCAGGGGGAGCAGGGCGAGACACTCCGGGCCAACTTCCGCGCCCAGGTCAGCGAGCGTCTCGCCGGGCGGCTGAGCGGGCCGGACGCGGGCCTGCGCGCCGAACTGGCCGTGAGCACCCTGCTCGGCCTCGGCGTGATGTACGGGATCGCGCGGGGCTCGCACCTGCGCGCCACCCCGGTCGACGCCATCGTCGACCGGTACGCGCCCGCCGTGCAGGCGCAGCTCGCGCCATGAGCCGGCGGGCCCGGTGGGAGTGCGGGTGCGGCCGCCGCGCCGGTTCACCCCTGCGGTGCGACAGTGGCCGCGCCGGGCCGGTTCCCCTGTGACGCGGCAGCGGCGGCCACGCCGGGCCGGTTCCCCTGTGACGCGGCAGCGGCGGCCACGCCGGGCCTGTTCCCCCGTGGCGCGGTAGCCGTCGCGCCGCTCAGTTCACCCCGTCCGGGCGGAACTGCACGCTGATCCGGGGCCCCGCGGCCCGCGCCGTCTTGGGGATCGCGTGTTCCCAGGTGCGCTGGCAGGAGCCGCCCATCACGATGAGGTCGCCGTGGCCCAGCGGGCGCCGGACCGTGTCCCCGCCGCCGCGCGGCCGGAGCAGGAGATCACGCGGGGCGCCCACCGACACGATGGCGACCATCGTGTCCTCGCGGGCGCCCCGGCCGATCCGGTCCCCGTGCCAGGCCACGCTGTCGCGGCCGTCCCGGTAGTAGCAGAGCCCCGCAGTGGTGAACGGCTCGCCCAGTTCCCCGACGTAGTGCGCCGACAGCGTGTCCCGGGCCTCGTCCAGGACCGGGTGCGGCAGCGGATCGTCCGCGCGGAAGTACGCGAGCAGCCGGGGTACGTCCACCACCTGCTCGTACATCTGGCGCCGTTCGGCCCGCCAGGGGACCTCGGCGGCCAGGCGGCCGAAGAGCTCGTCCGCCCCGCTCAGCCAGCCGGGCAGCAGGTCGATCCAGGCCCCCTCGCCCAGCGTGGTGCGCCGCAGGCCGTCCAGCGGGCCGAGGCGGAGTTCGTCGGTCTGGTCGAAGAGCGAACCCTGGAGATGCGTGGACATGAGGCCAGCCTACTCCGGAATCGAATAAATGTTCCATTGCCTGGGGGTGCCCACGGTCACCAGGGGACGGGTCCCGACGCGTCGAAGAAGCCGCCGGTCGGTCCGTCCGGGTTGATCAACGCCATGCGCACGATGATCTCGGCGCCCTCCTCCACGGTCTGGAACCCGGTGTTGCCGTTCAGATCGGTGGCGGTGAAGCCCGGTTCCACGGCGTTGACACGGATCCCGGGGAACGCCTTCGCGTACTGCACGGTGATGGTGTTGACGGCGGTCTTGGACGTGGGATAGGCGACGCCCGGGTAGGCGTGGGCCGGGTCGGCGGGGTCGGTGATCCGGGCCAGCGAGGCCAGGCCGCTGCTGAGGTTCACCACGACCGGGGAGGCCGACCGCTGGAGCAGGGGCAGGAAGGAGTGGAGGACCCGGACGACACCGAAGACGTTCGTCTCGAACAGCTCGCGCATCATGCCGGCGGTCACCTCCACCGCGCCGATCACGCTGTTCCCCGTGCCGCGCCCCTCGACGCCGGCGTTGTTGATCAGGACGTCCAGACCGCCCTCGGCCTCGACGGTCTTGGCGGCGGCGGCGACGGACGCGTCGTCGGTGACGTCGATGACGACCGGGCGCGCTCCGAGCTCCGTGGCCGCGCGCCGTCCGCGCTCCGGGTCCCGGCTGCCCACGTAGACGGTGTGGCCCTGCGCGACGAGCCGGCGGGCCGTCTCGAAGCCGAGGCCCTTGTTCGCTCCGGTGATGAGTGTGGTGGTCATGTGTCCACACTCCGGCGGATCGCGGCCCACAGCCAGGAGTCCGGTCTTCCTGGGACCGGCGGTACCAGGCGCGTTCGCCCGGGTGGGTGCACAGTGGGTGGCATGGCGAACACGGAGTTCGGGCGTACGGTACGACGCTGGCGTGACCGCGTCACCCCGGAGGCCGTCGGCCTGCCCGGGGGCGGCAACCGGCGCGCGGCCGGTCTGCGCCGCGAGGAGCTGGCCCTGCTCGCCGGCATCTCGGTCGACTACGTCACCCGTCTCGAACAGGGGCGGGCTGCCCATCCCTCGGAGCAGGTCGTCGAGGCGCTGGGCCGGGCGCTGCGGCTGTCCGGGGCCGAACGCGAGCACCTCTTCCAGGTGGCCGGACTGGTGCCGCCGGGCCGTGGCATGGTGCCGGCCCACATCACCCCGGGCGTCCACCGGCTGCTCGACCGGCTGAGCGGGACGCCCGTCGCGGTGTACGACGCGGCCTGGACCCTGCTGCTGGCCAACCCGCTGTACGGGGCCCTGCTCGGCGATCCCTCCGGGTGGAGCGGCAACGAACGCAACGGTGTGTGGCGCAACTTCGTCGGGCCCGGCAGCCGGGTGCGGCACACTCCCCGGGAGCGGCGCGCCTTCGAGGCGACGCTCGCCGCCGACCTGCGTGCCACCGCGAGCCGGTACCCGACGGACCGGCGCCTCGGGCAGTTGATCGAGGACCTGTGTGCGAACAGCGTGCGCTTCGCGGAACTGTGGGAGTCCGGGGCCGTCGCCCGCCACGACGCGTCCCGCAAGACCATCGACCACCCGCAGGTCGGCACCGTGACGCTGGACTGCGATGTGCTGAGCGTCGCGGGCAGCGACCTGCGGATCATGGTCTACACCGCAGAGCCCGGTACGGAGGACGCCGAACGCGTCGCCCTCCTCGGCGTCCTCGGGACGCAGGCCCTGGTGGAGTGATCGCGCGGTGTCGCCCGGCTATGACACCGCGTGGCCGCAACGCGCCCTGGCCGCAACGGCGCGTTGCTACGACACCCGCTGCTCGGCCAGTACTTCGCGGATCACGTGCTCGGCGTTGCCCGCGATCACCGGGTTCGTGACGCGGTAGTACGGGAGTTGGACGAGGGCCATGGACAGGGCCCAGCCCCGGCCGCGCGCCCAGCCGGAGTCGTCGGCGCCGGCCGCCTCCCGGAAGGCGGGCCGCACCGCGACGGGCAGGAGGTTCCAGGCCGGGATGAAGTCGCACGCCGGATCGCCGGTGCCGAAGGTGCCGAAGTCGAGGACGGCCGCGAGACGGCCCCCGCGGACCAGGAGGTTCATCGGCATCAGGTCCGAGTGGAGCCAGCGCGGCGGGCCCGTCCACGCGGGTGCCGCCAGTGCCTCCTCCCAGGCCGCCGTCGCGGCCCCGGTGTCGACGCTGCCGCGGAGGTCGTCGATCGCGGAGCGCGTCTCGGCGTCCACCGCCGTCAGCGGGGTGCCGCGATAGGCGTCCGGCCCGCCGGTCAGGTCGATCCCGCGCAGGGCGGTGACGAACGCCCCCAGATCGGCGGCCAGTTGCCCCGGGTCGGTCAGGGCGCCGGGCGCCGGGGTGTCGCCGTCGAGCCAGCGCAGCACGGACCAGTGCCACGGGTACTCGGCGGTCGGGGTGCCGAGGCCGAGGATCTCGGGGACGGGGAACGGCAGCATCGGGGCGAGTCGCGGCAGCCAGGCGTGTTCCTTGACGGCGTCGTCGGCACCGTCCGCCACGCGCGGGAGGCGCACGACCATGTCGTCGCCGAGACGGTAGAGGGCGTTGACGGTACCGGCCGACGGCACGCGCTTCAGGGGGAGCCGGGCCCACCGCGGGAACTGTCCGGCCAGCAGGCGCCGTACGAGCGCGTCGCCGATCAGCGTTTCGCCCGCGTGCATCGGCGCTGTGGGCAAGGGTGCCTGCTTTCCGTGGAGGGGCGCTGCCTGTCGCCATCCTCCGAGCCCTCCGGACCGCCGTGCAACGTGTTTTGACGCGGCCAGGCAACCTTCCCGGCGCGATCGTCGTCTTGATCGGCAACGGGCGCGTGGCACACGGTCCTTCCTGAAGCTCACTTCACGGACGGAAACCGGCCGCACTATACCCCTTGCGTATACATGCCGTGTATACGTCGTGTGCATAGCCGGATCGCCGCACGTCACCGCCTTGAACGAGTCGACAACAGCAACACCACCGGGCCACGCCCGTATGCGGACGGACGGTGGCGGACGGAAAGGCACTCATGTACGGCAAAGCCTTCGCCCCGGAGTACCAGGGCGCCTTGACCACCCTGTCGGTGAACTCCTCGCTGACCGACGTCCTCGCGGCGGGCACCGAGCAACTGCGCGCCGCCGAACGGTCCGGCGCCCGCGCGGAGGCCGCCCGGTCGGGCCTCGCGGTCGCCGAGGCGCACCGCCGGCTCGGGCAGGTGACGGACGCCGAGCGGGCGTGGAAGGCGAGTTACCGCACCGCCCGGGAGGCCGGGGACGGCTCCGCGATGGCATGGGCGCTGTGGAGCGGCGGCACCCTGGCCCGCCAGCGCGGAGCGTTCCCGCTCGCGTGGCGGCTGCTGCGCCTGGCCGCCGAACTCGGCGGACGGGCGGGGGACGTCGTGGTGCGCGGTTATTCGCTGGCCGGCATGGCGGAGACCGGCCGCATCCAGGGCGACTACGCGGCCGTGACGGAGCTGCACGAGCAGTTGCTGGCCGAGGCCCGCAAGCGCGGCGAGGCCCGGCACACCGTGTGGGCCCTGGAGGGCATCGCCCAGATCCACCGCAACACCGGCGCGTACGACCGTGCTTACGCGATGTTCGAGGAGGCGGCCGGGATAGCCGCCGGCGCCGAGGACCGGCGCGGCCACGCCTGGGCGCTGCGAGGACTCGCGGACATCGTCTCCGTGCGCGACGGGGACACGGACCGCGCGCTCGGCCTGCTGAGCGAGGCCGAGGTCTCCTGCCGCGCGATGAAGCTGTCCGGCGCGCTCGCCTACAACCACAAGATGCGCGGCAACGTCCTCTACCGTGCCGGGCGTTACGAGCAGGCCCGCGACGTGTACGCGGGCGCCCTGGCCGAGTTCGAGACGATGAGCGAGCCGCGCGGCACGGCCCTGTCCCGTCTCGGCCTGGCCAAGTCCCTCGCCCGCCTCGGCCGTGACCAGGCCGAAACCGCCGCCGAACTGGACGAGTTGGCCGTGACGCTGGAGGGCATCGGGCTGCGGCACGCTCACCGGATGGTCGAACGGGCGCGCACGGAGCTCGGGTTGACGACCGGGACCGACGAGACGGAGGCCGCGTGACGACCACCCCGGCCCTCTACCGAGTGCCCGCCCCGGCGGCCCCGGCCTCCACGCCGCCGCCCGCCGCCGCGCAGGTGTTGCGCCGCTGCCGTGACCTCGTTGCTCCCGCACTGTCGGAGGCGATCGGCACGCTGCACCCCTGGGTGGCCGAGATGGCCCGGTACGCGCTCGGCCGCTGCGAGGTCGGCGGCGCCCCCGCCGATCACAACCAGGGCAAAGGGGTACGCCAGGCGCTGGCCGTTCTCGGGGCGGAAACCGTCTCCGGACCGGCCGGGGCGGGCGTGCCCGCGGCCGTCGCCGTGGAGCTCGTGCATGTCTTCTCGCTGCTCCACGACGACATCATGGACGGTGACGCGCTGCGCCGCGGCCGGCCGGCCGTGTGGAAGGCGTACGGCACCGGTCCCGCCGTTCTCGCGGGTGACGCGCTGTTCGCCCTGGCCGTCGAGACCATGGCTGTCACTCCCCGAGCCGGTTCAGCCGTACGGCAGTTGACCACCGCGCTCGGGGACCTGGTGCGCGGCCAGGCCGACGACCTGCTGTTCGCCGACCGGCCCTGGACCGGACCCGACGCGGTCGGGGCGGGGGAGTACGAGGTGATGGCGGACGGCAAGACCGGTGCCCTGCTCGGCTGTGCCCTGGCACTCGGCGCCCGGCTGGCCGGAGCGCCGGACCGGACCGTGACCGTGCTGGACCGCGCCGGACGCCACCTCGGCGTCGCCTTCCAGATCGCCGACGACGTCCTGGGCATCTGGGGTGATCCCTCGGTCACCGGCAAGCCGGTCCACAGCGACCTGCGGCAGGGGAAGAAGACGTTCCCGGTGCTCGCGGCACTCGGCGGAGCCGGGTACGGCGAACTCGACGAACTCCTCGCGGTCGCGGACTCCTTGGACGAATCAGGGGTCCGCCGTGCGACGGCCCTCGTCGAGCGGGCCGGGGGCCGCGCGGCGGCGGTGCGCGCGGCACGCCGCCGGCTCGCCGCGGCGGACACGCTCCTCGCCGGACTTCCCCTCGCCCAGGAGCCCGCGGTGGAACTCCGCACCCTGCTGTCCGCCCTGGCCGACCGCACGATCTGAGACCTCCCGGATTCCCGGTCTCACCCGGGCCGTCGGTCTCACTCGGGCTGTCGGTCTCACTCGGGCTGTCGGTCCCGCCTCGGCTGTCGGTCCCGCCGCGGCCGCCCGCCTCGGCCGTCGGTGTCGCCTCGGCCGTCGTCCCGCCTCGGTCGTCGGTTTCACCCGGCCCTCGGCCTCCGCTCCGCACGCCCGTCCCCGGCCGCTCCGGGCCGGGCCGGGTCCGTGCGACATCGGTCACATGCGGAGGTTGATCGGCCCGGCCAGGCAACCGTCGCCATCCCTCGCACATCTGTCCGGTCGGGAGCCGGCAGCCCCCGCGGTGCGCAACGGCGCCGCGTCGTAGGGCGGTTGGTCTTCCGGCCGTCCCTGTACGAAGGAACTCAGTGCGTAGACCCCACATACGCCGCGTGGCGATCGCCGTCGCCGTGACGACGGCCGCCACGCTCCCCGGTCCCGCCTTCGCCGCCGCGCCGAACGGGCCCGCCCGTGCGGCGAGTTCGGCCTCGTCGCCCGTGGCCGCCGCCAGGGCGGCGGCGTTCGCGCACGCCTCGGCCACCGGTGTCACCAGCGGCGACACCCTCCAGGCCAAGGACGTGATGACGGACCCGGACGGCAAGCGGCACGTCCGCTTCGTCCGTACCCACCAGGGCCTTCCGCTGCTCGGCGGCGACCTGGTCGTCCACCTCGGCGCGCGGGGCGAGTACCTCGGCGTGACCCGGGCCGCCGACCACGTGGTGAAGCCGTCCACCGTCGAGGCGGAGCTGACGCCCGGTCAAGCGGTGCGGAAGGCCGAGGCCGTCGCGAAGGGCGACGCGGACACGGCCCGGCTCGTCGTGGACGCCCGCGACGGCGCCGCCGCCCTCGCCTACCAGGTGATCGTCACGGATAGCGACACCGCGGAGGCCGGAGGATCGAGCACGGTCGTCGTGGACGCCCGTACCGGCAGGATCCGCAGCAACACCCCGAACACGGACGAGTTCATCTCGCCGTCCCTGGCGGCCACACTGCGCGAGCGCGGCGAGAGCGCGAGCCCGCAGACCGGTATCGCGGCCGGTGCCGCCACCGCCGGGCTGTCCGGCCTCACGGGCATCGCCGCGGCGGGGCACTACCCGGCCACGGCCAAGGGGAGCGGGTCCTCCCTGTTCGCCGGCAAGGTGTCCCTGACCACCACCCGCACCGCGCGGACCAGCTATGTGCTCAAGGACCCGACCCGGTGGAACACCGAGACCCGGGACGCCAGGGGCCAGGAACTGGAGTCCTTCGCGCGGGGCAAGGCGTTCACCGACGGCGACAACAAGTGGGGCAACGGCACCACCTCGGCCCGGACCACCGCCGCCGTCGACGCCCAGTACGGCATCACCCAGACCCTGGACTTCTACAAGAAGACCTTCGGTCGCAAGGGCATCAAGAACAACAGCGCCGGTGCCCGCGGGATGGTCCACTTCGGCAACAAGGTCGGCAACGCCTTCTGGGACTCGTACTGCGGCTGCATGGCCTACGGCGACGGCGACGGCCGGGTGTTCAAGAAGCCGCTCGTCGTCCTCGACGTGACCGGCCACGAGCTGACCCACGGGGTCGTCGACGCGACCGCCGCCCTCGAACCCACCCGGGTCGACGAGGACGGCAACCAGTACGGCGAGGCGGGTTCCCTCAACGAGTCGCTCGCCGACATCTTCGGCATCAACGTCGAGTTCTCCGCGAACAACCCGAAGAACCCGCCGAACTACCTGATGGGGGAGAAGCTGGGCCTCGCCCAGAAGTTCCTGCGCCGCATGGACCACCCGTCCCTCGACGTGCTCGAGGAGTCGATCGACTACTGGTCGCCCGCCGTGTACGACGCCGAGGTGCACGCCGGCTCCGGTGTCTCCTCGCACGCGTTCTACCTGCTCGCCGAGGGCAGCGGCCGCAAGACGATCAACGGCGTTGCGTACGACTCGCCGACGTACGACGGTTCCCGGGTGACCGGGATCGGCCGCACCAAGGCCACCGCCGTCTTCTACCGGGCGCTCACCCGGTACATGGTCTCCACGACCGACTTCCACGACGCGCGGAAGGCGACGCTGAAGGCCGCCGCCGATCTGTACGGCGCGAGCAGCGCCGAGTACAAGGCGGTGGGCAAGGCCTGGGCCGCCGTCAACGTCACGGCCGCCAACACCCCGGCCGCCCGGCGCTGACGTCCTGCTCCGGCAGACGAATCGAGGGGCCCCGCCGACCGACCGGCGGGGCCCCTCGCGCCGTGCGCCCGGATCAGTGCTGCTGCGTCTTCTGCGGGGTCGCCTCACTGGGACGTACGACGACGTAGCCCTCGCCCTCCAGCTTGAGCTGCACCGCCTCGCCCGAACCCCCTCGGATCATCGAGCCGATCGACTGCGAGCGGTGCAGCGAGGTGCGCAGGTGGGCGGTCCAGCCGACGACCGCGTCGGTGTCGACGAACACCGGCTGCTGCTGGGAGACGGGTATGACGAGCGGGTTGCCCTCGCAGATCAGCCCCAGGCTGCCCTGACCGGTGAAGACGCTGTTGAACAGACCGCCCCCGGTGATGCCCGCGCCCTTGACGGTCTTGATCTCGTACGACAGCGAGGCGTCGAAACACAGGACGTTGCGGCCGTTGACCGTGAAGACGTCGCCGGGTTCGATGCCCACGATGAAACAGTTCTGCGCCTCGTGCGCGAACCAGGCCTCGCCCTGCCCGCGGACGGTCATGAGCGGAAGTCCCTCACCGGTGACCGCCCGCTTGAGCATGCCGCCCACGCCCTGGCCCTTGCGCTCGAACTGGAGACTGCCCCGGTAGGCGACCATCGCGCCCTGACGCGCGAACATCTCGCCCTGGACGGCGTACTTGATGGACTTGGCGTTCTGCACGGTCATGCCCGCCGCGACGGCCGGCTGCACCATGTGGTCACTGGAAAAGAGATCGCTCTTCATGCGGGCATCCTGTCGCGGAGGTTGGGGCTCCGCCAGGGTCGTGGCGATCTTGCGACGAACGGTGACCGAGTCACGACATGACGCGGGCCGGCCCGGGTCAACCGGACCGGCCCACAAGGGAGTTGTCAGGCGGCGGTGGGCGCCGAGACGTGGCCGTGCAGACGGTCCAGGACCTCGGAGAGCTGCGCCGCGACCTCGGCGTCGTCGGCCGGGTGCGTCTCGGCGAAGCGGACCACGGAGCCGGGGACGGAGAGCTTGATGTCCTCCAGCACGGTGCCGCCGGCGATGCCCACGGCCTTGCGGGCCTCGTCCTGCGCCCAGACGCCGCCGAACTGGCCGTACGCGGTGCCGACCACGACGACCGGCTTGCCGGTGAAGGCGCCCGCGCCGTACGGACGGGACAGCCAGTCGATGGCGTTCTTGAGGACCGCGGGGATGGTGCCGTTGTACTCCGGCGAGAACAGCAGGAACGCGTCGGCCTTCCCGGCCGCGGCGCGCAGCTGCGCGGCGGCGGCGGGCACGTCGCCCTCGACGTCGATGTCCTCGTTGTAGAAGGGGATCTCGGCCAGGCCCTCGAAGAGCTCGACCTCGGCACCCTCCGGGGCGAGCTTGACGGCCGCCTCGGCGAGCTGGCGGTTGTGGGAACCGGCGCGCAGGCTGCCGACGAGGGCGAGGATGCGAACGGACATGGATATCTCCCGGGGGGATGGAAACGCTGAAACACTGCCGCAATAAAACGGACCGGAGTCCGGTTCAAGGTCTACCACCGAAGCGGACCGCAGTCCAGTTGGCCCCGGATGCCGTTACGCTGGCTTCATGTCCCAGCCACTTCCGCCGTTCCCGAAGCGACCGGAATCATCCGACGAGCCCGTCCTCATGCAGCTCACCGCACCCGAGGCCACCCCGCTGCGCGCCGACGCCGCCCGCAACCGCGCGCGCCTGCTGGAGGCCGCGGCCCGGCTGGTCGAGGAGCAGGGAGTGGCCAAGCTCACGATGGAAGCCGTCGCCTGCGCGGCGGCGGTGGGCAAGGGGACCGTCTTCCGGCGCTTCGGTGACCGCACCGGCCTGCTCATGGCCCTGCTCGACCACACGGAGCAGCGCTTCCAGACCGCCTTCATCAGCGGTCCGGCCCCGCTCGGCCCCGGCGCGTCGCCGGTGGAGCGCCTGCACGCCTTCGGATGCCACGCCCTGCGCCAGACCTCCGAGCAGCTCGACCTGTACCTCGCCGCCGAACCCGAGGTCACCCGCCGCTTCACCTCCGCGCCGTACCGGGTCCGCTTCATGCACGTGTGCATGCTGCTGCGCCAGGCGAACCCGGGACCGGACACGGACATCGAGCTGGTCGCCCAGACGCTGATGGGCTACCTCGACCCCGCGCTGATCGGCCACCTGACCCGCCAGCGCGCCATGCCGCAGGAGCGCCTGGAGGCCGGCTGGCGCGACCTCGTGAACCGAAGCGTCGGCCCGCGCCCGGTCCTCTAGCCGGGCCGGCTGGGCGACCCCCGGTACGAGTCCGTCTGGCGTCCCCGCACCGGGCGGGCGGACAATGGGTTCCATGGGGCACCGCCTCGAGGACGTGAGCGCACCCGCCCGGATCGCCGGCCCGGACGAGGGCATCAGCGCCCAGGAACTGGCACTCGCCGCCCGGAACCACGGACTGCCGCTGGAGGCCCTGCGCTACGAGGTCACCCCTCCGGGCCTGCACTACGTACTGACGCACTACGACATCCCGTACGCGGAGGAGGACTCCTGGCGGCTCGTCCTCGGCGGGCGGGTGCGGCGCCCGCTGCTGCTCGGTGTCGACGACCTGAAGGTGTACCCGGCGGTCAGGCAGCGGGTGACCATGGAGTGCGCGGGCAACGGCCGGGCCCTGCTGACACCCCGGCCGGTGAGCCAGCCGTGGCTGGTGGAGGCGGTCGGCACGGCCGAGTGGACGGGTGTGCCGCTGCGCCTCCTCCTCGCCGAGGCCGGACCCGAACCGGACGCGGTGGACGTGGTGTTCAGCGGAGCCGATCACGGCGTGGAACGCGGGGTCGAGCAGGACTACCAGCGCGCCCTTCCGCTGGACGTGGCGCGCGGCGAGGAGCCCGAGGTCCTGGTGGCCTACGCGATGAACGGCGCCCCGCTGCCCCCGCAGCACGGGCATCCCGTCCGGCTGGTGGTGCCGGGCTGGTACGGCATGGCGCAGGTGAAGTGGCTCCGGGACATCACGGTGACGAGCACGCCGTTCCGGGGATTCCAGCAGACCGTGGCGTACCGACTGCGGCAGGAGGCCGCCGACGAGGGCGAGCCGGTCACCCGAATCGCGCCGCGCGCCCTGCTGGCCCCGCCGGGCTTCCCCGACTTCATGTCGCGGGCGCGGGTGGTCCCGCCGGGCGCCGTCACCCTGACCGGACGGGCCTGGTCGGGCCGGGCACCCGTGACCGGCGTCGAGGTCAGCACGGACGAGGGGCGCTCCTGGCACCCGGCCCGGCTCGACCCGCCGAACGATCACCCATGGGCCTGGCGGGCATGGCGGTTCACCTGGACGGCGACCCCCGGCCGTCACGTCCTCAGCGCCCGGGCCACCGACGCCGAAGGCCACACACAGCCACTCGACCAGCCGTGGAACCGCGGCGGCTTCGTGAACAACCTCGTCCAGCGGGTCCCCGTGCACTGCCTGGGCCCCGGCGACGACGGATGAAGCCGCCGACGCGGACCACGCGCGGCACAGGCAAGGGCAAGCCGAGGCCACAGGGACGGACACGCGTACGGGGACGGTTCCCGTCCGGGACCCGCCCCCGCCCCCGCTCCCGCGACGCGGCTCAGGTCAGCTGAACGGGTCCAGCGTGACGTACGCCTGCTGCGGATTGCCGTCGTTGACGAGGGACTCGTGGTTGCCGACGTCGTCGAACGCGAACGCGTAGGCCTTGCCGTCGGCCATCTGCGCGTGGATGGCGCGGGCGTACTGGTTGGTCACCGCGTCCGTGTAGAAGCCGGCGGACGAGGTGTCCGGCTGATTGGGGTTGGTCAGCAGGGTCGTGCGGTTGAACCCCGCGCACAGAGTGCGTGAAATGGGCCCGCGCACCAGGTCGTTGGGCGCGTCGAGCCGCTTGTAGCAGCCGAATACGCTGTCCGAGTCGGGCTTCTGGAAGCTGGTGACGACCGCTCCGGAGCTGTTGGTGAAGTTCATGACGCCACCGGAGACCCGGCCGAAGTACTTGGTGTTCGGCTGGTCGCCGAAGGGTGTCACCGTCAGCGTCGACGAACCGTACTTCTGCCAAACGCGGTTGATGTAGTCGTCCATGACGGTCCCCGGAAGCGCGCCCGCCTCGATGCCGTGGCCCGGGGCGAGCGCTCGCAGCACCGTGCCGTCGGACCGGGTCTGGACGAGGTTCGCCCAGCCGCCCGGCCGGCCGCGCAGCGCGCTGAAGAATCCGTTGTAGCCGCCGGACTTGAGGTGACCTGTGCTCTTCGTGGTCCCGTCGGCGAGCTTGACCCCGACGGCGTACGGGGCGGAGAACATGTCGACCTGGGTGCTGTTGATCCACAGACCGGAGTCGTTGAGGGTGTACTCGGACCAGTTGAAGAGGATGTTGCGGTTCGGGTCGTTCGGATTCTGGACGGCGGGCTGCACGAGACCGCCGGTCGTCACCCGGAAGTCGAGCTTCTGCCCGAAGGAGAAGTAGAGCCGTCCGGAGAACTTGGGGAGCCGGATCGTCTTCGACTGGCCGTTGGCCGGTCCCGTGATCGACGCGTCGGGCGCGGGCGTCGGCGGGTTGCCGCCCACGGGCCACGCGTGGAAGGTGCCGTTCGCGTCGGCCCAGCCCTGCCGTCCGGTCGAGAGCTGTGTGCCGAGGTCGTAGATGAAGACCTGGTCGCCGCGGCCGGAGTTGTTGGTGAAGGTGAGGGGAATGGTGTCCGGGACCGCGGCTTCGGCGCGGGAGGGCGCGCCGAACGTGAGCAGTGCCGCGACGAGTGTGGCGGAGGCCAACGCCCAGGCAGGCCATCTGATGTGTACGCGCACTCTCTGCCTCCTTGATGTGGGGGTTCAGCGAGGTGGATGCACACGGACGTGACTCGTCCGCTTCCGTTTGAGAGCGCTCTCAGAGTCCTGCGAGGTGGTGCGCCTGTCAACGACTTGCGCAGGATTGGTCCGGTCCAACTCGGCGTTTGGTGAGGTGAGTTGGGCGCCTTGGGGGTTGACGGGCATGGCCGTCCGCTGGTTCAGTGGCTCATCCACTCAGCCACTGCCCGGAGGGGGAAACGTGGAGGCTCTGCCCCGCGAGACCATCGTGGACGTCCTGGAGGACCGGCTGCGGACGGACATACTCGACGGCCGTCATCCGGCGGGGAGTTACCTTCCTCCGGAGCGGCGGCTGGCCGACGGGTACGGCGTCACGCGCACCACGCTCAAGCACGCCTTCGGCCGGCTCGTGCAGGCCGGACTGCTGGAGACCCGGCACGGAGTGGGCACCCGGGTACGGGACTACGCCCGGGTCGGCGGAGCGGACCTCCTGCCCATGCTCGTACGGCACGACGCCGGCTGGGTGCGCGAGGTGTTCGAAGTACGGCGCGGCGTCGGCGCCTTGATCGCCGAACGGGCCGCCGAACGCGGCACCCGCCCGCAGCGGGCCGAACTGGTCGCGCTCCTCGACGCCGTGCTGCGCGCCGAGGGCGTCGACGCGGTCCAGCTCGCCGACGTGGAGGTGCACCGCGCGCTGGCCCGCGCCACGGGCAACCGCGTCTACGTTCTCCTCACGAACACGCTCTTCAACGCCTACCTGCCGGTCCGTTCCCTGCTCAAGGGCCCCTTCACCGACCCGGCGGCCGCCCATGAGCGGCTGGCGCCCGTCGTCGGGGCCGTCACCGCCGGGGACGCGAAGCGGGCGCGCGAGGCGGCCGACACCTATCTGCGGGACACCGAGCACATCATGCTGGACGGCCTCGCATGAGGGGCACGCGGTTCGCCGAGACGATGCTCGGCACCGTCCGCCTCGACGGCGAACCGGGAGAACGGCGCATCCGGCTCGACCTGCGTGCCGCCGCCGACCGGGTCCTGCTCCCGCACCGGACGACCCCGGCCCGCCTGACCGGCCGGGTGCGCATCGCCGGACACGCCGACGACCCGTGTGCCGAGGGCGAGTTGGAGGTGTCACCGATCGCGCGGCGGCGCATCCGCTACCGCCTCACGTTCACCGCCGACGGGCGCCGCCTCACCCTGGACGGCTGGAAGTCGGTGACCCCGCGCCACCCCCTCGCCTCCATGACCACCCTGCCGTTCACCGTGCACGAGGGCGACACGCGGGCCGGCGAGGGTGTCCTGCGCTTCCCCGCCGCCACGGGCCTCGCCCCCTTCCTGCTCAGCTTCCGCTTCCCGCGCCACGAGGACCCCGCCGAGCACATGGCCCCGCGCTGGAACGGCGCCCGGGGCCGCACCGAGGTCTGGTACACCACCCTCACCGACCCCGCCACCGGCACCGGGATCTGGCTGCACCACGAACTCATCGCGCCCACCGACGGATCGGAACCGTTCGCCCACGGCTGGGCCGCCGTGTACCCCCGCGAGGGCGACGTGCGCCACGCCCGCTTCGGACCCGTCCCCTGGACCGGCCCGGCCGACGGATTCACGGCCGAGGGCGTGACCTGCCTCCCCGGACAACTCACCGGCGGCGCGGGCGACTTCCGCTGGAAACTCCTCGAACGCCCCCAGGGGCCCGCACTGTTCACCTTCCCCCGCTGGTCCTCGCGCCGCCCCGTGCTGCCCGCCGCCCAGATGCTGCCGGCCGCCCGGGCCACGTACGAGGGCGAATTCTCGTACGGGGGAACGACCCTGAACCTGAGCGCCGCTCCCGGAGCCTCGGCCCGGATCTACGGGCACGGCAACGCCCACCGGTGGACCTGGCTGCACGCCGACCTCGGCGACGGCGACGTCCTGGAGATCGTCGCCGCCGTCTCCACCCGGCCCGTGCTGCGCCGGCTCCCCCCGCTCGTCTTCCTGCGCCTGCGCCGCGCCGGCCGCACCTGGCCACGGCGGGCGGAGCGCTCGGCCATCGGCCGGCTGGGACTCGGACGCTTCCGGGCCGACATCGGACTGCCCGAATGGACGGTCACCGGACGGACGGCCCTGCGCCGCGTCCGCGTCGAGGTGCGCCAGCCCCCGGAACGGACCCTCACCCTCGAGTACCGCGATCCGGACGGCGCCCGCGCGGTGTGCCGCAACAGCGAGTCCGCCGACGCCCGTGTCGTCCTGGAGCGCTGGTGGGGCCGCTGGCGCCCGGAAGCCTCCTGGACACTGGACGGCACCGCGCACGCCGAGGTGGGGACACGATGACCGCCGACGGCCTCGTCGCCGCGCTCCTCGCCGACGACGGCGGCACCGCCTGGCCCGCCCGGGTGCCGCGGCGCCTCGATTCCGTGCTCGCCGCACTGCCCCGCCCGGCCCGCGCCGGAGTGCGCACCGCCGTCGCCGCCGTCGAGACGTACGCCGTGCTGCGCACCGGCAGACGTCTGGCGGCCCTTCGCCCCGACGAACGCGAGGAGGTGCTCCGCTCGCTGGCCGAGCGGCCCCGGCTCGCCCCCGTACTGGACCTCCTCAAGGTTCCCGTGCTGCTGGCCGCGGGCACCGAACGGATCCCGGCCCCACCCGCGGCGCCCGCCCCCGCCGATCCGCCCCTCGACTGCGTCCCGGCCGAGGAATGGCCGGCCCGCACCACCGCCGACGTGGTCGTCGTCGGCTCGGGCGCGGGCGGCGCCATGGCCGCGCGGACCCTCGCCCGCGCCGGCCTGAGCGTGGTCGTCCTGGAGGAGGGCCGGCACCACCCGACGGCCTCCTTCGGCCGCCGGGCACCCCTCGACCGGTTCACCGAGCTGTACCGGGACGGCGGTGCCACCGTCGCCCTCGGCAGACCGCCGGTCCTGCTGCCGGTCGGCCGTGCCGTCGGCGGCACCACCGTGGTCAACTCCGGCACGTGCTACCGCACACCGGACCACGTCCTGGACCGCTGGCGCGGCGTCTTCGGGTTCGGGCTCGCCGACCGCTTCGGGCCCCTCCTCGACGAGGTCGAGCGAACCCTGCGCGTGGCACCCCAGCCCCTCGACGTCCTCGGCAACAACGGGCTCCTCGCCCTCGCCGGCGCCGGACGGCTCGGCTGGCGGGCCGCCCCGCTGCGCCGCAACGCCCCCGGCTGCAAAGGCTCGTGCCAGTGCGTCGTCGGCTGCCCCACCGGAGCCAAACAGAGCGTGCAACTGTCCGTCCTGCCCGACGCCTGCGCCGCCGGCGCGCGGATCGTCACCGGCGCGCGGGTCCTGCGCATCCTGCTGGATCACGACGCCCCCGGACCGCCGCGGGCCGCCGGAGTCCTGGCGCGCCGCCCCGACGGCACCGACCTGGAGATCCTCGGCCCTCTCGTCGTGGCGGCGGCGGGGGCGCTCCAGACCCCGCCCCTGCTGCGCCGCTCGGGCCTCGGCGGACATCCCCGCCTGGGCCGCAACCTCAGCGTGCACCCCGCCACCAGCGTCGCCGGACGCTTCGCCGAGCCGGTGACGGCGTGGCGGGGCGTGCTGCAGAGCGTCGGCGTCGAGGAACTCCACGAGCGGGGGATCCTCGTCGAGGCGACCGCGAGCCCACCCGGCATGAGCAGCTTCGTCCTGCCCGGACTCGGCCGGGAACTGCGGCGCGAACTGGAGGAGTCGGACCGTCTCGCGACCCTCGGCGCCATGATCGCCGACCGTCCGTCGGGGCGGGTGAGCGGCCGGGACCGGACGCTCGTCCGCTACGACCTCGACCCCCGCGACGGCGACCGCCTGATGACCGCCGTACGGGCGATGGGCCGCCTCCTCTTCGCCGCCGGGGCGACGGAGGTCCTCACCGGAATCCCCGGAGCACCCCGCGCCCGGTCGCTCGACGCGCTCGACGAAGTGCTCCGCTCGGCCGGCCCCCGTGATCTGCACGTGTCGGCGTTCCATCCGACCGGCACGGTGGCCGCCGGCGACGATCCGCGGCGGGCGCCCGCCGACCCCGAGGGAAGGCTCCGCGGTGTCCACGGAGTCCTCGTCGCCGACGGTTCCGTCCTGCCGGGCTGTCCGGAGGTCAACCCGCAGCTCAGCATCATGGCGGCGGCCCTGGCGGTCTCGGAGGCGTGGCTCGAAGGGGCCCGGCGCGGGAGCTGATCCCCGCGCGCCACCCCAATGGGCCCCCGTGGTTCGCCGTGGCCGGGCGTGACACGGAGCATGAGGGAGTCCGTACGGCAGGAAAAGGACGAGCCCCCGTGCCCCGTACGGCAGGAAGAGGCGAGCCCCCATGAGCAGACGTGTTCCCCACGGCCGGAGCGGATCACGGCGTATCGCTGTCCTGTTGTCCGCGATCGCGTGCGGCTCCGTTCTCGTCTCGTGCAGCTCGGACGACGGCGGCAGCAGCAGCACGGCCTCCATCACCCCGCCGAACAAGTCCGACTTCACGGGGTCGGCGCCCTCCGCCATCGCGTCGGCGGCCTCCTCGATCATCGCGTCGGCGAGCGAGCGGGCGTCGTCGGCCGCCGCCTCAGTTGAGGCCAGGGCCTCGGAGTTCGCGGCCTCGGTCTCCGCCGACACCGTCCGCGCCGCGGCCACCGCCGAGAAGGAGCTGAAGGGCGTCCAGGGCAGCGGCAACGCGACGTCCGACGTCAGCATGAAGGGCGTGCCCACGGCGGAGACCGGCGGGCTGCGGGCCGTACTCGTCACCATCACCAACAACACGGACAAGAAGGCCTCGTACGCCGTGCAGGTCGACTTCAAGAACCCCGACGGCAAGGTCGTGGAGACGAAGTTCGTCGGCAAGGAGAACCTGGAGCCGGGGAAGAAGGCGACGCCGATCGTGATCAGCAGGCAGCCCGCGGAGCCCCAGCTCACCGCCGTGCTGGTCAAGGCCCAGCGCTACTGACGCGGGCGACGCGGACGAACACGGGCGTCGGGCACGGTCGGCCACGCCCTCGCCCCGGGAAGCCCGTTCTCCTTTTCGGGACGGGCTTCCCGGGGCGCGTCGGTGGAAGCCGCGCGGACGGGGAACGGTCAGGGATACGAGACCACGGTGGACGGCACGGTGGAGGTGCCCGAGGTGGGGGCGCCCGTGTCGTTGATGACGCGCTCGTACTGCCCGTTGCCGCCGAGCGAGACGACCAGCAGGTCGTGGAACTTCACGCCCGGCCTGTTCGGCGCCGCGAATCCGTGGTGCTGGACGATCGTGGGATCGACGTTGTAGTAGCAGTAACTGCCCAGGCCCCAGCCCTCGTGGGTGGTCACGGAGTCGGCGACCTTGTAGGCCGCGTACCCCTTGACGCTCCCGTTCTGGACGGCGGCCTGGTTCGGCGCGTCGTACGCCTTCTCGTTCTGGAAGAAGATGGTGCGGCCCCGCTGGCCGTACCACTGCACGTCGTACTTGTTGAAGTGCTCGACGAACAGGCCCGTGGCCAGGACGTCGTCGCCGTTGACGCGGAGGCCGTAGTCGGCCCGGTTGGTCTCCCAGCCGACGCCGGTGCCGTGGTCGGCCCGCCAGATCCAGGTGTGGTCGACGATCGTGTGCCGGCTGTTGACGACGATGCTGGTCGTCGCCTTGCCCGCGCCCGCACCCCCGATGCGGACGAAGACGTCCTGCACGGTGGTCGGATTGGCCGAGTGGTCCGCCGACGCCCCGGCCGGGCCGATCTCCAGGAGGGTCGCGGAGTTGACGGGACCGGCGTCGATCAGGAAGCCGGCCAGCCGGATGCCGTCCACGTCGGCCGTCCTGAGCACGGTCACACCGTTGTCCGGGATCAGCGTGGCGTAGCCGAGGCCGAGGACCACGGTTCCCGCGCGGTTCACCTGGATCGGCTGGTTCAGGTGGTAGATCCCCGGCGTCAGCAGCAGGTTCAGTCCCTGGGCGAGCGCCGCGTTCAAGGTGGCGGCGGTGACGCCGGGCTTGGCCACGTAGAACTGGGCGAGCGGCAGCGACGAGCCGCGCGGGGTGCCGTTCCCCCAGGTGGTGCCGCGGGCGTTGACGCGCTTCTCGGGCAGGAACACCCGGTACTCGCCGCCGCTGAGATACAGGAAGGGCTTCTCGCGGGACACCGGTGTCGTGTCGAGCGTGGTGTACGGCGGGTTCGGGAACGACTGCGCGGGCGCGCCCTGGACGCCCGAGAACACCATGTTCCAGACGGCGTTGACCCAGCCGCCCACCGAACTGTCGCGGGTGTACCACTGCTGCTGCGAGTACGGTCCGACCGAGCCGTCGATCCGGCTGTCGGCGATGTAGCCGCCGCTGGCCCAGCCGTAGCCGGCGGGAGCGAGGTTGAGCCCGCCCTTGACGTGCATACGACGGAACGGTGCCGCCTGCGCCACGGCCCACCGGTTGGTGCCGCTGACCGGGCTGAGGGCGAGGTTCTCCGCCGAGCGCCAGAAGTTCTGGGTGGCGTTGCCGTTGAACCAGCCGGCGTCGACGGTCACGTCACCGTTGATCGTCGTGTCGTCCGGTGACAGACCGAGGCCCGCGATCGAGGTGTAGAAGCCGAGCTGGGCGTTGAGCCCGTTGTACGTGCCCGGCTTGAACAGGAAGGCGTAGCGGCCCGTGCCGAACTGCGCGGACTCCTGCTGCCGGAAGACCTGGTCGAGCCGGGCCTGGATGCCGGGCGTCGACGGGTCGAAGACGATGACGTTCGGGCCGAGATCACCGCCGCCGGGAAGGGCCGACGGCTGCCGGGCGGACCGGCTGACGGGCCGGGCGGGGGAGGCGGAGGCGGGCGAGGACAGCGCGAGCAGTCCCGGCGCGGCCGCGCCTGCTGCAACCGCGCCGAGGACGGCGCGCCGCGCGACGGTGGGGCGACCGGGGTCCGGGACGTCTGTGGGGGTTCGAGACATGGGGGGCGACTCTCCTGGTTCAGGAAGTGAACGGTGGGAGGTGCGGGGGAGCGCTCTCTCGCCGATGCATGCTTCAGCCAGGTGAACGACGCGTCAAGAGTTGTGACCGGAGTCCCGGATGTTGTTGCACGACGAAGCGGTAACTCAGCGTGTATTTGCGGTACTTGGTCGATCAATGGGACGGTTCGGAGATCCATTGCGGACCCGGGATTGTGTTCAAGAGGTGCGCACATCGCCGACGAATGATCCTTCGTCAACTCCCTTGACACTCGCGCGCGACCGCCACAACACTCCTCGTCGGGAGAGCGCTCTCCCAATTCCTCGGCACATGTGATGGACCGTCACGCGGACGGCCCGGCGGCGTGCTCGGCGCCGCCGGCCGTCCGACCCCCACCGTCCCCATCGACGTGGCAGGAGGTCTCCATGGCACGGAGATCGAAGATCGTCTCAGGAATCCTGATGTCCAGCGCGCTGGTGCTGACCTCGCTCGGCCTGGCCGGAGTGGCGATGAGCGCCGACCCCGTGTCCGGCCGGGCGGAGTCCGCCGCCGGCGCGAGCACCGTCCACGCGGCGCACGTGATGGCCGCGTCCACGCTCTCCTCACCCGAGGACCCGGACGGCGACGGCTACATCCCGGCGAACCCGCAGGTCACCGGCGTCGTCCCGTCCAAGGCGGAGCCGACGCACCGCTACTTCCACGAGTTCCAGGCGAACTGCTCGGTGACCCGCACCAGGCCCGACGACCCGATCGTCTACCCCGGCCAGCCGGGCAAGTCCCACGACCACACCTTCATGGGCAACACCACGACCGACGCGGCCAGCACCACCGCCTCGCTCGGCGCCGGTTCGACCTCCTGCAGGGCCCCCGGCGACAAGTCCGCCTACTGGATGCCGACCCTGCTCAAGGGCGACACCCCCGTCCTACCGGTGGGTCCGCAGGTCATCTACTACAAGGCCGGTGTCACCGACTACACCAGCGTGCGGCCCTTCCCGAAGGGGCTGCGTTTCGTGGTCGGCAGCCCGATGCAGTCCGCGGCCGACTTCCGTAATCACCGGGGGTTCGTCGAGGGATGGGAATGCGGCAACAGCTACTTCAACACGGACTTCCCGCAACAGTGTCCGACCGGCGCCGACGTCCAGCTCAACATCCGCTTCCAGGCCCCCAGTTGCTGGGACGGCAAGTACCTCGACACACCCAACCACCAGAGTCACATGGCGTATCCGGTGGTCAACCCCGGCACGAACAACAACATCTGCCCGGACGACCACCCGGTCGCCCTGCCGATGATCGAGTTCAAGATGGCCTTCCCGGTCAACGGTGACATGTCACAGGTGAGGCTTTCGAGCGGCACCGGCCACTCCTTCCACTACGACTTCTTCAACGCGTGGGACCCGGCGACCCAGAAGGCACTCGTCGACCACTGCGTCGTGGGCGGACTCCAGTGCGACGCCCGCGGCTACGACCAGACGCACCCCGAGGCGGGCGCGGCACTCGACGCGAACTACCGGCTTCCCTGACGGGCGTCGGAGATGTTCCGCCGGTCCGGCGTACCACCGGACCGGCGGGACCGTCCGCCCCCGTCAACCCGTCACCCTTCGCGCCGGCGCCCAGTTCACCGCACCCATCCCCGCTCGCACCCATCCTCACTCGCCCCCCTTCACTCGGGCGAGCCCCCCGCACCTCTCCCCGCACCCCTCACCCGTACACCGGACGGACACTCATGACCGGATCCCGTACCACCCGGCAGCGCGTCGCCGCGCCCCTCACCGCGGGCCTGCTCGCCGCGGGCGCACTCGTCCTGCCCGCACAGCAGGCCCAGGCGGCCGGCGGCGTCGTCAAGGTCACCGGCTCGCAGGGCAACTGGCGACTGACCGTCGACGGAAGCCCGTACCAGATCAAGGGCCTCACCTGGGGGCCCGCCGTCGCCGACGCCGGGCGCTACATGCCCGACCTGAAGTCGATGGGCGTCAACACCGTCCGCACGTGGGGCACCGACGCCTCCAGCAAGCCCCTCTTCGACGCGGCGGCGGCCCAGGGCATCAGAGTGATCGCCGGTTTCTGGCTGCAGCCCGGCGGCGGTCCCGGCAGCGGCGGCTGTGTGAACTACCTGACGGACACCGCCTACAAGAACCAGGTACTCACCGAGTTCCCCCAATGGGCCGCCACCTACAAGGACAACCCCGGCGTCCTGATGTGGAATGTGGGGAACGAGTCCGTGCTCGGACTCCAGAACTGCTACAGCGGAGCCGAGTTGGAACGGCAGCGCGACGCCTACACCACGCTGGTGAACGACATCGCGAAGAAGATCCACGCCGTCGACCCCGGCCACCCCGTCACCTCGACCGACGCGTGGACCGGCGCCTGGCCCTACTACAAGCGGAACGCGCCCGACCTGGACCTGTACGCGGTCAATGCCTACAACGCCGTTTGTGACGTCAAGTCGGCCTGGCAGCAAGGTGGTTACACCAAGCCGTACATCATCACCGAGACGGGGCCCGCGGGCGAGTGGGAGGTGCCGGACGACACCAACGGGGTCCCCGCCGAACCCACCGACCGGGCGAAGGCCGACGGCTACACCCGGGCGTGGAACTGCGTCACCGCACACCCGGGCGTCGCGCTCGGCGCCACGATGTTCCACTACGGCACCGAGTACGACTTCGGCGGCATCTGGTTCAACCTGCTGCCCGCGGGCGAGAAGCGGCTGTCGTACTACGCCGTGAAGAAGGCGTACGGAGGCGACACCTCGCGTGACAACACCCCGCCGGTCGTCACCGGCCTGACCGTCGAGGGCGACGCGGGCAAGGTGCCCGCCGGGCGCGACCTCACGCTGTCGGTCGAGGCCACCGACCCCGACGGCGATCCGCTCACGTACGAAGTGCTGGACAACAGCGTGTACATCGACCAGAGCAAGCAGCTGAACCCGCTGCCGTTCACCGACCTGGGCGGCGGCCGGCTCCGGGTCACCGCGCCGGACCGGCCCGGAGTGTGGAAGTTCTACGTCAAGGTCAAGGACGGCCGGGGCAACGTCGGTGTCGAGACCCGCTCCGTGCGCGTGGTGCCGCCCACGCCGAGCGGAACGAACATCGCGCTCGGCAGGCCGGCCACCGCCTCCTCGTACCAGACCGGCGGCGGCGACTGCCCCTGCACCGCGGCCGGTGCCGTCGACGGCAACCTCGGCACCCGCTGGGCGAGCGACTGGAGCGACCCCCAGTGGCTGCGGGTCGATCTCGGCGCCCGGAGTTCGTTCCGGCATGTGCAACTGGTCTGGGAGACCTCGTACGCCAAGGCCTACACCGTGCAGACCTCGGACGACGGGCAGAACTGGACCACCGTCCGCACGGTCACCGACGGCAACGGCGGTGTCGACGACCTCGACGTGTCCGGCGCCGGCCGCTACCTCCGGGTCAACGGCACGGCCCGGGGCACCGGATGGGGCTACTCGCTGTACGAGTTCGGGGTCTACAACTGAATCACACCACTGAGGGAGAGCGCTCTCCCAGGGATGAGGCGGCAAGCGTGAGCGGGACGGACGACGCGGCGGAGCGCGAGGCGCTCCTCGGCAAACTCACCCTGCGCGAGAAGGTCCGGCTGCTGACCGGTGCGACCACCTGGCGCACCCGGGCCGAACCGGCCCTGGGACTCAGGGAGATGGTCCTCTCCGACGGTCCCGCCGGAGTGCGCGGGCAGTCCTGGGACGAGCGCGATCCGGCCCTGCTGCTGCCCTCGGCGTCCGCGCTCGGGGCCCTGTGGGACGAGGAGACGGTGGAGCGTCTCGGCGGGCTGCTCGCCGCCGAGGCGCGCCGCAAAGGCGTCGACGTCGTCCTCGCGCCCACCCTCAACCTTCACCGGACACCGCTCGGCGGACGGCACTTCGAGTGCTTCTCCGAGGACCCCGAACTGACCGGCCGCACCGGCGCCGCGCTCGTCCGGGGCATCCAGGCGCGGGGAGTGGCCGCCACCGCCAAGCACTACGTGGCCAACGACTCCGAGACCGACCGGCTGACCGTCGACGTGCGGGTGTCCGAGCGGGTCCTGCGCGAGGTGTACCTGGCGCCGTTCGAGGCGGCCGTCGAGGCCGGCGTCCGGGTCGTCATGGCCGGGTACAACGGCGTCGACGGCGCCACGATGACCGCCAGTCCGCTGCTCGACGACCCCCTCAAGGGGGAGTGGGGCTTCGACGGCGTGGTCGTCTCCGACTGGGGCGCGGTGCGGGACGGGGAACCGGCCGCCCGCTCCGCCCTCGACCTCGCGATGCCGGGGCCGGAGAGCGTCTGGGGCGAGGCGCTGGTGCGGGCCGTGGAGGAGGGGCGTGTCCCCCGGGCAGCCGTCGACGACAAGGTGCGGCGCCTGCTCGCCCTCGCCGCCACGTGCGGCGCACTGGGGGAGCCGGGGGTCGCGCCGGAGGCGCCGTCGTTCCCTGGGGGGTCACCGGTGCCGCCGCCTCCGCTGTCAACGGCGGACCCGCAGCCGGAATCGCCGCGGCTCCCTTCGGTGACGGCTTCGGAGCCGCGGCCCGACTCGCCGTGGGTGCCGGTGCCGATGTCGGCGTCGGAGCCGCGACCGGACCCGGCGTGCTCGCCTGCGGCGGGGTCCGACCCGCATCCGCAGGCGGCGTCGCCGTGCGTGCCTGCGGAGCCAGCGCCGTCGTGCGCGCCCGCGGTGCCGGTGTCCGTGTCGGGCCCGCAGTCGGAGCCGGTGTGCGCGCCTTCGGCGCCGGAGCCGACCCCGTCCGGCATCGGCCGGGACCGCGCCCGTGCGCTGCTGCGCGAGGCCGTCGCCGCGAGCACCGTCCTGCTGCGCAATGGCGGTGTCCTCCCGCTCGATCCCGCCCGGTTGCGCACCGTCGCCGTGATCGGCGCGCACGCGGTCCTGCCGCGCACCCAGGGCGGCGGCAGCGCGGGGGTCTTCCCCGAGCGGGTCGTCACTCCGCTCGACGGGATCAGGGACGCGCTCGGCGACGGCGTACGGGTCCTCCATGTGCCGGGCCCCTCGACCGGCGCGCCCGCGCCGCCCCTGACCCCGGACCTGTGCACCGATCCCGTCACGGGCGATCCGGGCGTCCGGCTGCGTGTCCTCGACGCGACGGGGTGCGAGCTGCTCACCGGACACCGGCTCGGCGGACGCCAGTTGGAGCCACCGCTGCCGCCCGGAGCGCACACCGTCGAGATCGCCGTCGTCCTGCTTCCACGGACCTCGGGGCCGTGGACGCTGGGAGTCGGCGGGTTCGGCCGCCTGAGCATCACGGTCGACCAACACGTGGTTTTGCAAGGGCAGTTCGACAAGGAGACCGACGATCCGGCGGCCGTCCACGTGAACCCGCCCGTCCACGGTGTTCCCGTCCACCTGACGGCGGGACGCCCGGCGCGCGTGGTGGCGCGCCGTGAACTCGCCCCGGGGACCGGCCGGGCCACCGTCGTCACCGCCGCCCCACCGCGCCCCGACGACGGTCCGGCCCTGGCCGGGGCGGTGCGGGCGGCCCGCGACGCCGACGCGGTGATCGTGGTCGTCGGCACCACCGAGCAGGCCGAGTCCGAGGGTTGCGACCGGACGGACCTCGGCCTAGGCGGACGCCAGGACGAGCTGGTGCAGGCCGTGACCGCCGCCGCACCGCACACGGTCGTCGTCGTCAACAGCGGCGGACCGGTCGAACTGCCCTGGCGCGCGCGGGCCGGTGCCGTCCTGCTGACCTGGTTCCCCGGCCAGGAGGGCGGAGCGGGCCTGGCCGACGTGCTGTTCGGCCGGGCGGAACCCGGCGGGCGGCTGCCCACGACCTGGCCGGCGGCCCTCGCCGACGCCCCGGTCACCCGGACCCGGCCCGAGAACGGACGCCTCGACTACACCGAGGGCCTGCACATCGGCTACCGCGCCTGGGCGCGCCACGACCGCGAACCGGCCTACTGGTTCGGGCACGGACTCGGCTTCACCACCTGGGCGTACGAGGGGCTGCGCGTCCCCGACGACATCGTGGCCGGGGAGCCCTTCACCGTGCGGGTCGACGTCCGCAACACCGGCCCGCGACGCGGACGCGAGGTCGTCCAGGTCTATCTCGCCGGGCCTCCCGGCCCGCCGGTCCGCCCGGAACGCTGGCTCGCGGGGTACACCTCGGTCAGCGCCGAACCGGGCGAGCGGGCAACGGTGTCGGTGCGGATACCGCCCCGCGCGCTGCGCCACTGGGCCGAGGACGCACACGCGTGGCGCACGCGGCCCGGCCCCTACCGCGTGCTCGCCGGGAGCTCCGCGGGCGCCCTGCCGCTGACGGCCACCGCACTGGTCCGGGCCGTCGGCTGAGCGCCGGGGCGGACGGGGAGAGCGCTCTATCCCGGGGCGGTGCCGTGCCGTTAGGGTGCCGCCATGAGCAGACAGGCTCCCACGCTGGAGGATGTCGCGCGGGTGGCCGGAGTCTCCCGCGCGACCGTGTCCCGGGTCATCAACGGTGTCCGCAACGTCGACCCCGGGATCCAGGAGGTGGTGCGCAGCGCCATCGAGCGCACCGGGTACGCGCCCAACCGGGCCGCGAGGTCACTGGTGACCCGGCGCAGCCAGACGGTGGCGCTGATCGTCTCCGGCGCCGGCGACACCCCGGGGGAGGAGCAGAACGCCTTCGCGGCACGGGTGTTCGCGGACCCCTTCTTCGGACGGGTCGTCAGCGGCGTCGTGGGATACCTGCGGCCGCGCTCGATGCATCCGCTGCTGATGTTCGCCGAATCGGCGGAGACCAGGGCCCAGGTGCTGGCCGACCTCCGGCAGGGCAGCGCGGACGGAGCCCTCGTCGTCTCCACCCACGCCGACGACCCGCTTCCCGCCCTGCTCGCCGACGCGGGCCTGCCCGCCGTCCTCTTCGCCCGGCCCTCCCGTCCCGTGCCGCTCAGCTACGTCGATCTCGCCCACCGCGAGGGCGCGCGGCTGGCGGCGGAACACCTGTTGAACCGGGGGTGCCGCCGGATCGTCACCGTCACCGGGCCGCTGCGCGTGGCCGCGAGCCAGGACCGGCTCGCCGGGTTCCGCGACACGATGGCCCGCGGCGGACACCCGTACGTCCCGGTCGCGGAGGGCGGGTTCACGCTGGACAGCGGTATGGCGGCGATGTCCGGGCTGCTGGCCGAACACCCGGATGTGGACGGGGTGTTCGCCGCCAACGACCTGATGGCCCAGGGGGTGTGCCAACTGCTGCGGGAGCGGGGCAGACGGGTGCCGGACGATGTGGCGGTCGTCGGCTTCGACGACTCCAGCGTGGCGGTGACCTGCCGCCCGCCGCTGACCACCGTCCGCCAGCCGGTGGAGGAGATGGCCGCGGCGATGGCCGCGCTGCTGGACGAGCACATCCGAGGCGTCCGCACCGAACCAACGTCGCTGATCTTCGACCCGGAACTGGTGATCCGCGCGTCGGCCTAGGACCGGGCGGACGGGACGGGTCGGACACACCCCGGAGCCCCTGCCGCCCCCGCATGTCCTGTCCCACGTCCAGGGCGCGTCCCGCACCACGCGTCCAGGGCGCGTCCCGCCGCGCGTCCGTCGTGGCCGCCGGTGGCGGACACTGGAGCCGTCAGGATGGATCAGCACCCGGCCGGGCAGGCGGGCCGGCGACGGAAGGCAGGCGGATGACCCACCCGATCACCGTGGGCGTGGACGGATCACCCGAGAGCAGGGCGGCGATGGCCTGGGCGGGCCGCGAGGCCGTCCGCCGGGACGTGGCCCTCAGGGTGGTGTACGCCTGGCACTGGCCGCCGCACGACATGGTCGGCGGTGGTGACCGGGAGGACCAGGCACAGTGGGTCCACGGCATGATCGAGGACGCGGCCCGCACGGTCACCGACCGGCACGACGGTCTGGGGGTCACGGTCGACGTGATCGACTCGACCGGAGGCGACGTGGTCGAGGCGCTGCTGGGCGTCGCGGCCGACACGGGGACCCTGGTTCTCGGGTCGCGCGGCTACGGCGCGTTCGTCGGCTTCCTGCTCGGTTCCGTCGGCCAGCGGGTGATCGCCGAGGCGCCCTGCCCGGTGGTGCTGGTGCGCTCGGAGGACCGGCCCGAGGACGAGGCGGGCGGCCGGGAGATCGTCGTCGGCCATCAGGGCGGTCCCGAGGACGACGCCGGTCTCCGGTTCGCGTTCGAGACCGCGGCGGCCCGTGGCGCCGCGGTACGGGCCGTACGGGCGTGGAGCCTGCCGCCGGTGTTCGCCTACAGCCCCGGTTCGCTGAAGATGCTCGACGAGGCCGGCGGCCTGGAGCCGTACGAGCGGAAGGCGCTGGCCGAGGCGCTCCAGCCGTGGCGCGACCGCTTCCCCCAGGTGCCCGTCACCCAGCACATCGAGATGGGCAGCGCGGGCCAGGTGCTGCTGTCCCTCTCCGACCGGGCCCAGTTGATGGTCGTCGGCCGCAGGGCCGACCGCTCCGCGGTGGGTGCCCGGATCGGCTCGGTGGCCCACGCGGTGATGCACCACGCGCCCTGCCCGGTGGCGGTCGTTCCGCACTCCTGACCCGGGACCGAGGGATGAGAGCCCCGGGCCGGCCGCGGAACTACGTGTTGTCGGCCCGGGACATCCGCAGGGCGAGGTCCTGGAGCAGATCGGCCGTCGTGACGTCGGTCCGCCCGGAGTCGTGGAGGTCGGCGAGTTCGGAGAAGAGGAACGCGAAGGCGCCCACCAGCGAGATGGCGGCGGGCAGATAGGCGTCCGCGACCGCCTGTCCCGCCTCCGCGGGCCCGGCGTCACCGGGTACCTCGACCCGCGGGAACACCTCGGTGACGAGAGCGCCCAGGTTGTTCTCGGCCGACTCGACCCCGTCCTCCTCGTCCTGGGCGATCCTGCGCACCATGGCGTTGGTCTCGGTGAGCACGCCGATGGCGCGCAGGATGATCTCCGTCTGTTCCATGCCGTGAGCCTAAACGGGCGAAGCCCCGCTGTAACCGGGATCTTGGTCTCGGGATGGTAGACAATGTTCATGAGCGACAACTCCCGCGCCCGCCGGGCCCGCGCGCGATGACCGCCGGCATCGACACCCCCGACCGCCGGGGCCGCACCGGACTCGACCGGACGGGCCGTGATCTGACCGGCAACCCGCGCGTCAGGATCCGTGACGTGCAACTCCTGTCCTGCCACTGGTACGTGGAGCGCACCACCACCTTCGACCTCCGACTCGCCGACGGAACCTGGAGCACCCAGGAGCGTGAGACGCACGACCGCGGCAACGGAGCCACCCTCCTGCTGTACGACGCCGAGCGGGAAACCGTCCTGCTGACCAGGCAGTTCCGCTATCCCACGTATGTCAACGGCCACCCGGACGGCATGCTGGTCGAAACGCCCGGCGGGCTCCTCGACGAGGACGACGAACACCCCGAGGATGCCGTACGGCGCGAGGTCATCGAGGAGACCGGGCACACCGTCGGGGAGGTCGAGCACGTCTTCGACGTCTACATGAGCCCGGGTTCGGTCACCGAACGGGTGAGCTTCTACGCCGCTTCGTACGGCCCCTCCACCCGTACGCACGAGGGCGGCGGACTCGACGAGGAGGGCGAGGACATCGAGACGATCGAACTGCCCTTCCACGAGGCCCTGTCGATGATCCGCACCGGGGACATCGCGGACGCCAAGACGATCATGCTGTTGCAGTGGGCCGCCCTGGAGGGGCCCTTCGCCAAGGCTTGACCTCAAGAGCACTCCAACGACCAGACTCCCGTTCGGGCCCGGGGACTTCGGGCCCGAACGGGAGGGAACACCATGCGCTACCGCACGATCGGCACGGACCCGGGGACCCGCCGTGAGGTGAGTGTGCTCGCGCTCGGCGCGATGCTGTTCGGCTCACTGACCGACGAGAAGACGTCGTTCGCCGTACTGGACCGCTATGTCGAGGCCGGCGGCAACTTCATCGACACCTCCGACAACTACGCCTTCTGGACCGACGGCGGGCAGGGCGGCCAGAGCGAGGAACTGCTCGGACGCTGGCGGCGCAGCCGCGGTGTCGGCGACGAGATCGTCCTCGCGACCAAACTCGGCGCACGCCCGCTGGCCCCCGGGACCGGCTACGTCGACAACCCCGAGGGCCTGTCGGCCAAGGTGATCCGCGAGGCCGCCGACAGGAGCCGGGAACGCCTCGGCGTGGAGAAGATCGACCTGCTGTACGCGCACATAGAGGACCGCACCGTCGAACCGGGCGAGACCGTCCAGGCGTTCGCCGAACTCGTCGCGGCGGGTAGCGTCGGACTCCTCGGGGTGAGCAACCACGCCGTCTGGCGGGTGGAGCGGGCCCGCGCCCTGGCCGCCTCGGCCGGACTGCCCGGCTACGAGGTCCTCCAGTACCACCACAGCCTGCTGCGCCCGCGTTCCGACGTACCGAGCGGGCTCTTCCCCGAGGGAAACCTCGGCGCCGCGACCGGAGAACTCCTCAGCTACCTGGGGGCGGAGCCGGAACTGACCCTGGTCGCCTACTCGCCGCTGCTGGGCGGCGCCTACGGACGGCGGGACAAGCCGCTGCCGTCCGACTACGACCACCCGGGGAACGCGGCCCGGCTCGGCGTGCTCCGAGAGGTGGCGAAGGAGACGGGCGCGACCCTCAACCAGGTCGTGCTGGCCTGGCAGCTCGGCGGCGAGCTGCCGCTGATCCCGCTGGCCGGAGCGTCCTCGGTGGCCCATTTGGAGGAGAACCTGGCCGCGGTGGACCTGGAACTCACCCCGGACCAGCGGGCCCGTCTGGACGCGGCCCACTGACACCCCCGGCCCCGAGACCTGAGCTCGGGAAGCTTGGGTCTTTTACGGGCTCCGCGATTCCCTGTGTTTCGGCACCGACGACGCCGCTGTCTGTACGGCCCGGAACCTGTCGAGGGAGACTGTGGGCATGGGGGATGTGCTCAGCAGTGGCTCGGACCGACCGCCCTGGAGACCGCCGCGTCGGCTGATCGCTGCGGCCGCAGCCGTGGCCCTGTGCGCGGCGCTCGTGGTGGGCATCGTGGCCGTGAGCGGGTCCGACGAGCAGGACCCGGCGGCACCCGTGAGCTCGTCGTCGGCGTCGCCGTCCGGCCGTGTCTTTCCTGATGGCCCGGACGCTGCTGTCAGGGCGGGGCAGACCCCCGGCATGGTGATCACAGGGTTACGACTGTCTCAGGGTGCCACGCTGATCAGGCGTGATCGCAGGGCGGACGCAGGCCCGTTGACGGTGGTCGTACGACGTTCGGACGGTTCACTGGGACTGCACGGCGCGGTGGTCACGTTCCCCGTACCCGCGCCGACAGGGGGGCGCCCGGTCCGGGTCGGCAGCGTCTCGGGCAGGACCCTCGAGCGAGGGATCACCTGGCCGGTCGGTGGCTCATACGCGCGAGTCCGAGGGGATTTGCCGCAGCCCGAGCTGATCGCTGTCGCCGCCGCCACCAGCGTCGCCTCGGGCCGCCCCGAGATCGAATCACCGCCCGGACTTTCAGTGACGGCCACGGGTACCTCACGCCCGACCTACATACACGAGGCCCGGTACAGCTCGGCCGAGACCGGGGAGGTGGACGGGCTCTCGGGCGGCCTGACCTTCACCGGCGTCGCCCGGTGCGGCGGCCTCGAAGACCAGTTGTACGCCGCCCGTGTTCAGACGGCGGGGACCGTGAAGGGCAAGCCCGCGATCATCACGTCCGCGTTCGGTGGCAACGGCGCGCTGGCCTGGGAGCCGGCGCCCGGTGTCGTGGCGTACATCGGCTACAGCGGGGCCCAGCTCGACGAAGGTGCCATCGCCGCCCTGCGCCGTCTGGCCGCGCGGACACGTCTGCTGAGTCCTGAGCAGTGGCAGGCCACCAGCCCTGCAACGAGCGACCAGATCAACGACTTCGGCTGATTCGACGCTGCGACCTGGGGTTGCGGTACTTGGCTGCTGTACCGCAGGATTCAAACGGGGGTGACCATGGAACGGCATGTGCTGGAATCGCTGTTGGCCGGTGATGACGAGGCGTCTGTGATAGCTCTGGCCACCCTCCGCAGCGGCGCCACCTACTGGGTGGCAGACGCAGACCGGGCACAACCCGCCGGCGTACATGCCGGAGTCTTCAAGGGCCGACTTCAGCGCATGCGGATGCACGGACTCGAACCTCTTGGGCTGGAACGAGCGGTGCAACTCGTCAGTGAACATGGCCGGCCCGTGCGCACGGGGCTGATCGATTCCGCCGATCGGACATGGACCACCCTGCTCTTCCTCACCGAGGACGGCAGCGCACTGGTGGCCTGCGCCGGCTGGCCGCTGCCGCTTGTCAAGAAGCCACCGCTTTAGGAGTTCGATCCCGCGGGCCCAGGACCGCCCTCGCCGTGCTGTCGGTGGAGCGTCGCGGATCGCTCAAGGCCGCCTACGTCCAACGTGGTTGATGTCAACTGGTGATGTCGAGGGCGGCTCCACTGAATCCCGGTTCGGACACTGTCCGAGCCGGGACTTCTTGTTCAGTGGGTGAGGCGGCGGAGCGTGCGTCAGGCGGTCAGGGACTTCCACAGGGTGATCGGGCGGTCCTCGACCGCGACCTGGTCGTTGTGCCCGTGGCCGTCGGCGATGGAGATGATCCGGTATTTCTGCTGGTGGAATACCCAGAACAGGCTCAGCCCGTTGATACGTTGCATGTCCGGTACGGCGAGGAACTCGTCCACTGCGGAGATACCGGCCAGTGACTGCCACAGGCTGAGCGAACGGTCGCCGCGTTCGATGACGTCGTTGTGCGCGGAGCCGTCGGCGATCGAGATCAGCCGGTAGACCTGTTCCCCCATGGAGGAGTGGAAGAGCCAGTAGTGGCTCTTCCCGTTCTGGCGCTGCATGTCGGGCACCGGCAGGAAGGCGTCCACACGCGCGATTCCGTTGAACGAGGCCCAGGCTGAGATCGGTCGGTCAGGCCGGTCGACGGCGGCTGCCGCCTCGGGGGCGAGCCCGGACTCCGCTCCGTCCGCGACCGAGATCAGCCGGTAGACCTGGCGGCCTTCCACGGTGTGGAACAGCCAGTACCGGCTCCGGCCGCCCACGCGCTGCTCGTCCGGCACCGGAAGGATCGCGTCCACCTTCGACACGCCGTCGTAGCACGACCAGGTGGGCAGGGGCCGGTCGGGGCGCTCGACGACGTCCCTGTGCTCGTCACCGTCGGCGATGGAGATGGTGCGACAGGCCGGCCCGTCGCCGCCGGTCCCGTAAGCCCAGTACCAACTCTTGCCCTGGTCCCGTTGGCGATCGGGGATCGGCAGGAAGGCGTCGGTCGGCCGGACCGTGTCCGGGAGCTTGTCGGTGAGGCGGCCGTCGCCCAGCAGTCGCAGTGTGGTGAGCGAGGGGGCGAAGCTGTAGACGGAGCCCTCGGTGGTGACGAACTGATGGAAGCTCAGCTCGGTCGTCGCGTTGGGGCTCTCGAAGGCGACCTTGCCCGTGGGGCCGACCCCCGGGTCGGGGCCGGGCTTCGCAGCGCGGTTCGGCGGGAAGTCGACGTCGTTGATCCACATCTTCTGGATGAACTCGAACTGCTCGACGAGGTCGGACTGGTAGCAGACGAAGAGCAGTCCGCGCGGGTGGTCGGGGCCGCCGGGGCCGTCCGAGGCCGGGTCGAAGGGCGCGCCGTAGGGAGCGCCCCGGCGGATGATCCGGCGTCGGTCCATGACCGGGTTCTCGGGGAACGGGTCCGTTCCGGGCCGCTCCTGCAGGCCGTCCCGGGGGTTGGTCTTGCGCAGGTGGGAGAAGAGCGGGGTGGTGAACCCCTCAGGGTCGTTGCGGTAGCCGAAGTCGTTGTCCTGGCTCGCGAGGGCGTTGTCCGGCATGTCGGCGTGCGGGCACTTGGCGACGGGTGTGCCCGAGCGCCAGCGGCCCACCAGGCGGGCGGCCAGCCATTCGGTGGTCGCCTCGTCCGGCACCACCTTGGCCTTCCTCAGGACCTTCAGTTGCGCGGTGACCTGGGCCCACCAGCCCGGGACGTCCTGACCGAGCCGGCGCACCACCTGGAAGCTGCCGTTCCTGGCCCACTCGGGCATCTCGTCGTACGGAATCCCGCCGACCCGGTCGTGCCCGATGACGAATTCACCGGGCGGAATCAGCCGGGTGCCCGGGTGGTCCTTGACGTACTCCGGCCGCTTCGGATCGGGCTCGTCGAAGCCGATGACCCCCGGCTCGCTGACCCCGTCCTTGAAGCCGAAGTGTTCCTTTCCACGGCGTGTTCCCGGCAGCGTGGCGCCGTTCTGCTGGAAGACGATCACGATCTTGGCCTGCGCGGCTGCCTCGCGCTGGGCCGTCAGCGCGTCCTGCAGTCCCTCGGCGGTGTCGGAGGCGACGGTGATCACGGCGTGCACGGTCTGGCCCTTGCCATCCCCGAACAGCCAGTTCTCGGGTGAGCTGTCGCCGGTGTCGCCCAGTGAGCGCTTGTGGGACCCCTCCTTGAACGCCTCCAGAGTGCCGCCCCTCGGCACCGAGGGCAGTGGGTCCTTGCCGCCGTTGAGGACCTTCAGGCCCTCGTAGGTGAAGCTGACGTTCGTCCAGGTGGCCTTCAGTGTCTGCGGGTCGTCGCCGCCGGTGGCCTGTCTGGCCTTGCGGAACGCCGCGTTGAAGGTGGCCACCTGTCTGGTGGTGGAGATCTGGGAGGCGAGCCGCCGCACCCAGGTGCGTGCCCGCGCGGGGTCCTCGAACTTGAGGAAGAGCAGCGTCATGCGGTCCTTCTTGAAGCCCGCGATCACATCACCCTGGATGTCGTCACTCTGACACAGTTTGAGGTCTTCCCTCATGTTTTCTCCTTGACAGCCGCATATGCCACGAGATCATCATAGTAATCACAACGCCACGCTGCGTGGTCGACGTGAACGTGGGGGCGTCTCCGGGCCGACCGTGTCGCGATCCTGTTTCGTGGCGCAGAACCCCTGTCCCGTAAGGGTTCTGACCCGCCTGGCGGTCGAGGGATCACCCACCTGCCCGGCATCGCGCGACAGCGGCTGTCCGGCACGCGAACACTGTGGGTAGTCATATGCCTGCGTCGTGCGCTCCTGTCACGTGCTCTCGCCATGTCCTCGTCATTGGATCGGTGGCACGAAGTGGCCGCGACGCCACAGCTGCGTGCCCGCCCTCTCTCGCAAGGAGTCCCATGTCCCCCAGGAAGCTGACCGGCCCGTCGCCCAGACGGATGCTGTACGCGGCGATCTCCGCGTGTGCCGCCCCCGCGCTGACCCTCACCATGCTGTCGTCCGGCCCGGCCGCCGCCCACGAGCACGGCGGTGACGCCCACTCGGCCGACCGGGCGCAGGCCGACCCCGACGAGGCGGCGGTCATCGGCGAGGAGCACGCCGAGGAACACGCCATGACCAGGAGGGCCCTCAAGGCCGTCGGCGAGTACCCGCAGTCCACCCGCACCGAGCGGCTCAAGGCACTTGCGGCCTCCCAGGCCAAGGTCAACGCGGACTTCGACGCGCTGGACGCCGGCAGGTTCCGGGAGTACTTCCAGTCCCCGGACTTCGCCGCGCACATCGCCATGCTGCCCACCGGCAAGGTGCTGCTGTTCTCCTTCGAGCGCATCGAGAGCAACCCTCAGAAGGAGCCGGCCCCGACCGACACCATCGGCAAGGAGAACGCGGGCCGCGCGTACCTGTGGGATCCGGCCAAGGGCACCGGCCCGGGCTCGTTCACCAAAGTCACGCCGCCCGTGATCAACATGCCGGACGGGCTCAACCAGCCCCGCCCCGCGCCGTTCTTCTGTGCCGGTCACTCCTTCCTGCCCAACGGGATGCTCGGCGTCTTCGGCGGCAACCTCGGCGGCAACGGGGGTTCCGGCGCCAAGCTCTCCCTCGTCTTCGACCCGTGGGAGGAGAAGTGGTACCAGAACCAGGACATGGTGGTCGGCCGGTGGTACCCGTCGGTGGTGACCGGCGCGGACGGGCGGCAGCTGATCATGTCCGGCCAGTCGGAGCTCGGCTGGGGCACCCCCACCTCGATCGTCGAACGCTTCCCCGCCCTGAACAAGCCCGTGCCCACGGCCAAGACGGACAAGCCGGAGGGCTGGGCGCCGGAACTGTTCAAGGCCGACGCCCCGTTCAAGCGTGACTACCCGCACCTCTTCTCGCTGCGGGACGGCAAGATCTACGGCCTGGGCCGGAACCCCGACCAGCAGTGGAAGTTCGACCCCGCCGCCGAGACCCGGACGGACCTGGCACCTCGCCCGGACAACATGCCGCGCAACTACGGGTCCGCCGTGCCGCTACCCGCCGGCTTCAAGGGCCCGGACTCGGTGCTGGTGCTCGGCGGGGACCGGGACGACCCGAACACCTATCAGCTGGTCGGCGGCCAGTGGAGCAAGGAGAAGGCGAGAGCCTTCGGCCGCACCCAGGACGACACCCTGCTCATGCCCGACGCGACCTTGATGACCGTCAACGGCGCCTTCGACATCCGTGACTACGGCAACGGCACGTACAACCCCAACGCGGATCTGAAGTACCGCCAGATCGAACTGCGCGACGAGAACGGCAACTGGAAGCTCGGCCCGGCCCAGCGGCTGCCGCGCGGCTACCACTCCAACGCCGTGGTGCTTCCGGACGGCCGGGTGATGGTCACCGGTGACGAGCTCCAGCAGCTCGCCAACGACCCCGACGTCGGCGACGACATGAACGGCAGCATCGAGATCTACGAGCCGGCCTACCTCCAGCAGGGCAGCCGCCCCCACCTCGGCACCGTGTTCAACCCGTCCGTCGGATACAACGAGAGGATCACGGTGAGCAGCAACACCGCCTCCGATGTCACCCGCGCCGTCCTGCTGGCACCGACCACCGCGACCCACTCGGTCAACACCAGCCAGCGCCACCTCGACCTGAGGATCAAGAGCCGCAGCGGCAACTTCCTCGAACTCCAGGCCCCGCCGTCGGCCAATGCCGCCCCTCCCGGCTACTACATGCTCTTCCTCCTGAACGAGGAGGGCGTGCCCAGCACCGCCGGCTGGGTCCAGCTCAAGCCGGCCTCGGGCGGCCAGACCCGGGGAGCGAGGTAGTGACTGATTGAGTGGGCGGGGGCCGGGCCGGGCTCTGGTGAAGCGGCTGTGGAACCCGTCTGACCGGCGACCCCGCCCTCTGTCATTTCCGGGGATTCTCCGACTGTTTGACACGGTCCCGGAGAAACCCCTTCGCCGGTCTTGCCGGGGATCCTAGAGACCCGCAATTTCCCTGTTCTGCCCCCGGCAGGATTCGAACCCGCTCCCACGGCTCCGGGCGTCCGCTACGGGCGTTCGGTTCCGGCGGGCGGGCGGCGGGTGGTGAGCAGCAGGGCGATGTCGTCGGGGCGCTCGTTGGCCTGGCGGGCCTCCGCGGTGAGCAGATCGGCGGCGCGGGACAGGGACGGGCCGCCCGCCGTGCGGCGCGGCGGGCCCGCGTCGGCCAGGGTCGCGCGAAGCGCCTCGATCCCGTCGTCGATGTCCGTGCCGGGCCGCTCGACCAGCCCGTCCGTGTACAGGGCGAGGACGGCCTCGGGCTCCAGCACCAGGTCCGTGACGGGGTAGTCGGCGTGCGGGTCCACGCCGAGGACCACGCCGCCCGGCAGGTCCAGGACCTCGGTGCGGCCGTCGGGGTGGCGCAGCAGTGGCTGCGGGTGCCCGGCCCGCGCCGCCTGCGCGACACCGGTCACCGGGTCCACCCGGACGTAGCAGCAACTCGCGAACTGACCCGGGTCGAGGTCGATGAGCAGCCGGTTGGTGCCGCTCATGACCTCGTCCGGCGAGTGGTCCCCGAGGGCGAACGCCCGGACCGCGCTGCGCAGTTGGCCCATGGTGGCGGCGGCCTGGACGCCGTGGCCCTGGACGTCCCCGATGACGAGGGCGAGCCCGTCGCCGGCCTCGACGACGTCGTACCAGTCGCCGCCCACGTCCATGCCCACGGTTCCGGGCAGATAGCGGCCCGTCGTCTGGATGAGAGGGTGCGCCGACAGCCGGTGCGGCAGCAGGGCCTCCTGGAGTCCGCGGGCGAGCGCCGCCTCGTTGTCGTAGCGCCTCGCCCGTTCCAGGGACTGCGCGATCAGCCCGGCGAGCGCGGTGAGCACCGTACGCTCCTCGGTGCTGAAGCCGCGGGGCTTGTCGAACCCGAGGATGCACGAGCCGACCGGGCGTCCGGACGCGATCAGCGGAAGGAAGGCACGGGCCCCGACGGTGGCGTCCAGGGAGATGCCCGGGTAGGCGGCGGCGAGCTGCTCCATCGACTCGAAGAAGAGCGCCCTGCCGCTGGTGAGCGCCTCGACGCCGGGCAGTTTGGCGTCCAGGCCCACGCCGTCGAAGGGGGCGAGGAACCCCTGCGGGAAGCCGGTCTCCCAGGCCAGATACAGGCGGCGGTCCTGCAGCAGGTAGATGGCCAGGCGGCGGCTGCCGAACGCGGGCAGCAGCTCGCGCATCACCACCTCGGACACCTGCCGCGCGGTCACCGCCTCGGTCAGCGCGATCGCCAGGACGATGGGCCGGTACTGCGGTGCCGTGCCCGGGACACCGGTGTCGGGTTCCTCGACCTCGGCGCGTACCGCCTGTGTCGCCTCGACGTCCAACGGGGTGTTCCCGGCGCCCTCCGAGACCCGCCCCAGCGGCGTTATCTTGCAGGTCACCCCGCCCGGTCCCGGATAGACGGAGAAGCTCAGCCAGGTGCCCGTCAGGTGGCCCGGAGTCGTCGCGGTGCCGCTTCCCAGCGGGCTGCGGGCCCGGAAGTGCACCGGGTCCGGCGAGAGCAGCGCGCCGCGCAGATGGTCCTCGTAGGCGGGGTGGTCCATCCAGGGCACCACGTCGAACAGCAGCCGTCCCAGCAGCTCGGCACGCGGGCGGCCGAGCAGCTCGGCGGCGCGCGGGTTGGCGTAGGTGATCAGCCCGATCCGGTCGATCGCGAAGACGCCCTCCGGGAGCTGGTCGGCCGCGCCGTCCGCGGCCGGCCCGGGTCCCGGGTCGACGAGCGCGCCGCTGACCCGGTAGGGCGGGTCGTCCCCTCCTCCCGCGGTCCACAGTTCCAGGAGCCGCAGTCCGCCGCCGCCGGTGCGTACCGGCAGCGGATGGGGCGGCGGCCGGCCGGCGGCGGTCTCGCGCAGGGCGGCCAGCAGCAGCCGGGGTTCGTCGTGGGCCAGCGCGTCCGCGAAGGCCTCGGGGGTGCCCGCGAAGTCCTCCTGGGGGATCCCGAGAAGCGCCCACAGGGCGTCGTCCGCGATCAGTCCGCCGTCGTCCGGATCCCAGGTGAAGCCCCCGACGCACCGGGTGGACGGGCCGTCGACCGGCGGCCGGGTTCCGAGCGGTTCGGCGTCCCACAGGACCGTGGACCCGTCCTTGTCCAGTTTCGCCAGGCGGGCTCCGAGCTCCGCCGCCACAGCCGTCATCCGGTCGCGGTCCGGCAGGACCTCGGTGGCGTCGGAGGCCGGCGGGCGCAGCACGATCAGGACCCCGTACGAAGTGGAGTCCCCGACGACGGGCACGTAGAGCGAACCGAACTGGAACGGCAGTCCCGCAGCGAGCTGGGGGTAGCGGCGCATCGTCTCGGTCGGATCGGCGAGCAGCACCTCCACACCGAGCCGATGGGCGTCCGCGACCGGGAACGGCCGGTCCACGTGCATGCGCGACCAGGGGCGGAAAAGGGGGCCCGGCAGGCCCGCGAGCACGGCGAGACGCAGCAGTCCGGGCGTGCCGGAGCGCAGATACACGCCTCCCGCGAAGCCGCGGGCGGCCCGGATCGCGTCCGTCACCGCGTCAGTGAGCAGGGAGGTCAGGCTGTCCAGCGCCCGGCCCTCACGCTCGGCGCTCCCTCTCATCGATCTGCCCTCGTCCGCCCGCCACCAGGGGGGTAACACAGCAAGAATGCGCCTCTCGGGTCGCTCACCGCACCTCGACGTCCTCCGCGGCACCAGGAGGTCAGGCCATTCTTCCCGGCCGCGCCCGAAAGTGCCCAGCGTGAACATACCGGCTCGCGCCCGGTTCGGAAGCTGTCGGGAAGCGAGCGATTCAGAAGGCCGGGCCGGGCCGCAGCGTCTGGGCCGCGGAGGCCGCCACGGCCTCCGCCACCGCGCCGAGGGCGGGGAAATCGAGCTTCCACTGCTGCCAGAACAGGGGGACGTCGATGTCCCGGCCGGCCGCGATACGCACCAGCCGTCCGGCGCGCAGCAGCGGACCGGCCTGGACCTCGGGCACCATGCCCCAGCCCATCCCGGCCGCCACGGCGTCGACGAACCCCTCCGACGTGGGGACGAAGTGGCGCAGCGTGCTCGCTCCGGGACCGCCGGCGAGGGCGCGGACGAAGTCGTCCTGGATGTCGTCGTCGCGGTCGAAGGCCACCACCGGGGCGGATCCGATCAGCTCGCGCGGGGGTGCGCCGGTCCTGGTGCCGAGCCACTGTTCGGCGAAGCCGGGGCTCGCCACCGGCAGATAGCGCATGATCCCGAGGGTGCGCACGGAGCAGCCGGCCACCGGGTCGGGCGACGAGGTGACCGCCGCCATCACCGTTCCCTCGCGCAGCAGGGCGGCGGTGTGGTCCTCGTCCTCGCGGCGCAGCTCGAAGCACAGCCCGAGTCCGTCCGGCACGCGGGCGAGGGCGGGCAGGAACCAAGTGGCCAGCGAATCGGCGTTCACGGCGATCGACAGCCGGGTGGGCTCACCGGAGCCGGACATGCCGAGCTCGGCGTGCGCGTCCCGCTCCAGCAGGGCGAGCCGGCGCGCGAAACGCACGACGATCTCGCCGGACTCGGTCGGCCGCACCGGCTTCGTCCGCGTCAGCAGGACCCTGCCGGTGCGCTGTTCGAGCGACTTGACCCGCTGGCTCACGGCCGAGGGCGTCACATGGAGGGCCGAAGCCGCCGCGTCGAAGGTGCCCTCGTCGACCACGGCGAGCAGGGTGCGCACCTGGTCGAGGGGCAGGTCCGTCATCACGAACGCTAAGGATACGTAAGAATCTTTAGCTGTACTCCTGACGATCCGCTTTCTAGCGTCGGAGGCATGACAGACGCCCTCGCCGCAGCGGTCGCCGGATTCGGCGCCGGCCTCTCCCTCATCGTCGCCATCGGCGCGCAGAACGCCTTCGTCCTGCGCCAGGGAGTCCGCCGGGACGCGGTCCTCGCCGTCGTGGGCATCTGCGCCCTGTCCGACGCGCTGCTCATCGCGCTGGGGGTCGGCGGGGTCGGTGCCGTGGTGGTGGCCTGGCCCGCGGCGCTCACCGCGGTCGGCCTGATCGGCGGCTGTTTCCTGGTCGTCTACGGAGTTCTCGCCGCCCGGCGCGTGCTCCAGCCGTCGGCCCTCCGGGCGGCCGACGGATCCCCGGGCTCCTGGCGGCGTGCCGTCCTCACCTGCCTCGCCCTGACGTGGCTCAACCCGCACGTGTATCTCGACACCGTGTTCCTGCTCGGCTCGCTCGCGGCCGGCCACGGATCGCTGCGCTGGACGTTCGGTCTGGGCGCGGTGCTCGCCAGCCTGTGCTGGTTCGCCGCCCTGGGGTTCGGCGCGCGGCTGCTCGGCCGCTTCCTCGCCCGGCCCGCGTCCTGGCGCGTGCTGGACGGTCTCGTCGCCACGACCATGATCGCGATGGGCGTCACCCTGATCGCCGGCGCCTGAACCGCCGTGCAGTGCCGCCGACGCCCCGTGCCTTTGTTTCGTTCGCGCCAAATGCCTGCCCCCGGGGGACACGAGCCGTCCACGCTCGGCCATAGTGATCCTCGAATCGAAAGATGTATCGAGCAACCAGGGTGAGCGTGGACACGAGCCAGAGCAGTACGGACAACGGCGCCGCGGGGCCGGACAGCGGCGGCGGCGCCGCGGTGGACCCCGGGAGCGGCGGCGGCGCGGAGTCCCACGGGAGCGCGGAGACCCAGCGGCCCGACCGCTCCGGATGGCGCCGCTGGGCCATGGACACCCGGCCGCTGCGCCGCCCCGCCTACCGCCGGCTGTGGTCGTCGACCGCCGTCACGTCCGTGGGCAGCCAGCTCACCGCCGTCGCCGTGCCCAAGCAGATCTACGACATCACCGGATCCTCGGCCTGGGTCGGCTACGCCAGCCTCGCCGGTCTGGTGCCGCTCGTCGTGTTCGCCCTGTGGGGCGGTGCGATCGCCGACAGCGTGGACCGCCGCAAACTGCTCCTCGTCACCAACATCGGCATAGCCGTCACCTCGCTGCTCTTCTGGGCGCAGGCCGTCACCGGGCTGGAGTCGGTGCTCGTCCTGATGGTCCTGCTCGCCCTCCAGCAGGCCTTCTTCGGCCTCAACTCCCCGGCCCGCAGCGCGTCCATCGCCCGGCTCGTCCCGGCGGACGAACTGCCCGCCGCCAACGCGCTCGGCGCGACGGTCATGCAGACCGGCTCGGTGGCCGGACCCATGCTCGCCGGTGCGCTCATCCCCCTCATCGGGCTGCCCGAGCTCTATCTCATCGACGCCCTCGCCCTGACCGTCACCGTGTGGGCCGTCCTGCGGCTCCCCGCGCTGCCGCCCCTCGGCAAAGCGGCCTCCCGGCGCGCGGGTCTGCGCGAAGTGGTGGCCGGCTTCCGCTACATCGCCCTGCACAAGGTGCTGCTGCTGTCCTTCCTCGCCGACATCATCGCCATGGTCCTCGGCATGCCGCGCGCCCTGTTCCCGCAGCTCGCCGCCGAGACGTACGGCTCCTACGGCGAAGGACTCGCGCTCGGCCTGCTGTTCGCGGCGATCCCCATCGGCGCCGTCGTGGGCGGACTGATGTCGGGCACCTTCTCCCGCGCCCGCCGGCACGGCCTGATGGTCATCGTCTCCGTCGCGGCCTGGGGCGCGGCCATCGCCGGGTTCGGTCTCAGCGGCAGCCTGTGGCTCGCCGTGGCCTTCCTGGCCCTGGCCGGGGTCGCCGACATGGTCTCCATGGTCTTCCGCGGCGCGATCCTGCTGTCCGCCGCCACCGACGAGATGCGCGGACGGCTCCAGGGTGTCTTCACCGTGGTCGTCGTGGGCGGCCCGCGCGTCGCCGACGTCCTTCACGGCACGGCCGGTTCGGCCTTCGGAGCGCCCGCCGCGGTCGCCGGCGGAGGCCTGCTGGTGATCATCGCGGTGCTTGTGCTCGCTTTTGTCACACCGGCCTTGAGGCGTTACACAATCTGAATCTCAAAAACGACCATGGTGGTTCTAGAGTGACCGCCATGGTGGACACGCGGCCTACGTCGGCCTTCCACGCGCAGAACATCAGCGCGGACAGCACCTCCCGTCTGGTGGGCGCTCTCGACGCCCAGGACGTCAACGACGGCGTACAGCGCCTGCGTTCGTGGGCGCACGCGGCACTGGCCGTACGGCCCGGGGAGCGGGCGCTCGACATCGGCGCGGGCACCGGGTCCCAGACCCGTCGTCTCGCCGCGGCGGTGGGTCCCCGCGGCAGGGTGCTCGGCATCGAACCCAACCCCGGGCTGCGCGCCGTGGCCGAACAGCGGGGGACCGAGGAACGCAGTGCCGCGCGCTTCGCCGACGCCGACGCCCTCGCCCTGCCGCTGCCCGACGCCACCGTCGACGTCGTGTGGTGCGAGCGGGTCCTCCAGCACCTCGCGGAACCCGAGAAGGCCGTCTTCGAGATAGCGCGCGTGCTGCGCCCCGGCGGGCGCGTCGCCCTGCTGGACACCGACTGGGCGACCACGATCCTGCACCCCGGTGACCCCGAGACGATCGCCGCGCTCACCACCGGCGCGCTGTCCGCCGCCGCCGACCCGTACTCCGGACGCAAGCTGGTGGGACGGCTGACGGCCGCGGGACTCGTCATCGACGACCGTGGATCGCAGGCGCTGCTCCAGGACCACAAGTCGGTCGCCTGGCCGCTCATCCGCATGCTCGGCGACTCGGCGCTGAACCGCGGGCTCATCGACGAGTCGCGGCGCGACCGCCTGTACGAGGACCTCACGGACGCCGCGCGCCAGGGCGGCCTGCACTTGTCGGTGACCATGTTCGGGGCCGTGGCGCACCGCCCGGAATGACGGGTCCGGATTCGCGGCATAGCGCCCGGATTGATCCGGAATACAATGGAATGGCCGTCGCTGACGGGCCAGTACGCAGATTTCCCCTGGTATTGGGGGTACGCGAACACCATGTACACCGCGAGCCAAGATCTGATCACAGCAAGCTCATCGCTCAATGCCGGCGCCGCCTTCATCGGCGGCCTCATCATCGCCGGGGCCCTCGTCTGGGCCGTCCGGATGGGCATCAGGGTCCGGAACCTGGAATCGCGCCCGCCCACACCCGAGGAGCAGCCCAGGCTGCCCGACAGCGGGGCGGTGCACGAGGAGCGTGAGATGCGGGAACCCGACGAGGTCCCGCACGCCGTGGACGAGAGTGAGCGGCTGATGCCGTACAACATGCACTCCGCGGGAACGAAACACGCCGACGACCAGCACCGCAAGCGCTGGCAACCCGGATCCAGCGGGTCCTTCGGCAGCGGCGGACCCGGCAGAACCTGACCGGGGCCGCGAAGGAGCCGACCGCCGTGTGCGGCCGGCTCCTTCGCCTTCGCGCAGCGGCCCGTGCCTACGGGAGATCGGCCGCCGAGTCCTCGGGAGCGAGGTCGGGGCGCAGCCGCAGCCACGACGGCTGGCGGAGCAGTCCGGCGCGGGTACGGGTGCTGTAGCGGACCTCGCCCACCAGCCGGGGGAGCACCCAGCGCGCCTCGGCCGCCCGCGGGAGGGTGTCGAACGGGCAGCGGCCCGTCTCGGCGGCCCGCAGCAGCCGGGCGAGTTCGGCGCGTTCGGCCGCGTTCCATCCGGTGCCCACGCTCCCGACGTAGCGCAGCCTTCCCTCGTCGCGCTGGCCCACGAGTACCGCGCCGGGCAGGCCCGACAGACGGCCCTTCCCGGGGACCCATCCGCCGACCAGGACGTCCGCGGTCCTCATGTTGCGGATCTTGACCCAGGACCGGGAGCGCACGCCGGGCTCGTACACCGAGTCGAGCCGTTTGCAGACCAGCCCCTCCAGACCGCTCGCCCGCGTCGCCCGCAGGGCCTCCTCGCCGTGCCCCACGAGCGCCGTCGGCGTCGACCAGAACGGGCCCGCCAGGGAGAGACTCTCCAGCATCCGGCGCCGCCGCCCGTAGCGCTGGCCCGTGAGGTCGCCGCCGAGATACATGACGTCGAACAGGACGAGATGAGCCGGTGCCTGGCCGGCGCGCCGGGCCGCCCTGCCCGGCGACCGGGCGAGACCCATGCGGGACTGCAGGAGCTGGAAGTCGCCCCGGCCCTGTTCGTCGAGGACCAGCACCTCGCCGTCCAGGACCGCCGCGGTCGTGCCGAGCACACCGCCGAGTGCCCGCAGTTCCGGGTAGGCGGCGGTGATGTCCTCACCGGAGCGCGCCCGCAGGGTCACGCTGCCGTCCCCGGGCAGATAGACCACGGCACGCTGACCGTCCTGCTTCGTCTCGTACGCCCACCGCATGTCCTGGCCGGGGGCCGGCAGGGATCCGGGCGTCGCGAGCATGGGCGCGATCAACGGCAGCTTCGGCAGATTCACACCACCTGTCTCGACCCGCCACCGCCCCCACACGCTTCCCCACCGGCCGTTTCGCCTGAACGGCCGCGCCGCAGCGATCCGGGGCGGTGCTCGGAGCGGTGACCGGCGGGGCGTCCCCTCAGCCGTCCAGCGCCTGGGTGATCAGGGTCTGGAGGTACAGACCGCGGTGGGCGTCGAGGGGGCCCGGGTGGTTCGAGCGGACGGCCGTCGCGAACTCGCGGCGCAGTACGGGCCAGGACTCCTCGTGGTCGAGGGTCCCGAAGTCCAGGACCAGCTCGGGATGCCGGCCGAACAGTTCGACGCGGGTGATCCCGTGCTCGACCTCGACCGAGCCCGACAGGGAGGCCTGGCTCACGGCGCCGCTCTCGTGCTCGCAGGTGAGTTCGAGCCAACGGCGCGGGTCCCCGGCGCCGCGCACCCGGACGATCGGCCCCAGGGCCGCGTCCAGCAGATCGAGCAGATGCGGTCCGAGGTCCAGGAGCGCCCCGTGCTCCAGGCGCCACGGGGTCGCGAAGTCACCGCCCAGGAAGGCGCCGCTGATACCGCAGGAGCGCGCGCCCGAGACCTCCAGGGTCCGCGCCTTCGCCAGGAACCGCCGGGCGGCCGGATGGTAGCGGTTCGTCAGGACGAGCTGGGAGACCACGCCCGAGGCGTCGATCGCGTCCACGAGCCGCCGCGCCGCGGGCAGGTCGAGCGCGAGCGGCTTCTCCAGGAGGAGCGCCTTGCCCGCCTCGGCGGCCCGTACGGCCAGTTCGGCCTGCACCGCGGGCGGAACCGAGAAGGCCACCGCCTCGCAGTCGTCGAGCAGTTCCTCGAACGTCGCGGCGACCTCCGCGCCGTACGGGGCCGCCGTCTCGTGGGCGGCCTCCGGCCGGCGCGCCCACACCGACGTCAGCACCGTCTCGGGTCCGGCGGCGAGCACCCGGGCGTGCACGGCCCGCGCCCAGGGCCCCGCGCCGACGAGCCCCACCCTGACGGGTGAATGGTTCCAGGTGGGCGAGGTGGTGGTCACGGCATCTCCTCTGCGCTGTACGGGGTCTGACGCGCCGTCGGCCGACGACGCCGTCGAGGGGAGCGGCGGCTTCCGACACCGGCCCCTCGGACGTGTACCTCTACGTGTACGTGTGAACAGACTTCACCACGACGTCCCGCAGTTCGGCCAGCGGCCGGCGGCCGCGGCGGCGCACCACGGCCCGCCGGGCACACCGGGGCGCGTAAGCCCGGCGCGCGAGCCCGGGAAGCGCGCCTCTGTCGGTCTCCGCCCGTCGCGCGCCATCATCCCGGACATGGATCCCACACAGGACAAAGCAGGCTTCGGGGGCGGTACGGGCCTGCCCGCGCTGCCGGAGGACTGGGAGCGGTGTCTCGCCGTGGCCGCCCACCCGGACGACATCGAGTACGGCACCGCCTGCGCCGTCGCGCGCTGGACAGCCCAGGGCAAGCAGGTGAGCTATCTGCTGGCGACCAGGGGAGAGGCCGGCATCGACGGCCTGCACCCGGACCGGGCGGCACCGCTGCGCGAGGCCGAGGAACGGGCCGGCGCACGGCAGGTCGGCGTCGACACCGTCGAGTTCCTCGATCACCGCGACGGCGTCGTCGAGTACGGCACCGCGCTGCGCCGGGAGATCGTGCGCGCGATGCGCCGCCACCGGCCCGACATCGTGGTGTCCGGCGCGTTCACGGTACGGATGGTCGGCGGCATGACCAACCAGGCGGACCACCGGGCGGTGGGCCTGGCCGCCCTCGACGCGGCACGCGACGCGGGAAACCGCTGGATCTTCCCCGAACTCGCCGACGAGGGGCTGGAACCCTGGAACGGCATCCGGATGGTCTGCGTCGCCGGAGCGGAGCAGCCCACCCACGGCGTCGACGTCACCGGCGAACCCCTCGAACGCGGCATCGCCTCGCTGGAGGCGCACGCCGAGTACACCAAAGCCCTGGGCGCGGGCGCCTTCGAACCGCGGCCGTTCCTCACCTGGGCGGCCGGCATGGGCGGAGCGGCGCTCGGCGTCGAGTCCGCCGTCCTCTTCGACGTCCACCAGCTCGTCCCGGACGGTCCGCCGCCCTGGGTGTGAGCACGACCCGGCCAACCGGCCCCCGCGGCACGGCGGCGACTTGACCCGATCGTGGGGGCCGGGGCGGGGAGGGACTCATAGGCTGTGCGCGAGTGATCACCGTCGAACCGGAGGAGCGAACGTGACACCACGCCCGCACGAGGCCGCACGACGCACAACCGTCCTTCGCCGCGAGGCCGTCGTCGCGGCCGTCCCCGTGGCCATCGCCGCCCTGCTCACCGCGGCGGGCCCCGCCACGGCGGCCGGGAGCGTGGGCTCCGCCGGCGCGGGAGACCCGTACTTCCCTCTCTCGGGCAACGGCGGCTACGACGTCCGGCACTACGATCTGACGCTGGGTTACGACCCGCACAGCCGCCACCTCGACGGCAAGGCGGTCATCACCGCCAGAGCCACGCAGCGGCTGAGCCGGTTCGACCTCGACCTCAGCGGACTGAAGGTCACCGGCGTCACCGTCGACCACGCCAAGGCCGCGTTCCGGCGCGACGGCCGCGAGCTCGTCGTCACCCCGAAGGACACCCTGCGCAAGGGCCAGGAGTTCCGCGTCACCGTCACCTACTCCGGCACCCCGAAGCCGGTCACCGACCCCGACGGTTCCCTCGACGGGTGGATCCCCACGGACGACGGCGCGTTCGTGGCCGGCGAGCCCCAGGGCGCGATGACGTGGTTCCCCGCCAACAGCCACCCCACGGACAAGGCGTCGTACGACTTCACCCTGACCGTGCCGAAGGGGAGCACCGCCGTCGCCAACGGCGTCCTGCTCGGGCAGCGGACCGCGAACGGCCGGACCACCTTCCGCTGGCGCCAGTCCGAACCGATGGCGGCCTATCTCGCCACGTCGACCGTCGGCACGTTCAAGGTCGAGCAGTACACCACCCGCGACGGCCTCAAGATCTACAACGCGATCGACCCCCGCGAGGCCGCCGCCGCCGCGCCGGTCGTCAAGAAGCTGCCGTCCGTCCTGGCCTGGGAGAGCAAGCTCTTCGGCCCCTACCCCTTCCGGGCGGCCGGAGCGATCGTCGACCGGGCCCCGCAGGTCGGCTACGCCCTGGAGACCCAGACCCGTCCCGTGTACGACTCCGCGCCCGACCTGGACACCCTCGTCCACGAGAGCGCCCACCAGTGGTTCGGCGACTCCGTCACCCTGACCCGGTGGAAGGACATCTGGCTCAACGAGGGCTTCGCGACCTACACCGAGTGGCTGTACGCCGAGCAGCACGGCGGCAAGAGCGCGCAGAAGGCCTTCGACACGCTGTACGCCACCCCCGCGGGCAAGGACCTCTGGGCGTTCCCGCCGGGTGATCCCGGCAGCGGCGAGCACATCTTCGAGACTCCGGTGTACGCCCGGGGCGCCATGGTCCTGCACAAGGTGCGCACGACCGTCGGCGATCCCGTGTTCTTCCGCGTCCTGCGCACCTGGGCCACCGTCCACCGCGACGGGCACGGGACGACGGCCCAGTTCATCCGGCTCGCCGAGCGGGAGTCCGGCAAGGACCTCTCCGGACTCTTCCACACCTGGCTCTTCACGGCCGGGAAGCCCGCCTCGGCCTGAGGCGGGCTTCCCGGAGGTGGCTGCGGTCCGGCTCAGGCCGGCCGCAGCCACACCGTCGCCAGCGGCGGCAGCGTCAGTTCGATGCTGGTCGGCCGGCCGTGCATACCGATCGCCTCGGCCTTGACGGGTTCGGGGTGGACGACGTCGCTGCCGCCGTAGCGGAGGCTGTCCGTGTTGAGGACCTCCCGCCAGGCGGGGATCTCCTCGGGGACGCCGAGGCGGTAGCCGTGCCGGACGGCGGGGGAGAGGTGGGAGACGGCGAGCAGCGGGGTGCCGTCGGCGGCGTGACGCAGGAAGGCGAAGACGTTGTCGTCGGCGGCGTCGCCGACGACCCAGGTGAAGCCGGACGGGTCCGTGTCGCGTTCCCACAGCGCGGGTTCGCCGCGGTAGAGGGTGTTGAGGTCGCGGACGAGATCCTGGACCCCGCGGTGGTCGGCTTCGGCGCAGTAGGCGGGGTCGAGGAGCCACCACTCGGGGCCCTCGGCCTCCTTCCATTCACCGCCCTGCGCGAACTCCTGCCCCATGAAGAGCAGTTGCTTGCCGGGGTGGGCCCACATGAAGCCGAGGTAGGCGCGGGCGTTGGCGCGCCGCTGCCACCAGTCGCCGGGCATCTTGGAGACGAGCGCCTGCTTGCCGTGCACGACCTCGTCGTGGGAGATCGGCAGGACGTAGTTCTCGCTGTAGGCGTACACCATCGAGAAGGTCATCTCGTTGTGGTGGTACTTGCGGTGGATCGGCTCGTGCTGCATGTACTCCAGCGAGTCGTGCATCCAGCCCATGTTCCACTTGAGGCCGAAGCCGAGCCCTCCGTCGGACGTCGGACGGGTGACGCCTTCCCAGGCCGTGGACTCCTCGGCGATCGTGACGACACCGGGGTTGCGGCGGTAGACGGTGGCGTTCATCTCCTGGAGGAACGCCACCGCGTCGGGATTGTCCCGCCCGCCGAACTCGTTGGGGGCCCACTGACCCTCTTCGCGGGAGTAGTCGAGGTAGAGCATGGAGGCGACGGCGTCGACCCGCAGGCCGTCGATGTGGAACTCCTCGCACCAGTAAGTGGCGTTGGCGACGAGGAAGTTGCGGACCTCGCGGCGGCCGTAGTCGAATTCGAGCGTGCCCCAGTCGGGGTGGTCGGAGCGCCGCGGGTCGGCGTGTTCGTACAGCGGGCGGCCGTCGAACTGGGCGAGGGCCCAGTCGTCGCGGGGGAAGTGGGCGGGGACCCAGTCCATGAGGACGCCGACTCCGGCGCGGTGCAGGGCGTCGACGAGGTACTTGAAGTCGTCGGGGGTGCCCAGGCGCGCGGTGGGCGCGTAGAACCCGGTGATCTGGTAGCCCCACGAGCCGCCGAAGGGGTGCTCGGCGACGGGCATGAGCTGGACGTGGGTGAAGCCGAGGTCGGTGACGTAGGCGGGGAGCTGGTCAGCCAGTTGACGGTAGGTCAGACCGGGCCGCCAGGACGGGAGATGTACCTCGTACACCGAGAACGGCGCCGCGTGCACCGGGCGCTGCTTCGCCCGCTCCTTCATCCACTTCGCGTCCTGCCACGTGTACGACGACCGCGTCACGACCGACGAGGTGGCCGGAGGCACCTCGGTGCGGCGGGCCATCGGGTCGGCGCGCAGGGTGCGGGATCCGTCGGGGCGCGTGATGTCGAACTTGTAGAGCGTCCCCTCACCCATGCCGGGCAGGAACACCTCCCACACACCGGACGACCCGAGCGAGCGCATCGGGAACCCGGCGGCGCCGTCCCAGTGGCAGAAGTCCCCGCAGACCCGGACCCCTTGGGCGTTCGGGGCCCACACGGTGAAGCGTGTGCCCTCCACCCCCTCGTGGGTCATCGGCTCGGCGCCGAGCGCCCGCCACAGCTCCTCGTGCCGGCCCTGGCCGATCAGATGCAGGTCGAACTCGCCGAGTGCCGGCAGGAACCGGTAGGGGTCCTGTGTCTCGAACTCGGTGACGTCGTACGTCACGACCAGGGTGTAGTCGGGAATCGCGTCGAACGGCAGGACGGAGCCGAAGAGCCCGTCGCCCAGGTCGTCCAGCGCCGTACGGTTCCCGTCCACGACCACCGCCACCCCCTGGGCGTACGGCCGCAGCGCCCGGAACACCACTCCGCCCGGCACCGGATGGGCACCCAGCAGCGCGTGCGGATCGTGATGGGCGCCGGAGAGCAGCCGCCCCCGATCCGTGGGGTCCAGCGCTGCGGGCTGCGCGGACGGGGCGGCGGGCTTGGCCCGTCGAACGCGGGAGGATGCGGTGCGGGTCACGGCTTGGGCCTCTCGAAGTGGGGGTGTACGGGTGGTCGGCGGGAGCATTCGTGCTGGTCGGGGTCGGGGTCGGGGTCGGGGTCGGGTTCGGGTTCGGGTTCGGGGTCGGTGACCGGCGGCGGTCGGCGGCGGAGGCCGGGTGGTGAGCCGGTCACCGGGTACCGGGGTTGTAGGTCGTCAGGGGCTGTCGGCGAGCCGTCCGACGGCCGCCATGGGGACGGGCAGCCAGTCGGGCCGGTGCCGTGCCTCGTACAGCACCTCGTACACGGCGCGGTCCGTCTCGTACGCGCGCAGCAGTTCGGGCTCCTCGCGCGGGTCCCAGGCCGCCGCGGCGGCGTAGCCCGAGCAGAAGGCCTCGCGGCAGCGCTCCGCCCACTCGGGACGCCAGGGCTGCCGGGAGCGGGCCGCGTAGTCGAAGGACCGCAGCATGCCCGCGACATCGCGTACGGGCGACTGGACACGCCGACGTTCGCTGATCGGGCGGGCGGGTTCACCCTCGAAGTCGATGACCGACCACCGTTCCCCGGCGCGCAGGACCTGGCCGAGGTGGAGATCGCCGTGGATGCGCTGGGCGGGGCGGACCGCGGAGTCCAGGGCGGCGAGCGCGTCGAACGCCGACCGCAACCCGGTTGCGTGCGGGCGAAGTTCGGGGACGGAGCGGACGGCGGAGTCGAGACGCCCGTGCATCGCCTCCGCGAGCCGCTTGTTCCGGTACGGGCTCGGCGTGTCCACGGGGAAGGCCTCGGCCAGGGTCAGATGCACCTCGGCGGTGGCCCGGCCCAGTTCGTACGCCTCGCCCGTGAAGTCCTGCCGTGAGCCGAGGGACTCGAGTGCCAGCGCCCAGCCGTCGGCGGCGCCCCGCAGATACGGCTGGAGGACGCCGAGGGTCGCTTCCTGGGGCTCCGAGGTCCGGAACCACGCGGCCGGCGCGGGGACGCGGGTGCAGCCCTGCCGGGCCAGGGCGCGCGGCACTTCCAGGTCCGGGTTGATGCCGGGCTGGACGCGCCGGAAGACCTTCAGTATGAACGCGTCCCCGTAAACCAGTGAGGTGTTGGACTGCTCGGCGTCGAGGAGTCGCGGCGCGAGACCGGACGGCACCGTCACACGGGGGTCGCGTTCGAACCGCAGCGGTCCCGCCGTACCCGAACGGCGCAGCCGCTCCAGGAGCAGTCCCGCGGCCTTCGGGTCGTGGAAGGCGTCGTACACGGTCAGGTCGGCCAGCGGACCGGCGCTCGCCCGGCCGATGAAGGCGTGGGCCAGCCGCGGCGGCAGGACCTCCCGCACACCGAGGAGCAGTTGGTAGCAGTCCTCGGCCGCGGGGGTGCCGGCCGTGCCGTGGGCGGGCGGACCGAGGTGCTCGGTGCGGACCAGCAGATGCAGACACCCCGGGTACAGCTCGGTGGTCGACAGCAGGGTCAGATCCGTCACGGGCCTGCCCTTGCCCGCGAACCAGCGCTGCCGCGGCAGCCAGGCGCGCAGCAGCTCGGCCAGCGAGGTGAGCAGCGGAGCGGTGTCGAGGCCGCTCGGACGCCGCAGAGCGGTGTTCGCCATGACGGCACGTCCTTTCAGGGGCGGGCGGGCTGTCGAGGGGGACGCGTTCACGAGCGCCTCGTGGTGCCGGGCCCGACCGCGGGGCGCAGCCGGAACCAGTAGAAGCCGTGGCCGGCGAGGGTCAGCAGGTAGGGCAGTTCGCCGATGGCCGGGAACCGCACGCCACCGATGAGCTCGACGGGGTGCCTGCCGTCGAACTCGCGCAGGTCGAGCTCGGTGGGCTGGGCGAAGCGCGAGAAGTTGTGCACGCACAGCACCAGGTCGTCCTTGTATTCCCGCAGGAAGGCGAGGACGGCGGGGTTGGAGGAGGGGAGTTCGGTGTAGGAGCCGAGTCCGAAGGCTTTGTTCTGTTTGCGGATCTCGATCATGCGGCGGGTCCAGTGGAGCAGCGAGGAGGGCGAGGACATGGACGCCTCGACGTTGGTGACCTGGTAGCCGTAGACGGGGTCCATGATCGTGGGGAGGAAGAGGCGGCCGGGGTCGCTGGAGGAGAAGCC